>JBFMEZ010000015.1:0-24634 GCA_040753215.1 Microcaldota archaeon | reverse complement strand
CGGACCGGTCATAGGATTAGAACAATCATTCGGAGTTCCCGGGCCGAAAGGAACTTGGGAAAAACCAACCCCCAAAACCAACAGAACCAGCATAATATATGTAGCTCTCATGGGGAGGGTTACAAGAATAAGATTTATAAAGCTTCTTTCGCAGCGAATAGATGCATGAACAGGATATTTTCGTTGCTTGTATTCGGAATCCTCTTGCTCGGGTGCGCCCAGCAGGAAACCGGGAACTGGGAACAGGAAACCGGAAATGGGCAGCCGGCAACTGGAAACGGGGAACAGGAAACTGGAACCGGGGGACAGGTTGTGGGAGTCGGCGAAACCACCGGAACAGGAAACGGGGAACAGGGAACCGGAAATGGGGGACAGGAAACTGCAAGAGGCGGGACCGGAGGGGCAGTAGTGGGCATAGAGCAGCCAACTCCGGGCGAAGGCGATGTTACTGTATACATAAGGAATTTCGAATTCGTGCCTGCGGAAGTTACCGTGAGGCAGGGAAATGCCGTATTCTGGGTGAATGAGGATGGCGTCCCCCATACGGTCAGGATGATAGGCGTGATTGATTCGCCCTACATCGCGAAGGGCGGGGGTCCCTACTGGCACACGTTCACGGAAGACCCCGGGACTTATGAATATTCGTGCGCCCCACACCCGTACATGCACGGAACAGTAATTGTGGTGCGGTGAGGAAGTGCTGGAATTCCTGAAGGGAATTGCTTATACTGCAGTATTGGGCAAGCCGCTTGTTGTCTGGATGGGATTGCTCGCATTGCTCCTTTTCCTTTCCGCGGCAATACTTAATTTCTTCATAAAATACCGGGGCGTGAGGGCCCCCGCCGGCTGGGCGGCACCCTCGCGGCTTGCGGTTGCAGGATTGATAGTTGCGATAATACACGGGATTCTTGCGCTATCTATTTACCTATAGAATCGGACCATGTGGAAAGCCGCAGGTTTTTCCTTGCAAGCGCGGCCGCATGCCCAAAGCCCGCCTCCTCAAAAATCAGCGCAGCATCCTCCAGATTCCCTTCCTCCTGCGCCTTCCTGCCCAGCCGCTCCGCGCACAGCCGCCACCCGTCGTCGCCCGTGCTTTTCCAGAGGGCGATTATTATGCGCGCAGCCCGCAGACAGCTGCTTTCAGAACCGGAAACCGGGGACTGAAAACCATCGGCAAGGATGGCGCGGACCATCCTCAGCGCATTGCTGTGCTTCCCGCATTCCACATACGCAATTCCCGCTTCAAAAAGCCGGCCCTCCGCCTCCAGCTTCTTTGCGGAAGAACCGTCGCGGAAAAGCCCCCATCTCGCCCTCGGATGGCTGCCTATGCCGTCTGCAGCCCGCGCAGGGATATGTTTGGGATTCGCCATTCGACCACCTTTATGAGGATTAGAGCTTCAGCCCGAGCTTCAGCTTCACCTGGTGCGTATCCTGCACGCACCTTCCGCAGAAGGCGTGCGTAAACCCGTGCAGGTCCACGTGCTTCTGCCCCTCCCCATGGGAAAGCTCCGCATTGCAGATTGCGCACTTTTGCAGGCCTTCAAACATGGGTGGATAATTGCAGGGAAGCGAATAAAAACCCCTACGGAGGTAAGTGCTTATGGAGGAGTTCAAGGGACTGAAGAGGATGAAGGCGGGCTCGCTCAGCCCGGAGCTTTATGGGGAGATAAGCGGATTCCTG
This sequence comes from Microcaldota archaeon, assembly GCA_040753215.1. Taxonomy (GTDB): domain Archaea; phylum Micrarchaeota; class Micrarchaeia; order Anstonellales; family Bilamarchaeaceae; genus CAIXOA01. The sequence continues at coordinate 22,953 of JBFMEZ010000015.1, read as the reverse complement.
TCTTCCCTAAAGCCGGATTTTGCGCTCAGCGGAAGGACAAGCCTGCATGCTATTTATGCGATCCTGCAGGGCACGAAAAAGAAAAAGCTCCCTGCGAAGCAGTTGAGGAAGGCGGAGGAGATCATAAGGGCGCTCTGCGCTGCTGCGGAGGCAAGGGAGATTCGGTTCGGGAAGGCCGGCGCTGCGCCGGAGGAAAAAGGCGCGGGGAAGAAGAATTTCCCGGTGCCCGGGCAGCCTGAGCTCAGGATGATTGTTTCCGAAGAGGCCAGGAGGAAATTCCGGAGCCTGGGCATAACCAGTGAGAGGGACATGGAAAGGGTGGCCGGTGCGATTGGAGAGGAGGAATTCTCCAGAAGGCACGCGAAGGTGCTGGAAATGCTCCCCCGGAGGGCCTACGTGCCTTTCTTCTCGAAGGTGCCGGATTTCCTCGCCAGCTCAGATTTCTACCCCGCGCTCATACTCCTGCATGAAAAGATAGGCGTGATAGACAGGGTTTTCGGGGACAGGAAGCCGAAGGGGCTTGATTATGAAAAGGACCCTGCCGCGCTTTTCCGGAACTTCCGGGAGATTGCAGAGACGGCGGGGCTGGATGCGCTGATAGGCAGGACCATAAGTCAGTGGAGTTCCGAAAGGCCCGACAGGGCGGTTGACCCGTATAAGAAACTGGATTTCAGCGGGCTGAGGGACCCGAAGATGCTGGAACGGCTGTTCGAAGGGCTCGGCTATTATGTGACGCCCATCGCCTCCGGTGTGAATGCCTGCATAAGAAGAGGGGAGGGCGGCGAGGCGGAAAGTATCCTGCTGCTTCATGGCACAATGGCGTATGAGATTCCGGCGCTTTGCATCCTTTTCTGGCAGGCGGGAATCGCCCCGGAAAGGCTGCGCGCTGCGGGTGTGAAGGGATGAGGAAAATAAAAGTCGAGGGGTATGAGGTGGCCGTCCTTCCGCAGGAGGGCTGCATCATCGCATACGTCCCCGCGCTCCCCGGCTGCGTTGTGCAGTGCGATGCGAAGGAGAAGGAAGAGCTGGCTTTCATGGTTGCGAGGGCGATAGGGAATTACCTCCTTGCGGCCGCGGTGGCGAAGGCGGAGAAGGAGCTGCTCCCCCCGCGCATGAAGCCCGGGGAGAAATTGAAGCCGGAGGCGCCTGGTTCCGAAGAAGAGATGTGAAGCTTTTTATTCCTTATTTGGAAAGATGGGGCATTACGGGTGTTCAGATGGCAGAAACCTTAATCCTGGAAGAAAAACTTGTTAAAGAAATCCTGCAGATGAAGGACGTGCTCCCGGCTGTGGAGGGCGCATTCAGGGAGAAGGGGCTCGGGAACGTGGAGATGCCGCCCAAGATGTACATAATGTACCCTGCGGGCGATTTGAGGGTGATGCCCGCATACCTCAAGAACCTGAAGCAGAGCGGGCTGAAGGCCGTTACGGTTTTTCCCAACAATCCCAGGGAGAAGAATATTCCCACCGTGCTCGCGACCGTGATTCTGATTGATACGGAGAGCGGAGCACCCCTTGCGGTGATGGGCGGCTCGTGGCTCACCGCAATGAGGACCGGGGCGGCAGGCGGGATCGCAACCAAATACCTCGCAAAGAAGAATGCAAAGAATGTCGCATTCATCGGGACAGGGGTGCAGGCGCACACCCAGCTCCTTGCGCACAGGGAAGTGATGAAGATAAGGAAGGTCTATGCGCTGGACCACAGCAGGAAGCACACCGAAGAATTCGTGAAGTTCGCGCAGGCCCTCGGGCTTGAGGCCGAGGAGGCGGAGATGGCGGACGCAAAGAGGGCCTGTGCGGATTCGGACATCCTTGTGACCACTACCCCAGTGCACCAGCCGATTGTGAAGAACGAATGGGTTCACGAAGGGATGCACATAAACGCGATTGGCGCTGACGCGCCTGGGAAAGAGGAGCTGGAGCCGGAAATCCTGAAGAGGAGCATGATTGTGATAGACGACTGGGAGCAGGCATCCCATTCCGGGGAGATAAACGTTCCCATCTCCAAAAAGCTGATTGGGAGGAAGGACATCCACGCGGAGCTTGGGGAGATTGTTGCAGGGAAAAAGAAGGGAAGGGAGGGGGATTCCGAGATTACCGTATTCGACTCCACCGGATTGGGAATACAGGATATAGTTACTGCAACTATTGTAATGAACAGGGCGAAGGCGCAGAATAAAGGATTAAGGATAAATCTTGCAACCCTCTAGCTATATACTATTATGTTCGCCCATGCGACATTGTTTGAGTAGCCCGCGGCTGTTTCAATGACCTTTATCCTGTACCTGTGCATCCCGGGGGAAACCCAGTAGTGGCTCTCCCCGGGGCAGATTTGCGCACGGTCGAACTCCTGCATCATGGTGCCGTTTATCTTCACTATTTTTATTAGCGCGCAGTATCCGGCCCCCTGCGGCGCGAGGTCTTCAAGAAGGAGGGTGTAGCCGTCAAACTCTATTCCGAAATACTCCTTCTCGGTCACGTTTTCCACCTCCGTCTCCATCCTCTCAACGGAGATGTTCACCTCCGGGCTCGCCTCCGTTGGCTCGGGAAGGGCGCTTTCATTCAGCGCAGGGGTTTCCCCCGGCTGCTGCGGCTCCTGCGCAGGCGGGCTCGCGTTCTCCCCCGGCACGATTTCGGCCCGCCTCTCCTCCTGGACTATGCACCCGAAAAGAAGAAACCCGATGGCAAGAACGAGCAATGCATTTCTCATGCAGGTGCTACAGCTGCAAGGTTAAATAAATGGAAGGTTGCCCGTCCTGCCTGTTGGAGGCGCAAAAGGATACCTCCCTTTCCGTGATGAGGAAGAATACGTGCCTCGCAACAGTGAAATGTATGGCGCCGCCACCGCTGCTTGTCCCCCAGCCGCCGCATCTCTTAAGGACCTCCCTGGTGAAGGCCGACTTCTTTGTCTCAAGGTTTTTCTTCGCGTCCTGTTTTCCGCCCTTCCCCTCGGCGCCGCCCTGGCCCGCCAGGCCTTCGAACCTTATTGCGCCATTGGAGTTTGGGGTTCCCACCGGTTCTTCATTCCATCCGAGGGCATTGAAATAAATCCGCATCTCATTAGTGCCGCTGGCTATTTCCCTCAAAACCCCTCCCGAAGAAACCACGACCGTGTCGCCCTTCACAGAAATGATGCCTTTGTAGTCGGCGTCTGTCTCCTGGATGAGCCCCAGCACCTTGCACACGTTCAGCAGCATCCTGTCAGAAAGGGCGGATTGCGGAGCCGCCTGCAGGCCCGGATTATAAGTGAGCCCGAAGCCGGCGGCGGTTACCTGTATGAAAAGCCCCGGCGGAAGCGCTGGAAGGCCCGCGAGCGCGCCTGCGGGCAGCGCGCCGCTTTCTATGAGCGAGTAGAGGCGCGCATAAACCTTATTCTCATCCCCGAAGGCTGCCAGAGGTATCTTTATCCCTCCATCCTCCACCGCCGCAATCCTCTGCCCGCGGAAAAGCAGCGAATCGCCCTGCCTCTGGAATTCGGACATCTGGATTCCGCAGGAGCCGCACATCATCCTGAGCGCGGCGACCATTTTTGAATAGGCGGGTTCCCCCAGGATTTCCCTGAATGTATTTTTGGCTGGCTGCTCCGGAGCCGGCTTTTGCGCGGAGGGAAGCGGCTCGCATGCAGGCATCCCGGTAAGCGTGGCCTTCCTCGCAGCCGGTGGCGGGGGCGGCCTGGCTGCCTGCCTCTGCCCGGGAGGAGGCGGCATTTTCGGCCTTCCGGCTCCGCTGCCGTTTTCGTCCATGGGCTATAATATGGTTAATAGTGTTTATAAGTATTCTAGTCTACGAGGGTGCAGAGGGCTTTTTCCCCCTTAAGAAGCTTTTCTATCCTTTCGGGGTGCAGGGCATTCGCTATGTAAGCGGGCTTCCCTATCTTTAGAAGCTCCTCCAGCTTTCCCCTCATCCCCCCTGTTACGTCCGCGGCCTCCGCGCCCTTCACGTGCCTGAGGGTTTCGGTGAGATTTGCCTTTGTTATCCGCGGGACAACTTTCCCATCTGCGATAATCCCATCAACATCAGTCCCGAGAATCACGCGCTCCGCATCCCTGCCGAACCAGGAAACGAGCTGGTCTCCGGAGCACACCGCGCCGCCAAGTTCATCGTCCAGCATCATGTCGCCATGCAGCACCGGGAGGAAGCCGTTGAAGCGGAGCTCCTCCACAATCTCCGGCTCCAGCCTGCATATCCTCCCTCTCTCCAGCCTCCCGATTGCAATGGGCGGAACCGTAACCGCCGGAACCCCGTTCTTCGCCAGCGCATCAACCAGCGCAAGGGAGAGGCGGGAGCAGGCGGAGTGCGTGAGGGCCATGGATGCTTTTTGCTCCGCGGTGCGCACCCCCTTTCCCAATCCGTATTTGAGCACGAGGGGGTGGCCGAACGAGCCCGCGCCGTGGATGAGGATGAAGTCCCGCACCCCGGACTTCCAGACGCCGCCCAGCATTTTTGCCAGCGAATCTATGTTCTTCTGGTCCAGCTCCATGTATCCCTGCTTTTTTGTGAGCACGGAGCCGCCCAGTTTTAGCACCTGCATATAAAGAATACATAAGGGAAGGTTAAAAAAGAAGGGCTAAGGAATTCCATTATGCGCATAGTTGTCGCGATAAGCGGCGCGTCCGGCACCACTTATGGGGTGCGGCTGGTGGAGGCGCTCAGGAAGCTCGGGCACGCCGTATATGTAGTGGTAAGCGGGCCCGCCAGAAAAGTCGCGAAGTATGAAGGCGTGAAGCTACCGAAGGCAGATTTTAAGGAGAGCGAGATTGATGCGCCTTTCGCATCTGGAAGCAATTCGCCGGATGTGATGATAATTGCGCCCTGCTCGCTGAAGACCCTGGGCAATGTGGCGAACGGGACCGGGAAAGGATTGATTGAGCGTGCGGCGGAAGTTATGCTCAAGGAGAGGAAGAAACTCATACTTCTGGTTAGGGAGACGCCGCTCTCATTAGTGGCGATAGAGAATATGGCGCGCGCTTCACTGGCTGGAGCCGTGATAATGCCTGCTTCTCCTGGATTTTACGCAAAGCATAAAGAGGTTTCCCAGCTCGTGGATTTCATGGTGGGGAAGGTGCTGGACCAGGCTGGGGTAAAGCACAATCTGTATAAGAGGTGGAAATCTTGAAAGGTTCTTTCCGCGATTTTATAAAGGAACTTGAGCAGGGGAAGCAGCTCCTGCGCATAAAGAAAAAAGTGTCCAAGAATCTGGAGCTTGCGGCGCTGATGAAGGCGCGGGAAGATACGCCCATTCTTGCGCCGGATGTGGGAGGGGCGAAGTTTGCGGCTGTGGGGAATGTGTTTGCAACGCGGGAACTGGTTGCGCAGTATCTTGGGTGCAGGGTGGATGAGATAACAAAAAAACTGATGGATGCAATAAGCAGGCCGAGCAAACCAAAACCGGCAAAGAATTCGCCCGCGCTTGAAACCACTGCTTCTTCGCTGGATGATTTGCCGATTCCGTTCCATACGGAGAAAGACGGCGGCCCGTACATCTGCTCCGGGGTGGTTGTGGCGAAGGACCCGGAATACGGAACAAACTGCTCCTTCCACCGGATGATGCAGCTGGACGGGAACAGGATGGCTGTGCGCATTCTTCCGAGGCACCTGGATGCATTTATTGAGCGCGCAGGAGGGGAATTGGATGTTGCGGTTATCATCGGAGCACCGATAAATGTATTGCTTGCTTCCGCGATTTCTACCGGTATAGGAAGCAACGAATTGGAAATAGCGAATTCCCTCGCCCCTTTTGAGACTGTGAAACTGCCGAACGGGATAGAGGTTCCTTCCGAAGTCGAATTCGTATTTGAAGGGAGGATTACGCGCGAGCTTGTGAATGAGGGGCCGTTCGTGGATTTGACGGATACTTATGACATTGTGCGCAGGCAGCGCGTGATGGAAGTGAAGAAGATACATGCGCAGAAGGATGCATTGTTCCATGTGCTGCTGCCGGGCGGGATGGAGCACAAAGTATTGATGGGGATGCCCCGCGAGCCCACTATTTTCAATGAGGTGAGCAAGGTCGCGGAGTGCAAGGGAGCGAGCATCACTCCGGGAGGGTGCTCGTGGCTGCACGGGGTTGTTTCTATCCATAAGAAGCATGAGGACGATGGAAAGAAAGCAATAGAAGCGGCGTTCAAGGGGCATGCATCCATGAAGCATGTGGTTGTTGTGGATGACGACGTGGATATCCATAAGATGGAGGAAGTGGAGTGGGCAATTGCCACCCGTTTCCAGGGCGACCGCGGGCTGGTGGTGAAGCCGCATGAGAAGGGCTCATCCCTTGACCCTTCCGCGAACCCGGAAACAAGGGAAACCACTAAAGTAGGGGTGGACGCAACCGCTCCTTTGAAAAATAGGGAAGCGTTCTACAGGGCGAAGTACAAAAAAGTGAAAGTGGAGGATTATTTCTGATGGAACTAAAACTTACAAAAAATGAAAGGCGCATGCTGAATGGCGAATGCGGGCCGGGCAAGCAGCAGGCGATGGAAATCCTGCTCGCGCTTGCGAAAATCTATGGCGCCAAGAATATGGTTCCGGTAAGTTCTGCGCAGATTTCGGGCGTTTCGTACAAGACTATAGGGGATGCGGGGCTGGAGTATTTGCGGGATTTGGCGGAGAAGGGAACAAAGGTAGAAGTTTCGGCATACCTGAACCCAATCGGGATGGATTCGCAGGAATGGGAATCCATGAGGGTCCCGAAGGAATTTGCGGAGAAGCAGATTGCGATTTTGGATGCGTACACTTCCATGGGGATGAAGCCCACGTGCACATGCACCCCTTATCTTATCGGGGTGCGCCCAAAGGTTGGAGAGCATATTGCTTGGGCTGAAAGCTCTGCGGTAGTGTTTGCGAACTCGGTTTTGGGAGCACACACTAACCGGGAGGGGGGGCCTTCCGCCCTCTGCGCGGCAATCTGCGGAGTAACGCCCAACTATGGGATGCACCTGGAGGAAAACAGGATTGCGGACCTGGTAGTGGATGTGAAGGTTCCGCTTCCGGACAGGAGCGATTTCGGGGTGCTGGGGGCGATTGCGGGCGGGGTTGCACGCGGAAGGGTGGTTGCATTCAGGGGCATAAAGAAAGCAAACGAGGATGAGCTTAAGTACCTGGGTGCGGCGATGGCGGCGTTCGGCTCAAATTCATTATTCTTTATTGAAGGAATCACTCCGGAATGGAAGGTGCGGGATGGGGCGGAAGAGATTATTGCGGACGAATCCGAAATGGGGAGGATGAGGAAGACGCTGGACGAGAGCCCGGAAGAGGACATAATCACTACCGGTTGCCCGCATGCATCCCTGGATGAGATTAAGGAAATAGCGGAGATGGTCGGCGGTAAGAAACTGAAGAAGCCGCTCTGGATTTGCGTTTCCCGCGTAGTCAAGGAGATTGCGGTCAGGCAGGGACTGAACGGAATAATTGAGAAAGCAGGCGGAAAATTGGTCGCGGACACGTGCATGGTTGTTTCGCCCATGGAGGAGATGGGCTTCAGGAGCACGGGAGTTAATTCCGCGAAGGCGGTAAAGTACCTGCCCACCATGTGCCAGCAGAAGGTCCATTTCGCGAAATTGAGGGATTTGCTGCAATTTGAAGGGAGCGGAAAAAAGAAGGCGAAAAAATGATCGTGAAGGGAAGGGTTATTTCAAAAGGGTATGCGAAGGGGCCTGCACTGGTTACGATGGACCCCATCTCATTCCTGGGAAGCGTGGACCCGAAGACCGGGATTGTAATCGAGAAGGGGCACGAGCTGGAGGGACAGAGCGTTGCGGGGAGAGTGTTGGTTTTCCCGAGGGGGAAGGGCTCTACTGTTGGCTCGTATGTTCTGCTCCAGCTCAAGAAGAACGGGGTCGCGCCCCTTGCAATCATCAATCTGGAGGCGGAAACTATTATTGCGGTGGGGGCAATAATCTCCAAAATCCCCATGCTGGATATGCTGGAGAAGGACATGTACTCATTCATGAAAACCGGAATGGCCGTGGAAGTCGATGCTGAAAAGGGAGAGGTGAGGTGCTGAATGTACCATTACAGGAAGGGCGCGGGGGCGGAGAGAGAGCTCATAAAGATGTTCTCGGACCGCGGCTTCATGGTGGTGCGCGCAGCGGGGAGCGGGGTGAATTCGTTATCTCCGGATTTGCTGGCTTTCAAGAGCTCCGCGCATTATGCGATTGAGAGCAAGGCGTGGGAGAACGACAGGCTGGCGATTAAGAGGGACCAGTTTGAGAATCTGAGGAAATGGACGGAGAGCGCGGGGATTACCACATTCATTGCATGGAGAAGGAAGAGGGAGAGGTGGGTTTTTGTTCCTCTTTCCGTATTTAGGGAGGCGCAGGGAAGCTATACGATTGGGTGGGAAGAGGCAAAGATGATTGGGAGGGACATTTCGGACCTCTAATGCTTTTTGAGAAGCTCTTCTGCAATCATCTTCCCGCTCTCCTTGTCCAGGTATCTATTGTCATTTCCGCACATCGGGTCCAGGATGCATTTTGGGCAGCCCTTTTCGCACGGGCATTTTTCCAATCTGTCAAGTGCCATCCTGGTTACGGACTCGAATTTCCCATAAACTATGTGCGTTATCCCATTCCCATCCGGAATGCCATCATACACATACATCCTTCCGGTCGGATAGGAAATGCCGCCGATTTCCTTGGGGTCTGCGCCTGTGATTGCGGGCATCATTGAGATGGATACGTGCTCGAATGCGTGCAAGCCGTCACCAAAGTCCGGGATTACGGGCACCAGCCCATCCGCATCCAGCCAGATTGCATAGGTATCGAATTCATATATGTAAGGGGTTTCAAAATGGTGCTCGCCCAACCTTGTTCCGGAATAAGCATCCTTTATCGCGAATCCGTAGACCGTGTCCACTATGTGGACTTTTCCGAAGGAGAGCGGATGGCCGAGGCAATCCCGCGTTTCCAGTTGCCCGACTACTTCCGCCTCTTTTGTGCGGAGGGCGTGGGTATATTCCTCTACCTTTCTTCCCAGGGGCTCGACCGTTGCGATTTTGCTCTCGAGGTCCAGCTTCTGGGACATAAAGGCCCTTCCCCCATGCAGATAAATCGCCCCCTCAAAAAGCTCGCTTATCGCCATGTGCATATCCCGTTCGCCGATGAATTTTTCGCGGGAGGAATCATAGATGCGCACCGCTTCTCCGATGCTGCGGATGTTCATGGTGCGGGCGCGCTTCGCCCCTTCCTTTGTGATGCTTATGAGGGAGCCCCACTTCTTAACCAGTTCCTCTTCCGCGAGGGAGGCGAGGATTGGGGAGATATTCTCGTCAATCTCTTCCGGAGAATGCATAAGGTCCTTCGCTGCGGAGAGCACATGCATCCTCCTTACCTTCTCATTCTTTGGATTCACAAAACAATTCTCCGGGTCCCCGTACAAATACTGGTCCGGATTCTCCACATAATACTGGTCCAGGGGGTTTTCCCTGGCCACGAATATGCCGTATGCCTTCTGCCCCTTCCTGCCGCACCGTCCCAGCCTCTGCTTCACGCGCGTCACGGTGCCGGGGAATCCGGCGAGTATGACAACGTCCGTGTCCCCCATGTCCATCCCAAGCTCAAGGGCGGAAGTGGAAGCAAGAAATCTTGCCCTCCCCTCCCGGAATTCCTTCTCCACGGCCCTCCTCTCCTCCTGCGAAAGCCCTGAGCGGTAGACGCGCAGGTCCAGGCCCATCCCCTCCGCAATGAGGCCTATCCTCTCCACAGTGGAATGGGAATTGCCGAATATGAGCGCCTTCCTGCCGATTTCCTGGGCAACCTTCAGGGAGGCGACAAGATAGCTGTCCACGGGGTTTATGATGAAGTGGTGGAATTCGGAACGGGGGGAGGAAGTGCCCTCCACCAATTCAAATTTTTCTCCGACCAGTTCTTCTGCAAAATCCTTCGCATTCCCTATTGTTGCGGAGGTTGCAATAAATTGTATTTCCCTCTTGTATTTTTTCCGCATGAGGCGCTTTAATCTCCAGAGGATGTTGTAAACATGCGAGCCAAGGACGCCGCTGTAGATGTGGATTTCATCCAATACTACATATTTGAGTTTCTCGAAAAATGCGTTGAAGAGGCGGTTATGCAACAGGATAAAGTGGAGCATGTCCACATTGGAAATGATTATCTGCGGAGGGTTCGCCCTTATCTTTTCCCTCGCATTCTGGGAGGTGTCGCCATCATAAACCTCGGTGCGGACCCCGTAGATGCGGAATTCGAGGAGGCGCTCCAGCTGGTCTCTCGCAAGCGCCTTTGTGGGGTAAAGGAGGAGCGTGTTCCCGCCCTTAAGCGCGCCTTCCACCGCGGGAACGATGAACACCTCGCTCTTTCCGCCGGCGGTGGGGGCGACCACCACCACATTCTTCCCTTCCCTCACCAGTTGTATTCCCTTTGCCTGGTGCTCGTACAATTGCTTTATTCCCCGGCCTTCAAACACCCCTTTTATGAACGGCTGCAGAGGATACTCTGAAAAGACAGGCTTGCGCGCGGGCTCCACACGCTCCACCGGGGAGAAGTCTTCCAGCATCTGCCTCAACTTAATTCCGAGCCGGGCTTTCGCCTAAGGAGTTCTATTATCCGGCCCATTTCCTTTTCGTATTTTCCTGCAATCTTTTTCGCGGAACCTGTGTTCATCCTTTCACGGAAAAAATAGTATTCGTCTATCGCTGTCCTGAGCCCTTTCTCCGCGCCAAACTTCGCCACCCAATAGGCGCACGCGCGTGAAATAAACCCGGGCGGAGTGAGGATAAAAAGCTTGTCCGCATCCCACAAAACCGCTGACTCGGGGCTCCTGTCCGCGCAATCCTTGTCGTGGAAATGGATTGCCTCCGCGACCGCATCCGCGAATGCCCCGCTCATCCCGATGGAAAGAAGGAACTCCCTCGCCTTGCATGCGCCCCTCGTTCCGTGGTCCCCCGGCTCCGCCTTGCATATGTCGTGGAGGAGGGCCGCGACCTCGCACACGTCCGGGTCGGCGCCTTCCTTTCTGGCCAGAAAGACTGCAGTGCGGGCAACATGCTCCAGATGGTCGAACCTATGCCACTGGTCGTTCTTCTCCACGCATTTTTTGGAGAAGGCGGCTATCTTCTCTTTCTGTTCTTTTGCAAGCATGCGGATACCTCAGCAGGAAAATATGAAGCGCAGCGGCTTTTTGGAATCAAGCCTGCAGAACCCGTACCTCTCGAATTGGACTACGTCTCCCTCCCTAAGCGAATGGATGGATTTTTCGCAGTATCCGCCGTCTATTGTGAGGCTGGAAGGGTTGAATTCCCCGGAATCCAGCACAAGGTCCCCGGGCTTCAGGACCTCGCATTCCAGCCTGTCCGAAACCCACTGTATTTTCTTGCCCTTTATTATCTCATCCCCGGAGTAAGAGGCGGAAATCTCCTCCCCGGCTTTCTCTATCTTCACATTGCACAAATCCTTGAGCCGGATGGTCTCCCCTTCCTCCAAATCCTTCGCATCGCTGCCGCTTATCCATACTTCGTTCCCCGCTTCCATCTCACGGATTTTCTTTTTCTTCCCGCCCTTTATCCTCATCCTGACGGGGTTCGCCACGAAGAAGAAATGGGGCGCGGCGGGGTCCAGGATTTTCCTGTTCTCCGCAAGGAGCTTTTCCCAGCCCGGCTCGCTCTCCACCTTGCTTATTCCGAATGAAAGGACGAATTTGCGTATCGCTTCCGGGAGGATGCCCCTTCTCTTCAGGCCTTCCAGCGTGGGGAGGCGGGGGTCGTCCCAGCCCGTCACCTTTCCGCTTTCAACCAGCGGGCGGAGCAGGCGCTTGGAGAGCGGCGCATTCCTTATCGAGAGCCGGGAGATGGAAATCATCTTCGGGATGCGCATCCCCAGCTTCTTAAGAAGGAATTCGTATAGCTCATCCCTAAGCTCGTATTCCTTGGAGCGTATCGGATGCGTTACGCCAAGAAGGGAATCCATTACCGCCCCCTGGAAATCATAGGTCGGCCATGCCCTGTATTTCAGCCCCTGCCTGTAATGGGGGGCGGTTATTATGCGGAACAAGGCCGGGTCCCGCATTACTGTATTCTGGGATTCCATGTCCCCCTTCAGGCGTATCGTTGCGCCGCCTTCGGGGGTGGCTCCGTTGAGCATCTTTTTCCATTCCTCGAGGTTCTCCTGCGGGGTGCGTGAGCCGCATGCGCACCTCTCCTGCTTCTCCCTGCCTCCCGCTATCTCCTCCTGCGTGCATGAACAGGCGTAGGCGTTGCCCTCCCAGAGGAGCTTCTCGCATAGCTTATACATGTCCGGCATGTAGTCGCTGCAGTATTTCTCGTCGTCCCAGTCCAGCCCGAGCCATTTTATGCCGTCCCTGATTGCTTCGGCAAATTCCGGCTTCTCGGCCTCGGGGTTGGTATCGTCCCAGCGGAGGATTATTTTTCCGTTGTATTTGCGGGCGATGGTCCAGGAGAGGCAGAAGGCCTTCGCGTGCCCTATGTGCGGGTAGCCGTTGGGCTCGGGAGGGTAGCGGACTACAACCTTTCCCGGGACTGCATCCGGGATTTCTATCTCCGCCTTCTCCTCCTTCTTCTCCCCCTTCGGGAGCTTTGCGAATTCCTTTTCCAGCTTTTCCTTCGGTAGCGCATTCACTTCCCTGCAGATTTCATTTACCTTCTGCATTGTTTTCTTCATGTCCTTTTTAAGTTCCGGGAACTCGTTGATTGCCTTGCCCACCACGTTCCCGGGGTTCGCCTTCCCGTATTCGTATGCGTTCCGGATTGCGTGCTTTCTGATGATTGAATCGGCAGAATTCATGGAAAGAATAGGTTGGATAAGGATTAAGAAACTGAGGGCGAGAGTAGAATATGCTTCTTCTGCTGGCCGGGATACTGCTGGGCATGCTGGCGGGGCTGATTCCGGGCCTGCATTCAAATACCCTGGCCGCGGCGCTTTCGGGAATAGGGATTTCCGGCGAGGATGCGGCGGTGCTGATAATTGCGATGTTCGGGGCGCATGCGGTGTTCTCCTTTGTGCCTTCCATATTCCTGGGGATTCCGGACGAAGCGGTAGCGGTTTCCGTGCTCCCGGGGCAGAGGATGACGAAGGAGGGGAAAGGGATAGATGCGCTGAAGATTATGTGCGCATCCGGGCTTATCGCGGTGCTGGCCGCGGTTCTGCTGTTTCCCCTCGCGCAGGCCCTCTACCCAATTGTTTATGGGAGCATCAGCCCTTACATCTCGCAGATACTGGTTGTGCTTTCCGTAATACTTGCATGGAGGAGCAAAAACCCACTGATGTTCGCGGCAATATTCCTTCTCTCGGGACTGCTCGGGCGTGCCTCGCTTAATTTCGGAATGGAGGACCCGTTCCTTCCCCTTTTCGGGGGGATGTTTGCAATCTCCTCAATGCTCCTGTGGGGAAAGGGAAAGCTCCCGGAACAGAAAGAAGGGAAGCTCGAATTGGATTTCATAAGGTTTGCGCTTGCAGGGGTTTTGCTCGGATGGGTCGCGGATTTGCTCCCGGGGATAAGCTCGCCAGCGCAGGTGGCTTCCTTCGCATCCATAATCGTCCCGTTCGCCACCCCGGCCTACCTTGCGCTGGTTTCCTCCATCGGGATGAGCGAGGCGGTTTTCGCCTTCTCCACCTCAAGTACCCTAGGGAAGGCGAGGGTCGGCGCGCTCGCGCAGGCGGCGGAGCAGGCGGATGTGCAGGCGAACCTTCTGCAGCTTATTTCCGCATTTGTGGTTGCTGTGGCGGTTTCCGCCGTGATAATCTATCTTGCAAGGAGATGGATTGGGAAGATTGCGGAGCTGGATTTCTCCATCCTCAATAAGATGCTGATTGCATACGTAATTATCCTCACATTTCTGATAGATGGGATTCCGGGGCTGGCCGTATTGGCGCCGTCTATTGCAGTCGGGATTGGATGCATGAAGCTGGATGTGGAGAGGACGAGCGTTATGGGCGCGATAATAGTGCCCACGATAATCCTGCTGGTTTCATAAATAGAATAGAAAAGAAAAAAACAAAAGAAAGGGAAAAGGAACTCAGCCGAAGAGGGACGCGAGGCCTTCAGCGGCCTGCTCCTCCTTCTTTTCGGCGGTTTCCTCTTCCTTCTTCTCCTCCTTCTTTGCCGGTGCCGCACCGGCTGCAGGCGCTGCCACAGCAGGGGCCGCTGCCGCGAAGGAGATGTTCTTGAGGAGGTCCTCAAAATTCACGCCCTTCACCGCGTCCGCCAGCACCTTGCACTTCGCCTCGTCCGCGTGCGCGCCTACGGATTTCAGGACCGCGGCTATGTGTTCCGCAGTCACTTCCTTCCCAGAGCCGTGCAGGAGAAGCACGGCATGCAAATACGGGTCTATTTTTGTCATTCATATCACCTATTTCTTCTCCAAGCCCTCAAGAGCCATCCCCTGCCTCGCGGCAAGGGAGAGAAGCTGCTCCATCGACTCGGATGAATATAAATTGCCGTTGATTCCGGCATTCCTTCCCTGCGTGTATGCCTCCACCAAGAGCATCTCTATGCTCTGGGGGGATGGATATTTGGCGTTCACGGAAAGGTTCATCGCATCCACGAGCGAGGAAAGGAATTCCGGAGCAAGCGAGGCTGCGGAGATGTCCAGCAGCTCGGGCGAGTATATGTACTGCCCATCATATGCGAGCAGGACGTTCATCCCGGCCTCAAATGGCTTTATGCCCAGGGTCTGGAGGGCCTTCGCCTTCTGCGGGGTTATCACCTCTCCCTTCTTCACCACCGTGGAATCCTTATTTACCGCAATCTTTCCCGCCTTGATCTGCACATTCACCCCGGCGGTCTTCAGTTCGGAGAGCGCGGGGCCTGCGGGCAAGTCGGTATCTCCTGCTGGCACTATTATGTCCGCGGGCGAGACCTGCCCGGGCTTCGCAGCCATCTGCAGCTTGTTCCCCTTCACTATCTGATTTAGGTTGTGGGGGGAAAGGTTTGTGAGCACAAGCGCTGCAGGTATATTGAGGCGCTCGGAGAGGCTCGCGGGCTTTCCGCTCCCGTCCAGGGCGCGCTTCAGGACCGCGGACTTCGCAATCCTGACCTTCCCGTGGCTCTCAGCGCGGAGCCTCTTCCTCATGCTCTGGAGCAGCTTGTCCGGCAAATTCCTCAGGTCTATGAGCACAAGGTTCGGGTAATGCTTTATGTCCTTCTGGATGTCCTGCACCTGTGCCTTCTTCTTTTTTATTGCGGCCCTTTCGTTCTTCTCTGCCATGATGAACACCTCTAGACGGTCAGCCTCACGGGCTTGCCCATGGTGAGCTTCACATAAGCGTCCTTTACATTGGGCTGCCTCACCTTCTTGGTGACCGCTTCGTAAACCGCCTCTATGTTCTCCGCAATCTTGTGCGGGTCCATGCTCTCGCTTCCCACCAGCGCATGCGCGACCGGGAGGTATTTTCCCTTTGAGGCAATTCTGATTGACCTCTTGGTCCGTTCTATGGAATCCCTCATGTTGCCGACGAGCGGCTTCGGTATTTTTCCCCTCGGACCGAGATACTGCCCTATCGTCTTTGCAACGGCGCCCATCTGGTTCGGCTGGGCGAGGAAAACTGATTTTGCGGTAACTGCCTTGAGCCTCGCGAGGTCGGCGCCCAGCGCTGGAAGGTCGCCCGGCAGGAGGATGTCATCCGCCCCTGACCTCTTTGCCTCTGCACAGAAGTTCTCGTCCCCGATTACGATTACCTGCGGCTCCTTTCCCCCCTTTCCATTGGGAAGCGGGATGTCCAGGTTCAGCCTGTTCTCGGGCTTTGTGAAGTCCACCCCGCGGAAATTTATTACAAATTCCACGGACTGGACGAACTTTCTTTTCCCTTTCTCTTCCAGCGCCTTGCTTATGGCGTCCAGGAGTTTCTTCTTGTCCATAGATACACACCCTCCTGCTGTGAAGCAGTACGTGCGGGTAGAAATCGAACTGACGACTCTACGGAATTATGTTGCAGGGAAATGTTTTAAAAAAGATGTGGAAGGCGGGGAATCCCGCCTTCATTTACTTCCTGAAAAGAATAAAGTAGATTACCGCCGCGCCGAGCACAACTACGCCCGCCCCAAGCAGCATCTCAAGGCCGGTTGGGCCTGAAGGCGCGGGCGGAGAGGGCGGGGCTTCAGGCTGGCAGTAGGCTGTTCCCGCGGATTCCATGCAATCGTTGTCGCTCGGGCAGTGCAACAAAAGCTGCCACTGCCCCCCTGTGCATGTGTATATGCTGTCCGAGACGCAGTTGCGCTGGCCTTCTGTGCAAACAGGCGCAAGTTCGCATACACCGTTGTGGCAGCTGTAGCCGCTTCCGCAGTCAACCGGGTCTGAGAGCTGCCCATCCGCAGAGCATGTGCGGTAGGAATCCGCATCCGCGCATACGGTTGTTCCAGGTGCGCATTCCGCACACTGGCTGTCGTAGCATCCCTGGGTGCATTGCAGGTAATCCACATACACATTGTCCTCATTGCACTGCTGGACCATGTTCGCATTGGTTGGAGAGCATCTCTTTATTCCAGGGGTGGCGCACTGGTCCCCGGATGGCGCCTGGCATTCATTTACGGAGCATATCTGTCCGGCCGGGCAGGCGCTTGGAGCGCCCCACTGGCCCAGGCTTCCGCAGGTCTGGTAATGGGTGGAATCCGCGCATTGGGTGTTTCCTGTCCCGCATTGCACGCACATATCATATGCGCATCCGTCCGGGCAGTAGATGTAATCCTGCCAGTATCCGCTGCTGCACTTCTGCAATTCCATATTGCTGTCCGGGGAGCAGCGCGTATCCCCGGTCCTTGAGCACGGACCCTGCGAGCTATGTATGCAGTCTCCGCTGTCGCATATGTACCCGCTTCCGCAGCTCTTCCTGGAACCCCATTCGCCGTCAGAGTCGCACGTCTGGTAATGGGTGTCATCATAGCACTGCGTATCCCCGGGGGTGCAGTCCCTGCATGCCCCGTCGCTGCATCCATGGCTGCAGTGCCTGTAATCCTGCCACTGGCCCTGCGAGTTGCACCTCTGCACCTCGTTTCCATCGGTGGGCGAGCACCTTGTGTCATGGTAGTTGCATTGAGGCGCAGGAACGCACTGGCCATCGGAACAGGTCTGCCCCGAGCCGCAGTATTGCGTCGGCTCCCATACTGCGCGCTCGCCGCACACATGGTAGCTCGTGGAATCCACGCATTCCCTCGTGCCCGGCTGGCATCCCAGGCGCTCCATGCACTGCCCGTTGGAGCATTCCTGCCCCGATGGGCAGTATTCAGTGGGCCCCCAGACCGCGCGCTCGCCGCACACATGGTAGCTCGTGGAATCCACGCATTCCCTCGTGCCCGGGTTGCAGCCGACCACAGGGCCGATGCCGTGCGGGTTGATGCACTGGCCACCTGTACAAACCAGGCCCTCCCCGCAATCCTGCGGGTCGCCCCATGTTGCAGAATCGCTGCACGTTATGTAGCTCGTGGCATTCACGCATTCGTTGGTCCCCGGAACGCAGGGAGGTATCAGTTGCGCGGACGCAGGCGAGAGCAAAATTCCAAACACCAAGGATAAGAGCACCAGATATTTCATTCAATCCCCGCAGGAAATGGAATGATAAGATATTTAAATATGAGGAATATGCGCTCAGAGGACTTCGCAGCCCTTTTTGATTGCCTTCTCCCAGAAAGCCACGGTGCGCGCTATTCCGGGGTCCTCCTCTGCAGCTTCCCTCGCCCTTGCCTTGAGCCAGCCCTTTCCAAGCAGTTCCGCGGAGTTCAGTATGAAGACCAGGCCTTTTGCCCACAGGTACTCGCTGGAGAATCTCATGGAATGGTCCTTGAGCCATTTCTCGGACATTTCCATCAATGCCTGTTTTGCCGCCCTGGAACCGGCTTTCGCCATCCCTGAAAGCGCCCTCATTGCGAGAAGGGTTTTCGCCGGCTGGTGGGAGAAATACAAATCCCTGAGCACGGCCACCTTCACGCGTACCGGGAACGGGGCTTCTGCCGCCCTCTCAAGGTTGCAGAGGATTGCGGCATCGACCGCCGCAAGCTTCCTGTGCATGTTGCGTTTTGGCGCGCCTTCCAGGAGATATGCCTCAAACCTCCCCCGCCTTATCTCCGCTCCGCCGCTATTGCCACGAATAGACCTGTGTTTCATGGGGTTAATTTCCGTGTAAGTTATTAAAAATGTTTATACGGCATAGAAAGAGATATTGCAGGGGGCAAGATTCGAACTTCCGGCAGAGGTCTGGGGCGGTTCTGTTCCGAGCCCAGGGCTCGGTAGTCTTCCCCTGCATTCTACTCCAGGTTCGAATCTCCACCCGTTTGGCACAATTGTGCCTAAAGGGGCAAGAAATAACAACTCAATGATGGAAGATAGTTTCATATGCAGCAATGGGACAAAGTTTTCAAAAAGGAAGGAAAGGTATTCACAGCAGTCCAAGAAGACATCCCTCGGATTTCGAGATTGTTCAAAAAACGAAAAGTGAAAAGAATTTTGGATCTGGGGTGCGGTTCTGGCAGGCACATCATATATTTTGCCAAGAGAGGCTTCGATATTTACGGGATCGACATTTCCGAGGGCGGGTTGGAGATTGCAAAGTCTTGGTCAGAAAAAGAAAAGGTTAAAGCGGATCTGAAGATAGGGTCCATCTACAAGAAACTCCCATACCCCCGAGATTTTTTTGATGCTGTGATCAGTATTCAGGTGATTCACCACGGTCGAATCAACAATGTCCGAAAAGCAATTAGGGAGATTGAAAGGGTGTTAAAGCCAAGCGGCCTTGTTTTCATTACTGTCCCCAAACAACACAAGGAAATATCCAAAATAATAGCCGCCAGGACGTATGTTCCGATCATAGGATGGGAAAAAGGATTGGCACATTATCTTTTCAATAAAAATTTACTCCGAAAAGAGTTCAAAAATTTCAGGATTTATGATATCTGGACCAGCTCTATCAAGCAGTATTGCCTTCTGGGGGAATTAAAACAAAAGCGACGCAGGCAATCCATCTTAACTTAGCACGAGTTAGCAAAAAACATATAAATCCTGCTAACTATTGCTAACTTATGATTGCTTACGAAGGAAGCCCCTATTTTCCGCAGGACCCGGTAGACCCGAAATATTTCGTCGGAAGGAAAGACATTCTGGAATCCCTGGGCAAGGCATTCGGTTCGGCCAATTCCGGAAAAGCTTTGAACGCGGCCATCTTTGGGGAAAGGGGGATGGGCAAGACCTCGCTCCTCATCAAGCTCAAAACGCTGCCTCCCGCAGGTTGCTTCCTGGTTTACTGCCCGCTCTCATCAGAAAGCGGTGAAAAGGAGTTTGCCGACAAACTTATGCAGAAAATCGATCTGGATTATCGCGAGAGCCTGCCGACCCACAAACGCATCATCGAAAATGCCAAAGAATTGCCTGAAAAGGTCGAAAGTTTCAGCCTCTTCGAGCTGTCCCTTTCGCTCAGAAAAGGCGAGATGGACCCTTATCGCGCACTACTGGAAAGTTTCCTCAAGCTCAAGAAACGTGGCTTCAAGAGTGCATTTATCCTGATAGATGAAGCTGATTTGCTGGCCACCGAAGCGCTTGCACTCATCAGGAACAGCGTGCAGGAAATCCGCTCTGCATATGGGTTTCCTGTCGGCATCATTGCTGCGGGAAAGCAAAGCCTGACCAACCGGCTAGGTGGCAAATGGTCCCCGCTGGCGAGGTTTTTTGCGCTGATGGAATTTGAGCTCAAGCCTTTGAACAAGACCGAGGTTTACGAAGCATTAACAATCCCGCATGTTGATTGGAAAAAGGACGCTTCTGAATATGTCTTTGAAAGAAGTGGCGGGTACCCCACGGTCGTGCAGCTCTATGGCGCCGTTTGCTTCCTTAACAGAAGTGATGGAACAATAACCAAAAAAGCGGTTCGGGATGCCGAGGGAAAAGTCAAACAGGAGTTATGGCGCTGGTTCCAGAACAGCTGGAAGGGTGAACCTTCGGAGCTGGAAGCGAAGTGTGTTTATGCCATTGCCAAGAGCGGTGGTTCGGCCACTTTCGGTGAGATTAAGAAAATGTTCAAAGGAAATCCGGCCCCATACATTAAGCGGGCAGTTGAAAAGCATATTCTCTCACAAGACGCGCGCGGCGTCTATTCCCTGCCCCATCCACTTATTGCCGAATCCTTTATACTCAATTATCATACGAAGAAATAGCGAGACCTAGCAGATGTTAGCAAAAATCCGATTGTTTTTGCTAACTTGTGATTTCTCTCAGACAGACCTGGCTTTATAACCTCTGCCCCTCAGAAGAGCCCTCGGTTAGGAGGTCAAAACGGGGTTCTGTTCTGACCTGAACTTGAGTTAGTGTGCAGGGGGCAAGATTCGAACTTCCGGCAGAGGTCTGGGGCGGTTCTGTTCCGAGCCCAGGGCTCGGTAGTCTTCCCCTGCATACTACTTCAAGTTCAGGTCTTCCCGAAAAGGGCAGGAATCTGCCCAATCGGGCACGAATGAAAATAAACGATTTGACTATAATTTTTTCATGAGTGTGAGTGTCTTATCAATAAAACCAATTCTATGATAAATGCTTATTGCAGTTTGATTTGTCGTAAACGCCTGCAATTCTAAGCCATTGCATCCTTTATTCTTAAACCATTTCGTCAATTCTTTCCAGAGCAACGTTCCAATTCCTTTCCTCCTGTATCCTTCTTTGAGATACCAGTCTTCGATAAACCCGATTTTATCTAAAACCCTCCCGCTTCTTTTGATAATGTTCCCCCAGATGTACCCAACCAAAGCCTCATTTTCTTCTGCCAAAAAGATAACTGCTTTGTCAGGACTAAGATGCATGCGTTTCGTTGCTTCCCCTATAAGCTGTTTCCTGGGTTGCCGACGTTTTATCATTTCCCAAAGCTCTTTTTTCACCAACATCTCATTATTGAGGTGCTCTTCAATAATTAATTCCGAGAATTGATGGTAATCGGATTTCTGCAATTTTCTGATTGTCACATTGTTCATATTCAATACCTCGCTAAGATTTCATCAAACAAGAAACGTTGCTTTATAGATGAGCGGATCCGATAGGTAATACTTCTCGTTTTTCTTCTCAATGAACGAATAATCCATCAGGTTGCGCATAGCGAATGCGAAAAGATTCGGATTTATTTTTTCTCTGAGTTCTTTACTTACTTCTGCCTTTAGCTCGTCCCATGAAGTTCCTGCCGCATTGCGTAAGATGCTGATGTAAAGGCGCTGGTTTTTCCTGTTCTTGAAGAAATGCAGCAATTCGGAGGCCGCAATCCTTGCTGCTATCTCGGTTGTTTTCTTGAGGGCAGCCTTGTTTTTCATGACTCCCTTCTCATATCCATAAAGTGTAAGCCAGCCGATAAGGCCGTCAAGTTCGGTTATCGCCTCTTCTATCTCTTCGCCTTTTATCTCCACCTTCAACTGGGCGAATCCGCGCTTTAGGAATTCCATAGCCCTGTTTTTATCGAGCCGGTCCATGGATATTTTGATCACACTTCTGCCATAAAGAGGGTGCTCGGCGTCATCTTCTCCGATTACCTCTTCTACAAGCCCTACTTCGCTTCCAGATATGATGAAACTTACCCGGGGAAAACGGTCATAAAAATACGATAAAGTTGCTGCGAGGTCGTCTCTTTTCATCCTCTGTGCTTCATCGACGAATACACAAATATGTCCTGCTCCATGTATCTTTTTTTCTATCTCCGCTGTTGTTTCTGACCCCACCTTGATATCGAATCCTATCCCGAAAGCTGAGACATTGAGGCTTTCTATCTTTCCGAATATTTTTGATTTGCCGAGTTTTGCCGCTTCGTATATCGCAGCAAAAATCTCCTTTTTTGGCTCCGAAACGATTCGGCCGTCAATCCAGATTTTCAGGGATTTAATCTCATTATACAATAGATTCATCAGGCTTGTCTTTCCAACGCGCCTGACCCCGATGATAAATATCGCCCTTTCTTTTCTGCCGAGGGCTTTTTTGAGTTCCCCATACTCGTATTCGTAGTTGAAAAAATCATCTTTGCTGCTTTTTGGCTCGGTGTCAAAGTACATGGTTCCATTACGCAGCACGTATTTATAAAGTTAAGTAATTTACCATTTTACTTAACTTAGGTTAAGTATAATGCGATTCTACAAACAGAGTAGCATTTATATCCTCTGCCCTTCAGAACAGCCCTCGGTTAGGAAGTCAAAACAGGGTTCTGTTCTTGCATTGTAAATCCTATCGGATTTCCAATGGCGGACAAAGTTTGCGAACTTTGTCCTGACCCGAACCTGGGTTAGTGTGCAGGGGGCAGGATTTGAACCTGCGTAGGCTCTAAGCCACAGGGTTCTAAGCCCTGCGCGTTTTCCAGGCTCCGCCACCCCTGCTCCTCCTTTTTGTCATCGTGAACCTCCGCCCAGCGTCGGTTCACTCTGCCTTTGGGTTGCCTCGCTCACGCCAAGCGTTCTGCATCGCTGCGGCGATGTCTGGCGAAGTTCTGCGGAACTTCACCATCGCTCGGCGCAAAAAGGAGCCCAAAAACCTCAAGCCACGTAAATCACGTGGCATTGCGTAAGGAGTACGAGCCAAGAGTTTAAAAGTGAGGTAGGAGGGGGTCAGAGAGTTCATAGTTTCCCATTTAGGGTTTCCGGAAACTGGAGGCTGGAAACAGGAAACTGAATGGGGGGAACACACTCCCCGCGTTTTCTCTAATCAAATGATTGCGGGTAGCGGAATCCGAGCCTGTTGCAAATTACGAATGCGGCATAATCCCTGTGGTCTCCAGGTCTTGGAGGTCCTGGAGTCTGGTGAACCTCCACGGCGTGAAGTCTTGGGTTGTCCTGAGGGTCCTGAAAGTCACACAAGACCTGAAGACCATGCAAGACTTGGAGACAACTGCAAGACCTGGTGACAACAGCTAACGGGCATCGGCTTTAATAATCTCTGTGGTCTCCAGGTCTTGGAGGTCCTGGAGTCTGGTGAACCTCCACGGCGTGAAGTCTTGGGTTGTCCTGAGGGTCCTGAAAGTCACACAAGACCTGAAGACCATGCAAGACTTGGAGA
>JBFMEZ010000014.1:0-24301 GCA_040753215.1 Microcaldota archaeon | reverse complement strand
GCAAAACGATAGGTGATGCCATAACCAAACTTAGAAAAACACTCCAAAAACTTTCGCAAAATTACGGGATAAGTTTTGGGGAGCTAATAGAAATCTGCGTCGACCAAAAATTCGCAAAACTATAGAAGGAATAAGTAAAGTGGTAAAATAGGTAAAAACACGTATTTATAAACCATTCCCTGCATAATAATATCATGCACACGGATAGCTCCCCGGTGCCCGCAGCACCTGTAAAAAGGCCGCTGAACGAGACGGTCAGGGGAATCGCCATTGAACCCGCGGCGGCCGGGCTGGAGAGGGCGGGCATCACAAAGGCGGCTGCGCTAACCATGCTGAGGCGCATGCAGCAGGAGCAGCTCCACACAATCGGGCGGGGTGCCTCAAAGTCCCTTTTTGAGATAGTGAATGACACTTCTCTGGACAAGGCGGACCGGAAATCGGCTGCAGGCACGCTTCTCTGGATTATGGAAAGCGATATGCCCGCGGAGGATGTGGCGGCATGCCTTCTGGCCGTTGGTTATCCGCGGGACAGGGAAATCGCGGGACTCGGCTCCCCGAAGGTGGGCACCGTCCTCAAGAATGTGCTTCTCAATGAGAGTGAGGAGACGGAATTCAGGGCGAGAGCCGCGATAGCCCTGAAGGACAGGAAATTCGCTGGATTTGAAAGGCGGGAGGACGATGCGGCTTATCGTTTCTTCGTAAGGGATTATACGAATCTCGTGAAATGCGGCGCGGCGGCGGTTCCTTTCCTATTGGGCCGGCTGAAGGACCAGTCGGTGCCGGCCGACCAGGAAACCGCGGCGATGCTGCTTGGTGAAATATCGGTGACTTACAATGAAGAGGAACACTGCGACTGGAGGAAGGTCGTCGGTACAATGAGGGAGCTGGCGAAGGAACCCGACCCGAATAACCCTCTAACAAGAGACACGGAGGAAAAGAAGCACCTCAGGGGCGTGCTCTACAGGGCATACAGAATGATAACCGGCGAATACCCGAAGTATTAGATGCACTTTTAGCTACCGGGTCTGCTGATTGGAAGGCTTCTGCTGCTGTGGAGCCTGCTCCGGAGGCGTTTGCTCCGGCGGCTTTTGTTGTGTGGGCGGAGAAGCGGGCTTCTGTTGTGCCTGCTGGGATTGCTGCTGCCGTGGCGGCTCCTGCTTCTGCTGCTGGGAACTCACACCGTGAAGCTGCCCGCTCATTCCCCCCCTTTCCCCCGGCTTCACTGAACCAAACCTCCGCTCCTCATGCCCTTCCGTTGCTCTGGAGGTTTGGTTCACGCTGTGACTGGAAACCGGAGGCTGAGAACCCGCCTGCCTCTGCCCGTATTGTGTTCCATAAGGCCCGCGCTCGGGCCTGCCCCTTTCCCTTGAGACTTCTTCCGCATTTATCATAATCAGGATGTCCGCGGTGTTGCGGAGCGCGACGGAAAACCCCGGCTCTATCCCCACAATGAGGGTTTTCTTTCCCCTCTCCTTCGCCTTGTTCAGCGCAGGGATGAAATCCGTGTCCCTGGTCATCAGCGCGATTATGTCCACTTCGGGGTTCACTATCTGCTCCGTGGCCTCAACCGCCATCGTAACGTCCACATCTCCGGTGGTGATGCGCGGCTCGAAGCCCTGGTTGACCATCGCCTCAATCAGTTTATCCGAAGCAAACTGGTCGAGGTAGATGCGGGCCATGCGTAT
Source organism: Microcaldota archaeon (assembly GCA_040753215.1). Taxonomy (GTDB): domain Archaea; phylum Micrarchaeota; class Micrarchaeia; order Anstonellales; family Bilamarchaeaceae; genus CAIXOA01. Next base: position 22,616 of record JBFMEZ010000014.1, on the reverse strand, counting down.
GTTCCCGTGCTCGGAAACCTTTTTCTTTATCTCGCGGAGGTCTATGTTCAGCTGCTTGCGGATTATGTTCGGCCCGTCAACAAAAAGCGCAATCTGCGGCTGTTTTTTTCCAAAAATGCCTTCTAAAAGTCCCATGAGCGCTCACCTGAAAAAGATGATGAATGGGATTATAGACTAAAGTTAAAAAAGGTTGCTGAATTGCGCGCAGTCGCTTCCGCTGCCTTTTCGAACGGAATGCTCTTTACTTCCGAAATGTATTGGGCCGCGTCCCGCACCCCCTCTATTCCTCTTGTGATATATGGGGCGTCTGTCTCCGAAACGAGTTTTTCCAATGGAATTGCCTCTATTGTTTTCCTCCTGTCTTTTGAGTGGAGAGGTGGAATAGAGATAATTCCTCCCATTTTTATGGCGCGCCTCGCGGTTTCCGCGTCCCCGGAAAAGAAATGCATCATGAAGGGCTTCTTCCATCCGTAAGAATGGAGGAAGTCAAGGACTTTTTCTTCTGCCTTGCGTGTATGGAGGACTATGGGGAGCTCCATGCCATCCGCCAAATCAAGCATCCTTCTGAACAATGCCGCTTCGTCCGAGAAGTGCTTCTCCTCCTTTCCCCAGTGGTAATCCAGCCCGATTTCGCCAATTGCATTCGGGGCCTGGGAACGGATGAACCCCTCCCACTCATCCAGTTTTGCCAGCCCCTCAAACACGGCGGTCTGGGGAGCAACCCCGAGGCAGAAGGGTATTCTGAGAGTTTTTGCTATTTCTGCATTTTTCAGGTTTGATTTGTGGGAATAGCCAGAGGTTACCGGCAATATATCGGAAGGCAATTCGTCCATCTGCTTCTTCTTGAAGGAATCAAGGTGGCAGTGGGAATCGACGAGGGCAAAATGCATAAAGCGTATTTTAAAACCTAACGTTATAAATCTACCTAACAGAATTCTCTCAGGTGTTTCCATGACTGAGAAGGTTTTCGCCTCAGCGAAAGAATTGCACGAAGGGAAGTATCTGCTCATAGACGACATACCGTGCAGGATTGTGAGCATAGACAAGTCCAAGACCGGGAAGCACGGCTCCGCGAAGCTCAGGATAGTCGCGATAGGTATATTCGACGGGCAGAAGAAGAACCTGCTCACGACCGCGGATTCGGACGTGGAGGTGCCGATAATAGAGAGGAAGAACGTGCAGGTTATGTCCGTTTCAGGAAACACCGCGCAGGTCATGGACCAGACCACCTATGAGGTATTCGAGATGGAAATCCCGCCGGAGCTGCAGGGGCAGGTGGAGGCGGGCAAGGAAGTTGAAGTGATGGAAGCGATGGGGAGGAAAGTGATGCAGAGGGTGAGGTGAAGTGATAGATTGGAGGTTTTTGGACTCCTTTTTGCTGGATGGAAAACAGAGCGGAACTGAACTGGCGAAGTGGAGCGAGAAAAAAGGAGAGTGAAAAGATGAAAGTCACTGTTGCAAAGAAAAGGGAGAATGTTCTGCTCGGCAGGACGGAATACGAGATGGCGGTGGAATGGGACGGGAAGACGCCGGCAAGGGCCGAGATGCGGGACGCAATCATACAGAACCTGGGCTGCAACCCGGACACCACCATCCTCAAAAGGACGGACAGCTCCTTCGGCCAGAGGAAGATAATGGCCCGCGTGAATGTGTACAGGAAGAAGGAAGACATGATGAGGATTGAGCCGGATTATTCCCTCATGCGGAACAGGTTCAAGGAGGCCGCGGTGAAGGAGAAGAAGGCGGCGGCGCCAAAGAAGAAGGAGGGATGAAGTATGCGTGAGGTTTTTGGGCCCATTTTTGCGCCGAGCGATGGTGAAGTTCCGCAGAACTTCGCCAGACATCGCCGCAGCGATGCAGAATGCCGGGGCATGAGCGAGGCAACCCAAGGGCAGAGTGAAGCGAGCTGTGGCGGAATTCTGCAGAGTTCTGCCAGACATCGCCGCAGCGATACAGAGGGCGGGCTTCACGGTGAAAAAAGGAGGGGGGCGTGAGGGCATGGCGGAGAAGGCGGCGGCAGCGAAGAAGGAGAAGAAGGCGATAAAGCCGTACAGGCCGGGGAAGCACTGCCCGAAGTGCGGGCCGGGCGTGCGGCTTGCGCAGCACAAGGACCGGCTCTCCTGCGGGAAGTGCGGCTATTTCGAGAGAAAATAGATGAAGGGCTATTTCCTTTCACTGTTTGCCGCTTCGGCCCTGTTCTTTTTCATATATTTCATTCCGGATGGGCTTTTTCTTTTTGCGGTTGCTGCGGGGACGCTGGCGTGCGGCGCATTGATTTTCAGGCTCTTCGGAAACAGGGAGGCGCTCGCTTTCCTGCTGATTTCGCTGGTTTATGTGCTGGCGTTCCCGCTTGAGCATTCAAACACCATATACCTGCAGGCGGGAATGCTTTTCTTCTCCCTCTATTTCCTCTGGGACGGGCGGGAGAAGCTGCTGGATGTGAAGGAGAGGCTGTGGAGGAGGGCCGCTGACGGCATTCTCCTGTTCGTGGCGATGGTGCTGGCAGGTGCAGCGTTGAACCTGGCGCTGAACCTCGCCGGCCTGGATGACGGGGGCAGGGCGATTGAGGTGGTGCAGGAGCTTCCCCTCTACCTGCTCGTGTTCGCATTCACGGTTGTGCCTGTTGCCGAAGAGCTGTTCTTCAGGGCTCTGCTCGTGCCCCTGTTCGGGAGATTCACGACTCCGTTGCTCGGGGCGGCGCTTTCTTCCGTGTTCTTCGGGATTACGCACACCGCCTACGGCTCCATAACGGAAATAATCGGGGCAACCGCCCTGGGGCTTGTGCTTGCGCTCTATTTCGTCAGGAAAGGGGACCTGCTCCCGTGCATAATCGCCCACTCGCTCTTCAATCTCGCTTCCATATCCGTAATAAAGATGCTCGTCTAGATGGTTCTCATGATGGTCGGGATAGAAAGCACCGCGCACACGCTCGGCATGGGAATAGTGCACGGGGGCAGGGTGCTTTCCAACATAGGGGACACCTACAAGCCGAAGGGGGAGGGGATAGTGCCGAGGAAGGCGGCCGACCACCATGCGGAGAAGTTCGCGGAGGTGCTGCGCGCGAACCTGGAAAAGGCCGGGGTGCGGATGGAGGAAGTGGATGCAATCGCATATTCGGAAGGGCCCGGGCTCGGGGCATGCCTCAAGGTGGGGCTGGTGGGCGCGAAATACCTTGCGCTGAAATACGGTAAAAAAATGGTCGGGGTGAACCATCCTTTTGCGCACATAAGGATTGCGGAAGGGATGACGGGCATGCGGAACCCGCTCATCCTTTATGTAAGCGGCGGGAATACGCAGCTGCTGGTTGAGAAGGAGGGCAGGTTCCGCATCCTCGGGGAAACGCTGGATATGGGCGTGGGGAACCTTTTTGATGCGTTTGGCAGGGAAATCGGGATGGAATACGCGCACGGGGCCGGGCTGGCGAAGCTTGCGGAAGGGGGGAAGTATGTGCCCCTTCCCTATGTGGTCAAGGGGATGAACCTGAGCTTCTCGGGCCTGCTCACTCAGGCGGCCAGGGAAGCGAAAAAGCGGGAAAAGAGGGATGTCGCATTCTCGCTGTTTGAGACCTCATTCGCGATGCTGTGCGAGGTTACGGAAAGGGCCCTGTTCCTCACGCGAAGGAAAGGCGTGATTGCATGCGGCGGGGTCGCGCAGAACAGGAGGCTTCAGGGGATGCTCCGCTCCATGTGCAGGGAGGACGGGGTGGAGTTCGGGGTCGCGCCTGATGAGTACAACCGGGACAACGGCGCGATGATCGCCTATGCGGGGGAGCTGATTGCGAAGCGGGGGATTAGGGAGCCGGAAGAGTGCACCGTTGACCAGGATTACAGGATAGATAAGCTGAGGCGCCATTGACTCCTTGATTACTAAAAAATTTGTAACAACCTACTTATATGCGGATGCGGAGTCTTCACCCATGGGTGTGGAAGAAGCGCTGGGCGGGCTGAAAAAAGGCCGCATGGCCGTTCTGTACGACAGCGAGGGGCGCGAGGGCGAGGCGGACCTCGTTTTCAGCGCGCGCTTCGCGAGCCCGGAAAAGGTGGAGGCGCTCAGGAAGGACGCGGGCGGCCTCCTCTGCGCCGCGATAGGCGGGAAGGATGCGGAAGAGATCGGGCTGCCGTTCTTCACGGACGTCCTCGAAGGGGCCGGTAACGGGCTGCAGAGGATGAGCTGCGTGAGAACAGGGTACGGGGACAGGCCCGCATTTTCACTGCCGGTGAACCACAGGGACGTATACACCGGCATAACCGACAACGACAGGGCGCTCACGCTCAAAAGGCTGGACGAGGTGGTGCGGGGGCGGAAGGAGGATTTTGCGGAGGAGTTCTGCTCCCCGGGCCACGTATTCCTGCTGATAGGCCGGGGGCTGGAAAACAGGAGGGGCCACACCGAGCTTGCGCTGGAGCTTGCGGAAAGGGCGGGGCTGGGCGGCGCGGTGGCCCTGTGCGAAATGCTGGGGAAGGGCAGGGCGCTTCCCAAGAAAGACGCGATTGCGTACGCAAGGAGGCATAACCTGGCTTTCGTGGAAGGGAAGGAGCTGGTATGATGAGGATAGGCATAGTCGACACTATGTTCGCGCGTGCGGACATGGGGGCGATGGCTATTGACGAGCTCAGGAAGCACCATGCGGGCGTCGAGATAGAGAGGAGGACGGTCCCGGGCATAAAGGACCTGGCAGTGGAATGCAAAAAGCTGCTGGACGGCGGGTGCGAAAGCTGCCTCGCCCTAGGGATGGTCGGCGGGGCGCCCATAGACACCCAGTGCGCCCACGAGGCATCGCTCGGGATTCAGCAGGCGAAGCTCCTCACCGGGAAGCACATAGTGGAGGTCTTCGTGCACGAGAGCGAGGCGTGGAGCGAGAAGGAATTCCTAGATGTGTGCGGGGACCGCGTGAGGAAGCACGCGCACAACGCGGTCCTGCTTGTGGAAAGCCCCGGGGCGCTCGTGCAGCGCGCGGGGATGGGCGTGAGGCAGGGGAGGAAGGACGAGGGGGCGATAGACCCCCGGGGGAAAAGGCCCCTGCGCCTCGGCATCGTGGTTTCAGAATTCAACAGCGAAATCACAGGGGTGATGCGGGAATGCGCGCTGGGCGCCGCGGGCGGGGAGGGGGCGGAGACCAGGGTCGTGCATGTGCCCGGAGTCTACGACATGCCGCTGGTCGTGAAGAAGCTTCTCATGGACAAGGAGATTGATGCCGTGGTCACGCTCGGAGCGGTTGTGAAGGGGGAGACGGCGCATGATGAAGTGATTGCGAAGGATACGGCGAGAAGGCTCGGGGACCTCTCGCTCGAGTTCCGCAAGCCGGTAACGCTGGGCGTGATAGGCCACGGGGCTGGCTGGGAAAGCGCGAAGGAAAGGGCCGGGGAGTATGCGGTGCGCGCCGTGAAGGCCGCAACGCAGCTCGCAGGGATGCTGAGGGGATGAGAGGGGGACGGATGCTTGAGAAAGTCGCCGAAGCTTCCCTGCCCACAAGATACGGGAAGTTCAGGGTGCATGCATTCAGGGATGGCGATGGCGGGGAGCACATCGCCCTCGTAGCCGCCGGCGGTTCTCCGGCAGGAAACCGGAAACCGGGAGCGGGGGGCGGAAAGCCCGTGCCGGTGCGCATCCATTCGAAATGCCTCACCGGGGATACGCTCGCATCCAGAAGGTGCGATTGCAGGGGCCAGCTCGAGGCGGCTCTTGAATACATCGGAAAGAGGAAGGGGGGGATTTTCATATACCTTGACCAGGAAGGGCGGGGCATAGGGCTTTCGAATAAGATAAGGGCATACGCGCTGCAGGACGGGGGGATGGACACCGTGGAGGCGAACATACATCTCGGGTTCGGCGAGGATTTGCGCGACTATTCCGCCGCCGCGCGCATACTCAGCCACTTGGGGGTTAAGGACGTCGCCCTGCTCACAAACAACCCGAAGAAGATTGAGGGCCTGGAGAAGCACGGGATAAACGTGGTGGAGAGGATACCGCTGGCCACAAAACCGGACAGGTACGACCGCGCGTACCTCGAGACCAAAAGAAGGCGGATGGAACACCTCTTATGACCGCACGGCGGGATGGCTATGGGAGAAGAAGATGCATACATGCGGCTCGCGCTCAAGCTTGCGCAGAAGGCAGACCCCTTCCCAAACCCCAGGGTGGGGGCCGTGCTGGTGAAAGGGGAGAGGATACTGGGGACAGGGTACCACAGGAAGCCGGGGATGCCGCACGCGGAGATGGAGGCGATTGGGGATGCTAAACGCAGGGCGGGGCACAATGCGGCGAGGGGCGCGACGCTGTATGTGACGCTGGAGCCGTGCTCGCACACAATAAAGCGCACGCCGCCGTGCACCAGCGCGATAATCGCCAACGGGATTAAGCGCGTTGTTTTTGCGATGAAGGACCCCAACCCGCTTGTGTGCGGGAAGGCAGAGCTGGAGGAAGCGGGCGTGGAGGTAACCGGGCCTGTGGATGAAGAAAGGGCGGCCGCAATAAACAAAAAATACACGAGGAACATCCTGAAGAGGCCGCTCGTTGCGATGAAGATGGCGATGAGCGCCGACGGCAAAACAGCGACAAAAACAGGCGACTCGAAATGGATAAGCGGCAGGAGCTCCCGCGGGCTGGTGCACCGCATGCGCTCCCGCTTCGATGCGGTGATGGTGGGCGCAGGAACGGTGGCTAAGGACGACCCGCGCCTCACCTCGCACGGAATTGGGCGCAACCCGTACCGGGTGATTGTGGACGGGCGGCTGCGCATCCCCCTGGATGCGGATGTGCTCAGGAATCCGGACGGGAAAACCATAGTTGCGGTGTGCGGGAGGGCACCGGAAAACAAAATAAGGAAGCTTAGGCGCCGGGGCGTGGGCGTCTTCTGCTGCGGAAAGGCGATGGTCGACATGCGGCGGCTGCTCCTCGGGCTGGGCGCAATGGGGATGAAAAAGATAATGATTGAGGGCGGAAGCGAGCTGAATGCGAATGCCCTGGAAGCGGGCATCGTGGATAAGCTCTATCTCTTCATAGCGCCCAGGGTAATAGGCGGGCGGGATGCCAAGGGCGTTATAGGTGGAAAGGGGATAGAAAAGATAAAGGAAGCGCTGCCGCTTGCAAATATGAGGGTGAGGAAGGTGGGGAGGGACTTGTTTCTTGAGGCGGACGTATCAAGATGAGTTCAGAGGTCGGCAGCCTTTTTGTCTTTTCAGCAATCAGGACTGTTTTTCCTGCGGCGCCGGGCTTCTCCGCCGCAAGCAGGTCCGCGAGGATCGGGACCTCTGCAAACATGCCCTCAAGCCGCAGGAAGGAAAGCGCACGGAATATGGTGCCCCAGGGCAGGAGGATGAGTATCTTCAGCGCGTTCTTCTTCAGGAATGCCTTCTTGTCTGCGGCTTTCAGGAACGAGAGATATATGTCGCACATCAGGATGAATGTGAAGAACAGCGTCAGGTATTCGATTGCCTGCACGGAGACGTGCTGGGCTAGCCAGTCCATGAACAGGAGTTCGGCCAGTACCGCAAGGACAAGGAATGCGAGCGAAGCCGCCACCGCGAGCCGCCACATCCGTGTTCCCTGAAAATCCATATTTAATCATGCCGCTGAATTGATATTTAAGGTTTTCCATCCAAATCAGGGTGGGGGAAGAATGCAGAGCAGGCTGGTCGTATATATAGCGGCACTCGCCGTGCTTGTGGTGCTCATAGCCGGAGGCATGAAATTCTACGAGACAAGGGTGCTCTCGGAAGATGCGAGGGCCTACGTGCTGGAGGACCTGCGGGCGAACAACCCGGATGCCGATGTCGTGGAGATATTCTTCTGGGAAACGAGGGCGAACCCGGATGGGGGCAGCTACTACGCGATAAAGGCGAGGGTTAGCGAGGGGCTGGACACCCCGTGCCCCAAGAGGACCCATTACACTTATTATTACCCGGAGCAGAACTTCGTGCCCGAGCCGCCAGAGAGGATTACCATCGGATGCTCGGTTTGCGAAGGGAACGGGTGCGTAATCGCATTCCCGGAGGAGGCGATAATCGCTTCGCATACTAATTCGGGGGCTGCAGCTGTGCATGCATACATAACAAGGTATGCGGACGCCATGCCGGCGGTTGTGGAACAGGAGGATGGATGGGCCGTTTCCTGGAGGAGCGCGGCCGCGGGCTACGGGTATGACGTGGAGATTGCAAAGGATGGGGAGATAGAGAGCATAGCAAGGGCCTAAGCCCCCCTCGCGTAGAAACTGCCAGAGCTTCTCTGCTCCCTGTCCAGGGCGCTTTCGGGCTTGTTTATCCTCGGCCTCCCGGAATCCCTGTCCCTCCTCATCGTGATGTTCGCCATGGAGAGGAAGGCATTCATGCCATCAGCCTTGTTGTAGGGCGCGGACGCATGGCCGCGGACGGAGCTCTCGCCGCCGAACACAATCAGGCGGTTGGCTATCGCGTCTATGAACACCACGTCGTGGTCCACCACGAATGCGCTCTTCCTGCCCTCGCCTATGACCGAGCGCAGGAGGTCGGAGAACCTTAATCTCTGCTCTATGTCCAGGAAGGCGGTCGGCTCATCGAAAAGGAACAAGTCCGCCTTCTGGGAAAGCGCATAGGCGATTGAGACGCGCTGGAGCTCCCCCCCGCTCAGGGAGGTGAGCGGCTTGTCCATCAGCCTGGTTATGCCGAGCTCGCGGCGCGCCTTTTCCGATACGAAGGCGTCTATCTCCCCGGAGGAGAAAAGCCCTTCCACGGATACGCCCTCTTTCGGCTCTATGTATTGCGGCTTGTAGGATATCCTGAGCCCGGGGAGGCCTTCTCCTTCATCCGGCTTCTCCACGCCGGCGAGCAGCTTTATGAACGTGGTTTTGCCGACGGCGTTCTTGCCGACTATCCCTACTATTTCGCCCTCGAGTATGCCGCCCTCTTCAGAAGAGAGCGAGAAATCCCCCAGCTTCTTTTTCAAGGAAGGATAGGATACCTTTGGCTTCCCCTTCCGCTCCCGCTCGCTGAAGCCGGAGATTACTATTTCCCTGTCCCGGAATTTTATGTTCTCCTCCTTCAGGAAGCCGGCAAGGTATTCGTTTATTCCGTTCCGGACCGGCTTTATCCCGGAACAGGTGCCGTATGCGTTCTCCTCCCCGTAGAAGATGAATACGTAATCGCTCATGTAATCCAGGATTGCAAGGTCGTGCTCCACAACCATCAGTTTTCTCCCTTCGCCGAATTCCCGGAGGATGAGGGCGGATTTGAGCCGTTCTTCTATGTCAAGGTAGTTGCTCGGCTCGTCGAGATAGTAGATGCCCGCATCCCTAAGGAGTGCGGCTGCAAGCGCGACCTTCTGCAATTCCCCACCGCTCAGTTGCGTGATTTTTCTTTTCAGAACAGGGCTGAGCCCGAATCTTTCCACAATCTCCGCTTTCGCATTCCGCTCATCCATCCTGGAAAGGAGGGAATCCACGGTGCTCCGCGCAGCCGCCTTCCTAATCTGCTCCACGTTCTGGACCTTCATGCTTACTTTCTGTCTGGCTCCCGCAGCCTCAAAATAGCGTCGCTGGGAAATGGAGAGCCGGGGGAGGATTTCTTCCCATTTATGCTCCCTGAATTCGGCGAAATTGGGGATTATTTTCCCGGAAAGGATTCCGAGCGCGGTTGTTTTCCCTATCCCGTTCCTGCCGACTATCCCGCATACTCCCTCCGCAGGGAGCGGGAAATTATAGAGCCGGAACTGGTTTATGCCATACTGGTATATTGGCTTGCCTTCTTCCCCGGCGAGGTTTATGATTGTGATGCAATCGACCGGGCACTTTTTCACACATAATGCGCAGCCGATGCAGAGGGGCTCGGCAATCACAGGGAATTGCGTGGATTCCTCTACCGTGATGCATTCGTCGCCCATCCGGTTGGGGGGGCAGACCTTTATGCACTGGTAAGGGCATTTCTCCCGGATGCATAATTCTCTATCGAGAATGGCTACGCGTGTTGGCATAACTATTCAGCAGGTTAATTAGGCTAGGCGAATTTATATAAAAGTATTCTTCCAAATTGGAGAGGGGGAGGGCGCAATTGCAGTTCTCCCACAGTGACGGCAGAAAACAGGTGGAACCTATGGATGAAAGGCCTGAAAACACAATTTACGTGGGGAAGAAGGGGGTAATGAGCTACGTGCTCGCGGTTGTGACGCAGTTCAACAACGGCGCGCCCTCAGTGGTCGTAAAGGCGAGGGGCAAGCTCATATCCCGGGCAGTGGATGTCGCGGAGATAGTGAGGAACCGCTTCGTGCCGGGTGTCAAGGTTGCGAACATCGACATAAAGACGGAAGAGCTGGCATCCGAAGACGGGAGCAAGAGCAAGGTCTCCGCCATGGAGATAACGCTCGCAAAGTAATTATTTTCATTTTCTTTGGTTGATGTGCGGTGAAGGGATGCTCAGGACGCATTACATAAGGGACGCAAAAAAGAACATTGGAAAGGAAGTGCAGGTTGCAGGCTGGGTGCACGAAATAAGGGACCTCGGGAAGCTCATATTCATACAGCTAAGGGACCGAACCGGAATAGTGCAGGTAACCGCGAAGAAGGGGGCGGCTCCCGACGAAGTGATGGAAGCGATGAAGAGGAACAGGGAGGACGTGATAAGCGTCACCGGAATGGTAAAGGAGAACAAGATTGCCCCGGACGGGGTGGAGATATCCCCCTCAAGGGTGGATGTGCTTGCGAAAGTGGAGAGGAAGCTGCCCGTGGACCCCACGGGGCTCGTGCCAAGCGAGCTGGACGTGCGGCTGAACCACAGGCACCTGGATTTGAGGAAGAGGGATGTGAATGCCATATTCAACCTCAAATCCGAGCTCGTGCGGAGCTTCAGGGAGAGATGCATCCAGCTCGGGTTCGTGGAGATTCATCCTACATCCATTGTTGCCGCGGCCACGGAAGGAGGGACTGAAGTATTTGCGGTGGAATATTTTGAGCAGAAGGTATTCCTTGCGCAGAGTCCGCAGTTGTACAAGCAGATGGCGGTTGTGGGCGGGCTGGACAAGGTGTTCATAACCTCTCCCGTATTCAGGGCGGAGAAGCACCACACCACCACCCATTTGAATGAAGTGATACAGATGGATATAGAGATGGGGTTTGCGGATGATAATGATGCGATGGATGTGCTCTCGGACATTTCCCTGCACATACTCGGGAATGCGGAGAAGATGAAGGATGAGCTTGCGCTCCTGAACCCGGAATTTGAGGCGCCAAAGGAAGTGCCGCGGCACACTTATACCGAACTGGTGGATTTGCTGGGCGAAAACAATTTCAGGATGGAGTGGGGCGAGGACTTCAGCAAGGAGGCGGAGAAGAAACTCGGGGAGATATTGCAGGAGGATTTGTTCATCATACACGACTGGCCCACGAACGTGCGGGCATTCTACTCCATGCCAAAGGAAGGGGATGAGAGGGTCTGCAAGGCGTATGACCTTCTCTACAAGGGGCTGGAAATCGCCTCCGGCGCGCAGAGAATCCACATTCCGGGGCTGCTTGAGCAGCAGCTGGAGAAGAGGGGGCTCAACCCGCGCAACTTCGATTTCTACATAGATGCGTTCAGGGTCGGCGCGCCGCCGCATGCGGGCTGGAGCATAGGGCTGGAGAGGCTCACGATGAAGGTCGCGAACAGGGACAACATAAGGGAATGCATGATGTTTCCGAGGGACAGGAGCAGGGTACATCCGTAGGCATTTTCCGGAGACTGGGGACTGAAAACCGGCAACTCACAATGGGGCCCTTCCCTTAAGCGCAATTACCGGAAATCTCGTATAGGAGAAGCATTCCTCTCCGCTTACGCAGATGAGGATTGAGAAATCCCACTCCTTATCCTTTACCGCAGCCCAGGAGTAGTTTTTTGAGCGGCCCATGCCGAAAATGGGGCTGCGGAACTTCTGTTCCGTGATTTCATCGAGGCTTATCTCGGCCCTCCTCCCGCCCAGGAACGTGAATAACCTCCCCTCATCGCAGGCGATTCCGCCTTCCGGGCCGAGCACGGCGCACCCAAGGCATTCCCTTATTTCCAGGGAAGCGGAAACGCGCTCGCCCTTTTCATTCATGAATGCGTATTTTTTGTTTCCGGAATCTACCACGAGAAGATTCTCCCCGCTGGCTGAGGCGCAGAAAGCCTTCGAGAGCGCAAATGGGAGGGTGTAGTCCCTGGAATAGAAGCCGAAATAGTCCCCCTCAAAATAGAGGTCCAGCCGTATTATTTTTCCGGAGCCCGGGTCCAGAAGGTAAATGTAATCCACGCCTTTGGAAGGTGAATGGAGAAGCCGCGCCTCCTTTGAAAGCTTCCAGTCAATCCCGAAATCCGAGGGCCTGAGGAAGGAGATTCCACTACCCTTCACGTCCTTTGCCGCAATCATCCCCGATTCGGCTACGATTATGAGGCTGCGGATGCGGAGGGAGGAGGATAGCCTTGGGTTCGGAAAATCCCTGTACCATCCTGCGACCATTGCTTCGGTTATTTTTTCCTTCAAGCACCCACCAGGTCTTCGGCTTGCTTCTGCGCCTCCTCGATTATCTTCCCTTCATCCAGCGAAATGAATTTCCCTTCGCGCAGGATTGGCTTTCCCGCGATGAGCACGTCAGTTATGTTTCCGGGATGGAAGGAGAAAAGGAGGTTGCGGGCATCGTGCAGGGGGGCGAGGTTTGCAGAATGGAGGTCCGCGAGGGCTATGTCCGCCTCTTTTCCCGCCTCTATGCTGCCGCAGTTGAAGCCCAGCGCCTTAGCGCCGTTTACGGTTGCGAAATCCCATATATTCTGTATGGAGACGCGGAGCGGGTCCCAGTAGAGGTGGGACTGCAGGAGATGCGCGAATTTCATGGTTTCCACCATGTTGTGGGAATTGTTGCTCGCGGTGCCGTCGGTCCCCAGGCATACGTTGGCGTCCGCCTCAAGGTATTCACGGACGGGGCAGATGCCGCCGGTTGCGAGCTTGAGGTTTGCGATGGGGTTGTAGCTTACGGTCGCCCCGGAAGAGCCAACAAGCGCAGTTTCCCTCCTCGTTGCCCACGCGCCGTGCGCAAGCACCGTATCCCTATCCAGCACTCCGAGGAAATGGAGGTATTCGATTGGCCGCTTTCCCTTTTCCCGGAGGGAATCGAAGACTTCTCTGCGCGTTTCGGAAACATGCATGTGGAAACCCAGCCTCTTTTTCCGCGCATATTCCTTTGCAAGTTTTACCAGCTCTTCGGAGCAGGTGTATGGCGCATGCGGGGCCATGGAGATTTTTAAGAGAGGGGATTTGCCCGACCATTTCTCGGCCAGTGCGGTCCCCTTTTTCAATTCTTCATTCGCATCCGTGCCCTTCACGAGGTCGAACAGGCAGAATCCTGCCGACGCCCGCATCCCGCTCTCCAACACCGCTTTGCACGCCTCATCCATGTGGGCGATGTACATCTCATTGAAGCAGGTTGTGCCGGAGCGCACCATCTCAAGGATGCTGAGCATGGAGCCTGCGCGGATGTGGTGCGGCTTCAGCTTCGCCTCCGCAGGCCAGATTTTCTTCTCCAGCCATTCGTGCAGGGGCATGCCCTCCGCATACCCGCGGAAGAGGCTCATGGGGATGTGCGTATGGCAGTTGACGAGGCCGGGGAATGCCAGCTTTCCGGAGGCGTCTATCCTCTCTTCGGCTCCGGGGCGGATGTTTTTCGCGACTTTTGATATTTTGCCATCCTCTATAAGAATGTCCCCGCGAAGCACCTCGCGGCCTTTGTTCTGGGTGATAACCAGCGCATCCTGTATGAGAACATCCATGCATGGCTTTCTGCCGGCGGATTTTAAACCTTTGTCCGCATTCTTCCATTATGCTTGTGCTTGTGCAATACGGGGAGATAGGGATAAAGGGCAAGAACAGGAGGAATTTTGAGAATCTCCTCGTGCGCAATATACGGAGGGCGCTGGGCAACAGGCTGAAGGCTGCGGAACTCCGGGAGTCGCGCGTATTTCTTGAGGTGAAGGGGAAGGAAAAGGAAATCCGGCCGGCATTGCTTAAGGTCTTCGGGATTGAATGGTTTGCGTTCGCATACGAATGCAGGAAGGATATCGATGACATCTGGAAAGCCGTGCAGAAGGCGGAATTGAAGGGGAAGAAAATTGCGGTTGAGACGAAAAGGGTGGATAAGTCCTTCCCGATGAAATCGCAGGAGGTGAGCGCGGAGATTGGGGCGCGCATAGTGAAGAAATTCGGGTGCAGGGTGGACCTGGAGCACCCGGACGTGCGGGTCGGGATAATAATTGCGCGGAACGCGTATGTGTATTTTGAGAAGATAAGGGGGCCGGGAGGATTGCCGGTGGGGAGTTCCGGGAGGGTTTTGTGCCTGCTTTCGGGCGGGATAGATTCGCCTGTGGCTGCCTGGATGATGATGAAGAGGGGATGCACGGTTGATTTCCTGCACGTGTATCCGTTCGAGAAGTGGGATGCGAAAAAGGGGAAGAAGATACTGGAGCTGAAGAAGAAGCTGGAGGAGTACGAAGGAGAAGCAAAGCTTATCACGGTGCCCTATTCGGATTTCTATGCGGAAACCGGAAAGCTCTCCCCGGGGTATGAGCTCGTCGTTTTCAGGAGATATTTGTACAGGCTTGCCGAGAGGATTGCGCTGGAGAAGGGTTATGGGGCAGTTGTGAGCGGGGATTCCCTGGGGCAGGTTGCCTCGCAGACGCTGGAGAATATGGGCGCGGCGCAATGGGGGATTTCTGTGCCGGTGTTCCGGCCTTTGATTGGGATGGACAAGAAGGAGATAATAGGGCTGGCGGAAAGGGTTGGGGCCTATGGGATTTCAATAAAGCCGTACAAGGACTGCTGCTCGCTTGTCGCCATTTCCAACCCTGTAACGAAGGCGAAGATGGCGGAGGTGGAGAGATTTGCCGGGCTTATCGGGCTGGATGGCATAGTGAAAAAGAGCATGGGGCGGATAAGCGAACATATTTAAACATAATTTGACAAAAATATACCTATATGGCCACTCTTGAAGAAACAAGAGGCAGATGGGAAGGGCTGGGCGGGGACTTCGAGAAGAAGGGAAGGCTCCTTGAGCAGCTCTCTTTCGCACTCACTCCGGAAGCAGAAGATTTCATAGCCGGTGTGCTGGATGATGCGGGCGAATACGACTGGGTGCGGGGAGTCGCGGCAAGGTGCCTGTCGAATGCCAGGGAAGATGCGGGCATAGATGCCCTGCTCAGGAACATTGCGTATTCATTTACCTTTGAAAGCGGCGCGGGCGGCCCGGAGGATACGGTGTTCAGGAGGGCCATGTGCGCGCAGGCGCTTGGAGAGAATATCAAATGGAGAAGGGAAAGCCGGATTCCCCTGGATGCCGGAAGGCAGGCGCAGGCCGAGGCGGCAATAATAGAGGCGTTGAAGGATGATGCTGTGGTCTGCGCAAAAGCGGTGGCCGCGCTGGCAAGGCTCGGGCACAGCGAGGCGAGGGTGAAGCTGATTAACGAAGCATTCATAAGAACGCTCTCCCCTGATGTGGCTCCGGTGGCAGAGGCATATTGCGAGATGGGGATGACCCAGCCATTCGCCGTCGGGTTTTACCTGGCTGCGCTGCACAGCGGGGAAGAGAAGCTCGTGGAAAAGATTGTGGGCGTTCTGGAAAGGGCCCTTCAGGAAAACCCCTGGCTTGACAGGGATGGGAGGATGATGAAGGAGCTGGAAGTAAGGAAAAGGATGCTGGCAACCCGGGGCAGGCCGTTATTCGAAAGCATCGTTGATGAGCTGCTGGGGGCAAGGTTCAGCGCGCCGCATGTGGCAGGGACCACCCAGCCGAGGTTACCCGCCCAGAAGCTCAAATAGCTCCTTCAGGTCCACCGCGTTAAGGATGGGCTTGCCGAACATTTCCGTGTCTTCGGACAGGCGCGGGCATGCCGTATTTATGTAGCATTCTATTTTCCGGAAGTTTTCAAGGGAGAGGGGATTAAGTTCCCCGGAAACCAGGATGTATGCTTTCCTTCCCCTCTCCTCAAGCTCTTTCTTTGCCCATTCCGCGACCCCCGGGCAGAACTGGCCTGGCTTGGTGCTTATGAGTATTCCGAACGTTTTTGAGCCAAGGGCTCCTGCAAGGGCGCCTTTCTTCCTTTTACGTGTTTTTTCTATTTCCGGGCCCAGGTCTGCAAAGGATTTCGAGAACGGGTCAAAGGAATAGACGGGTTTCGCCGGGAGAATGGAGGTTGGATGGAATTTTCCGGTGCCTACGAAGAGTATGCAATCCGCCTCTTTTGCGACTGAAAGCGCGGCGAGGGGGTCGCAGCCAAGTACCTGGCCTTCGTATTTCGCGAAGCAGCCCTTCCCGATTAGTACGCGGATGCCATTCTTTTCCAGGAATTTACTTATCTCCGGAAGCTGGTGCACGTGCTGCACCGTAGTGGCCAGGGCGAGCTTGCTTATTCCCCTGAGGTGCGGGAGCAGTGCAGGAAGGTTCTGGAGCGGAATGTCCACCTTCCACTCCACATATTCAACGGGAATGCCCGGCTTCTCCTTTAGGTATTCGGAATGCCCGTAATGGATTATTTTATCTGCCTTAAGGGCTCTTGCCTCATCCAGTGCAACGTCGCATGCCCCGTAGCATGGGGAGGCGGAAAGGTAAACCTGATGGCCTTCTTTCCGCAGCCGGTCCGCCTCCCCAAACGCCTTCTGCTTGAGGCCTTCCGGGAACTGAAGGAGCATTTTCATGAGTATAAATTGCATGGAAAGGAATAAAGAAACTGCTGGAAGCTGGAAACTGGCAACCGGAAAATTTAGATTTGCCACGAGCGGGAATCCTCGCGCGGCTTCGCGTGCTCCTCCTTCCCGTTCGAGATGGCCTTGAGCCTCTTCAGCATTATCTTCTGCTCCGCAGAGGCGACTATCTTCCTGGTGCGGATTATCGCATCGGGGTTGACTGACATGGACGTGATTCCGAACTCTACGAGGCGCTCTGCAAACTCGGGATAAACCGAGGGCGCCTGGCCGCACAGGGACGACGTCACCCCGTATTTCGCGGTGGTTTCCACGACCTGCTTCACAGCGTTCAGGACTGCCTCGTTCCTCTCGTCAAATGCCCCCGCGAGCGTTTCGTTGTCCCGGTCTATCCCCAGGACGAGCTGGGTGAGGTCGTTGGAGCCGATTGAAATCCCGTCTATCCCCTCCTTGCAGAAGTCCTCAATCAGGAATACGGTGGAGGGCACCTCCACCATTATCCAGAGGCGGAAATCCCTCGTGCGGTAGAACCCTATGGAGGCCATTATGTCCTTGATTGCGCGCAGCTCCCCTATGCGGCGCACAAAGGGAATCATCAGCCACACGTTCTTCATCCCAAGCTCGTCCCGCACCTTCTGCAGAGCCTTCAGCTCCATCCGGAACACATCGGGCTCGGCGATGTAGCGCGAGGCGCCGCGGTAGCCCATCATCGGGTTTGCCTCCGCCGGCTCGAACTCCTCCCCTCCCTTCAGGTTCTTGTATTCGTTGGTCTTGAAATCCGTTGCGCGGTAAACGACGGGGCGGGGGTAGAACGCCGCCGCAATCCTCCTTATCCCTTCCGCCAGCTTGTCCACGTATTCCTGGCCCCTCCCCTCCGCCATCATCTTCTTCGGGTGCTCCCCTATCTCCGCAATCATGAATTCCGCACGGAGGAGGCCTACGCCATCCGCGGGCAGGGACGCATACCTTTCCGCCGCATCGGGGTCCGCGATATTCATGTATATCTTGGTGCCGCATATCGGCGCAAACTCCGCGGCTGCAGCCGCTGCCGCGGCCGCCGGCTTTTCCACCGGCCTCTCCAGCTCGACCTTCCCTTCGTAAATCATCCCGTGCGTCCCGTCAACGGTAACGATCTGGCCGCCCTTCAGCAGCTCGGTCGCATTCTTTGTGCCTACTATGCACGGAATCCCGAGCTCGCGGGAGACTATCGCAGCGTGGGAGGTCATGCCGCCGGTGTTGGTTACGATTGCGACGGCCTTCTTCATTGCCGGGACGAAATCGGGGGTAGTCATGTCCGTGACCAGTACCGCCCGCTCCTCCATCCTCCCTATGTCCTCTGCGGTCGGTATTATGTCCACCTTCCCGACTGCGAACCCGGGCGAGGCGCCCAGGCCCTTCAGGAGTATGCTCGCCTGGGAGACTGAAACGGCAGCGCCCGCCTCCGGAGGGGCAGGGGCGTATTCCGGAGCAGAAACGCCTTCGTGGATTGGGGTTATTTCCGCGGGCTTTTTCTCGCCGGCCTTTCCCGCCCTGAGGGTGGTTATCGGGCGGGACTGGACGATGTACAGCTCGCCCTTCTGCATCGCCCACTCTATGTCCTGCGGGAATTTGTAGTGTTCCTCTATCCTTTTGCCTATTTTTGCAAGCTCCACTATGTGCGCATCGTCCATCTTCTGCTTCTCCTGCGCCTCATCCTTTATCTCCGCCTTCACGTTCTTCTCGCCGTGCTTTATCATCATCCACGTCTGCCTCGCGATGTCCTTTGTGAGTATCCTCATGCCCTTCTTGTTGACGCGGTACGTGTCGGGGGTCACAGAGCCGGAAACAACCACCTCCCCGAGCCCGTAGGCCGCCTCAATCATTATCACGTCCGGGTCTTCGGAAATCGGGTCCACCGTGAACATCACGCCCGCCTTCTCGCTCTGCACCATCTCCTGCACGACCGCGGCCAGCCCGACCTTCATGTGGTCGAACTTGTTCTGCACCCGGTAGAAGATGGCGCGGGGAGTGAAAAGCGAGGCCCAGCAGTCCTTGACCGCCTTCGCCACCTCGTCCTCGCCGTGCACGTTAAGGAAGGTGGACTGCTGCCCTGCGAAGGATGCGGTGGGCAGGTCCTCCGCGGTCGCGGAGCTCCTCACCGCGACATACACAGTCTCGCCGCGCATGTCGCAGAGCTTCTTGTAATTCCTGCGTATCGCCTTCTCCACTTCGGGGGGCATCTCCCCGTTTGTTACGAGCTCCTGGACCTGTTTCGCAGCACGGTCCAGCGCGGGGGTATCGTTCACATCAAGGGAGGCGAGTATCCCCTCCATCTTTTCGCGGAGGTTGTTGTAATCGAGGTGCTTGAAGTAGGCGCCGCTGGTGGTCACGAAGCCGGGGGGGACCGGAAACCCGTGCTTTATCATCTCGCCGAGGTTCGCGCCCTTCCCTCCCGCCTCCCTGAGGCTGCCTTTGTCCAGCTGTTCGAACCATAAAACATCTTCCATTAAGCCACCTTGCGTGGAATTTGGAGATTATCTTTATAAAGATTGGCTGCACGGCCCGAAACCGGGAACTCAGACGCCCCAGCCCTCAAAATGCGAATTCTCCGGCTTGGCCCCGAGCAGGAGCAGGGTTTTCTTCACCTCTTCCACCATCTCATTCTTACCGCACACGAAATAATTGAATTTTTGCGGGTAGGGTATGCTTTTGCGGAAATCCTCCTCCCCGAACCTCCCGCAGTGGTATTTCCAGCCCTCGCAGATTTCGCGCGTGAGCGCAAAGAAGGCCTTTATTCCGGGGGTTTTGGAAAGCGCCTGCAGCTCTTCAAAATAAGGCATCTGCGGAAGGGAGCGGGCTGAGTAGAAGAGGATTGCGTTCCCGCCCTTCCTTTTCGCGCGGTAGCGGAGGATGCTCATCATCGGCACGATTCCAACCCCTCCCGCAACGAGCACGAAATCCTTCTTCTCGTCGTAGAACGCAGGCCCGAACGGCCCATCGACCGTGAATTCCGTACCCTCCTCCACGTACTGGAGAAGGGAGGTGAATTCCCCTCCCACTATCTTTATGCACAATTCAAGGTTTTTGTAGCCCGGGGAAGAGGCGATTGAGTAGGGGCGCTTCACAAGCGTGCCTCCCCTCTCCAGCCCAAGGTTTATGAACTGGCCGGGCTTGTATGAAAGGGGGGTTCCATCCTTTGGCGCAAGCTCCAGGCGCAGTATGCTTTCCCCTATCTCCTCTTTTTTTACAAGGACAAATCCCTTCATTTCATCCCCACTGCTCGAAGAATATGTTCCTCTCCTGGACGCGCAAATCATGCAGGATGGCGCGCATGCGGTTCACAAAAGGCACCGGGCCGCAGAGATAGAATTGCGCCTCTCCATAATCCCTGACGTTCCCCGTGATATCCTCTGCGGAAAATTCGCCCGTCTCCCCGCCCCAGTTGAGCGGCTTCTGGTTGAGGAGCGTGATGAGCAGAAAAACCCCTTTCTCCCTTGCGCATTTCCTGAGCTCCCCCTCGTCCGGAATCTCGTCCCTTCCCGAATTCTCGGAAAAAATGCAGATTTTTGGGCGGGATTTTTTTGAAAGGAGGGTGCGGACCATTGAGCACACGGGAACGATGCCCATCTTCTTGGAGAAAAACACCTTTGGGGACCTGGAATTGCGCAGCTTGAAAACTCCGTATGGCCCGTCCACATATATTTTCTCGCCGGGCTTCATCCCGGAGAGCGCGCCTTTTATCCCGCCCTCGTGCGGATGGAAGAGGAACTGCACGTCCTTATCCCCTTCCGCGGAATAGAAGGAGAGCACCACGAAAGCCGGATCCGAGGGGGCGAGATAGACCTTCGCGAACTGGCCTGCGCTGAACAAGAATCTCTTTTCGGGAGTGGCGGTGAGGGTGCAGAACTGCCCGTGCATCTGCGCGGATTTTACTGCGAAGGGCACAAGCGCCATGCGCTGGTATCGTGAGGAAAGGTTAAATTTATTTTGCTAGTCCGGATTTTTGGTGAATGCTTCCGATTTCAGGGCCTTCTTCCAGTCCCCGCAGAACTGCTGCGTGAAGCCTTCCACATCGGCCATTCCCATGCTCCTGACCGAGAACAGGTAGCTCTCAAGGAACATCCTCGCGGTCTCGGAAAAGCGCCCCACCTCGCTGAAAACGGCGGAGAGTGTGGAGGCCGCATCTTCGCCGCCCTTCCCGAATGCGAGGGAAATTGCCTCGTGGTACAGGCCGAGGAGGCGGCTGTCCTGCGGGTTTGCTGAAAAATTGCACATCAGCATGAATGCGAACTCCGGCTTCGCCTCTGCGACGGGGGCCAGGAAATCCAGGAATTGTGCCAGATGGTCCTTCCTGCACCCGGAGAGCGCGGCAATCGCGCGCGACACCTGCAACGCATCCTGCGGGGAACTCCTGAGCGCGGAGAGGACCAGCTTAATCGCAGGACGCAGCGCAAGCACTTCGTGCTCTTCGGGGCAGCGGCCGGAATCCTGCGGCCTGAATACCGAGCAGGTGTTCTTTGCAATCTGCCACGCGAGAAGGTTGGAGCCAATGGTTGCGCCCAGCGCACAGGCAAGCCATATCCTCGGGTTTGGGCGGCCGATGATGGTTTCAGGGTCGGACAGGAGCGGTTTCCGGGGAGGCGCGGCGAGTGCTGCGGAAACTGCGGAACGCATGTCCTGAAGGGACATCCTCCCGGTTCTGCCTGATTCCATCTTTCCCACCCATGTCCCATATATGCGCAGAAATGATTAAATAGGGGAATGTGGGTGCTAATCCTGCGGCTGCAGCCCTTCGGAAACGGCCAGGACAACGACGTCATCCGCTATCCTGGAAACAGTTGCCGCGTCCCTTGCGCAGATTGCGGCGGACAGCTCGTGCACATAATCGGTGTAGAACCTGTGTGCGAGGAAGGCCGCAAGGGCCGCATCCGCAATGACCTCGGCGGCCCTTTTCTCATTGTCCATCCTGCCGGCCTCGGTCAGGAAGGACAGGAACTCGCCGATGCAGCAGGGGCTGCGGGCGGCAAGCGCGCCCAGCGCCTCCACGGCAACGCAGAAATCCGTCGCGCCGTCGGCCCTGGATGAAACCCTGGAAAGGGCCATCATGGTGGGATGCAGCCTGTCCATGATTGCGGGGTGGCCCAGAACGCCGAGAAGGATGCCGACGGAATACGAGATATTTTTCGGGTCCTTCTCCACCGTAAGGTCTGAGACGATTCTCGCAAGCAGCGATGCGGACAGGGCCATGCCTGCCCCGCAAGGGCTTTCCCTGTGCAGGTGGAACATGGCATCCGCGGCCGCTGCGGCGCATCCAGCATCCCTAGTATACTCATAGACTACCATCATGCTTATCGAGAAGTTTGCCTGCAGGAGCGGGTCCGTGAAAATTCCTGCCCGCAGGGCTATCGTGCGCGCGTGCTCCTCGGTTCCCCGCCCCATATAATCCCTGAAAAGGTCATGCAGCGCGAGGCCGTTCCTCCTGTATTCGGCAAGCACCATAGAGAAGATGCCGGTGGGAGTTTCCTTTCCCGCGCGCGGGGAAACAAGCGGTTCCTGTTTTTTGGGCGGATTCGCGGCCTGCCCGTGCGCCGCCCCGCCCTGGAGGCAGACAAGGCGAGGCGGAGGCGGGCATGCCCTTTCCGCAGCCGCAACCAGTTTCCTTGCCGCATTCTCCCGGAAACCCATGCATTCATTCCTCTGAGCCCTTCCGCCCTCTTCCGGGGACCTGGCCGCCTCCCATGGCGGGATTGGTTTCACAACGTTTATAAGGGTTTTGTGGTGGAGTGTGTAAGCCTGTAATGCGGGGCAGGACAACAAGAGCGAGCCTGTTGCAAATTACGAATGCGGCATAATCTCTGTGGTCTCCAGGTCTTGGAGGTCCTGGAGTCTGGTGAACCTCCACGGCGTGAAGTCTTGGGTTGTCCTGAGGGTCCTGAAAGTCACACAAGACCTGAAGACCATGCAAGACTTGGAGA
>JBFMEZ010000013.1:0-133198 GCA_040753215.1 Microcaldota archaeon | reverse complement strand
AAAAATCCAAACTCCTTCAAAATGTTGTCGATAACTTCGACGTTAGCGGCGTGCATGGGGATCAACTTCAAAATCCATATGCACGTCGTTAATTTATCTACTTTTCAGGAAACGCAAAACTCAAGCATGCAGATTAAACCGTCTATTTCAGACAAGCCCAGAGTAAGCTCTAAAGGGCCGATTGCGGAGAAGAAAGTTACGTACACGGCCTTCGTGCTTCCGCCCAGCTACCTCGCGAGCATGATAAGGGCGGGGAATATGGAGGGGCACCTGAAGGAACTGATGGGAAAGGGGGATGTTATAATAACAAGGCAGGTGCTGGATGAGGTGCGCACACGCGTTGGGAGGGACGAATTTGCAAAAGCGCACTATATAATAAACGGGCTGGTAGCCGCGGAGGCGGAGAATGGAAGCAGGATTCAGATAGACAGCTGCCCCATCACCGAAGCCGAAGTGGCTGAGATTTCAAAAAGGGACGGAAGGAGCTATACGCTGGCTGAGGCTTCAGTATTAAAGCTTGTGGAGACCCTCCAGAGGCTTTACGATGAGATTGAGCAGTTCACCGGGAGGATTGTGGAAAAGAAAGAGGCGGAGACTCCGGAGGAGAAAGCGAAGAGGAGGGTCAGGGAGTTCATTGAAAGATATTCCGAGCCGCCCGGGGGAGTAAGCCCGAATATAACGGTTTCCGCAACAAAGTTCATGAGGCTGCTTGAGAGGATGGGATTCGCCCTTGACACGAAAAAGGGCGATAATGGCCACAGGTGGTACACCCGCAGGCTTGTGGACGGAACAATCCAGACTGTGAATGTGGACCCGGATGGGCAGTATCCGCGCGACAGGCTCGTTAAATACCTCACAAGAGACTCAAAAATAAAGGCGACGGGAGGGGAAACATCACTTGACGAGGGCAAGACCCTGATGAACGAGCTTCTGCACGCGTACTACAGCAAGATTACCGGATACGCGGTGCCGGATGTAGTTGTTAGGCAGAACTGAGCGCCCTTTCTGTTTTTAATCATTTTCAAGCAATCCTTAGGTATGGAACTCCACGAGAGAATATATGAGCTGGCGCTCACGCGGTCATTTTTCTACCCCTCCAATGAGCCTTACGGGCAGGTCTCGGGCTTCTATGATTATGGGCCCACGGGATGGCAGATAAAGAGGAGATTGCAGGCCCTATGGAGGAGGATGTTCATACAGGAGGAGGGGTTTCTGGAACTGGAATCCTCTATTGTTACTCCCGAGATTGTATTGAAGGCTAGCGGGCATGTGGAGGAGTTCACGGACCCGGTGGTGGAGTGCGAGAGGTGCCACACGAAGGTAAGGGCGGACCACCTCGTGGAATCGAAAATAGAGTTCAGGTGGGACGGGAAGCTGGAGACGCTCACCGCGAAGATAAGGGACAATGAAATAAAATGCCCTTCCTGCGGAGGGAGATTGTCGGATGCGTTTGCCTCGAACCTGATGTTCAGGACCGGGATTGGCGCAGACCAGGAGACCGCCTATCTACGGCCCGAGACCGCGCAGGGGATATTCACCGCATTTCCGCGGGTGTTCCGCAACCACGGGGCGAAGCTGCCGATGGCAATCGGGCAGATAGGCAGGAGCTTCAGGAACGAGATTTCGCCGAGGAGGGGCCTCGTGAGGATGCGCGAATTCACGCAGATGGAGCTTGAGTATTTCTTCAACCCGAAGAACCCGGCCATGGAGAAGTTTGAGGGCGCCAGGGACAAGATGGTGCGGCTGCTTACGAGGGAGGAGCAGGAGGGGAGCGGGGCCCCGAAGTGGATGAGCGCAGGAGAGATTGTGGAGAGCGGGATTGCTAATGAGATAATGGCATATTTCCTTGTCAAAGAATGGGAATACTATGCGCTTGCGGGGCTGGAGCCTGAGGCGATGTGGTTCAGGCATCTGAGGGCGGATGAGACGCCGCACTATTCGAGGAGCAATGTGGACCTGGAGGTGGAGACCTCCCATGGGATAGTTGAGATTTCTGGGAATGCCTATCGCACGGATTACGATTTGGGAAGGCACGGGCAGTTCAGCAGGAGGGATATTGGCGTATTTTCGGAAGAGACTAAAGAAAAGGTTGTGCCGCACGTGGTGGAAGTGTCCATGGGCGTGGACAGGCTGTTCTTCTGCCTGCTGGAGCACTCGTTCAGGGAGAAAAGCAGGGAGAAGGAATGGGAATGGTTTGATTTTGCGCCTTCCGTTGCGCCCTATGATTTGTGCGTGTTCCCTCTAATGAAAAAAGATGGATTGAAGGAGAAAGCAGAGGGCATCGCATATATGATGAGGGAGGCCGGGCTTGAGGCATTCTTCTCAGATTCCGGGAGCATAGGGCGGAGGTATGCGAAGGCGGATGAGATTGGGGTTCCTTATGCGGTTACGATTGATTACCAGACCTTGGAAGATGATTCGGTTACGATAAGGTATAGGAATGATGGAAAGCAGGAGAGAATAGCGGTGGAGAAGCTGGCGGAGAAGGTAAAGAAATTAAAGAAGGAAGGGAAACTTACACTCTAATCCTTAATCCCAAGCGCGTCCTTCGCCAGTGCGAGGTGCTCCTCCACGGGCTTCACCGCCACGTCTGTGAAGGCGTGGTCGGTCTTGCCTAGGATGTAGACGCTCTCCAGGTCCACTTTCCTGTTTGCGAGCTTCCTTGTGATTTTTCCTAATTCACCCGGCCTGTTCGCCATTCTTATGACAAGGATGTCCGCGACCATGATATTCTGGATGCCGGTGAGCCTTTCAAGAGCTTTCTTCGCGGAGGTCGGGTCCTTTGTGACTAGGCGGAAGACCGCGTTGGTTCCCTGGCCGTAAGCAGCGATGGCTTCTATATTCACGCCTGCGCCTCCGAGCGCCTCCGCGATGTTTGCGAGAGTTCCAATCTTGTTTTCCACAACAATGGTTATTTCTTTCATGGGACCCACCTTTGAGTACTGTTAGCGGGAGGTGGATTTGAACCACCGATCTTTACCCCGAAAACCGAACAAATCGGTTAATGTCTGGGTTTCCGATGGCTCAGAGCCATTATGAGCCCAGCGGGCACTCCAAGCTACCCTATCCCGCTAATGCATCCTGTATATTGACAGAATGTGATGCTTATTTAGAGCGACGCTCTTTTTAATTGTTCCACCGCTTATTTAGTTGAGCCTGTTGCAAATTACGAATGCGGCATAATCTCTGTGGTCTCCAGGTCTTGGAGGTCCTGGAGTCCTGTAAGTTTCCGAAGACCTGAAGACCATGCAAGACATGGAGACAACTGCAAGACCTGGAGACCACAGCTAACGGGCATTGGTTTTAAATTTGCAACACCCTAATTTAGTTTGGCCTGCCTCCTGCGTAAGGAGTACGGGCAAAGCGCCCCCTAAGCGAAGTTGGGGGGAGGTATGATTACCCTAAAGAGAGGAGGGGGAACTCCCCCTCTTCCTCTTGGTGCTGGGGTCGCCTAGTCCGGTAGGGCGGCAGCCTGCTAAGCTGTTCTCCCAAAAGGAGCCGAGGGTTCAAATCCCTCCCCCGGCGTTTTTTTCTTATTATTAGTGTTAGCTAAAATAGAACAATTGTTATATCTGGTATAACACCTACTTGTTCTCGCACCTCAGCTGCACGTAAAGGTCCGTGCGGTCCTTCTGGTTCGCCTGCTCATCGTAGGCGAAGAGGGCCACGTCGCACTTGTAGAGCTGTGGGGGCGTGTTGTAATTGGAAAAGACCTTGATTCCCTTGGAGAGGGAGCCACGGGGCTCGCAGATGCCCACGCGGTAGCGCCCTGTGTCCACCATCTGCGTCTGGGAAAGAGAAAGCGCGGGAGGCAGCTTCACCTCCGCCTCGTACCACATGGGCAAATCGCGGGTTGAATCTATCTTTATTACCAGTTCCACGGAATCCGCTTTCCTTGCGGCGAGCGGGCCCGGATAGATTGAAAGTTCTGCTTTCATTCCACCACCTGCAATAATTTTACCGGATTAGTAATTTAATACTTGCCTTCCTAAGTGGGGATGTGATACCCGAGTCAAAATTCATACGGAAGGAAATTGTGCTGCGGAACATGTGGCTGGCGGACGAGGTGCGGCTCACGAGGAAATCGATGGTGAGGT
Organism: Microcaldota archaeon; assembly: GCA_040753215.1. GTDB lineage: Archaea > Micrarchaeota > Micrarchaeia > Anstonellales > Bilamarchaeaceae > CAIXOA01. The sequence goes on along the minus strand of JBFMEZ010000013.1, from coordinate 129,101 downwards.
GGGTCGCGCTCTCCCTGGGGCTGATCTCGGAGAAGGAGAGCAGGGACCTGATTGTGGATTTGCTGGATGTGCTTTTTGAGTTCTTTGCGAATGGGGAGGAGCCGACCACGCAGGAGATTCTGGACAAACTGAAGGCGAAGAGCGGGGAAGAGCCGAACCCGAAGGCTGTGTATTACCATCTGCAGAAGCTGATGGACCAGGGGCTTTTGCAGAGGGAGAAGGGCAAGTATTTCATTTCGAGGGAAAACAAGAAGTTGTCGGTTGCGGTGAAGGAACTCTATCTGGAGGAAGTGAACGAGGCGCTTGGGGAGATTACTAAAGCGCTGGAGATGCTTGAGAAATAACTACTACTTTTTGACCAATAGTGCAGCCGGGGGCATGGAATCATGGCGCCGGGCGCCCAAGCTGCGGGTGCCATCAGGCCCTTCGCGGGGCCGGGGAATCGGCCTGCTGGTTGCCGGCTGCTGGGAACCGGCCGCCGGTGCGACGGAAATGCGCGCAGGCGCGATGCTCATCCTCTCGCTCCTGGGCAGGACCATTGAGCGCATGTATGCCATTAGTGTACATACTTGCCTGCCGAACGCCGGTATTCTGCCGTCCGGGCCGCGCGCGAACAATTTCATCCCGGCGAGCTTTTCGGCGTTCTCCGCTTCCCTCGTGCCCTCCGCGTTGCACAGGATTTCGGTTTCCGGGAACCTCTGCTTAAGCAGGGGCGCAATGTTGCGGAATGCGCTCCTGTTGTCGCCTTCGTACAGCCGGTCGCGCATTATGCATATATCGTAATCCGTGTCCCAGAAGTGATTAAAGTAGCCGCCTACACTCACAACGATGTCTATGCGCGCGCCGGGGAACCGCTGCCTGAGCGTATCCAAGCAGACACGCGTGAAAGTATGGTCGTCATCAGCTATAAGTATTTTCATAGCCATGCCGCTCAGCCCACCGAATTTGCAATATTTGTGGGGCATGGTAATAAAAAGGGATGCCGCCGGGTGCGCAAGAGTAAGCCCATATAAAGGTTTTTCTTCCAAATAAGCCCCATGGATTTTTCAGGATTCTACAAGCTTCCAGTAAAGGAAAGGCTGGCTAAACTGCGGGAAGCGGGGAAAATAAGCGCAGTGGATGAGAAGCTGCTCCTGGATGGGGATGCGCTGAAGATGGAGGTGGCGGACAGAATGATTGAGAATGTGGTGGGCAGATTTCATCTTCCTTTTGCGGTCGTTCCCGGATTTTTGGTGAACGGGATGGAGTATGTGGTGCCGATGGTGGTGGAGGAGCCGTCGGTGGTTGCGGGCGCTTCGTATTCGGCGAAGCTCGCACGGGAGAGCGGGGGGTTTGCTGCGGACGCGGACGAGCCGGTGATGGTGGGGCAATTGCAAATCATGAACCCTAAGGGGGGTGCAGTGAAGAAATTGGAGGAGAATAGAGAAAAGATATTTGCAAAAGGGAAGGAATTTGCGGTGGGCGTGGAGAGGTACGGAGGGGGGCTTAGGGAAATACGCTTTAAGGAAGTGGAGACTGCGCGGGGAAAGATGGTGCTTGTAGAGTTCGATGTGGACGTGCGGGACATAATGGGAGCGAATACGGTGAATACTATAGTGGAGGGGACCGCGGAGCTGGTGCAGGAGATTATCGGGGGAACAGTGAGGTTGAGGATACTTTCAAACTTGGCGGTGAAGAGGAAGGCGCGGGCGAAGTGCGTATGGAAGAAGGAAGTGATCGGGGCGGATACTGTGGAAGGGGTGCTGGATGGGTACGAGATGGCTGCGAACGATGTGTACAGGTGCTCCACCCATAATAAGGGGATAATGAACGGGATTGATGCGGTTGCGGTTGCTACGGGGAATGACTGGAGGGCGGTGGAGGCGGGCGCGCATTCCTTTGCGGCCCTTGGCGGGTATCATCCTCTTACTAAATATTGGAAGGATGGGGACGGGAACCTTGTGGGGGAAATAGAATTGCCGCTTGCGGTGGGGACCGTGGGAGGGGCGATAAATGTGAATCCTGTGGCGCAGGTGGGGCAGAAAATACTCGGGGCGAAGGGCGCGCGGGAGCTTTCCATGGTGATGGCGGCTGTGGGGCTGGCGCAGAATTTTGCGGCGGTCCGGGCGCTTGCGATGGAGGGGATTTCGCAGGGGCACATGAAACTGCATGCGAAGAACCTCGCGGTGATTGCGGGGGCGGAAGGGGCGGAGGAGATTGGTGAGGTCGTGGAGAGGATGAGGAAGAGCGGGGTTTATAGTGTGGATGAGGCGAAGAAGATTCTTGAGGAGCTGAAGGGCGAAGAGGGGAACGGGATGGCAGAAACGGGAGTTTCTGCCAGACATCGCGAAGCGATGCAGAAACCGGAAACGGGAAACGGAGGGCCGTGCGAATAGGTGTTTGCATGAAGCAATATTTCCATATGGTTGCGCTTTTGCTGTTTTCGCTGGGGTTCTTCCTGGTGGGCTACCACGGCGTTTCCGAGCAGGGGTACGGTAAGCTGCTTGAACTGGGGATAAGGGATGCGCAGAGCGCATATTACATTGCGCTGGGGGGCGTGCTGGTTGCGCCCCTTTTTCTTTATTTTGCGCTTAAGACCGTGGGGCTCTCGGACTGGAAGTGCATGTTTGGGGGATTGCTGCTTGTGGCGGCGCCGGTGGCGATGAACAATTCGGTGCTCACTGCGGACCCCTCTTCCTCCCTTCTGATGGTGGGGGCTTCTGCTGCTATTCTTGTTGCCGGATTGGTTGCGCAGGCGGTGAAGAACAGGAGGGTGGGGCTTGCGCTTCTCCTCGTGGTTGCGGGCGCGGCGGTTTATCTGGGGAGCGGAAAGGGGGTGGATTACTATGTGGGGGAATATTCGCTCCTTCTTCCATTCTCCTTCGCATTGTTCGTAGAAGGGATAAAGGAAAGGAGGGAGGACAAGGTTGCGCCGCCGCTGTTCGGGTTTGTTGCGCTCCTCTTCTCCCATCCGGTAGGGGCGGCGATACTTGCATGCACGAGTGCGCTCGGGCTTGCGGAGCTCTGGAAGGAGAAGGAGAGGCCCATACTCCTGGAATTCCTGGCGGTTTATGCGCTCTCCATATTCTTCGTGCAGGCAGACCCGCTGAGGAGCGCGGTAGCAGGGTTATTCGGGTTCATAATATTCTATGCGATAATGCTCATGTACGAGATGAAGATGAGGATGGTTGCGCAGCCTGCTGCGATTCTTCTGATGCTGGTTGCGGTTCTTAGCATGGCGGGAAATATTTCTGCGCAAAGGTACGAGGGAGAGATGCTGCCTGTGCCTTCCGCGGAGACGGTGGGGATGTACAAATGGGCTGGAACGGAGCTGGAAACCGGAAACTGGAAACCGGAAACTGGAAACCGGGATGTGGGCATATTCGCCTACCCGAATGCATTTGAGTATTATGCGGGGAGGGAGGGGAGGGTGCTGGACCCGCTTGGGAGCGAATGGGCGGAGCACGTGATATTCACATACGATACGCTGGACGAGGCGGCGGGAGAAAGCCCAAATGTATTCTACTACCTTGCAACCAGCACAGCGCAGGATAATTCGCAGTATGCAATATTCAGGAATGAGGTGTATGGGCTCATGGCCAGGGTGCAGGGGGAAAGAGTGGACAGGGCAGATGCGGAGCTTATAGACATTGACAGGAGGGTAAGGATAAAGGTGATTCCGTTCACAAAGATAAGGATGCTGGATGAGAACCTTTCCTATGCGGACGACAGGAACAGGGTGATAAACGTGCAGGGGATAGAGGGGAGCGTGCTTGCGGAAGGGCTGAGGATGGAGAGGGAGTACTCGTTGCCGGGAGCTTTTGCGGTGAGGAGAGGATAATGCTCAGTTTTGCTGCAATCCTGGTGTTTTCATTCCTTGTTACAGCCGCATTCTCTTCCGTACTGATCCCCAGGCTGAAGAGGTTCGGGATTACCGGGAAGGATGTGAACAAGGAGGGAAGGCCCGAAGTTGCGGAGATGGGGGGGCTCGTGATAATCGCGGGGTTTGCAGCGGGTGTGCTGCTGGCGATAATGCTGAATACTTTCAACGGGCTGCAGTTTAACATAACTTATGTGCTCGCCGCTCTTGTGACGATACTTGCGATGGGGTTCATAGGGATAGTGGATGATTTATTGGATGTGCCGCAGGCCGTGAAGGCGTTTCTGCCACTTGCGGCAGCGGTTCCGCTGGTTGCGGTGAGCGCGGCGGGAAGCACTTCCATAGTCGTACCTTTCATCGGGCAGGTGGACCTGGGCATGCTCTACATAATCGTGCTCATACCCGTGGGGGTGGCGGTCGCATCCAACCTCACAAATATGCTCGCCGGGTTCAACGGTATGGAAGCGGGGATGGGCAGCGTCATAATGTTCTTCATGGCGGCGCTGGCTTACCTTAACGGCGGGACCGAGATGCTCGTGCTGTTCCTTCCGATGCTGGGCGCGCTCCTTGCATTCCTAATGAACAACCGGTACCCTGCGGGGGTTTTCCCGGGGGATGTGGGAAACCTTACAATCGGGGCGGCGCTGGCCTCAGGGGTGATAATAGGGAACATGGAGGGGGCGGGGGCGCTCATTTTGACTTTGTATGTGATAGACTTCTTCATAAAGGCGTGGAACAGGTTCCCGAGCAGCAAATGGTGGGGGGAGATAAGGGGCGGAAAATTATACCCTGTGGAAGGCAAGGTGAGGGGGTTCGCGCAGCTGGTGATGAAAATGAGCGGGGGAATAAGCGAAAGGAACCTTGTGCTCGTATTCATCGGGATGCAGGTGCTGGTCGGGCTTGCGGTTTTCCTCATGTACGCGGGCGCCTAGCGGCCCTTCTCCCCGAATTTTTCCTTCACCCTCTCGTATTCTTCAACATTCCCTATGTCATGCCAGTATCCGGAGAGGGAGTAGGTGTTGATGCATTTTCCGGAGGAGAGGAGGCGCGGGAAGACGTCTCTGGCGAAATCCTCCCTTTCCCTGATGTGATTGAAAATCTCCGGCTCGAGGATGTAGATTCCGGCATTGATTTTGTGGGCGAGGACCGGCTTCTCCTGGAATTCCTGCACTTTCCCGTCTCTTCTGGTTTTTATTACTCCGTATTCTATTTTTGTGCGGTGCTCCATTACCGCGATTGTGGCGGGGCAGCCGGATTTTTTATGCGAGGCGTGCATCTCCTTCAGGTTTATGTCCGTGAGGTGGTCGCCCATGGTCACCAGGAAGGTTTCGCGGGGCTTCTTCGCGTGCAGGAGTGCGCCTGCCGTCCCGCGCTCTTCCTCTTCCTCAACATATGAGATGCTCACGCCGAACCTCTTTCCGTCCCCGAAATAGTCCTTTATGTCCTGGCGGAGGTAGCCCACAAGGAGGGTGATGTCGCTTATACCGGACGCCTTAAGATGCTCTATTATGCGCTGCAGGATGGGCTTTCCGCCTACCGGAAGCATGGGCTTCGGCATCTGTTCCGTGTAAGGCCTGAGGCGCGTGCCCTTCCCCCCGCAAAGTACGAATGCTTTCAACCGGATCACCTGATGTAGAAGCCTATTGCTGCGCCAACCGCGGCGCATATTATGTTGGTGGTTCCTTTTGTGCCCATCCCCCTCTCCTCCAGAATCCCGAAAAGCGTATCCGCCATGCTGCCCGCGAAGCCGGCGAGGGCTACGAGAAGTGCGATGGCCGGGGAGACGCCGAAAAGGAAAATGGCCGAGATTCCGACGAGGGCTGCGCCTGCAAGAGACGTTACGAAGCCGAGCGCGCTCACTGCGCCGGAGGTGCCGGGCTTCACCCTCTTGAACCCGTCCAGGGAAATGGGGTCGCCGGAGAGGACCCCCAATTCGGAGGCGAACTTGTCTGAAGTTACTGCGGCGATGGCGGCAATGTATGGGAGGGGGCCGATGGACGGGGAAAGGAGCGCGGCGATGGCAGGGACCAGCCCGTTGGAGAGGACGTTCTCCCAGCTCCGGTCGTGCTCATATATGCCCATCTCCTTCTTCTCGTAGTAGCCATATTTCGTAACTACGATTGCGAGGAGGAGGAAGAACAGCATCATCGCGAGGTAGGGGGCGCCCCCGAAGATGAGGATGGCTGCGCCGAAAAGGATTGCGAGCGCCAGCCCGGGCTTGTCAAGCATCGCGACCATTCAATCAACTCTTATGGTTGTTCCCTCTATTGAGAATTTCTTCCCTAGGAATTTCTCTATTATATTTATAGAGGTTGCTGTGTGGCTGGAGATGCGGGAGGTTTTGTAGGAGGTTTTTCCGGCCAGGGCTGCGTAGATGAGGAGCTGGTCCGCGAGCCTGTGGTCAACGTCCACATCCCCTTCCGCGCGGAGCCCCTGGAGGCATTCCTCCCCTACAATCTCCGCCCTCTTTCCCTTTTCCCCGAGAACAGAGCAGCCCACGAAGCCCCTCCAGGCGAGGACTGCGTTCCCGGGGCTGAGGCATTTCTCTTCGCGCACATATATGCGCTCTATGTTCTCCTGGACGAAGATTTTCTTCTCCCGGATTGCGATGGGCATGGGTAGGTTGGCGAGGGAGATTAACACCTGGGCCTGGGATTCCGGAACGCGGTGCCACTGTTCGGTGGGCTTGGGCTTGGAGGGCTTTGCCTTGAGGCGGATTTCTCCCCCTCCCGCAGGGTAATAGCCGGCGCGGAGGATTTCGGATTCAACTTCGCAGCCAATATATTTTAGGGCGGGAAGGAATACCCTCTCAAAATAATCGTAGGTTGGGGCTTTGGGGTTGTGGGTTCCGCCGATTATTTTCACTTCCGAGGGCTTGGAGGCGGAGAGGAGCAAGGGAAGGATGGTCTGGGCAACGAGGATGGAGGAGCCGGCGGTTCCAATATTAAATTCGTATTTTCCGCCTATTATGCCGGAGGGGGAGTATGAGATTTCTTTGGAATCCTCTTCTGCGCCCTCCAATTTGCCCCTTGCAATTGAGCGGACGGCTCTTGCGGCCATCAGATGCTGTGGGCGGAGGCCGGGCTTGTCCCTCTTGGCGCGGATGTTGATTATATGGACGGGAGTATTGGTGAGGGCGGAGAGGGAGAGGGAAGTCCTGACTATTTGCCCCCCGCCTTCCAAGTATGAGCCGTCTATCTCTACCATCATCTCAACTCTTTTTTATTTTCCATTTCTCTATTATTGAGAAAATCTCATCCTTTCTCTGGAAATTGAGGCTCACTTCCAATCCGTATCCTGTCGGCTTTTTGATAAGGAAGTTTTCCTTTATAAGTTGTTTCGCGGCATCCTCTATTTTATCCTTGAGGTGGCTGGGTGCGCCTTTCGCGATATTGTCGAAGCTGGTGTGTTTAGCCTTCCACCAGCCATGGCGAGCGAACTTGTCAAGAATCCAGGGAATCAAATCCTCGTTCTCCAGCTCAGGCATCGATGTCCACCAAAATATACATTCAACGTATCTATTTATAAACACTTACGAACGTTAAGGTATCATGGAAAAATCATTGTTTGTGAAATTCCTTGGGGACACGCCGCTCGTACGAGTGATGGACTTCCTCATAGGGAACAGCATATTCGACTACACGAAAACGGAGATTGCGGAGAACTCGAATGTATCCAGGGCTTCTTTGTACGCAATATGGCCGCAGCTTGAGAAATACAGCATAGTGAAGGCGAGCAGGAAGATAGGGAACACTACCCTATACCGCTTAAACAAAGAAAACCCGGTTGTGCAGAAGCTTATTGAGCTGGATTTGAAATTGAGCAGGGAATATGCGGATATGGAAGGGAAGGTTGCGGTGAAAGTTGCGAACAGGTGAGCCGGAAACTATTTAAACACTTTAATACATAATTAATAACTATATGCTGGTTACCATAAACCTTGCCCCCAAAGGCAGCACTCAGAGTAAGGTGCGCGAACCACTAGTTGAAATGCCGAAGCGCAAGAATGAGATGCCGGATGCGGTGAAGGTCGCGGTCGTGAGGGCGGGGGCTTTCTATATATGCTCGGAGGAGGTGTTGAAGGTTCTTGCGCCTAGAGTGCAGTATATGGAATTTGCGGAGCAGTATGGGGACAGGGAAAGGGAGGAGAGGACCACCTACGGGGGAAAGCATGCCGATGAGGTGCGCGGGGAAACCCTGAAGCGGTTTGGAGAGATGCTTGCGAAAGCGACGGATGAAGGGATACTTGAGTTTTTGAAGAAAGGGTATTTGGAGATACCAAAGGACAAATGGGGTTCCGAGACTGTGAGAAGGGCTGCGGTGAAGGCGTTGATTGCATTTTCGGGTAACGACGCACGCAAAATAATGCGGCATGACTTCAATGATAACGGGCTCAGGGCTGTTCTTAGATACTATGGGGACTCTCCCCACAAAGCGCTGGTGGATGCAGGATTTGATGTCAAGCCGTGGGAGATGAGTATAACGCCAAGAGGGTTCTTTGGCAAGAGGGAGAATAGGATTGAGGCGATAAAATGGCTTGTGGGGAAGCTGAGGAAGAAACCGGAAGAGGTAATTACGGATGATTTTGGGGAGAATGGGCTTAACAGCCTTATCCATTATTACGGAGGTTCTCCATACAAGGCTATGAGAGATGCCGGGTTTGAATTGAATGCCTGGGATATGACCCGCGTGCCGAGAAGATTCTACCAAAATGTGAAAAATAGAAGAGAAGCGGTAAGATGGCTTGTGGGGAAGTTGGGCAAGGAGCCAAAGGATATGACCCGGGATGATTTTGTGGGGAATGGGCTGGGCTGGCTTGTGAGATACTACCGTGGTTCTCCCTACGAAGCGCTTCTTGATGCCGGGCTGGTTACTGAAGCGGACGAAGAGTATATGCGGTCAACGCAGCACACTCATAAGGGAACCGGTAACGGAAAACCGAAAACCGATTTGCCCAGCCCTCCTTCTGAGGGAGTACAGAATTAGGCCAGCGCCAAGCGGCGCTGGCTGGCAAGGCGACCAGTTTCCTCCCCAAAATACGCAACTTACTATTGGTCTGTAACACATATATAAATCTTGCGGCGATAGTGCGCGACGATGGAGGGGCATGGTTTTCACGTCTTTTCCTTTAAAAAAGTATCCGAACAAAGGGGAAGGCATGATAGAGATAAACCACGATAAATGCATACAGTGCGTGGGCTGCGCGTCGGTCTGCCCGGTGCTCGCAATAGAGCTGGTGGGGCTGAGGATGAAGACTTACCCGGAGAAATGCATAGACTGCAAGGCATGCATAAGGGTTTGCCCGGCGAACTGCATAAAGCTGATAGAGATGAGAAAGGCACTTGGGAAACAGGAGACTGGGACCGGGGAACCGAAAACTGGAAACCGGGAACCGACTGGGTGAGCAGATGGATTACGATTATGATATCATAATAATTGGGGCGGGGCCTGCGGGCGCGTCCATGGCGAGGGTTGCGGCGCAGAACGGAATGGGCGTAATGATTTATGATAAGAGGAAGGAATTGGGCGAGCCGGTGAGGTGCGGGGAGGGGCTCGGGCAGAGGGAGGTGCTCGCGCAGGGTATAGACCTGCCGAGATGGTGCTTCTCCACTGAGATAGTGGGGGCGAAGGTGGTTGCGCCGAACGGGAAGAGCATCACGTGGAAGAGCAAGGATACGAAGGGGTGGGTGCTGGAAAGGAAGATTTTCGATAAGTGGCTGGTGGAGCTGGCGGTGGAGAAGGGCGCGAAGGTTAAGACATATTCACGGGTTACGGATCTGGTGAGGAAGGACGGGAGAATAGAGGGGGTGATGGTTTCCCAATGGGGGAAGGAGCCCTATGAGGTGAGGGCGCCGCTGGTGGTTTCGGCGGAGGGGATGGAATCCCTGGTCGCGAGGAAGGCGGGGCTGAGGGCGATGTCCACATTATATGATGTGGATACGTGCTACCAGTATGAGATGAAGCCCTACGACCATGAGAATCTGATAGAATTGTATTTTGGGAATAGGGTGGCACCTCGTGGCTACGTGTGGGCATTCCCCAAAGACGGAAAGAAGGCGAATGTAGGCATAGGGATAGGCGGGCACATAAATAACGGGAAGAAGGGCGGGAACGTTGAGGGCGCGGACCCGAAGGTTCTATTGGATAAGTTTGTGCAGGAGCATCCGCAACTTAAGGATTCGAGCGTGCTGGAGGATTTTGGGGGAGTGATTTCGGTGGGCGCACCCATAGAATCATTCGTGAAAGATGGGTTCATGTGCATAGGGACAGCGGCTAGGCAGGTGGACCCCATACACGGGGGCGGGATTGCGCTCGCGATGGAAACGGGGATAATGGCGGCGGGAGTGGCGGCGAAGGCGCACTCAAGGAAGGATTATTCGGAGAAGATGCTCAAGGAGTATGAGAATGCGTGGAGGGCGGGGCCCGGGAAAAAGGTGGCGAAGAGATTATTGCTCAGGAAGGTCATGGAGGAAGTGAGCGACGACGACTTAAACTACATTTTCAATGCCATCACTGATGCGGACCTTCAGAAGGTGATGGAGGGGAACTTTGCGGGCCCTGTGGCGAAAGTTGTGGCGGGTCGCCCTCAATTATTGAAGGTGCTGAAGGCTCTGGTCCCCTGAACTTCAATCTCTCGAAGGAAAGGACGTTGCCGTCTATTACCGGTGCTGCGATTCCGTCCCTTCCGGTGCTTTTCACGAAATACATCGCAGCATCCGCGATGCGGACCATAAGCTCGCGCCATTTACCGGCATAAGCCCTCAGGGGGCCGCTCACCTGCCTGAGCATTGCCTCCAGCTCATGGAGGGAGCCGTATTTCCGGGCGACGGACTCGAATTCGCGCAGCTTCCTGATTTCGGCGTCTGCCTCCTGCCTGAGTGCACGCATTTCCCCGACCAGCCTGAGAACCTCTTCGGCCATTGACCGCATCTTTATTGCATCTTTTTCGGACATGCCGCTGCAGCCAAGTGCCAAGGCATCGACCTTCCTCAGCCTGTCCCAAATGAAAGAGCTGAACACCCCGATGCTTGCGCGCACCTGGATGGCCCCCGCGTCGCTTCTGCATGCAAGGGGGCTGAAAAACCTGTGCAGGTCCAGGGCCTTTTCAACCGCAATCTCCGGGGAAAGGCCGAATTCCATTACTATGAACTCCTCCCCCCCGAATCTCGCCGGAAGGCCTGAACCCCTGGAACGGAGGGCCGAGCCGAGCTCGCTGAGGACCTGGTTCCCGATTGGATGGCCGAGGCTGTCGTTCAAATCCTTGAAACGGTCCAGGTCTATGAAAGCTATTGATACGGGGCGCCTGAGCACGATGCTGTATATTGCTTCCTCCAGGAGCCGCTGCTCAAGGAACCTGAGGTTATAAAGCCCGGTAAGCCAGTCTGTCTCCGCCCTCTGGGCGATCCCCTGCGAATATATCTGGTCGCCGATAAGCCTCGCCGCGGAAACAACCGAATGCAGCTGCCTGTTGCGCCTGCTCACCCTGGGCTTTATATGCCCGTAAACCGCGAGCACGTGGGTTGTCTCCATCCTGTTCCCGGCAAGGGTGCCCAACGGGACAAAACAGCCGTCTACCCCGAATGTGATGCCTCTGAATTCGTCTTCCACAGCATAGCTGTCGGGCTGGGAATTCAAAAGCCTCGTCCTCCTGCCGTTGAAGAGCACCACGAAGCCGTCCCTGGCCTTCGAAGCGCGCAGGTCGTCTTCAAACCGGATGAATTCCCTCTCCCCGGGCTTCGTTGAAACGGGCGCACCGCCTTCCCGGAGGGACAGCCTGAGCCCTTCCTCCTTCGCCTCCCACAGCTCAACGCATGTGAGGCGGGGGTCTGCCTGGAGCATGCCCCTCATCATCAGGGATACCTTGTCCGCCCTGTGCTCAGCGCAGTGCAGCCTGCTCACGATGGGGTACAGGTCCGGGCCCCCGTGGAAAATGCGCCTGCCGAAGGCTCTTACCGCATTCAAGGCCCTCATGGCGCGGGACGGAGCAGCCGCATCGGGGATGGGTGTTACTGGGGCCAGCGTTTTATCAGCCATATTACTCAACCAATTATAACTAATATTTATTGCACCCGATATCTTTTTATTTGCTTCGTTCCTTCCATAGGGCACTATAAGGTGAAAAGATGCCCGCATTCGAAGAAGAGGAAGACTGGGAGGACGAAGACTTCGACGAAGAGGAATGGGGAGAGGAAGAAGAAGAGGAGGGTTAGGTACTCCCCCTTATTTTAAGTTCTGCCGAATGAATAGGGTTAAAAATTTACGGCACTAACGTTTCCTTAGGTGTTTATATGGGAATACTGGACTTCTTGCTTGGGAAAGAGGAGAAGCGGGGGAAGGCGGCAAAAGAAGAGGCCCCGGGGGCTCCGATGGCCACGAAGCCGGTGGAGAAGCCCTTTGCCGTCTCCACGAAGTTCAGCTCTCTGAGGCTGAAGGCGGAGAGGAACAGCAAAATCTTCCTGGAAGTAGCGGTGAAGAACCTCACAGGCACGAAGCAGCTTGTTTCGGTGGACCTGAACCTCCCCTTGAACTCCAAAATAGGGTTTGATGTGGGCTGCAACCAGAATTACATGGAGAAGAGATTGGGGGAGATAATGCCCGGGGCGAGCGCTACATTTACGGTTCCGATTTACGGCTCGAATCTGACGAAGGAAGGGAGCTATACGGTGGAGATAAACGCGTTCTCGCACTATCTGGATTACAGGAAAGTGCTGTCGCAGATGAAGAAAAAAATAGCATTACGGGCTGTAGCTGGGCCTTAGTGCAGGAGAGCGGAAAGAGCCTCTTTTAGCTGTTCCATATAACCGGGAGCGGAAAATGGATTTCCGTGCCCGGGGAAGAATTTCTCTATTTTTAATTCTGAGAGCTTTTCGTAGGAGCGGAGGAGCTGGGAAGGGCCGCTGCGGGGAAGGGAGAGGTTCGGGAGCATCAAATCCGGGAAGACGGTATCGCCGCAGAAGAGGAATCCCTTCTCCTCAAGGTAGATGCACATGGAGCCCGGGGAATGGCCGGGGGTGTGGAGGATGCGCAGGGAGAAGTTCGGGAATTGGAGGCGCTCTCCGTCTTTCAGGGAGCGGATGGGGATGCCTTTGGGGCCGGGAAGGCCCAGCTCGTCGCAGAAGGTGTTTCCTGCATCTATTGCCTTTGCGGCCTCCGGGCTTGCATGCACCTTGCAGCGGTTGGAAGAGATGCCAACGATGTGGTCGCAGTGCTCGTGCGTGAGGATTGTGCATTCCGGGTTTGGGTAGAGGACTCCTTCGGGAGCGTCTATCGCGACCTTTCCGTTGATTAGGTAGCCGGTTGCGAGAGGGCGGGAGGAAGGGCCTTTGCCCGGGAATGCCTCAATCATTCCAGTTTCCTCCTCAAATCCTCCACAGCGTTCGCAACCTCCTTCCCTTTTTCCGTGAGGAGGACTGTTTTCTTCTTGCCCGTGCTCTGGATGGTTACGAGCCCTTTCTGCTGGAGGAAGGAGATGAGGTGGGTGATGTACACATAGGTGGTGCCGGTTTCCTTCGCGATATCGGAGAGGTAGGTGGACTTGTTTTTGAGGAGGGAGAATACCCTTGCGGGCTTGTCGCGGAGAAGGAAGCTCATATGTAAGTTTTAGGGTGTTGCAAATTTAAAACCGATGCCAATTAGTTGTTGTCTCCAGGTCTTGCAGTTGTCTCCATGTCTTGCATGGTCTCCAGGTCTTGTGTGACTTTCAGGACCCTCAGGACAACTCAAGACCTCACCAGACTCCAAGACCCCAAGACTAGGGGACCACAGAGATTATGCCGCATTCGTAATTTGCAACATGCTCGTAAGTTTGCACAGGGATGGAAATAAAAAGGTTTTGAGAAAAATAGAAACGAAACCGAATTAGGGTGGGGACTGGATGGGTGGGGAGGAACAAATAACGTACGCAAATCCGCAGAATGCCCAGCGGCAGACGAAAGCGATGCCGGACAAGCGCAGGCCTCCGCTGGAGCGCATCGCAGGGAAGTACAAGGACCTGGAAATGAAAAGCATAACCCTCCAGAACGAGAAGGGGGAGCTGAGGAAGCTCGTCGGATGGGTAGAGAGGGATGCGGATGCGCTTGAAAGAGTGGTAAGCATAGTGCGGCAGCATGGCGGGCATGCGGGAAAGATATACGACCGGAGATACGGGTTCGGCGTAGGGCCCATATGGTTCGGGGACGGGTTCAGGATAGATGACTGCCAGTTCTACTTTGACGGGAACCTGCCCGTGATACGGCTGGGGGAGCATTATACGGGTCTTAACCCGGCAAACGTTATACCAGGGGACGAGGAAATAATCGTGAAGGCGGAGAAGCCGAAGGGCGATTTCTGCTTCGGAAACGTGAACATAAACACGGAAGGGTTAAGGACACGCGCCTGGGACAGGTACGACCCCAAGACAAATATGATATCGTGGGGGAGTTCTGTTTTTGGGGGAGAACGGCTCGCAATCGGAAGGTGGGAGCCGCTTGCCCCGCAGCATTTCCAGCCTGTCCCGGACTACGGGATGGGGCAGACGCATAATCCGCTGAGTTTCCCTATGCAGGAACATTACATGGCGGCACTTGGCATTCCGCATCCGGAACCCGCCGCCCCGCAACTTGCAATAAACAACCCGCAACCGGAAACCGGGATGGCGGAAACCGGAAGGTTTCTACCATGGTGGAATCCCGAAGGATTCTGCCAGTTTTCGCAGCAGCGAAGCGGAGTTATCTCCGCAGAGATATGGAACTGGAGACCAGAGACCGGAAGGATGCTGATGCCTCGCAGGAGAGTGCGGATAAGGAGGAGGCGCAGGAGAATGGATGCGGAGAGGCTGAAGCCTAAGCCCATGAAACTGCGCACAGAGCACTACCTGCAGCACCGGACGGTCTTCCCGGTTGCTGAGGAGAAGAAAAATACAGCGAAAAGAGAGAGGGAAGTTATTGGGGAACAGAAAACAGGAAACCCGACGGCAGAATCCCGCAGGGCTCAGCCGGCAAACCAAACCTCCAGAGCAGTGGAAGGGGGAAGGTTTGGTTCAGTGAAGACATGGGAAAACAGGGGAACGATTGGGCGGCTTCATGGTTTGACGGGAAACAGGGTGGCGGCACATGCTTCCGGAGCCGCATTTATCCGGGAGGCAGGAAGGCGCAAAGGACATTCCGCAGCAATGGTGCATGGAGGAAGCGCCTGCATGGGCGGGGAGACCGGGCACCGGAAGGTGCAAAACTTCGGTGTGGCTGCGCGAAAAGCCGCAATGCTTCATAAGGGTCGTGCGGGCCAGGGAGCGCTGCGGCAGGAAGCTGCCCCTCAGGGGATATGGAACCGGGATGTGCGCAATATGCACCATGCAACCTGGCAGCAGGAAACCAGCAAAGCCAGGACCAGGAAAAGAAGGAAATCCACAGGGGCTGAAAACAGGGCGGAAGAAGTCCATGGGGAGGCCGAACCGCGCAGGAAGCGCGTGCGCCCCGCAAATGCTCGACGCGGGGAAAAGGGGCATGCGGGGCCTTCTACGGCGGGAAGGGCGCCAAGACCGATTGCGTACTGCGGGGAGGCACATGCACGCAAATCCCTGCGCAGGGAAGTGGCATTTGTGAAATCCGGGCTTATGGTTGAGGCGAAGGCCGGGGGTGCCCGGAAGAGGATGGAGGAAAAAGCCGCGAAAGAAAGGAGGCGGATGGAAGCGGGTGCACGCAGGGACCCAAGGGACGGGAAGAAAGGCAAAAGAAGGCTGGGCCTTATCGACTTGCTCCGCATGCTGGGGAGAAGGAAGAGGAAAAAGAGCAGGATGTGGATGGCGATCAGCAGGAGAGAATGAATAAAAAGAGTTCTGGTGCTTTTATATTCTGCTTTCTGATCTCTCAAATGATGGGGGGAGATCAGAAAATCATGGAAAAAATGAGAGGGGGTCCTCCCCCTCGCGTTTTGTCATGGGCCTGTAGCTCAGCTTGGCCAGAGCGCCGGACTCTTAATCCGGGTGTCGGGGGTTCGAATCCCTCCAGGCCCGCTCTCGGTTCTCCGTTCCGGGTTTCCGGTTTCCAAAACGAGCACGCCGGAAGGCGAGGATAAAGTTCGGAAACTTTGTCCGCTGCAAACCCCGCGGTTTGCAATTCAAGAATGAGCGACTAGTGCTGCGCTCGCATCGCTAAAGGATATCGACGTAGCTAGGTGATTATTGAAATCATATTTTCAATAAATACGTAATTATTGAAATCAGAGTTTCAATAATAGCAAGGAATAAAAATGCTTCCCTCGTAAGGTACTTATGAGAATCGAGGATATAACGGCGCAGAACCCCTGGTGGAAGAACCCTGGTTGGGAGAAGGAGGATAAGCACCTGAAACAGCTTGCAAACTATGCTTATGTATATGAAAGGACCGAATACATTCCGGAAAAGAAAGGCGCAACAGTCGTCTACGGGCCGAGGCAGGTCGGAAAAACAACCTGGATAAAGCAGGCGATTTCAAAGCTTCTGGAAAAAGGAATGGCAGAAACCAAAGCGATACGGAAGCCGGAAAGCATTTTCTACATCAATGCAGAAATGATAAAGGACAGGTTCGAACTTTACGAAACCATAAAGCTGGTGAACGGCCTCTATAACCCGGCGCACATTTTCATAGACGAAATAAGCGCGGTGGATGACTGGGAGAGAGCGATAAAGGCGCTTTCGGACGAAGGGTTGTTTGAAGGCAAGTACGCCGTGCTCACCGGCTCCAGCTCCATAAACATCATGAAGAAGGCGGAAAGGCTTCCGGGGAGGATGGCGGAAGGGCAGTACAAGTTCCGCTACTATCCGCTGAGTTTCAGGGAGGTTGCCGCTCTTTACGGGATAACCGCGAAGAAACCTGAGGACGCAGCTGCGCGGATGGATAAACTGAACCCCCTCCTCCACCGCTATTTCCTGCACGGCGGCTTCGTAAGGGCGATGAACGCCCTGCATTCCAAAGGTTCGCTCAGTGAGGAGCTGTTTTCTATTTATTCCGCCTGGATAGATGGCGAGCTTGCGAAGGAGAAGCGCTCGCCGGAAACCGCCACGCTGGTGATGGATGGAGTGGCTGATGCGCTTACCAATGAGGTTTCGTGGAGTTCGCTTGCAAGGGGGGTGAACCACGTTACGGTTTCCGAGTATGTGGAATTGCTTAGGAACATGTTTGTGCTGGATTACCTTGAGAAGCATAAACGGGCCGGGGCGGGCGCACCCAGAAATAAGAAAATCTATTTCACCGACCCGTTCATTTACTGGGTGGCGCTCTTCAAGAGCAGGAAAATCAACTCCATAGGGCTTGCAAATCTGGATTCAGCGACTATGGGGCGGCTGGCGGAGATGAGCGCCTATTCCGCAATAGTCCATCATATGGACAGGAAAACCTGCGAGAACGACTTTGATATCCGGCGCTATGCGCACTTCGAGAAAGGAAGGGGCGGCGAGATTGACTTCATCGTGAATTACGGAAAGAAAACCGTTAAGCTGGAATGCAAATTTGGCAACGTTAAAAAAGAGGCGGAGGGCGTTGTTTATCTTACGAAGGGCGAGCTTTCGGAGAACAAGCTTCCGCTGCCGGTTTTTCTTATGTTCCCAGAGAAGAGCCTGCGGCTTGTAAACGTTTGAGTAGCCGGATGTGTTAAATTTCTGGATTTATCTTTTTTCCAGTCTCCACTTCACTCCTTTTTCCGTATCCTCAAGAACGACCCCGAGCTCTCCAAGCCTTTTCCGTATTTCGTCGGACATCCCGAAATTTTTCTCCTTCCTTGCTTTTTCCCTCAAATCAATCAACAGTGAGACTAATTTCTCTGTCATTTCTGGCATTTCAACCTCCTCCTTCTTCAAACCTAAAATCCAGAGCATATTCTCTAATTTCTCCCGAACTTCGGCCAGTTGCTCATAATCCGGGCTCTCTTTCTCAAGGTGGGAAAATACGAGGGAAGCCAGGTTGAAGAGGTGGGCGATTGCCCCGGGGGTGTCGAAATCGTCATCCATGGAGGAATAGAAGCCGGAGATTTCCGCATCGGAATCGGTGCGGAAGGATTTGTCCGGGGTGGATGGCTTCTCTTCTCCCAATACCTCGTCCAGCCTTTCCCATAGGTTGAAGATGCGCTTGCAGGATTCCTCTGCGGAGTGGATGGACTCCTCGCTGTAATCGACTGGGCTCCGGTAATGGCTGCGGAGGAAGAAAAGGCGCACGGAATTGGGGGAATGGCGGGAGAGCAGGTCCTTCAGGGTTATGAAGTTGCCGAGGGATTTGCTCATCTTCTCCCCTTCTACGGTGAGGAAGCCGGTGTGCATCCAGAAGCGGACGAATTTTGCGCCGGTTGCGGCCTCTGCCTGGGCGATTTCGTTCTCGTGGTGCGGGAAGATGAGGTCGCGGGCGCCTCCATGGATGTCGAGGGTTTTCCCTCCGGAATACTTCAGGGCCATCGCGGAGCACTCTATGTGCCAGCCGGGGCGGCCTTCGCCCCAGGGGGAATCAAAGGTGAGCACATCGTCCCCTTTTTTCCAGAGCGCGAAATCCTCCGGGTGCTCCTTTGTCTCGTCCGGCTCTATGCGGGAGCCCTTCTCTATCTCATCCATCTTCTGGCCGGAGAGCTTCCCGTAGTTGCGGAATTTCTTCACGGAGAAATAGACCCCGCTTTCGGTCTCATAAGCGAGGCCGTTCTTCTGTATCGCCCTTATCATATCTATTATTTCGGGGATGTGCCCGCTCACCCTGGGGTAGGCGTTGGCCCGGAGCACGTTGAGGAGGTCGAAAAGCTCTATCGCCTCGCCCTGGAAGCGCTCCGCGAGGTCGTGGGGGGAGATTCCTGTTTCGCGGCTGCGGTTGAATATCTTGTCCTCCACATCTGTGACGTTCTGTATGTGGAAAATATCGAAGCCCCTGTGCAGGAGGCAGCGCTTTATGCAGTCAAAGGCGACGTAGGTGCGGGCGTGGCCAACGTGCGCGTGGTCGTAGGGGGTGAGGCCGCATACGTAGAGGAGGACCCGCTTTCCCTCCGCGGGCCCGAATTCCTCCTTCTTCCTTGTGAGCGTGTTGAATATCAGCATGTGGGCACCCAGCAGGCTCCGGGATAGGTTTATAATGCTCACTTATTTAATCCCTGCAGGTGATTTTCGATGCCTGAAGAGAAGAAAGCGGAGAAGAAGGCTGTGGCGGCAGCGCCGGCGCCAAAAGCGGCGGGCGGGGACAAGGATTCCAACCTGCTGGCCGCCCTCGGCTACCTGATAAATTTCGTCCTGCTGCCATGGTCTTTCGTGATTTACTACGTGAAGAAGGAGGACAAATTCGTGAGGTTCCATGCGCTGCAGGCAGGGCTGCTGTGGGTTGTTGGCTTCCTGGCGATGGTCGCGCTCGGGATATTCGGCTTCCTTCTCAGCATAGTAGGCGGGCCGCTCGGGTGCATCTTCGGGATACTGCAGCTGGCCGTCGGGCTGGCGCTGGTCGCGGTTGCGCTATACGCCGCATACATGGCATACAGGTTCGAAGAATGGGAGATACCGGTGCTGGGCGGCGTAGCGAGGAGCCACCTCTGAACATTTCTTTTCTTCTTTATTTTCCATTTCTTTTATTACAGCTACATGAAATCAGAGAGGCCCTTCTGCTGTACTTTCTCGTCCTCGAAGACGCTCCTGATTTCCTTTTCAACCAGCTGGAGGCGCTGCTTGAGGTAGGAGGGGAGGGAGTAGTCATCCACCATCTTCATGGAGACCTTGAGGTATTTCTCTATCCCTCCCTTGTTTATCGTGAGGATTATCTTCCCCCCGCACTTCCTGCACTTCCCGAGGAGCGGGGGGCGGCGGTAGATTTCGTTGCAGTCCACGCAGCGGAAGTTCTGCCTTGAGAAGGAGCGCAAATTTCCGTAAATATCGGGAATGAAGTGGGAGAGGATTAGGCGCTCCGCGGCGTCCTTGGAATCCACTGCGCGGATTATTGAGTGGAGGGCGAATTCCGCCTCTATCTTCTCCGGGATGGAATCTAATCTTATGTAATTGGTGACCATCGGGCCGGTGTTGAGCGTTGAGGTGTCGAACATGAAATTGAGGTCTTCGTACTGCTCGGGCTTTCCGAGCAAATCCTTTACAAGGCGGAGCTTCACCTCTCCGGGGAAGGAGAATTTTTCGCAGGCCTCGTAGAATTCGAGGGGGTATTTTCTCACGACCTCCATCCCGTGGACTTCATCGTCCACTTCTTCGGGGTCTATCTTCGGGGTGAGCAGGAGCGGGGCGTCCATCGTCCCCCCCCTCTTCGTTGAGAGGTAGGAGCGGGAGAAATTGAGGAGGGCGTCCATCAGGAGCATAATGGCATCTTCATCGCCGTCGCTGTTCCTTCTCTTCGCAGTATGGAAGTAAGGATGGGCATAGCCGAGGTTTGCATCCGTGTAGCCGATTATGCGGGCGAGGACGCACGCGGAGGTGTGCGGGGAGAGCCCCACCACGAGGTGGCCGATGAGGTCCTCATCCTTCTCTATTTTGTAGAAGGGAGGGAGGCCGTACAGGTTTACCAGAAGGTCGTCTATGAAGCGGGCGGTGCGGGCGAGGTATTCGAGCCCGTGGCGGGAGACGAGGATGTCCTGAGGGAGGAGGGCGGCGACCTGGTCCCCGGAGGCGATGGGCCTCCCTAGATGGTCCTTCCCGTAGCCGAGATTCCTTATGCCCTCGGGGGTCTGGTTTATCTCGGAGATGCGGAAGTGGGTGAGCGGGGCATTTGTGGCGTCGAACCTGCAGGTCCCGTCCTTGTAAACATAGAGGAGGTGTTTTGCGCGGAAGAATCCTTTTTCGAGGCGCTCCGGGATCTTGTTGTCGCTGAACAGGCCCTTTACTCCTTTCAGATCCGGGGGAAGGAAGCCCAGGTCGGACTTCATCTTCTCCATCACCGAGATTATTTCTATGGGGCGGTAATCGTAATTCTGCGTCGGGACGTCGCAATGCTTCTCCTCCTTTGTGACCTTGCCGCATTTTGTGCATACGCGCTCCAGGGAGGATTTCCCCCCGCAGGAATGGCAGCGGGTTGAGAAGGTGGGCTTTCCGCAATCGCCGCAGCGGAAGCGTGCGACTTCTACACTGATGCCGCGCTCCTTCTCCCTTCCCTTTAAAGAACGGTAAATCTTCATGAGGCTGCGGTTCTTGGGGGAGCCGGTGGGGAAGAGGACGTTGGGGCTCCCCGGCATTATCCTCTCCTTTGCCTTCTCGGGGCGGCCCATCCTCGCGCCTATGTAGGTCGGGCACTTTTTGCGGATGGTTATCCCGGAGAGGCGGCAGAGGTTTTCCATCACCCCGGCACCGGCATCAAGGGAAAATGAAGAGGCGTCTATCTTCTGGCCGATTAGGAGCCCCAGGGAGGAGAGGAGGGAATAGCCGTCATCCCCCGAAAGGAATATCTTTCCCTCGGCAACCCTGTGCTCGATGTAAAGGCTTTCGAAGGCGGATTTCTCCTTCTCCAGCGGAAGCACCAGCTCGCGGAGCCTGTTCCCCTCCCAGGCGGGCCTGCCTTTTGCGAGGAAATGGGCGAGGGAGGAGATTTCCACGTGGGAAAGGTCGTGCCACGGGTACGTGTAGTCGGGGTGGAGCGGGACGCCGTGCTTGCGGGAGAATTCGAATGCCACGGAAGCGCCGGAGATTTGCGGGACGGCGAGCTCGTTCCCCTCTATTTCTGCCTCCCACCACTCCCTGCAGTAGCCGGAGGGGAGGAGCGGGTGGTTGGATTTGAGGAAGTCGCCGAAGCTCACCAGCATGTCGCCGAGGAAGAGGATTTTTTCAACCTGGGGGCGCAGGGATTCCGCCTGTTCCGCGCTCTTCACCTTTATTACGGAGCCGTCCTTCAGCCTCACCACGGGCGGCTCTATGGAATCGCAGACTGTGACGACGCAGCCCTTGCCGGGCCGCTCCACCTTTAGGTGGGTGCCGTTCGCGGGGAAGGAATCGAGAAGGACCATTGCGGCAGGGTGGATGTTGCGGGCCATTATGCCGTTGGTTCGGGAGCGGCCGTAGCGGAGGCGGAAGCCCCCCTTTGCCATCGGGTAGCCGAAAACGGGGCGGCCGGCGACAAGGCCCTCCAGGTAGGTGAGGTCCGGGCCGACCTCCACCCTGTCCTCCTTCTTCTTGACCTTTATCACGTCCTGTAGCCAGTCCCAGTCCAGCCCGTACTTCTTCGCCTGCTTCAGGACCTTGGGGGCCTTCTGGGCGATGCCTTCGCAGATTACAAGCGGTACGCCTCCGCGCACCCTGTTGCTTTTCACCCTCTCGAGGTCGCGGTGCACCGAGACCTCCACCTCTTCCGTGGGGTCGCCGTCTATGCAGACCGGGCAGTTGCGTACTATCGCCGCGATGTGCTCCTCGGGCGGCTTGTATTGCAGGTGGCTGCAGCGGTTTTCGTAGGTCTCCACCTCCTCTATGTAGCGGGCCACCTCGGTCTCCGTGGGCCGGTAGTTGCCTATCCCGCATTTCCTCCGTGCGATGTCCGCGAACACCGCGCTGAGGGCCGCGACCGTGCCTCCGGCGGAACGGATGGGGCCGGCGAAGAATACGGAGACGTAATCTGTCCCGTCGGGGTTCTCGTTTATCTCAACCTTGGAGATGCCCTCGGTCGGGGCGACCAGCACCCCTTCCGTGAGGATGCCCACCGCGGTCCTCACCGCCTGCTCTATGAGCTCGCGCTTGTTGCCGCCGGAAAGCTCCCCGGCCGCAATCTGCTCCGCGAGCCTGAATGCGATGTCGGTGCGGGAGATTCCCTCCTCTTCCATCCTCCTTATCACATCCGCTATGCCCGGGGGGCCCACGAGCCCCTCGACGCGGGCGGCGACGTCCTTTGCAACGAGAATCTCGATTTTTTCCGCGGGGTCGAAGCCCCTGCTTCTTGCCTCTGAGGCGGCGGCATAGGCCTCCTCGAGGCCTTTCCTCAGCGATTCGAAGTATTCCATATCATTACCTGGAGAAATCCAGCGTCTTCAGCGCGTCGTTCCCGAATTCGTACACCGGGACGCGGCCCGGTGTCGGGATGTGCCCCTGCTTCAGCTGGAAATCCGTCGTGTTCTGGAACGTGCCGGAGTTTATCACCAGCGTGCCGCGGTATTTGGTGTAGCCGTTCTTGTGCACGTGGCCGAAATGGAGGACGTCGGGCTCCTTTTCTATCAGCAGGTAGTCCATGCGCTCCGGCACGATTGCGTTTCCACCGTAAATGGTGGAGAGGTGGCGGCGCTTCAGGCATTCCACCATAACCATCTCCGGCTTCGCGTAGGAGAGCTTCGGGACGGATGAAATCCAGGAATCGGCGGAGGTGCCGTGGTATATGAGGTGGTCTATAGATTCTATCGAGACGAAGGAGGGGCTGCCCACGGCATGCACGCCGCTCTTCACCATCTCGTTCGTGAGGGCGGGCATCGGCTCGCCCCTCCTCACCGCATCGTGGTTTCCGGGGCAGGCGATGACCTCGATGTAATCGGGTACCGAGGAGACGAACGCGTCGAACAGCTCGTATTGCCCGTAGATGTCCTTTACCGTGAGCTCCCTCTCCTGGTTCGGGTAGATGCCTATCCCGTCCACTATGTCCCCGGCTACGAGCAGGTATTTCACCTTTCCAGCGAGCCCGGGGTTCTCCCCCTTCCCGTGCAGCCATTCGACGAACCCGTCAAGGTAGTGCTGGATGAATTTGTTGCTGCCGAAATGGATGTCCGAGATGTAGGCGGCCGCGACGTCCTTCTCGCAGGCCTTCCTGTCGCGGGAGACGGGCATGTCCGGCCACTCGAACTCCTCGGCTATGAGGAATGCGCTGGTCACTTTTCCGTATGCCGCGATTACGTCGTCGCGGACGATGAGCTTCGCCTTTTCAAAAGTATCGGAATCGCGCTGGGAGAAGAGGAGTTTGAAGGAGCCCTCCAGGTCCTCGGCCTCCATGAGGAGGTTCCCGTTCTTTGTGGTGCGGATGTCCGTGACCATCACTATTGATTTTACTTTCTGGCCCTCGTGCCTCCTGATGTCCTTCAGTTCCGCCTCCGGGTACCTGGAGGAGAACCGCGAGAGCTGGCGTGAGAGGCGCTGGAAGCGGTCCCGGAAATAGGAGACGAAATCGTCGACCGAGCCGCTGCTGCGCGATTTTCCGGTCACGTCCAGCTTCTCGTGGATGCGGATGGAGGGCTCGTACTCCCTGGCTAGCGGATGGAAATCCGGGGGCGGGATGAATGCGGCTTTCTGCTCCGCTTCGATGGGTGCTTTTTTGTCTTCGTTTTTCTTTTTTTCTGCGAGCAGCCTTACGTCTTCTTCTGTTATGAAATTCTTCTGGAGCGAGAGGAGCTCTTCCGCGGAGACGGAAGCGGATTCGGAAAGCCTTTCCGCCTCGAGGGAAATCCTGACGCCCCTTTCCAGCAGCGCCTTCATCCCATTCACTTCTTGATGGACTCCAGCGCGCTGAGGATGTTCCAGAGCTGCATGCGGGCGTGTGAGGGCATGTTGACGTCCTCGCTTACGGATTCTATTGAGTAGATTGCCGCGCTGACCTTCACGGTCAGCTCGTCGCCCGAAGTCAGCCTCGCCTTGGCCTCGTCCATCGCCCTGCGTATGTTCTTGGGGACGGTCGTGTCGTTGGCCACCCCCTCAATCAGCCCGACTATTTCCGGAACGGATACCATCCTATCAGCCTCTTTATTTGCCCGAAGGGCACAAAGTAGTGGAGAGATATCGTGCATAGGGTTTTTATTTGTAAGGAAACGGGCCCGAAACCTATGGAAAACGAATTCAAAGAGAAAGAGTAGTGAAAACAGCACTGCCGAACCTGGTTTTAGAGAAGTAGAAACCGGTTTCGGGAAACTGGAAACCCGAGACTGTAAACTGATTTCGGGCCCGACGGGATTTGAACCCGCGACCTACAGCTCTCTCCTGTTTCCGGAAACGGAAAACTGGAAACCGGAAACAATAGAAGGCTGCCGCGCTATCCAGGCTGCGCTACGGGCCCTTTGCCTGTGATATAGTAGAACCAGAAAGGAATATAATTATGGAAGAATGAATATTATTGGTGCAAAGATGTTGGAAACCCGGAAGGTTTCCGACAGTTATCGCCGAGGCGATACGGATGGCGGTTGCGGAAAAACGGAAGGAAGCGGAGATTCTTTCGATGGTACCGGTAAGAATTCCGGATTTTGACATAGCATCCGGGTATCGCCCGCCCGTGGAAAGGCTTCCGGCGGAGCCTTTTGAAACAAGGCGGGAAAGGCCTCCGGTTGAGCGCCTCCCGGAGGAGCTTCCCGAGGCGCCGCGCGAGGAGAGGAGGGAGGGAAGGCGGCCGCAGGCGGAGAGGCTGCCCGAGGACATCCTCCAGAAGAGGGCGCGGCCCGAAGCAGGGGAAAGCTGGGACATAGTCGCGGAAGAGGCGAAGCCGGCGGAGGAGCCGAAGAAGAAGGGAAAGAAAGGAGAGGAATTCAACCCATTCGAATAGAAAAGGATATAATTTTCATCTTATTTTCTAATGCATGAAGAAGCAATTAGTGAGGTTTGCGAGCGCGGGGGTCCCCATACAGTGCGAGGGCGGGAACCTGGAGGCGGTTGCGTTCTCAAGGGAACTGGGGCTCGGTGCCTTTGAGATCGAGTTTGTGCGCGGGGTGAAGATGGAGGAGCGGAAGGCCGCGCAGATCAGGGAGAGCGCGGAGAAGAATGATGTGCTCATATCATCGCATGCGCCGTATTATGTCAACTGCTGCTCGCAGGAGAAGAGCAAGGTCGTGGGGACCGTGAGGCATATCTTTTCCTCTGCGCAGGCGACAGGATGGTGCGGGGGGACGATTACCGTTTTCCATCCGGGGTATTACCAGAAGCTTGGGAAGGGGGAGGCGTTCCAGGCCGCGAAGAAAGTTCTTCTTACGATAAAGGAGAAAATGGGTGAGAAGAAGGTGAAGGGGGTTCTGCTCGGGGCGGAGACGGTGGGCAAGAAGAGCGCGTTCGGGGGGCTGGACGAGGTGATAAGGCTCGCGGAGGAGCTGGATTTCGTGTGGCCTGTGCTGGATTTTGCGCACCTTCTCGCGAGGGGGGATTTCCCGTGCAGGAGCGAGGAGGATTACAGGAAGCTGTTTGATGCGGTGGAGAAGAAAATACCGAAATACGGGAAGAATTTCCATTCGCACTTTTCCTCGATAGAATATACGGGGAAGGGGGAGAGGAACCACCTGCCGGTCTCTGCCAATGTGCCGCCTTACAAACCGCTGATGAAGATGCTTGCCGAAAATGGAATGGGTGGAAGGATTGTATGCGAAAGTCCCAGATTGGAATATGATGCGCTGGTTTTGCAGAATGAATATTCGAAATATCTTTAGGGCGTTTGCCTAGTTATTCCTTTTATGGAATCAAAATGCCTGTCGTAGCTTAGGATTGTTTCGATACCATGTGCTTTCATTGTTGCGGCATGGACTGCATCCCTGGGGTCCAAACCTTGCTTTAGGAAAGCCGGCACCAGCCTTGCAACAGCCTGATCTATGGGAAGTATTTTGAGGTTGGGCGTGCTGATTATCCTCTCCCATGTGGCGATTGCATTCTCTGTGCTGGAATTCTTCAGTATGAGCCAGATGACTTCATCGAGAACCAGTACCGAAGTAGTGGAATTCTGCTCACCCTTCGCGATTTTCTTCATGAAATCCCTGCACCTCGCCCCCTCTCTCGCCTGCAGTGAAATCGCATTCATGAAGATGTTTGAGTCTATGAACATTCCATCACTTCGGCATTGAGAACCGCTTTCCGTATTCGCTGTGGTCGCTGACGAACATATCTATGTCTTTCTTCTTCAGGTTTATTTTCTTGGCAAGCTCCAGGAAATCGTCGCCCACCTTCTCGGCTCTTTGCAGCACTACTTTGTCGCCCTCAACGGTGAAAGAGACCGGCGTGCCTTTCCCCCACCCGAGAAGGTCGCGGATGTATTTCGGAATTACGATTTGTCCGCGTTCGTACACTTCATGTGTCATACTCATCTAAATCACAAATCATATCTAAGTATGAAAATATTTAAAAATAGGTATGATTGAGGAGGGGCAGAAAATCTAATTAACCTATTTTACTAACAGGAAGCATGCTCTTCCACAAGCTCGCGAAGGTTTTCGAAACAATAGAATCCAAAAGCGGCAGGCTGGAGATGACCGGGCTGCTCGCGGAACTCTTTAAGGAAGCCTCTCCCGAAGAGGCGGAAAGGATTGCGTACATAGTGGAAGGGGAATTGCTCCCTCCCTACATGGGCGTGGACATGGGGATGGGCGAGAAGTTCGTATTGCAGGCCATCTCTGAAGGGAGCGGATATCCAAGAAAGGATGTGGACAAGGAGTTTGCGGCGCTTGGGGATTTGGGAGGCGTCGCGGAAAAATTATTGACCGGGAAGAGGCAGCAATCCTTGCACGCACAGGAGCTTACGATTGCGTATGTGTACGCTGCTTTGATGAAGATTGCGAAATCTTCAGGCCGCGGGAGCCAGGAAGAGAAGATTAAGAGGCTCGTTGAGCTGTACAACAATGCGAAGCCGCTGGAAGCGAAATACATTACGAGATTTGTTTTGGGGCAGCTGCGGCTTGGGGTGGGCGGGCCGACGATCCTGGATGCGCTGAGCTTTTCGGAAAAGGGGGACAAAAGCCTGCGCGAAGAGCTGGACCACGCATACAACCTTTGCTCGGACATTGGGTATGTCGCACGCAGATTCAAGGAGCATCCGCACAGGATGGGCGAATTCAAGATAGAAGTGTTCAAGCCGATAATGCCCGCGCTCGCGGAAAGATTGGCTAATCCTGAGGAGATTGTGAAAAAGATTGGGAAATGCGCCGTAGAACAGAAATACGATGGCTTCCGCATGGCCATCCATAAGAAAGGAAGCCGGGTGGAGATATTTTCCCGGAGATTGGAGAGAATTACTCCCTCCTTCCCGGATGTCGTGAAGGAAGTGGAGAAGCTCAAGCCGGATGAAATTATCTTTGAAGGGGAGGCTTTGGCCTTCAACGAGAAGGAGAAGAAATTCTATTCTTTCCAGGAGACGATGCACAGGAGGAGGAAGTACGGCATTGAGGAGGCGGAGAAGAAGTATCCCCTGCACGTGTACGTGTTTGATTTGCATTATTTAGACGGAAAGGATTATACGCAGAAGCCGTATATGGAAAGGAGGAAGGCGCTGGAGAAGGTATTCCCGAAGGGAAACCTGAGGCTGAGCGGGATGGAGATAGTGGATTCTGCGAAAGAGCTGCAAAAATTGTTTGATGATGCGCTGGAGATGAGGCTGGAGGGCATAATTGCGAAGGATCTGAGTGCTCCGTATACTGCCGGGAAAAGGAAATTCGCATGGATAAAGCTGAAGAAATCCTACGGGAAGACGATGGACACTGTGGATGCGCTCATAGTAGGGTATTACAGGGGGAAGGGGGCGAGGACGGAATTCGGGTTTGGAGGGTTGCTGGTTGCGGTCTATAATGAGAAGAAGGAGCGATTCGAGACTATTGCAAAAGTGGGGAGCGGCTTCACAGAAGAGGAGATGGGGAAATTTGCAGAAGAGCTCGGAAAGATGAAAACTAAGAATGCACCTGCGGATTTGGATTACAAAATGGAGCCGGATTTCTGGGTTAAGCCGAAAATCGTTGTGGAAATAGCTTATGATAATATAACCAAATCCCCGGTCCATACGTGCGGGGAGGAGGAAGGAAAAGGATTTGCATTAAGATTCCCGAGGCTCGTGCGGGTTCGGGATGACAAGGGGCCCTACGATGTGACGACTACCAAAGAGATTAGGGAGATGTACAAGGAGGAGAGAAAGTAGGAGGGCTTTCTGGCAGGGACTAAGTCGATTGCCATTTCGCTTATTTTCTTCAGTTTTATTTCTGTTTCTGGAGCTGCGGACACGAACGCTTCCATGCTGCCAATATCCATGATATTCATTATAATACAACATATTAAAAGGATTAGTACGCAATATATCTACGGCGACCAGGCATGGCAGCACCAATAGAAAAGAAGGCTCCGGAAATTGCGAATGCCGCTTCCCGAGAGGCAGCAGCAGGAAAGGCTGGGCGGCTGAAGAGGCTCTCCTTTTCAAGAAAGAAGGGGCTCCTGGATGCGATGCAGGGGCCTGTGCAGAAGGAAAAGAAGGAAGAGATTGCAGCCGCGGGGAAGAGCCCGGAGGCTGCTGCAGAGGAAAGCACAGATGCGCCGGCTGCGAAAACGTCTTTTCTCGGACTGGTAAAATATGCCCTTGGCTTGTTCAATCCAGTAAAACTATGCCGGAGATTCAGGAAAGACCTTGAAGATTACAGGGCTGCAAAAAGAGAAGACAGGGGGCTTCGGGAAGAAACACTTTTGGGCAAGCCTGAACGCATACGAAGCATGATTGACCTGAAGCTGGGTGGGGCGCTCGCTGGCAGCGAGATGGCGGGGATTTATATTATTGGCCCGCTTGTGGGGGGCGCTGTCCAAATCGCAACGGGAAATGCGTACTGGGGCATACTTGGAACGGTGGTTGGCGGTTATCTGCCAGCGATAGCGTCATTCCAGGCAATCTGGCTTGGGCTCAACCTTAAGTACTACTCAAATTGCGCGGATACGTTCTGGGGGAAGGCCAGGCAATTCTATAAAGATGTGCTTCCGCTGCATGGTGCCGCGATGATTGCGACGATACCTGCCGACGCCGTGAGTTCGGCGCTATCCGTGGCCGCGGTAGCTGCCATAAATGCCATCTCCCCCGGGCTTGCAAACTCGCTCCCAATTCCGCTCATTGCGCTTGCCAGCATAGCCGTGGGGGAAGCCGTGTTCCTCACGCTGGTGGGCAACATGCTGCCGGGACGGCTTATCGACAGAATAGCAGACGCTTATCATTCGTACCTGAAGAGGAGATACTGCCAATAATCAGATGA
Organism: Microcaldota archaeon; assembly: GCA_040753215.1. Taxonomy (GTDB): domain Archaea; phylum Micrarchaeota; class Micrarchaeia; order Anstonellales; family Bilamarchaeaceae; genus CAIXOA01. The sequence continues at coordinate 99,418 of JBFMEZ010000013.1, read as the reverse complement.
ACCTCAGCCCCTCCACCCCCTCGTAGGCGGAGCGGTTCTTCGTGCAGAGCCAGGCCTCGTTCTCTATGCAGATTGCGGAGTTTATGAGCTCCCTCATCCCTATCTCCATCTTCTGGCCCCGCAGGGACTCATGGAGCTTGTTTGCGCGGAGCGCCGCCTTCTTGTCGAATGGAAGGAGCGTAAGATTGTCCAGGATGGGGAGCACCCTTCCCTTCTTCTTCACCGCGGAAGCCAGCTCGAAGAATGTGAGCGAGGTGATGGAGAGCTCGTCGTGGTCCACGTAATGGCGCACCTTCGCCACCGCCGCCTTGTGGCCCTTGAGGAAATCCAGCACCATGTCGGTGTCAAGGCATATCTTCGTCACGCTTCCACCCCTTTTTGGAGAAGAGGGGCACACTCCTGTCTATGTCCCCCTCGTCTATTACCCCGACAAAATCAAGCAATCCCTTCTTGCGCACGTTGTTTTCCTTGAGAAGATGGTCAATCGCCTGGCTGAAACTCATCCCGTTCTTTGTCTTCAGGTCGCTGAGCTGCGCGTAAACGTCATCGCGGATGGTTATTACGCGGACCATACTAAATGCATACAGTAAATACATTTATATGCTTATCTTCGGAGCGGAGAGGAAAAGTGTGTGCGGGTGAAAAAATGCGGGAGAGAATGCCACGTCGTAGAATTGAAACTATTTAAAGATTGCCAACGGCATTTTTCCCACAAGGGTGAATATATATGGACGACCTTATAAAATCTGTCGTGGGAGAGTCCGCCCCGAAAGCGGCGGAACCAGAGGACATGAGCTCCGAGAGCATTAAGATAGTGACTATCGGGGTTGGCGGCGCGGGGAACAACACCATCAACCGGCTGATAAAGGCCGGGGTGAAGGGTACCGAGCTGGTGGCCGTAAACACGGACAAGCAGCACCTCAACCAGATACACGAGAGGTCCAGGAAAGTGCTCATCGGAAAGAGCATCACGAAGGGCCTTGGCGCAGGCGGCTACCCGGAGCTGGGCGCAAAGTCCGCGGAAGTGGACAGGGCGCTCATCGAGAAGGAGCTCGAAGGCGCGCACCTCGTGTTCATCTGCGGAGGCATGGGAGGCGGTACCGGAGGCGGCGCCGCGCCGATTACGGCTCAGATTGCGAAGGAGCAGGGCGCGATTACCGTCGCGATGGTCACCTACCCGTTCGCGCTGGAGAGGGCGAGGAGGAAGAAGGCCGACGAGAGCATAAACAAGCTCAGGCAGCACTGCGACTCTGTCATTATCCTTGATAACAACAGGCTCGTGCAGCTGGTGCCGAACCTTCCGATGACCGAGGCGTTCGCGGTCGCGGACGAGATTCTCGCAAGGGCAATCTCCGGCCTTGTCTGGACGATTACCCAGCCGTCCCTTATTAACATAGACTTCGCGGACGTTAGGTCCATCATGCAGGGAGGCGGCGTGGGCTTCATCGCGGTCGGCGAGGGCAAGGGCACGGACAAGGTCACTGCCGCGGCCGAGGCGGTCATAAAGAACAGGCTGCTGGACGTGGACTTCGAGGGCGCGAGGGGAGCGCTCATCCACATCTCTGGAGGCGCGGACCTTTCTCTCGGTGACGCGATAAAGGCGGGAGAGATAATCACCGAGAAGATGGACCCGGAGGCCAACGTGAAGTGGGGCGCGAGGATAATGCAGAACTACGATGGGAAGCTTGAGATTGTTGCCATCGTGACCGGCGTGAAGGGCGCGTCCATCCTCGGCTCGAGCGCAACCAGCGAGCCCTCAGAATCCGGGTTCCCGTCCTTCGGCGGGGAGCTGGAGATGCTGGGCTGAATATATGAAACGGGCAGGAGTTTTCTCCTGCCCTTCCTTTGATTTTTATTTTCATTTTATTCTTCCGGATTTTGCAATCCCTTAAAAATCTAATTGTGCATCTATTAGCGGTGCTGCTATGATGGACCTCGTTAAGGACGTCGTGGAGGAAGGGAAGAAGGCTGGTTCTGCTCCTGAGGCGAAAGAGTTCGACCCTTCGGGCGTGAGGATTGCGGTAATCGGCGCCGGTGGCGCGGGATGCAACTCCGTTTCCAGGATTACGCAGCAGGGCATAAAGAGCGCGAAAACGATTGCGGTAAATACGGATGCAGCGCACCTGAAAATCACCAAGGCGCACAAGAAGCTCGTACTCGGGTACAAGATAACCAGAGGCCTCGGGGCCGGCGGGGAGCCGTCCGTTGCGCGGAAGTGCGCGGAAGCGGACATAGACAGGCTCAGGGACCTTATCGGGGAGAACGAAATAGTGTTCGTGCTAGCGGGCATGGGGGGCGGGACCGGGACCGGCTCCGCGCCAATCCTTGCGCGGGTGGCGAAGGAGCAGGGCGCCATAGTGGTCGGCGTTGTGACCTTCCCGTTCAACATAGAGCGCGTGCGCGTAAAGAAGGCGAGGGAGGGGCTGAATGAGCTCCTGAAGGAGGCGGACACGGTAATAGTCATTGACAACAACAGGCTGCTGGGGTATGCGCCGAACCTTCCGCTTAACAGGGCGCTGGAGCTCGCGGATGAGGTCGCGGCGAGGGCGGTGAGGGGGATTGCGGACACCATCGTGTTCCCGTCGCTAATAAATGTGGATTATGCGGATGTTAAGACCGTGATGAAGAACGGCGGGCTGGCCATGATTTCCATCGGCGAGGGAAACGGCTCGGATTTTGTGAAGAATGCAATCACGAACACCCTGCAGCACCCGCTGCTGGACGTGGATTACGAAGGCGCGACTGGCGCGCTCATCCACATAGAGGCCGGGCAGAAGCTAACCCTCGGGGAGGCCATACAGATAGGCGAGGGCGTTTCGTCGGGATTCGCGGACGAGGCGGGCGTGAAGATGGGCGCGAGGATTTCGGATTCCTACATGGAGGGCGTGCGCGTAACCGCGATTGTGACCGGAGTGAAATCGCCGAACCTCTTCGGGCAGGCGAGCACCCCTGGTCAGGCGCAGCAGATGGTCGCTGCAGCCGGCACAACCGTGCCCGGGGACATGATAGACCAGTTCATGTGAAGTAGGCTGTTGTCTCCAAGTCCTGCATGGTCTTCAGGTCTTGTGTGACTTTCAGGACCCTCAGGACAACTCAAGACTTCACTGAACCTCCACGGCTCGGCCTATCATTACATCTGGTTCTGAGACCAATTGCCGGACAGTCTGTTTAGGCCGTGGAGGTTCACCAGACTCCAAGACCCCCGGGACCCGGAGACCACAGGGATTACGCCGTAATTTGCAACAGGCTCGTGAAGGCGCCTGCTCTGCTTTTTAACCTTTTTCCTACAGATTACTCCGGGGATTTCTGATGATAGTATTCAGCCCACTGTATCTGCTGCTGGTAATGTTCATAGGTTTTTTCATTCCGGGGATCATTTTCTCCCTCGGGCTCCTGAAGAAGAAGGACCTCCCCCTTTTCGACAAGGCCGGGATAGGGATGGGCATCGGGATGGTGGTGCCGGCGCTGATTTCCTTCCTGATGTTCATGGTTTTCGGGGTGCAGTTCAATTACGGGAGCGCGCTCCTCTTTGTGGGCGTATTCTACCTTATTGCTATTGCGGTTTTTGTGAAAGAGAGGGGGTGGGAGCAGCTCGCGCTTCCGCCGCAGCCGGTGCTTATGGCCTCCTCCGCGGCGCTTGCGCTGCTCATGATAATCACCTTCTGGGTCAGGATACAGACGCACAGCCCCATATTCATGGAGCTTGACCCGTATTATTACATGTTCGTGTCGCACCAGATAATAGATGAGGGCGGGAACCCCCTGAGCGACGGGACCGCGTGGTATCCGATGCAGGTCAGCCACAGGGGCGTGCCGCTTAAGGCCTACCCCGAAGCAATCGCATACACGATGTACGCCTCCGGAGGGGAGTATGAAAAATATCTGTTCTCCGACCTTGCGGGAAGCTTCCCGCCCGTTCTCGCCGCGCTCGCGGTATTCTTCTCCGCACTGTTCATCTCCGCGGAATACAGAAGGGAATTCGGGATAATCGCCGCCGCGGTGTTTTCCTTCATCCCGATGTACCTGATGAAAACGCTTGCCGGCGAGAGCGAAATACAGCCCTATGCGTTCTTTGCGCTCTCATTCTTCTTCGCGATGTATGCGCTTGCGATAAAGCGGAAGGACAGGGCCTTTGCCGGGCTGGCCGCGCTCGCGTTCCTCGCGACTATGCTGGGCTCGGGCTCGTCCATAGTGATAACCGCCGCCCTCATAATCTTCATCCCGCTGCAGGCGCTATTCCTCTTCTTCATGAAGGAGGAGGGGAGGGAGTTCACCGTCCTGAACGGGATTGTGATAGGCGGCGCGGCGCTGGCAACGGTGCTGAACGAGTCCTTCAGGGCTGGCGCATTCTCCTTCGGTGGCCTTTTCGGAGGTGCGATGCTCGGGCTTTTCGGGGCCTACGCGTTCGCGGTCGCGCTTGAGCTTGTGCGGGAGAGGGTGAAGGATGCTGAGACCGCCACCTATGCGGTTGGGGCGCTCCTTCTCGCCGGGCTGCTCGTGTTCGCATTCACCCCGGTGGGAGCATCCGTATCCGGGCTCGCGAGCGGCTCCCTGGGGATTGCGAAATTCCTCAACCCGCTGCAGAAAACCATCGCGGAGCAGGGGGTTGCGGGGACCGAGTTCCAGGGTACGCTGGGGTTTGCGGCGATGGTTTTTGACGGGGCTGCCGCGCTCCTGTTCGCAATCCCGTCCGCGGCCGTGAATGCAATCATGGGGGCCGCCGTGTGGTTCGTGGACACTGCGTTCGGCGCGGGCATTGCATACACGGAGAAGGCGAACAGCATGCTCCTTCTCATATTCTTCTTTGCCATTCTTGCGCTTGCGCATTCGGCATACAGGAAGGTTGCGTTTAAGGATTTGCGGCTTCCGCTGCTTTTCATCGCGCTCATCTTCCCGATTTCGATAGTCGGGATGCTGAAGACAAAATATACGATATACCTGGGGTTTGCCACTGCGGCTGCACTTGGAGTTGTGCTCGGCGAGGCCTTTGATGTGGCTGAGCTTAGGGCGAAGGGCGTGAAGGATGAGGATGAGAGGAAGAAATGGGTTAGTTATGCGTTCATGGGGCTCGTGCTGCTGGGAGCGCTTTTTGCATATTTCCAGTTCACCGCGCTGGGCGGGATAGGGAAGGTGCTCCTGATGACCTCGTTCGAGGACAGGTTCCAGGACAACCCCCTGGGTGCGCAGGCGAAGCTGAGGGCCGTGTGCGCGCAGATAGACCCCATGGGCACTGGCAGCGACCCGATATGCCTTGCCGCAAGGGACCCCGTGGGTTTTGCCAACCGGGGCGTGAATTACCAGTACGACCCGAACGTGTGCGGCTATTCCATGATAAGCAACCCCGCTTCGATAACGCAGGACGAGGCAATCGCGGTGCAGTACAGGTGCTTCATGAGGATAGATGATTACTGGATTAACATAATGGAGTGGATGGAGAGGAACACCCCTGGGAATGCGCGCTTCACCTCATGGTGGGACTACGGGCACTGGACGAACTATTTCGGCCAGAGGAACACCGTGCTCAGGAACGAGCATGCGTCCCTGCAGATGATTCTGGAGGTTGCGCACGGCTTCATTTACGGGACTCCGGAGGAGCTGAGGGACTTCATGCTTTCCCATGATTCGGAGTACGTGTTCTTCGACCAGGAGGTTATAGGGTCCATGAGGCCGGACGGCAAGATAACCTTCGGCGGGAAGTACGGGGCGCTGAATTACCTCTCGTGCTCGAGGAACAACGAGACGGGCGTGAACCAGAACCCCGGGGATTCCCTGTGCGAATTCGAGCACCTGTGGGAGCAGCTTTATGTCCCCACGGGGATGCAGGCGCAGGAGTGCGTGATTTCTCCGCTTTCCGGGAAGAAGGGCATCGTGGGGTACGCGCTGAAATGGGTGCCCGGGGTTTCAGGTGCAGGGCAGCTCACGCCCGCGCCCACCTACTGCGTAGGGGACGTCACGCTTGCCGACGGCCGGAGCATCACAGGCACTTATTACCTGGACCGGAAATACGAGAACGGGGAGCTGAAGCTGAACAAGGCCCTTCTTTCGTACGATGGGACGGATGCGAACGGCGTTAATGTCTATACATCCCTCTATACGAAGGACAGGATATGGGTGGAGAACGGGGAGCTGAAGGACGGCTGGGAGGACAGGAAGGGGAAGTTCTACGATTCCAACCTCTACAACGCGTTCGTGCTGGAGAGCCTGCCCGGGTTTGAGCTTGTGTACAAGACTCCGGGCGGGGAAGTCAAAATGTACAAGATAATAAGGTAAAGAGCATTACTGCGTGGCCTGCGTGGCTTTCCACGCAGTGAATGCGGATTCGAATTCCCTCTTTGCGGCGTCCCAGCTCCCGGGGTTTGCGCTCCTCAGTCTCCCGAGTATGAAAGAGTATGCGGCGCTGGTGGTTTCGCTGCTTACGGTTTCCGGTGCCAATGGAGAGCCGGCCGCGAACAATATTCCGTTCATGTAATCAAGGACTCCCGAGCTGCCGGGTATCCCTGAAAGGAAATCCGAGAGCTTCGCATAATTGTTCCATTCGGAGAACGCATTGCTTATCTCCCTCTGCGCATCCTCCCAGGTCTGCGGGTTCGCCATCCCGACCCTCGTGGTTATGTGGCGGTATGCGGCGCCTGCGAGCTGGCTGTCCCTTGCCTGCCCCTCGAGGGCAGAGCCCTCTGCCCACATCACCTCGCGGACGTAACTCCCTATCTCGCCACTGTACGGGTGGCCTGGCACGCTGAACAGGGCCCTCTGCAGCTCGCCGAATGATTCGATCGGTCCGGGTGCGCGCGCTGCTGCTGGAGCTGCTGCACCGGGCGCCGCCTCCGCTGGTTCCCCGGGGGCGCGGGAAACCGGTGCTGGTGCGGATGGACGGGCGCGAGCCGGGGCTACGGCACTCGGCGCCCTTCCCCGCGGCGCGGCTGCAGGCGCTCCTGCCCCCCCTCCTTCCGACCTGGGGCCTACACCGGGCATGGCGCTAACCGCCCAGTCAATTATCGGAGGCTGGTCATCTGTAAGGTGGAAGCGGTATGCTGCTTCCCAAAGGCCGAATACGACTGCTGCCCTTACACCCCATCTCACCCTTGCGCTCTCGGCGCCAAAACTCCATATTTCGCCAAGCCCCCTTACGCTGACACGCGGAAGGAAGCTTACCGCCTCCCACCCGACAGCGGCTCCGGTGCGGAAAGACCTGCCCGCCTGGAACGCCAGCCACGCATCCCTCACCCTCATGGCGGGCTCTATAAGAATCCTTTCGATGGGAGACGCGCCTGCGGCAACCGACAGCGACTGTATCTGCCTTTGCAGCACCATATCCTGCCCGGAAAGCCTCAAACGGTAGCTCGCAGCATCGGTCCCAAGAAATCTCTGCTGGCCGATAAGCCTGTCCAGATGGCCGCTCTCTATGCGGATAACCGCCTCGGCGGTTGTTCCGGTTGCAGCCCTTGCGGCCCTCGCTCCGGTGACCGGCCTGAGCATGAGATTCTCTGCCGTTTCCCCGCTGAAACCCATTTCACGTATTATATCGTCCATTGTGTTGCCGGTCGTAGGAGCTTCCCTCAGGAGCCTCTGCAGCTTCTGCAGGTCACGGTTGAACGCTTCAACACTGGCCGCCCGGGCGGCTCCGGTGGCTGCCTCGCCTCCCTCCGTGACAATCCTGCTTTCCCCCGCCGCGGCTGCGCCCTCAATCCCGTGCTTCGCCTTTAGTGCAGAAACAATGTTGCCCAGGAAGGACCTGAACTCCCTCACGGATATTGGTTCGTACCTGTACCTGAAATAATCAAACAATGCCGAACCACCCAGTATCCCCAAGCCAAGCATCATCTTCTCGCTTACGCCGGCGAGCTGGAGCTGCTGCCCTCCGAATTCGGGGCGTGCCGCCATGGCCTGCCCCTGCTCAAGGATGACTTCGTAAATGCGGGCGAATGTGTTCTGGTCCACAGGGCCTTCGCTCATGGCCTGCTCAAGCAGCGCCGGGAACTGCTGGATGTAGAGGAATGCAAGGCTCAACTGGAGGTTCTCTTCGGGGGAGTCCGTTATGCCGAATTCCGCCGGGTCTATTCCCTCCTCGTCCGCGAGCGCCTCAAGCTCTTCAGTAGAGACGTCTATGACTACGGGACCTCCGCCTTCCTCAAGGGAGAGCGCAACCGTCTGCGGAACAGGAACCACTTCCGCGTGGGGAACAAGTGCCTCTGCAACCCTCTGGATGGCTGCGCCCATCATGCGCGCCACCGCCGCATTGGCGGCCACATAGTCAAAAATGTTTCCCGAAGCGCTCGTGTCCAGGTTGCCTAAGAGGGCATCGTGTAGCGCATCGCGGGCGGTCCCGCCCCGGGTCGTGAATTGCGCTGCCACGACGGATACCAGGCCCTGGATGAAGAGGTTCTTTTCCACATCATCAAAACGCGCATATCTGGCCGCAGCGTCGCTCACGTCGGAAGCGCTTATGCCGAAAAGGGAATCCCTCTCCCCCCTCAGGAGCTCTATGAACTTGCGCACGTTGTTCACGACCGCATCCCTGTCTTCAGTATTCCTGTTCACTGTTGCGACGTTTGAGTCGCCGGGGACGAGTGCGTCAAAACCACGCTGGATGTTCTCCACCAACTGCCTGTCTATTGTGCGGGGAGCCTGCCTTTGGGATTGCATACCTTCACCTATAGTATCGGCTCTGTAAGGGTTTAAAAAAGAAACTGGTGCTGCGGCTGTGGAAGGTACGGAGATGCTGAGGATTGCCGCCGCCACCTTCGCGGCGCGGGTATTGGCGAGAGGCTGGCGTATCGGGGGCGCGGCCTCTTTTCCCCCGCCATCCTCTTTTTTTGCGGCCTTTTCGCATTGCTTGGGCATGTGCATCACATCGGCTAAATTGTTGAAATGTGTTCGTATAAATGCACAAATTAATTTAAAAACCTGTCCCCGATGAAGGCGGGGCATAGATGTTTGCGGGATACCTGTCCCATGTATTCCTCCAGAGCAGGATCAGCGCCTGCCTGTCAAGGGCGCGCATGCTTTCCGCGCTGTAGAACTCCGGATTGTCGAACATCGAGACCATCATCTCGCCGTGTATCCTCTCAATCTGCTCGGAGCTTCCGGTCAGCGTGTCAACAAGATTGAAGTAAGTATAATAGCTTGCGTCAAGAACCCACTGCTGGTCCGATGGGTCACGCATTTCACCCTTGTAATAAAGCGCGGCAAGCAAAACCCTGGCGAACTGGGGGTCTGAAAAGGCCGGGTCGCCTGCCAAAAAACCGGAAACAAGCCCGGCATCGCTGATCGGCTGGCCTGCCGGCGCCCTGCGCACCATGTTTGCTGCCAGGAAATAATCGCTGGGCTTCATGGCACTGAAGTCAAGGCCCAGGCTCATGCCCTCCACAAGGAAATTGATGGCATCTTCCACAAGAATATCCAGGCCCGAGATGTCCTGGTCGCTGCTTGAGAGCAGGGAAAGCGCACATGCATACACGAAACAGAAACGGTTGAATTCATCCGGGAGAATAGCCTTCACCATGGCGCTTGACCTCGAACTCCCGTCTTCTATGGACTGGAAAAACATCGCGATATCGTCCAGCGCGGACCTTATGTCTGCTGTCGTGAAGCGCCTGTCAACCCCGGGAAAACCGGCCTCCGGCCCGCCGGGCACGAGCATATTGAAGAAATAGGCGGAAGCGGGGTCGCTCTCCAGCTGCTGCAGGAACCGGTTCAGCTCCAGTATCGCATCCGCCTCAGGGACGGCGCTGGCAACCCTGACGGCTCCCCACCCCCCAACCACCAGGGGCAGCCCTGCTGCGCCGGCAGCAATCCTCGCCTCCGAGAGCTGGCGCTGGGCAAGCTGGTTCGCATCGATGAAAAGCCTTTGCTGGAGCGTGGAAAGCGGCTGGCCTGAAAGCAAAGCTTCCGCGGCCTGCCATTGCTGGTTGTTGGCTGTTACGAATTCTTCCGCAAACTGCCTGAGCTGTCTCCTGAAGCCGCGGGGGAGCCGCAGCTCGCCCAGGAAATCCACGAGCCCGCTCGCGGTCATCCTCGTGTCCCCAAGCGCAGCAACCATTAGCCTGTGGAAGAATTCCTGGTTCGTGAGGTCTGCGCCATAGCGGGTTGCGATATCTATCGCGGTGCTCCCTGCGCCCGCCTGCAGCGCAGCAAACGTCCGCCCGGGGTTTGAGGATGGCATTATGAGGGCGGCCATCGTCTCTTCGGCCGTGCCCAGGGGAATCTCCACAAAACTCCCGCCAGTTTCCCCCAGCGCCATGTTGCGTATCACCGTCCTCACGGAGCTGCGGAAGCCGCGCTCTCCGCTTGCGAGCCTCCATTCCCTCACCGCCCTTACGCCAGTTCCGAGTGCCCTGAAGCCAAGCATGAAAACCGGGCCTTCGTTTGCCAAGTCCGCGCACATGCTGTTCAGCATTGCAAGGTACTCCCCGATGCCCTGCGATTCTATCAGCTGCGCGATTGTATCAGGAGAAAAAGCCGCCGTGAAAGCCGCCGCGCCAGCGAACATCGTTACGGCGCCGGTAGCGGTATAGGGGAATGCTAGTTCGCGCCAGAGGTGCGGAAGCTGCACATCCACAAGGCCGAACGGACCGCTTACCCTCGCGGTGCTGGCAGGCATGGCCTCGCCCGCAAGCCGGTATTGCCTTATTCCGGAAAGGCTTTTCACAAACAGCGTGCTTCCGACCGCGATGGCGACCGTATCGGAAAGCGCATCGTATATCCTTCCCTGGCTTATGGATTCCACAAGGTGGGCGCCGATGGCAGTTGACCCGAGCCCTGCCGTGCCCGCGGAGAAGAATCTTGCCCCAAGCCCGGTCCCTCCGGCCCAGCCCATGGACGCCATGAGAAGAAAAGCCGAGGCGATGTCCAGGTCCTGGTAGGCCCTGCCGCCCCATTCACCGCGCGCAAAATCATACAGCGCGTGTCCTGCCACGACCGCGGCAGGCACTGCAGCGACCGCGGTGGCTGCGGCATAGCCCCCCCTTGCCGCTGCGCTTCCTACTTCCAAAAGGCCCTGCACGCCGGCCCTTATGCCGCCGGCTATGCCTCCCGCGCCGGCGCTGAGCACGGTGACTGCGACCAGAAACTCCGTGCCATGGTACTTCAGGAAATATCTTGAGGATTCGTAGAGAAGGTCCGGAATATCGCCCCTCTCCAGTGCAGCAGAAACAAGCGCCTCATCCATCCTTGTTTCCGAACGCTCGAAATACGCTGAAGTGTCCACATCAAACATTCTCAGGTAATTGGCATACCTGTACAGCACCGAGCCCAGCCCTACGGCATCATGGGACCTGGCCAGGGCCTCCCTGTGTACACGGAGGTTTGAAAGAACCGCCCTTCCCTGTTCAGTGAGATCTTCGTAATTTATCCTCTCCGCCTCGGGAACGGCAGATGCGGTGAGCGCCTCTGCCACGGATTGCACCACCGCATTTTCCATCACCTGGCCGTACAACTCGAGCGGCCCGCGCAATTCAAGAAGCTCTTCATACTGCTCCCTACTGCCAAGGGGCAGGGCGGGGCCCATTACCGGCTCCATCGCCAGGAGCAGGTTTTCCATCTGCCGGCCGCTTAGCGGCTCGCGGTATGCCCTCGGCCCGGCAATCCCCTCTACGAACGAGCCGCGGTTCTGCTCTTCGAGCAGCTCGTTATATATCGTCATAAACCTGGCTTTTGCACGGAACAGCTCAAATGCGCCAGCGAACTCAAGGAAATTCGCAAATACCTGCGCTTCTGCGGGCGTAAGCTGCTGGGAATCGAGGCTTGGGACCATGTCCAGCTCGGCTAACCTGCGGCTAAGCACATCCATCCTCGGCAGAATCTCTGCGAACCGCTGCTTGTAGTAGTTGAAAACGCTTATCTCAAAATCCGAGAAAACGAGGTCACCGGCATAGGTCGGGTTGGAGATGACCTCTTCCACGTCCCTTATCAGGCTGCTTACTCCAGAGCCGGAATAAAACCTTGAAATCCTGTCCATGCACGCAACCCGGGCCCTCTCAGCTTCCCGCGCGATGCCCAGCGACTCCCGCCCCAGCGCATCAGGGTCGCCTGCGGCAAGGCCGGTGAGGGCCTCCCCTTCCTCTACCAATTTCCCAAGAAGCTTTTGGTAAGCATCGCGCACTCCGGCAAGCGCCTGGGAAACTTCTCCGATGCCAGCCCTCTGCCTGCTTCGTGTATCGAATATGTTCGCTTTTGCTGCCACCTCTGCCATACGGTCGACCAGTTCGAGCACTCTCCCCATGCCGCCAGAATCCATGCCCACGGCTGCTTCGAGGATGTGTTTAATGCTCTCCCGGTCCTCTCCTGTAAAAGGCAGGTACCTGTTGTTTGTAATCCTGAAGGTGTCTCCCTCTATAACAAAAGAGAATGGCGATGCATCAGTTGGGGCTACTGTTAAGGGTTGGAGCGCTTCTCCCACCCTGACCGAAGGAGGCGACAGGACCTCCATCTGCCTTGCATACTCCTGTGCAAGCCCGGTGATGACCTCTATTATCCTTTCCACCCTCATTCTCTGCACTTCGTTGTCCGGGTCGAAGTGCAATTCTAGCTGCCCTTTAATGCCATTTATGAATGCATTTATATCGGGTGTTTCGCTGAAGTCACCCGGCCTGAGCCATCTGATTGCGGTTGCAAGATTATCGGGGACAACGCCTCTTCCCGAAAGGAAGTCAACAAGGGAGTTTATTGTGTCGCGCAACCCGTCTTCTGTGGACTGCACATAGCGTATCTGCGGTGCGGACGGTAAAACTGCCGGTATGGGCACGACCGGACCGGCTTCTGCCGGTTGTTCGGCCTCCCTCGTGGTCCGCGTTGATTGCATCTGGCTGCACCAGGATATTTACGCTTTCGGATATTTATAAAGCGTTCGCATGCGTTCGGAAGGTTTTTAATTAATGTCCATTTATATATTAACGGATATTAGTTAGTGAGGTGCCGCATATGGGAAAGATAAAAGTCGGGGTTGTGGGGGTTGGGAACTGCTTCGCCGGGCTTGCGCAGGGGATAGAATACTATAAGAGGAACCCTGGGCGGGAAGTGGTTGGGATAATGCATGATAAGATTGGAGGGTATTCCATCCATGATATAGAGTTCGTGTGCTCCTTTGATGTGGCGGAGAACAAGGTTGGGAAGCCGCTCGCGGAGGCATTGTATGCGGAGCCGAACGAGGTCAGGTGGGTGGATTCGGTTTCCAACTGCTCCGGGATTGTGCATGAGTCGCCCGTGCTGGACGGGATTGGGCTGTATATGCAGAACAGGATTGTGCCCGTGAAATCCACAAAAAGTGAAGGGGAGCTGAAGGAAGAAGCGATTGGGGAGATTGGGAGGAGCGGGGCGCGCATACTTCTCAACTATCTGCCCGTGGGGTCGCAGAGGGCGACGGAGTTCTGGGCGGATGTTGCGCTGGAAGCTGGGTGCGCTTTTGTAAATAATATGCCGGTGTTCATTGCGAGCGACGGGAAGTGGGCGAAGAGGTTTGCGGAGAGGAAGCTGCCTGTGGTCGGGGACGACATAAAATCCCAGCTGGGCTCCACGATTGTGCACAGGGTGATGGCGAAATTGTGCGTGGACAGGGGAGTGGATATTGACAGGACTTATCAGATAAATGTTGGGGGGAACGCTGATTTCCTTAACATGCTGGAGCGCGAGAGGCTGGAGAGCAAGAAGATTTCCAAAACAGAAGCTGTGCAGAGCCAGCTCAAAAAAAGATTGCCGGACGAGAGGATTTATGTGGGGCCTTCGGACTTTATCCCTTTTTTGGGGAACAGGAAGCTGGCATTCATAAGATTGGAAGGCAGGATGTTTGCGGACGTGCCTTACAATTTAGAGATGCGGCTGGACGTGGATGACAAGGCAAATAGTGGCGGGACAACCATAGAAGCGATAAGGTGCTGCCAGGTTGCGCTGGACCGTGGATTGGGCGGCGCGATTAATTCCGCGAGCGCCTACCTGATGAAGCACCCTCCGGTGCAATATGGGGATGCGGAGGCGAGGGATGCGATTAATGCATTTATAGAAGGGAAGGGGAAGGATTGAACGGCTGCTGGAGGCTGAGGCAGGATGCTCAAATCAACCGGCGCGTCAAGCGGGATTTCTTCTTCATTAAGCAGATACCTGGGCTGGATGCCGCTCAGCCCGAATAAGATTACTGTCCTTGCGGTATTGTTTGCGGTTGCCGGATTCTCACTTTTCTATTCGGGAACTTATTGGTACGGGTTCGGTGCTTTCATCTTTGCATTTGTTCTGGATGCGGTGGACGGGGCGGTTGCGCGGGCGAGGGGGGAAGTGAGCAGAATAGGCGGCTTTTTGGACGGGGTTTCGGACAGGCTGGTGGAGTTCTTTTTGCTTCTTTCGCTGTTGTCCGTGCCTCTGGGGATGCCTATTTTTCCGGATTATTTCTGGATAATAATCGTTCTGTTCTTCGGCACGTGCATGACCGCATTCGTGAAGGCGTATGCGAACTACCAGGGAGTGCTCCCAAAAGAAGAGGCGGACAGGATGCCCGGGATACTGGAGAGGGGCGAGCGCGGCGCATTGTTAATGGCGTTCGTGCTGCTGCTTCTGCTCGGGTTTGCTTATGCGTGGGTCCTGTTCGCAGCAATGGCTTTTCTCTCAATCCTTACTTTCCTGCAGAGAATATTATTCGTGCTCAAATAGCTTCCTCTGCTTGACGGTCTCAAGCGTCTTCCAGCGCTCGCGTATGTGGGGCCTGAGCAGGGCGAGCGCCTCCCTGTCGCGGAGCGCTTCGCGGGTTTTCTCATCGCTCGGGTAGCCGCTGCCGAAATCGCAGGTGGACGCGCGTATCTCAGCCACTTTTTCGTCCCTCATAACTTTGGCGCATATTGAGGCGGCGGCGACTATTGGGTGCTTCTCGTCCGCCTTGTGCTCCGCCTCGAACCTCTTCACCCCGAACTTCTCCATCCTTTTCCTGAACGTCCAGGAGTAGCGGTCGGGCATGTCTATCATCACGTCGCAGTCCCCGGATTTCCTTATGAGGTCTGCCATTGCCTTTGCTTCTATGTCGTTCAGGGACTCTTTCCTCATCATCTGGTTCAGCCCGGATGCGCTGATTTCTGCGTAGAGGAAATTGCAGAACTTCCTGAGCTCGGCGAGTATCTCTTCCCTCTGGCGGGGCGTGAGCTGCTTGGAATCCTTTGAAGCGAACTTCCTGAGAAGGCGCTGCTTGTCCCTGCTGCAGGTGGCGCAGGATACGACTAACGGGCCGATGACGCTGCTTGCAGTCCGTTTTACAGAACTCTGCCAGCTTCATCGACCCCTGCAACCAGGTTCCCCATGGGGGTGCATCTCTCTTAAGGTTTATAGTGATTGCGCCGGCAGCCAGTTTCCTGTTTCGGGTTTCCCGCCTCCGGGTTCCTCCCCAGTCAGATTTTTAAGGCCTTAATTCCACTGGTCTCGGACCAGTGGATACAAAAATCTCCATAAATGATTACTGGAATCACCGGAAATACGCCAGGGAAATACTTATAAACCGCCTTCGTGCCAAAGCCGCATATGAGGCGCTCATGGAAGTTCCGGCTCTATCCTTCCAAAACCCAGGAAAAGCAAATGGGCGAATGCCTCCATGAGTGCAAGGAGCTGTGGAATTCCCTTCTAGAATACATAAAAAAATATTATAAGGAAACAGGAAAATTTCCAACGCGCCAGCAGCTCTATTTGCAGACAAAAGGAACGCCATTATTCTCCCAGGTTGCGCAGAACGTTGCAGACAGGCTTGCAAAATGCATCAGGGGAATGGTTCTCAAAAGGAAGGCGGGCATGAAGGCAGGTTTTCCAAGGTTCAAATCGATGGAAAGGATGAAATCCTTCACTTACCCGCAGTTCGGCTTCAAGCTTAATAAGCGCCTTGAGCTTTCAGGCATAGGTGAAATCCAAATCAAAAAGCACAGGGAAATTGCAGGAAAAATAAAGACCCTCACGATAAAGAGGATGCCTTCAGGGAAGTGGTTTGCCATTTTCACTTCGGAAATAGAAAAGAAACCTGTTCCTAAGAAAGATATTTTGCCTGCCGGCATAGACCTTGGAATTGAACATTTCGCATGCCTCAGCGATGGAACAGTGGTGGAAAACCCGAGGCACCTGAAACATGCGGAGGAGAAACTGAAGAGGACGCAGCGTTTCCTTTCCAGAAAAAAGAAAGGGGGCAAGAACAGAAGAAAAGCGAAGCTCAGGGTTGCGCTGGCCCACGAAAAGCTGGCAAACAGGAGAAGGGATTTCCTGCACAAACTTTCCCGCCAGCTCGTGGATAAATATTCCTTTATTGCGATGGAGGACCTGGACGTTTCAGACTTGGCAAAAGGCTTCATTGCAAAAAGTGCACTGGACTGTGGCTGGGCGGAATTCTCAAGCATGCTTTGTTACAAAGCGGAGGAAGCTGGTTGCGAAGTCGTGCTTGTGGAGCCTGCCAACACTTCGAGTGGGTGCAGCAGCTGCGGTTCAGTGCAGAAGAAATCGCTTGCAGAGAGATGGCACAAGTGCGGATGTGGGGCATCCATGCACCGCGACCTCAACGCGGCGATAAATATGCTGAGAAGAGCTACCGCAGGAACTGCGGGAAGTAAACCGAACCTCCAGAGCAGAAGTGGGACGGAAAGAGCGGAGGTTCGGTTTAGTTATGCCTGTCAAGAGGAGGCCTCTACCTATTATAAACATAATGGGCAAGTATCTTCTACGAAGCAGGAAGCCACCGGTCTTTGACCGGTGGTAGTTCACATAAGCAGCCGGATACTCCTACTGGTGAAGGAATTGAAAAAACTCGAAGAGTTTGTGCGGATACTCTCCGGCCACAAGAAAGAGATGCAGGACCGCTTCAAGGTCAAGTCCCTTGGGCTATTCGGGTCCTATGTCCGGGGGAAGCAGAAGAAAAAGAGCGACCTGGACGTGCTGGTGGAATTCCGCGAGCCGGTTGGGCTTTTTCATTTCATGGACCTTGAGGAATACCTCGAGAAGCTGGTCGGAGTTGAAGTGGACCTCGTTTCAAAGAGGGCGCTGAAGCCCCGCATAGGCCGCCACATACTGCAGGAGGCGGTTTACATATGAAGAGGGAATACCTGGATTACCTGCAGGACATTCTTGAGTCGATAAAGGACATAGAAAACTTCACTTCTCGCTTATCCCTGGCTGGTTTCATGGACGACAGGAAAACAATAAATGCTGTCGTGCGCAGCCTTGAGATAATAGGCGAAGCGTCAAAGAAAGTTCCCGCATCCTTGCAGAAGCAATACCCGGATGTTCCATGGAAGAAGATGGCGGGGATGCGCGATAAGCTCATCCACGAGTATTTCGGGATTGACGAGCAGATTGTCTGGAAGGTTGCCACCGAAGAAATACTCAGGGTAAAGCCACAGATAAGCAAAATGCTTTCTGAGCTTGAAAAGGCGGAAGGCAAATAGCATGCGGACAAAGGAAATCATAAGGTTCGTAGAGCCGCTTTACAGGAAAAAGGACAGCATGCATAATTTCAGCCATATCCTACGGATAAGGGCAAAGGTCGCAAGGCTGAGGAAAGGCTACTCCAGAATCGATGATGGCAAGCTATGGTTTCTGATTTATTTCCATGGGCTGAAGGGTTACGTGCAGAAACATAAACAGCAAATCCTGCGCATGGGATTCCCCAAATCCTATCTACGGGCATTGTATCGCCATACCACAAAGCCGGAATCGGTAGAAGAAAAACTGGTGAGCGATGCGAATCTCCTTGAGGCGGTCGGGAAATTCGGAATCCGGAAGGCATTGCAGGCAGGGAAGGAAAGAAAACAGACGACTGAAGAGACACTCAGGATAATGCTCCGAAACATAAACAAAGCCAAATTCTACACAAAAGAAGGGAAACGGGTTGGAAATCCAAGAATAAAAATTTCCAGGGAATTTTTAGATAGATGCCGGGTGCGCAGGCCAAGTTTCCGGAAACCGGGAACTCAAACCAAACCTCCAGAGCCAAAATGAGGCGCGAAAGCGGGGGTTTGGTTTGACCGGATACTGAAAACTGACTGCTGCTTGCGCCGGGAATGGAAAATCAGCGGGGAGAAGCGGAGATGAATAAAAAACTCAGGATTGGCCGCCGAGAGACCTCTTCTCGACGATGATGAAGTCGCCCACCGCGAGGACGGAATCGTAGGGGCAGAGTATGAAGCCCTCCTCATCCTTGAGGCCCTCGAGGTTCGCCTTGTCCGGGCTCGGGTCCACGACGAGCTCCTCGATCTTCCCGGTAATCTCGTTTATGTTTACATCAACGAGCTTGCCGAATTCCTCGCCTTCATTCGTGATTACTTTCTTTCCAGTAAGCTGCCTCGCCAAGCTGTACTTTGCCATTTGAACACCTGCGTGCTTCTATATGGTTAAAAGATTTAAAAAGCTAGGGGTTGAGCCACCGGATTTCGAAATAGTCGAATCTGCTTCCGGGAAGATTTACTTTCTTTATTAAGTAATACGTTACGGAGGTTTCGCGGTCCGCGATTGCGATTACCAGCTCGAGGCCGCGCTCCGCGCACTCCTCCAGGGCCTGGGCGAACTCTATCCCCCCCAGGTATTCGTCCTCGGTGAGGGCGAGGGCGAGGAAGGACGGCTCTCCGGATTTGGGGGTTTCGCATTCCGCGCCCTTCCTGTGGTAGAGGGCGAAGTCGCAGATCCGGATGGGCTTTGCTTTCTTTCCGGGAACCGCGAGTATGAACGTCTTCTTCACGGAATGGGCGAGGCGTATTGCGCGGGACCACTCGGAGATGAGGAGCTTGCTCTTCCTCGGAAATACATGGAGGACGTGCTTTGAGTGGGCCCATTCCCCGCCCTTCACCGGCGAGGCGCCTGGGAAATATATGCGGAAATGGGAGCCGAACTTGAACCCGGTCTTTACCACGAAGCCCTTCTCCCTCCAGTCTTCATATACTTCATACATCTCCTGGAAGAAATGGATTCGCCTTTCAGCATGGGAGAGTATTTTCTTGAAACTGGAATCCGGGACTGCGAGGATGCCTTTCTTTAGGAGATAAAGGGTTTCGAATGCGTCCAGCTTTGTGATTTTTCCCTTGTGAGCCGCCTTGTATGTGCCGAACTGGCCGAACCATCCTTCCTCATAGAGTTTTTTCCCTTCGGGGGAATCTATTGTTGTGAGCATATCCTCAGGGAAGAAGACGCCGCTGAGTGAGACGGGGGGAAGAGGGAAGGGCGAGCTCGGATAGCTTACCGCTGCGGAGCGGCTGAATTTTCCCAGTATTTCCTTTGCATCGCGGGCGATGAGGCCGCGCTCCCTCCAGTCCTTCAAAACCAGGTAGCGGGCGAGGAGCTTGGGCGATTTGGAAAAGGAGGAGGCAAGGGAATTGAATCGGATGGGTCTTCCGCCCGGGCTTGCGCACTCCGCGTTGCGGTTGTCCATAAGGTAAAGGGCCTCCCCCGGGGAGAGGAAAACCTTTCCTCCTTTTATCTTCCCGAAGAACCCTTTTGCCAGGGAGCTTACGTTCTCCGCGTCTTCTGCATATATTTCTTTTCCATCAAAGACGAGTTTCACGGAGGCATTTCTTCGGAGATATTATAAAGGCTTTTCGCAAGAGATGCATAAAAAGCGGATCCGGAATTGTGGTGCGATTCTACCGCAAAACCTTCACAATGCCATGAAATCCGGAATCAAAGGTAGCCAGATACTCAATGTTGTAGTGTTTCATCGCAGCGACCAGATAGCAGTCGGTGAAACTCAATCCCTCGGATTTTTTGAAAAGCTCCCAGCCAAGCTGGAACACTTTGGAATCCGCCTGGAGGAAATCAAGCGAGTTCAGGATGTCCCTGCCCTTTTCAGCAGCCTTTGCTTTTCCCACAAATTTTTTCAGGATTGTCATCAGTTCGTCAAAAACATACTCTGAAATTATGAGCCTGCCAAACTTCCCTGTTTCGAGCTCTCCGACCAGCCGGACTGCAGCTGGATGGTTCTGGTCCCTTTTGTCATAATAGGCAACCAGAAAAGAGGTGTCCAGGAGCACGGAGATGCCAATCACCGGCCGTAAAGAATCTCGTCTGCCCTTTCGCTCAGCCGCTCCGTGCCGGGGCCGAAGTCGAGAGGTTTCGAAGCAGAGAGCTTCATTTTCTTTTTGCGGGCCATCCTTCTGTGCTGCAGCCATAGAAGAAGGGCTTCGGCCAGCGCCTGCCCGAATGTTCTGTTTTCCCTTACCGCCTCTGCCCTGAAATCCTGCAGAACATCCCTATCGACATTACGAAAAGTCACATTTATCTCACTTGTCATACTTATCACACAAGTATGCTTTGTATGCATAACTTTTAAATGCTTCGGGCGCCGGGCCTGCTTGCATGCATTATAAATTCTTTTTGCGAAGGGCAGGCATGAAAAGCGAGAAGGCGCCGGATGTGCAGGTGATGCTGGATGAGATACTGGCGCGCACAAGTTTGAGGCACGTTATTTCCCCGCGCATAATATGCATGAGGAGCTTCGGGGCGAGGGCGAATGCTTATGCGAGGATTTGGAGCCTGCCCGCGATATGGAGGGAGGCGCTGGAGATAAACCCTTTTTATGTGATAGAAGTGCTGAGCGAGAACTTCGACCCGCTTCCGGAAGAGAGGAAGAAGAAGGTGCTTATTCATGAGTTGCTGCACATTCCGAAAAGATTTTCCGGGGGGCTGGTGCCGCATGTGTGCTCCGGGAAGAAAATAGACGCGAGGGCGGTGGAGAAGATATACAATGAATATACTGAAAACAGGCTATAACCCGGAATCACCAGTTTCTGCCAATAACCCGGCGGGAAACCTGGCTCTCGCTCTCCAGAATTCCCAGTATCCTTTCTCTTAATGAGGTATCCAGGTCATCAGCGGATAGACTTCCTTCGAGCACTTCCAGGGCCTTTTCCCGGATGTCCCTGTCTGCATCCCTCAAAGCCCTTGTTGCGATGCCAACTATCCTTGTTCTCATCTGCAGGCTTATTTCATCGTCGCACGCAAAAAGATAAAGGATTTTCATCGCTTTCAGGCGAACATCCTTCAACCGATGGGCAGAAGCCGCCTCCAGAACATCAACCAGCCTCTGGGACACAGGCAGGCCTGCCGCAGCATCTATGGCAGCCTGGGGCACGCCTTCATTCTTATCGTCCAAAGCTTCGCCAAACATTTTCAGTATTTCCCTTCTCAGATAGGGTTCGGTATTCTTATCTGTGGCAACATCGGCAAGGCTGGAGAACGCCCTGTTTCTCCTAAGAGTGGTAAGAATGCTTTCTTTCAATTGCGGCGGCGTCTCCTCGTGTGTAGCAATAAAAACAAGCGCTGAAATAGCCCGCTCACAAAAAGTCACGCCTTCGGCACAGGATTCGCCTGCCCTGCCCGCAAGCCAGCCGGCTATTTCCCGCAGCCGCAGTGCTCCCTCATCGATTGCGATGACCGCAAGCTCTGAGAATGCATTTGCCTTTTTTAATGTATCAATTATGCCATCTTTTACCTGGGATTCGGTATAATCGTACTTGGCAATTTCAGTAAGCATGGTGACAAGCTCTCTTTGGGCGGGAGGGTCGCTGTTTTCCAAGATATTCCTCAACATGTTTACTATCCTTCCCCTTAATTGCGGCTCTGCCTGTCCGCTCATCGCAATTCGGCTGAGTAGTTCTAGTATAGTCGGGGCTAGCTTCACACCTTCGTGCAGCTTGGTTTCAAATATGCCAACTATCCGGTCCCTCAGTTGGGGTTCTGTTCCATTGCTGCCAGCTATGATGGCCAGGCGAAGGAGATCGCCGGATTTCTCAAGCGCATCGACCAGTCCGCTTCTTGATGCAGGCTCCATGGCCGCATAGAATTCCTGCAACGCCTCAACAACGTTGTCTCTTAACCGGCCTCCCTCAGAAATATCTACGAGGCAGTTCGCAGCCTGAAAGCGGGCTGCGCGGTCTGTACCAATCAAGAAGTCGTCCAGCTTCGTAATTATGCGGTATCTTGATTCTGGGGCTGCTGTAGGATAGTTAAAACAATTTCCTATAGACCCGGATATTGGTGTGGGTTCGGCATTTTGTCGATTTTCAAGTGCTTCCATAATTTTTTTGCAGGAACTGGCCATAAGCGGCACAACAGAAACAGCAACCACGGCAATCTTCTTCCATCTCGGCCATTCCCTTCCGGGCCCTGGTGAGACAGGTCTAGCATCCGCTTGTCCGGCAGGAATATCGTTCCTCTGGAGCTTCCGCATATGCAATATTTTGTCCAGAAATGTTTTTATATAGAAAGCATTGGGAATTACTCGAAATTCACACGCATGACTTTTATGAACTCTATTTTTTCTCCCACAAAAGCATAAACTAGTTCCTTGCGCATCTTTCCGGCGAGCCTCAAATCCGCGTGCAGGTCCGGGGATTCGCCCTTTCTCAATACGCGGAGGAGGTAGGCAGTGCGGTCCTCGCCCACCCTTATCCCTTTTTTATATACGCGGAGGAAATCCGCTGATTCGCCTGTGCGCACAATGTAGCCGGAATCGCGGAGCTGCTTTAGAACTAAATATTTTTCCGGGGCGAGCGGGTCGGATTTCTGCGCAAGGGTGATGAATTCCTCTGCACCTCCCTCTATCTCCCCTTTCTCCGCGAAATATGCGGCCTCCAGATAAGGGAGGCGGACCTTTCCATCTTCCTCCATCGCTCCGAGGAGGATGAGGCGGCGCGCTTTTTTTTCATCTTCTATAAGGAGGGACTCCTTCACTGCGGCCACCCGGGTGTATCCTTGACTGTATCGCCTTCAGCGCCTCCTCCAGGTTTCTGGAGGGGATGCCGCTCATCACGGTTTCGGTCCCTATGCTGGCGAGCGTGTCTATGCGGAGGGTGCCGAGCATGAATATGCGGTCGAAAACCGTGCGGGACACATTGACCGAATCAATCTTGCTGTACGGGATGAACTGCGTCTTCACGTTTATGATGCCGAGGCGGGAGGTCACCCCCTCGTCGGTTATCTCCAGGGACTGGAGCCTGGAGCGCACGAACGCGACAATAATTATAAGTATTGCGAAGGCGGCGATTGCCGGGTACACGACAGCGTAATTCAGCCTGAGGAATTTCTCTATCTGCGCCCACGCGAATGCCGCGATGAGGGCTATGAGGACTGCCTTTGCGTACATCATCCTTCCGGATGTGTGTATCTTTTGCAGCACTGCCATGGGTAGGGTTATTAAGAGAAGGGATAAAATCCCTATGTTTGCTGGAAACGGGAAACTCAAACCATGAAGCTGCCCAATCGTTCCCTTGGTTTCCCGTGGCTTCACGGTTTGACATGGAACCGGAAACGGTGTATCCTATGATTGCTTATACGGACGGATGCTGCCTCGGGAACCCGGGGAGGATGGGCGCGGGCATTGTGCTCGTGCATGAAGGGAAAGTGGTGAAGGAGATAAGCAGGCATCTTGGGTTTGGGACGAATAATGAGGCGGAGTACAAGGCGGTGCTGATTGCGGTGGAGGAGGCGGGGAAGCTTGGGGCTAAGGGGCTTTCCGTGCGCAGCGACTCGAAACTGCTGGTGAGCCAGCTGAAAGGCGAGTTCAGGGTGAAGGCGCCGCATCTTCGAGAACTGATGGGAAAGATATGGAAGGCGGGAGAAGGGATGACGCTTCATTTTGAGTGGATTCCGCGGGAGGAGAACGGGAGGGCGGACGAATTATCCAAGGAAGGCGCGGAGAAAGGATAGTGGAACGGCAACCGAATACGGGTAACTGGAAGCGGGAAACGGGAAACCGACTACTGGTCCGGCCTCCTGAGGATTTCGGCTGCTTCCTGGAAAAGCGGGACCGCATCCGCGGGAGTGTTCTTCTCTACTGCCGCGAACCCGGACCGTATTTTTTCTATCACTGGGATGCGGTAGGGCTCGCTGGACCTCTCAAGCTCGTCCGCGGCGTAAGGAAGGTCGCGCACGAGAAGGGGCCTGGTGATAGCTCCCATCCTCTCCTCGAATTCCTCCTTGGTGCCCTCCCCTGCAAGCCTGTATGCGCCCCTGAGCAGCTTCCGCGTGGCGGATTCCTGCGGGAGGGACAGGCCGATTGCGCAGAGGAGCCTGCGCGCTTCATTCCTCCATTCCCTGCCTTTTGGTATTGAGCCATGGAAATCCCTGAGCTTGCCTGAAAGTATGTGGTTCTCCACAGCCGCCTTTGCGGCCTGGAAAGCCCTCGGGCCCGAGAGCATCTCAACATAATATTCAAGGAGGCCCTGCACGTACTTATCCCTGCGCAGGCGCAGGGAGGCCTCGCGCAGCTCGTCGTAAGCGTCTATGTTGAAGGTCTGCCTCACGCGCCATTCGCCCATGCGCGCGCGGAATGAGACCAGACAGGCGCACGCGGCCCCGAGCTTCAGGTTCGCCCTTGGGCTGTTCTCCGCTTCCCCAAGAAGGCGGAGCGCCTTCTGGAGCTGCTCAAGGGCCATGTGCTTGTATGCCGAGGCAAGGGCCCTCATCTCGGGCATCGCCTCCATCTCCCGGTTGGCCGCCTTCGCCGCCTCCGTGCCCCTTGCATTCTGCGCGAACACCATGAGCTTCGCGTTTATCTGCTCCACGAGCTCGAGCGCGGAATTGGTTTTTCCCCGCTCCTGCCGGTGGGTTTCGGCAACGTGCGCGAGCTGGCGGACCGCATGGAAAATATCTGAAACGTGCATAACGTGCCTGCGGGGGACCGGCTGACCGGCCCTGAAATCAGCCGGGAGCCTCTCCTCCCTCCTGAAGAACATCCTGACGTTCGCGGGGTCGCGCGCATCCACGTTGAGCACGTCCAATGGGAAGGTGAGTATAGGATGGCCGGAACTCGTGCGGCCATAAATAGGATGGGAATACTTCCTGAGCCTCCTGAAAAGCATGGGGCGGGCGGAGGAATGCATTCTGCCCTGCGCACTAAGTCTCCTGCCTGCCATTTCTCTTGCTATATCCTGTGCCGCGGATGCGAAGAGTGTTCTTTGCACGCCTTCCATTATTCTCTTTCGTGGGAAAGCGTTTAAAATCATGATGGGGAATGGGAAGCATGGAAATAGGGGACTATTTCACCTTCGAGCCTGCGAAGGATATTCCCGTGCACAACTGGTTCTATTACAAGGAGGCATACTCTCCGCAATTGGTGGAGTGGGCATTGGGCGAGCTTGGAGTGAAGGGCGGGACAGTGTTCGACCCTTTCTGCGGAATCGGGACTACTATGCTCTATGCGAAGGAGCACGGGATGAAGGGGATTGGGATAGATGTTTCGCCCCTCGCGCTGTTTGTGACGAAAACGAAATGCGCGGACTATTCGGAAAAGGACGCGGAGGAGGCGGAGAGGGAATTGAAAGGGATGTTTAAGGAACGGAAAGAGCCGGGGTGGATATGGCAGTTTGAGCTGTTCCATCCTTCGCGGTTTTTCGGGAAGAGGAACTATAACGATATACGACATTTGAGGGAAAGCATTGAGGAAATTGAGAATGAGGGGGTGGGCGGGCTGTTTTTGCTTGCGCTGCTATCTATTTTGCCGCAGGTGGGATTTTTCATAAAGGATGGGGGGGTCTTGCGGGAGGAGCCCTCGAAAAGCGCCATGCCGGTTAAGGATGCGTTTAAACGGAAAGTGAAGAGGATGGTTGCGGATTTGCGGGAGAGAGAAAGGAAACCGGAAACGGGGAACAGGAAACTGACTGTGGAGCCGGAATTAAAATTGGAAGATGCGCGGGAGTTCGAGGATTGGAAGGCGGATGCGTTCGTGACCTCGCCGCCCTACCTGAACTATATAGATTATTCCAAAGTTTATGGGCTGGAGCTGAGCCTATTGACCATGGAAAAAGATAGTACGAAAATAATGCGGGCGAAAGAAGTGAGGGGCTTCATAACCGGGGAATCGTTTGGGGATGCGCCTCCGGAGGCGGATGATTATCTGGATATCCCCATCGCGGGGACGTATTTTGCGGACATGGAGAGGGTGCTGCGGAATTTGAAAAGGATTGCGCCGTGCGGATGCATGGTTGTGGGGAATTCGGTGCTGGGGGGGAGGCATATACCAGTGGATGAGATCCTTATTCGGATTGGGGAGAGAATAGGATTTTCTGGAAGGATTGCCGCGGTGAAGGAAAGGATTGCGGATGTGAGGTCGCAGAAGATAAGGACCAGGGAAAGTGCTATACTATTTGATGGGGGGTTATGAGTACCCTGGAGAGAAGGGGGGGACGCCCCCTTCCTCTTGGAGTGAAGGAAAGAATAGCTTATGTGCGGCCGCAGAAAATAAGGACTAGAGAGAGCGCGATAATTTTCGGCTGATTATTTTCCGTTGCAGAATTCGCGGAGCGCTCTCTTGGTGTCGCCGTTCACGCGGGGATTCCTGTACACCTGCAGTATCGTCCCGTAGCTGAACTCACCCAGTGGCTTTATTGTTATTTCTGGCGGGCACTTCTCATAAATGCCGAGCCTCCTGCCATCCTCGCTAGGGCCCTCGTAAACCTCGGCGTTGCGGATAGGCTGCCCTGTGCGCAAGTAATATCTGACCATCACATCAAGGACAGTGCTGCCCGGCTTAACGTCGCACGGCTGGCTTTCCCCGGAATTATATACTGTGTATGCGACCGTATCTTCGCGCGTTGCTGGCGAAGCCTGCTGCGCGCGGGCTGGCATTTTGGACAATGCGAGCGCCGCATCGAGGATTGGCTCCAGAAGCCTGTCAACCGCCTCGAACTTCTCCACATCTTCGGGGTTGGCCCTTCCATTGTAACCTTTGTACAGCGCGCGGTTGCACCTTCCGCAGGCGGCGTTTTTGTAGCTATCCTCGTCTATCAGTATTACCTCCACTGGTATGCCGAAGCCGTTCAGGAGGAAGCCGGTGATGTGGATTGCCCTGTAGCCGCTCCTCTTGGGCTTCCGGTAGTTGTCCTGTATCTTAAGGCCGCTGAATGCGCCGGAAGACCTGAAGGAGCCAAGCACTTCGTAACCCAGGTCCTGTACATTTGTCCCTTCCCGGCCCTCTGCCGCCATCCCGTCGCACTGGAAGATGTAGCGCGTGCGTACGAGGTCCATCACGGGCTTGCCGGGCTTCTCGTCCTCCTTTATGACTATGGCGGCGCCGGTCTTGGTCATGGGGCCGTCTTTTTCGTATTGCACCCGGGGCGGTTTACCATCCACTTCACCGAGGATTTTTCTGGTTGCCCTGTCTGAAATCTCCTGGAGCAGCGCTCCGGCTGCGCTCAGCGCAGCCGCGTTCTCCCTCAGCCATCTTTCCTTTGCCTCCAGCTTGTAGCTGAGGTCCGGGTTCCAGAGGACCGCGTTGTGCCTCATGCTGTTTGCGGCGTCCTGCCACCCTATCAGGTCGGCGAGTGGGAAGACGACTTCCCTTATCTTGTCGGACCAGAGCTTCCTCCTGCCCTCGGAAACGGTTTCGCCTTTTGGAAGCCCTTCAACCGCCTTTTCGAGGGGAAGCGCGAAATCCGCCATCACCACGAGGAGGGGCGGGAGCTCCAGGCCCCCTGCCTTTATGAGGCGTACGAAATCAAGCATCTTTGAGTCTTCGCTTAGGATGTAGCTGTGTGAAAAAACAGTCCTGTACTGCTCTATGTATCTCTGGAGGTCTCCGCAAAAAATGGCCGGAGGCAGCCCCATGTCCGCCCCAAAACCCGGGATTGTGGGAATTCCGCGCTCCAGCGCGCCCATGAACTCGCTCAGCTCGCCCCGGTCCCTTCCGTAGAGGGTGAGCTGGTGGATTTGGGCTAATAGTGTTGTGGATGCAACCAGGCGGTTCATGAGCGGGCCGTGCTCTACCCTCGGGGATAATTTCTGGAAATAACCGTCCACGCCTTCTGCGACCAGAAGGCCGTGGCGCTTCCTCCTCTCGCTTGCCCTGAGCCCGCTAAGGGTGCGCTCCGCAAGCTGGCGGGCCCTGGTGCACACCGGGGAGAAGCCATTCGGCTGGGGGCCGCACGTGTCGCCCATAGTAATATTATGTGTTATGAGTATTTATATAAATATCGGAGGGGGAGTATTTTCCGTGAAAATCTACATTACAGGCGCCTCTGGAAGATTGGGCAGGCACGTGCTCAGGTTCGTGGATGCGGTGCCCCTGGTCCGGAATGCAAAAGGGCTTAAGGGAGAGGTTGTTACGGACTTCTCGGCGGAGAGCTTGCGCAGGATTTTGAAGGATGCGGACTGTATTATTCATATTGCCGGCTCCATGCGATTTTGGGACGAGGGGGAGATGAGGAAAACTAATGTGGAGCTCACGAGAAGGATTGTTGAGAATTCTCCGGAGAGATGCAAGATCGTGCTGGCGAGCTCCATTTCTGTATATGGGAAGAAATTGAAGGAGATTCCGGCTGATGAGGCGACGCCCACGCACCCGGATTCGGCCTATTCGCGGAGCAAGCTGGAGGCGGAGGAGATTGTGCGGAAGAAGGGGAGGCACGTGATTTTGAGGATTGGGACCATCTATGGGCCGGAGTTTGGGGATTATTTCTATATTCTGGGGATGCTGGAAAAAGGGAAGATGTTCATTATAGGGGACGGGAAGAACAGGGTTCCCTTCGTGCATGTGGAGGATGCGGCGCGGGCTATCGCGGCAGCCGCGGGGGGAGGGGAGACTGGAAGCCGGAAACTGGAAACTGACGCGGGGCAGGGGACTTATGTGGTTTGCGGGGAGAGCAAAACGCAGGAGGAGATTTATGGAATTGCGTGCAGGGAGCTTGGGGTTGCACCCCCGAAAAAACACATGTCTTTCTGGATGGCGAACCTTATTGGAAGGGTGCGGGAGCTGGGGGCGCTTTTCGGGAAGAAGCCGAAACTTACGAGAGAACATGTTGCGATACTGGGCGGGGACAGGGCGTTCGGATGGGAGAGGGCGAGGAGGGAATTGGGGTTTAAGCCAAGGAGATTGGAAGAGGGAATAAAGGAGATCACGAAGGAGTATAAGATAAGGAAAGGTTAGGTTGGTCAGATCCCCTTCAGGGAAACAGCCCTGCCTTTCTTGTACTCTTTTATCGCATCCTTGAGGTCTCCGATATCGTCTTTGGTCATCTGGTTGTCTTCCTTTTGTTAATCAACTATTTCTCCCCAAGTATTGAGGAGAAGCGGCCCTCGTAAAGGCTTTTTATTACATCCTCCGGCGCGAAGATGCGGCCGTTCATGCATACATAGACTCCGGGTTTCAGCATACGGACTTGCGAAAGCGCGAAGCCGAGGTTGAAGGGGCCGTCAGAGAAAACGAATCCGTCCATCGGAATCATCGAGCCGGTGAGTATGATTGCCTGGTCGCGCCTCTTCAGCTTCTTTTCGAGAAAGCGAGCAGTATCGGGCATTGTGTATGTGCCATGGGTGACGATTATTTTCCTGCTCTTGCTTTTCTCGATGGCCCTGAGAATCTTTGACCTGTCCTTTGAAGTGAGCTGGCGGCTGTCCTTCATGCACACCTGTGTAAAATCTATTTTGCCATATAGTCTCATGTTCCGGAAGTAGCCCGGGATTACGGATTCACTGCGGGGAACTGCGGTGTCGGTTCGGGCGTCGTAATAAGAATCGATCGTTCCGCCGGTCATTATGATGTGGGTTGCCTCCTCCATGGTGAAGTTTGGAAAGTAGGGTTTAAAAAAGAGAAATCCGGACTAATTAGGGGGAATTCGCATGGGAAAGACTGAGAAATACATACTCGATGGGCTGGAGCGCAGGGGCGCACTGCTCTTTTCACTGGTGGACCCGCTGGACTACCCTTCCATTGATGATGCGGTGAAGACCGCAAAGAGCATGGATGAGGGAGGGGCGGACGTGGTGCTCATAGGCGGCAGCACCGGCGTGCAGGGGGAGATGCTGGACAACGTAACCAGGAGGGTGAAGGAGAGCGTGGATGTGCCGGTGGTATTGTTCCCGGGAAATATCGGAACAGTGACGAAATATGCGGACGCGGTCTATTTCATGAGTTTATTGAACTCAAATAATCCGTACTGGATTACTAGGGCGCAGATGCTCGCCGCGGAGATGGTAAAGAAGTATAAGGTGGAGCCGCTGCCCGTTGGGTACGTGGTGGTGGAGCCGGGAGGAACGGTGGGTTATGTGGGGGATGTGCAGCTTGTGCCCAGGGCGAAGCCAAAGATTGCGGCCGCCTATGCGCTTGCTGCGCAGTACATGGGCTTCAGGTTCGTGCTTACGGATGCGGGTAGCGCTCCTGCGGAGGGGCATATTCCCCTGGAGATGGTGAAGGCGGTCTCTTCGGTGATTGAGGTTCCGTACATAGTTGGCGGGGGGGTTAGGACTCCGCAGGAAGCGAGGGATGTCGTGAAGGCAGGAGCGGACATCATACAGGTCGGGACCGCGTTTGAGAAGAAGGGAGGGGTGGAGGCGGTAAAGGAATTTGTGAGGGCGGTGCGTGAGGGGAGCAAGAGGTAAAAGGATGGCGGAGAAAAGCATCGGGAAGTTCCTGGTGAAAACCGGGGCGCTGAAGTTTGGGGACTTCACCCTGAAAAGCGGGAGGAAGAGCCCTTATTTCGTGAACACGGGAATCATCTGCGAAGGGAAGGAATTTTTGGAGTTGTGCGGGTTCCTTGCGGAAAAGATAGAAGGGATTGGCGGGTGCGACGTAGTGTACGGGCCCGCGTACAAGGGGATTCCGCTCGCGGTGGGCGTTGCGATTGCGCTCTCAAAAAAAGGGAAGAGGGTGTATTGGCTGTTCAACAGGAAGGAGGAGAAGGCGCACGGGGACAGGGGGGTATTCGTGGGGCATTTGCCAGCGCCCGGAGAGAGCGTTGTGCTGGTGGATGATGTTTTCACTACTGGCGGGACGAAGTATGAGAATGTGGATTTATTGAAGGGCATAGGGGTTAGATTGAAAGCCGTTGTTGTGGCTGTGGACAGGGAGGAGAAGGGCGAGGGCGGCGGCCCTGCTGCAAAGGAATTTGAGGAGAGGGCGGGCGTGCCGGTGAAGGCGGTTGCGAGCACCTCGGAAATATTTGAGGAATTGCGCGGGAAGCAAGTCAGCGAGGGGATTTATAGGAGGTTTTTGGAATACAGAAGGGAGTATGGGGCGGAAAAGTAGGCAGGAAACGGGAAACTGGGGACTGAAAACGGGATGAGTATGGCGCTAAGAAAGCTTGAGAAGGCGGCAGTGGAGGCAGGCTCGATTTTGTGCTTCGGCATAGACCCTAAGCCGATGGAGGATATTGTCGGGTATTATTCCGGTATAACGGACATGCTTCTGGAGGAGAATCTGATTTCTGCCATAAAGCCGAACTATGCGTATTTTGGGGCGCTCGGGTTTGAGGGGCTGCATGCGCTCAAGCAGATTATGGACAGGTACCGGGAGAAAACATTTGTTATTCTGGATGCAAAACGGGGGGACATAGGGAAGAGCAGCGAGGCGTATGCGAGGGAGGCGTACGATTTCTGGGGCGCGGACGCGGTGACGGTTGCGCCATATATGGGGGAGGATTCCATCGCCCCGTTCATAAGGGGGGGGAAGGTCGCGTATGTACTTGGGAGGACCAGCAATCCGGGGGCAAAGGATTTTGAGGAGCTGAAATGCGGGAAGGAGAGGGTGTATGAGAGGGTTTGTGCCAAGGCGGCGAAGATGGGCGCGGGGCTTGTGGTGGGGGCGACGAGCGATGCGCTTCCGGGGATTGTGAAGCTTGTGGGGAAGGATGTGCCCATCCTTGTGCCCGGGATTGGTGCGCAGGGCGGGGGTTTCGACGTGCTGAAGGCGCTGAAGGGGAATCCGCTCATTCACAGGGTGAATTCTTCATCTTCAATTGCTTTTGCGCATGAGAAAAGAGGGGGAAGCCCGGAGAGCGCTGCAATAAAAGAGGCGGAATTTCTATCCAAAGAAATAGGAAAACGGGTTTTCTAGTTTTGAAGACATAGCGTAAGGAGTGCGTGCAAAGCATTGCTGAGCGAAGTGGGAGGGGGTCAGAGAGTTCCCGGTTTCCCGTTTAGGGTTCCGGAAACTGGAAACCGGAAACAGTAAACTGAATAGGGGGAGCGCCCTCCCCGCGTTTTCTCTAGGGAAGAGAGTTTTCTAGGAACCCTTCAGTTTGGCGAGATAGTAGTAAAAGACCACGGCGAAGAGGCTGGAAACCGAAGACAGGAAACCGAAAACAACTATCGGCGGGAGGAAGAGCTCGCCCACCGTTTCCGAGACGAGGTCCTGGCTTATTGTGATGAGGTCTATCTCCAGCTGGGTGGCAGCCCTCTCCTTTGCCGTGCCCACCATGAGGGATGGGAGAAGGAAGAAGGAGAGCGCGGAGAGCAGGAGGAGAAGGAATGAGAAGAGGGCGGCGAGGAAGGAGAGCACGAAAGCGAGCTCGATCAGGTTCCTGGAGCCGAAATACAGGAGGGCGAAGGAGAGGAAGAGGGGCAGCAGGAATAGCGCGAGAAGGATGGGAAGGCGGGAGTAAAGGCCGGCGAGCTGGAGGCCGTAAGAAGCGAGCATCTCATCGACCTTGTTGGAGATGAGGGTCCGGGCGAGGCGGAGCCGGAGCTCTTCCGTGTTGCCCACATAATTGTTGGAGATGAGGGAGCACACGTATTCGTCCGTTATGCCCCCGAATTCCATCGTCACGCCCGGGGGCTTCGCCGCGCAGTAGGAGGCGGTGTTGTCGTAGGTCAGGGTGCTGAGCTGCGGCTCGTGCGCGAGGAGGATGGGGACCATGCGGGGGGCGTATTCATCGTTGGCCCTCTGGAGGACGGAATCCTGGATGCCCGGGAGCAGGAAGCCGAGGATGGAGAGGAAGAGGGCGAGTAAGGAGACGCCGAAGAGGGCCGCCCCCGCCGACTTGAGAAAGAAGCCCTTCCAGTCGAACATGGAAAGGGTTTTATTGGTGCGGATTTTAATTGTTCGCATGAAGGGGATTCTCTCTTTGCATAAGCCGCCGGAGGGTTCGCACAAGGGGGAGAACGGGAAGGTTCTGGTTGTTGCGGGAAGCAGGAGATACCACGGGGCCGCCGTTTTCTGCATCCTCGGCGCGAGGAGGTTCGCGGACCTTGTGTATTTCATGCCCGGGGAGAAAGATGAGAAGCTGATGTTTGCTGTATCCGGGATTCCGGAAGTGATTGTGGTTGAGGAGTACCCGGAGGCGGACTGCGCCCTTGCCGGGCCGGGGCTGGGGGATGCGCACCTGGATTTGGGGAAGCTGGGAAGGAAGTATGCGAAAACAATTCTGGATGGGGATGCGCTCAGGAAAGCAGAGCCGAAGGAACTGAAAGGCTGCCTCATTACGCCGCATGAGGGGGAGTTCAGGAAACTGTTTGGAGTGGGCGGGAGCCCGGAGCACGTGCGCGCGATGGCCGGGAAGTGGGGCTGCACAATATTGAAGAAAGGAAGGGTGGACATGGTTTCGGACGGGAAGGAGACTGTGCTGGTGAAGGGCGGGAATGCCGGCATGACCAAGGGCGGGACCGGGGACGTTCTTGCGGGGCTCCTCTGCGCGCTGTATGCAAAGAACGATGCGATGGAGGCCGCGGTTGCGGCATCGCGTGCGAACAAGAGGGCGGGGGAGCTGCTTTTCAGGGAGAAGGGGTATGCTTATTGCGCATCGGATTTGGCGGAAAAATTGCCCGAAGCAATAAAATGGCGCTAGCCAGATGCTGAAAACGGGAAACCGGGAACGGGCAACTGGGAACTGGAAGGTCAGCCAACCTTCATAGAGCGCACGCGGATGTGGGGGCCGCCGTCGCTCACGTTCATTGTCTGGCCGTTCTTCCCGCAGAAGCCGGGCTTCAGCCGGAAGTCGCTGCCGACCGCATCCACCTCCTTCAGGGTGCCGGTTATTGTACCTGTGACCGAGAGGTCGCGGATGCGGTCCCCGAGGACGCCCCTGTGGATGAGGAATGCCTCCTCCGCGCGGAACATGAACTGGCCGGTGATCGTGTCCACGCTTCCCCCGTTCATCCCCTTTACATAAATCCCTTCATCCACATCAAGGAGCTCCTCCACCTTATGGTCTCCGCGCTCTATATAGGTGTTGCTCATGCGGACGATGGGGGGGACGCTGAAATCCTCTGCGCGCGCGTGGCCGTTCGGCTGCTCGCCGAGCGAGTGGGCGCTCTCCGCGGAATGGAGGAAGGCGGAGAGGGTGCCTTGGTGGATGAGGTTCACTGCCTTTCCGGGCATTCCCTCATCATCGAAAGAGTAGGAGCCGAATGCGCCTTCTGTTTCAGGAGAGTCCCATATGCTTATGAGTTCGGAGCCTATCTTCATCCCTTTCTTCCCTTCGAGAATTGATGAGTGCTCCATTATTGCATCCCCTTCGCATGCGTGGCCCACCGCCTCGTGCGCGAACACGCCCGCCATCTCGTTGTCCAGGATTGCTGTGAAGGTGCCGGAAGGGGGTGGGAGAGCCGAGAGGGAATCGAGGCATTTTCTTTTGGATTCCCTTGCGGAGGAGAAGAGGGATTCTTCGTCCCATTTTTCGCGCGAGCCCCATGTGTGGCGGCCTTCCTGCGTTACGGTCCCTTCCTTCCCTATGCAGGAGAAGCGGGAGTAGAGGAGGAGGGATTCGTCCTCCATTAGCGCGCCTGCGGAATTTGCGTATATACGGCGGGTGAGGAGCTCGGAGAGGCGCACCTGCCTGTTGCGGATTTTTTCATTTTCCATCTCGGAGTAGAGAGCATTGCCTGTGGAGATGAGGTCCTCTGCGCCCGAAGGATGGAAACGGGGGGCCTTTCCGGGATGGGAAAGCTCGGATTCGCGCGGAGGGTAAATGGAATTGCCCTTTCCGGAGGAAGCGAGCCTTTCGGCCCTGGAGAGGAGGGAGTGGAAATCGGATAGAGGGCCGGAGGCGAAGCCCCAGGAGCCGTTTATGAATGCGCGCACGGCAATTCCCTCCTCAACGCCTTCCCTGCACTCCGCCTCCCCGTCCTTTATTCCCACGGTGTGGCTAGAGATGCGGAGGTGGCGGAAATCGCAGAAGAAGGATTTCGTTGAGAGGGAATTGCGCACTGGGTCTATGTCCACCGGCTCACCCTCTCTGCGGCTCGACTGCGGACTTGTAGAATTCGTACTGCTCCTTGCTTGTAATCACTGCAAAAAGGATGTTGTCGCCCTCCATGCCGTGCAGGATGATGTTCTTCGCGCCTGCGGTGATTATGAGCTCTGATGCTTCATCCTTCACTTCGCGGAGGAGCGCATCCCCTATGTTGAAGCCGAAGGAGGCCATGCTCTCCACTCCGTCGGGGAGGTTGAAGTTGGATGCCTGCACCACCCCGTCCCGCCTTATTATCGCCGCCATTATGCCCTGGTTCTTGAGCTTCTCAAGGACTTCGAACATCAGTCCACCTCCACGCCGAGGGGCCCCACCCTTATGGGCACCTCCAGGGGCAGCTCGGGGCTGGAGACCACCTTCGCGCCTTCGGAAACCCTTATCCTGAACTCCTCATCAACCGCATGCCTGAGTATTGTGAGGAATTTCTCATCATGCATGCCCTCATCAACAAGCAGGAGGGTGGTGGCATTAGCGTTCTTCAGGCGGCCGTCGACCAGGGAGAGGAACTTGAACAGGGAATCCTGCTGGGAGTGCACACCGAGCGTGGAGAAGGAGTGGAAGACCACGCGCAGCCTTTTCGCCTGCATCTGCTCGAGCGCCTCGTTTATTGCGAGGGAGAGTTCGTTGAGGGCGGAGGGGCTGCTTATCTGGACAATGTTGGGCCTCGGCACGGCAGGGGCCTGCGTTGATACGGTCAGCGAATAGCAGTCCAGGTATTTCACAAGGTCGGATTTTATGCTGATCCCGAATTCGCCTGCGAGCTTTTCCAGCTCATCCGGGGTCCGGTCGGTGGTTATGTAAAGGATTTTGTCGCCTGCCTGTATGCCCGCGGATACGAAATGGAAGGCGAACACCCTCCTCTCCGGGCCTGTCGGGCCCAGGATGGCTACCGTGGCGGGGTTCTTGTAGCCCCCGTCCAGCATTATGTCGAACTGCGAGATTCCGGTGCTCACGCGGTTCAGGCGCAGGACAGGGAGGTTGCGGTTTACGCCTAATTCGTCCATGGCTCCTGTTTCTGAAGGAAGGTTTAAAGCCTTAATTCCACCGGTCTGCGACCGGTGGATGCAAAAATCTCCATAAACGATTACTGGAATCACACCCGGGAAATCCTTATAAACCGCCGTGCGCCAGAGTCGCATATGCGAACAAGGGCATGGAAATTCCGGCTCTACACATCCAGGTCCCAGGAAAAGCAAATGGGCGAATGCCTCCATGAGTGCAAAGAGCTGTGGAATTCCCTTCTAGAATACACAAAAAAATATTATAAGGAAACAGGAAAATTTCCAACGCGCCAGCAGCTCTATTTGCAGACAAAAGGAACACCATTATTCTCCCAGGTTGCGCAGAACGTTGCAGACAGGCTCGTAAAATGCCTGAGGGGCATGATGCTCAAAAGGAAAGCAGGCATGAAGGCAGGCTTCCCGAGGTTCAAAACCATGGAAAGGATGAAATCATTTACATATCCACAGTTTGGCTTCGTACTGGATGAAAAGCTTGAACTTTCGGGAATAGGCAAAATCCAAATCGAAAAGCACAGGGAAATTGCAGGAAAAATAAAGACCCTCACGATAAAGAGGATGCCTTCAGGGAAATGGTTTGCCATTTTCACTTCAGAAATAGAAGAGAAGCGGGTTCCCAAGAAAGACGGCCCGCCTGTTGGAATCGACCTTGGAATTGAGAACTTCGCATGCCTCAGCGATGGAACGATGCTGGAAAACCCGCGGCACCTGAAAAATGCCGAAGAAAAACTGGAGAGTGCGCAGCGTTTCCTTTCCGGGAAAAAGAAGGGAAGCAAAAACAGAAGAAAGGCAAGGCTGAAGGTTGCATCGGCTTATGAAAAGTTGGCGAACCGAAGAAGGGACTTCCTTCATAAAACAAGCAGGAAGCTGGTGGAAAAATATTCTTTCATTGCAATGGAAAACCTGAATACAAAAGGATTGGCAAAAGGATTCCTTGCAAAATCCGTACTGGACTGCAGCTGGGCGGAATTTAGCAGCATGCTCGCATACAAGGCTGAGAGTGCTGGTTGCGAAGTTGTGCTGGTTGAGCCTGCCCATACAACACAGACGTGCAGCAGCTGCGGTTTGGTGCAGAAGAAATCGCTTGCAGAGAGATGGCATAAATGCGCATGCGGCGCATCCATGCACCGCGACCTCAATGCAGCAATAAACATACTCAGGTTTGCCAAACGGTCGACCGAGCAAGCTGGCCGTTTGGCAAAAATGGCTACCGCAGGAACTGTGGGAAGTAACGCCTGCAGAGAGGAGACCTCTACCCATTATAAACATAATGGGCAAGTATCTTCTATGAAGCAGGAAGCCACCGGTCTTTGACCGGTGGTAGTTCACAATGAATTGTAATGTAACCATGGTTACAATGGCAAACGATTTAACCTTTTTCTGATTATCAGGCGCATGGCAGAGAGCCTTACTCTTGTTGCGGCGGAAGCGGCCGGGAACTTCTACTCGCAGCTGCAGGCGCAGCTGGGTGCGGGCACGGCGAACGTGGCCATGATGGTGCTCACCATAACCATCTATGCGCTCGTCATCGGGACATTCTGGAAAACCTTCTCAAGGAGAAACATATTCGAGATAGACTGGAAGAAGGTCGGCAAGGGCTTCGTGCCGCAGGTCCTGGAGAGGGTGAAGTTCGGGCTGGAGTACGTGATTGTCTTTCCTCTCGCGGTTTTCGTCTGGTTCGTCGTGCTTACCATATTCCTCTATTTCATATCCAAGACCGCCTCCATTGCGGATATGATGTTCATCTCGATATCGCTTGTCGCAGCCACAAGAATCTGCTCGTACTTGGACGAGGACATCGCGGTTGATGTGGCGAAAACCGTGCCCATAGCGCTTTTTGCGGTTTTCCTCGCATCCCCGACCACATTCTCCCCGCTTATAATAGAGCAGCGGCTGGCGGAGATGGCGGAGCTCATAGGGGATGCGCTTCCGTTTTTCCTCATGCTCATGGGGCTGGAGGTCGTGCTGAGAATTCTCTTCCTAGCAAAAAGGATTGTTGCGCCGGAAAAAGAATAGAATGCCGGAAAGAACGGGTTTCCCGTGCCTGGTTTCGAGTTTCCGGATTGCAGCAGAGCGCAATCCCTTTCGGCAAGG
The DNA here is from genome assembly GCA_040753215.1 of Microcaldota archaeon. Taxonomy (GTDB): domain Archaea; phylum Micrarchaeota; class Micrarchaeia; order Anstonellales; family Bilamarchaeaceae; genus CAIXOA01. Next base: position 61,416 of record JBFMEZ010000013.1, on the reverse strand, counting down.
CAGCCTCTTCTTCTCCCTTGAGGAGGGGACGAAGACAGACAAGACAAAGCCATACATCACCTCCCAGACCGCAAGGAAATTTTTCATGAAATACGTGAAGAAGGCCAAGCTGGATGAGGTTTACGGGTACAGCGTTGGGGAAAGTCCTAAGACGCTGTATAGGTTGAGCACCCATAGCCTTCGGCATTATGCGATTACTAATTTCTGCAGGAAGAATGGGGGGAATGTGGCTCTGGCCTCAAAGTTTGCACGGCATACGAACTTGCAGACTACGATGATTTACGTGCATACTGCAAAGAACGAGCTTTATGAGAGCATTGAGAGGGCGAATAATGATGAACTGCTGGAGAAGGTGAGGAAGATGCAGGAGGGGATTTGACCGATATATAACAATTGATAACAAAAAAATGTTATCATTTGCTATTAAGGCAAACTGAAGTCTGGGGTTTAATTGATAACGGAAAAGAACCCCAAGAACCTTTTTAAACGATGGAATAAAAGAAGCTGCACGGCAGTTTCTGGAGGGCCGGAATATGAAGTTTAGGGAGAACGAGGTTCTTGAGTTGAAGAGGTCCACATCGGAACTGAAGGAGGCAGCCATATCCATAGTTTCCATCCTGAACAAGCATGGCGCCGGTGAGCTTTATTTCGGAATAAAGAATGATGGGGAGGTTGTTGGGCAACTGGTTAATGAGAAGACGCTCCGCGATGTTTCGCAGTTTATTTCAGACAATATTGAACCCAAGATATACCCAGAAATAAAAAAGGTGAAAATAGATGGTTCTGAGTGCATCTACGTTTCGTTTTCCGGGGATGCTCGCCCTTATTTCGCATTTGGCAGGGCGTATATGCGCGTTGGCGACGAGGACCGCCAGGTAAGCGCTTCAGAGCTGGAGAAACTTATCCTTTACAAGAACAAGGACAAGATGCAGTGGGATAATCAATTGTCGGATTGCAGCATTAAGGATATTGATTCCCGGCTCGCCAGGGAGTTCGTAAAAAAGGCAAACGAAGCGGGAAGGATTGATTTTGGCTTCCAAAGCGTGGAAGCCACGCTTGGAAAGCTGGGGCTGATGAGAAACGGAAGGGTATTGCGGGCTGCGCAGGTCCTTTTTTCCTCCAAGAACCCCGTTAAAGTGCAGGCGGCGGTTTTTGCAGGTGTTGAGAAGCTCACTTTCTTGGATATCCAGCAGTTTGAGGGGCAGAGTTTGTTTGGATTGCTGAAGGATTCGGCGGAGTACGTCAAAAAGAATATCACCTGGAGGGTAAAATTCGGAAAGCTTGAGCGCGAAGAGATACCGGAGATACCCCTGGATGCGCTTCGTGAAGCCATAGTGAATTCCCTATGCCATAGGGATTATAGCTCTCCGCAGAGCAATTATATCGCGATATACAAAGACCGCATAGAAATAGACAACCCGGGCACGTTTCCTGAAAATCTTGAGCCCGAGGACTACATATTCAGGAATGAGCCATCCATTCCACGCAATCCTCTCATTGCAGAAGCGCTTTTCCGCAGCAAGGATATTGAGAGATGGGGTTCCGGCCTGAAGAGGATTTATGACGAGTGCAAGGCAAATGGAGTAAAAGTGGAATTCAAGAAAATGAAGACTGGTTTCAGGGTTGTATTCTTCAGGCCAAAGGCCCATAAGCCTTCGATGCGCCACCCAGAAACTACCCAGAAAACTACCCAGAAAACTACCCAGAAAATCCTTGAGGCGATTAGTAATAATCCGATGGTTTCGCGCAAAGAGCTTGCCGGGATAATTGGAATCACCGAAGATGGAGTGAAATACCACCTTGAAAGGCTTAAGAAGGCGGGCAAAATAAGGCACTTCGGGCCGGATAAGGGAGGGTATTGGAAGGTGGTCGGGAAATGAAACCTTCAAAAAAAGAAATCCGAGAAATGAAAGCTGAGTTCGCGGACTGGGAAGAAGCCTCGCTCTTGTACATAAATGCCTGGATGGAAAAATTGGAAAGGCGCGGACCGAAGCGGGCGGGTTGAGGTGTTCGCATGGCAAACTACATAGTATTGGAAGTTGGAAAATCGGTCAGAACCGAATTTCTGATGAAGAATGGCGTTCGGGGAAACCGAAGATGCGGTCGTTATCGGTAGGGTGGAAGCGGGTTCGAAGGAAGAAGCAATAGATCTGGCCGCATCCCTGCCTTACTGCAGAAACCGGGAATTTGATAATCTAATTGCATATGAAGTCCGGGACTAACATTAGTGAGAACTCTCTCACTAATGAGGATAGGATATAGTCTCTCATTCTTGAATCGGGAATCCGGGATTTCCAGTAGCGGACAAAGTTTCCAAACTTTTTCCTCGCCTTCCGGCGTGCTCGTTTTATTTCTTTGCCAGCTTCCAAAGAAGCTCAAAATGCTTCCTGTACCCATCTGCCACTATCCTGTCCCTTATAAGGAAGCCATAGGGGCTCTCGGTGAACACATTAATCGCCACGTAATCCCCTGCGATTACCGTTTCCTGCAGCTGCGCGAATTCCTTGGAAACAAAGCGCACTTCGGACAACGGCATCTTATTTACCTCCTTTCCTATTTCCCTCACCGTCTCATCGTAAATCTGCCGGGCGGGAAGCCCGTTCGCAACCCTTCTCTTATGCATGTTCAGCCACCACGCAGTCCCAAGCAAATCCTCGCATGGCTTCCCTCCCCCAAAAGTGAGGTATTCTTTCGCCTTGCTGCCGATTATCGTATTGTAGACCTCCTTTAGCCCCCTCGGCCCCTTATATACGGTCGCAACTTCCTTTTTCCCTGCCAGCTGCTGTTTCTTTTTCAATTCGGGCAGTACCTGCTCAAACCTCTTCTTCTTGTCTTCTATGAAATTGAAGAAGTTCTTTGGGTCAGTGGCCTGGTAGGTCCTCCTTCTTCCTTCGAGTATGTAATTTATCAGCCCCCTTTCTATAAGGGAGTTCAGTGCCCTGTGCACGACCGAGTTCTGGAGCCCTGAGCGCTCCACCACCTTTCCTGCGGTCGTGCTTCCAAGCTCCAGTAGTGCCATATACACCTTGATTTCCGCCTGCGTAAGCCCGAGGTCTTCCATTATCGAAATGTCCATGGTTTGTTTTCCCTTTCCGGGTATTTAATTGTTTGCTTAATAGTCTCTTTTGGGAGGATAAAGCATAAAATAAGCTCTGGATGTTTATTAATAGTGGTAAAATGTGCGGGATAGCTGCAGTATGTGGCCATAAAGCAATGCAAAAGAGAGAGCTGCTAGCCAGCATGCTGGGCGCGATGGAGCACAGGGGCGATAAGAAGAATGAGTGCAGGATGCTGAAGAATTGCCTTCTGGGCGCCCATAGGCTTGCGATAGTGGATAGGGAAAACGCGAGGCAGCCAATGCCGAATGAAGACAATTCTATTTTCGTTGTTTTCAACGGGGAAATCTACAATCATGGAGAGCTTAGAAGCTTGCTGGGGAACCATGGATTCAGGACCGACTCGGATACTGAAGTGCTGGTGCATGGATATGAAGAATGGGGGCCGGATCTGCTTCAGAAGCTGGATGGGCAGTTTGCCTTCATCATCTACGACTCCAGGAAAGATGTAATCCTTGCGGCAAGGGACCCGTTCGGGATAAAGCCGTTCCACTACGCTGAAATGGATGGCTGCATGGCTTTTGCCTCTGAGATGAAGGCGCTGGCGCATCTCAATGCAGAAGAGATAAAGGTTCTGGAGCCAGGCGCCTGCTTTCTCGATGGGAAAATACACAGGTATTTCCGGATGCAAGGCAGCAAGCCTCCGGAAGAGCCTGGGGAAATCAAAAAGCGGCTCAGGACCCTTTTCCGCGAAGCGGTCAGAAAAAGGGTTCAGATCGACCTGCCTGTTGCGGTTTTGGTTAGCGGAGGGGTTGACAGCACGCTTGTATTGAAATACGCACTGGAATGCCATCAGGATGTTACGGCTTTCTGCGTTGGCGGGAATGGCTCAGAAGATTTGTCATATGCAAGGAGAGTTGCGGAATATTTCGGGGTTGAGTTGAAGGTATTTGATCCGAAGATGATTGATGTTGAAAAAGAGCTTGAAATGTTCATCTATTTTGGTGAAACCTTTGAGCCAAACCAGGTCAATACGCTTGGATTATCTTATTATCTTGCAAAGATGGTCCACGATTGCGGGATAAAGGTCGCCCTCTCTGGAGAAGGTGCGGATGAGATATTTGGAGGCTATTCTGAGTTCAGGCAAATCCGGAGCGAAGCTGAGTTGCAGGCCAGGCTGATGGAATATCTGCGCCTTCTCCATAGGACGCAGCTGCAGAGGGTGGACAGGATGTCCATGGCGCACGGGGTCGAGGTGAGGGTTCCATTTTTGGATAAAGAGCTGGTTGAGTATGCCATGGGCTTGCCCCCTTCTCTGAAAGTGCACAACAACACTACGAAATGGATTTTGAGGGAAGCATTCAGGAGTGAAGTCCCGGAGTTCGTTATAGGCAGGGAGAAGTGCCCCTTTCCGGTCGGTGCAGGCAGGAGAAGGGAATTTGAGCAGGATGAATATGCGAAATTGGTCAGCAGGCTTTCGGATGGAGAGTTTTCAGATATAAGGTCTGCGTATCCTGAATTCTCAATACGGACGAAGGAGGACGCGTTCTATTTCCGCATCTTTGCGAAATATTTCCTGAAGGGAAAATTTAACAGGGAAAGAATCGGGATGGTGGCGAGATGACGAAGAGTTCTGTTGCACTTCTGGTGGGCAGGGATACCCGGCGATACCTGCGGAAATTGGGCCTGCCGCCTTCCGACCTTTACGGGCTGCCCCCTTCCAGGAAGGCATTTTCCAGGGGCGGGCAGTATGGGATAGAACTTTCCAGCATGAACAATCTCAGGATTATGAAGAGGGCATTCCGATTGCTCGGTGAGCAGGGCATTTCTGCGGACAGGTTTGATGAGTGCAGAGGAATATTCCGGCTTACGGACAAGGAAATCTTAGAAATGGCAAAGCTGTGCAGGGAAAACAGGATCGGCCTCGTGATGTCCGTTGGCCCGAGGGCTCTTTATGACACCAGCGCCTTCGCAAAAACGCCCAACGGCTCAAGAATAGGGTATAGGCTTAGGGGAATGGAAAATCTCGTAAGGGCCGTAGAAGACGTGAAAAGGGTCATCGGGCTGGGAGTAAGGGGCATCCTTGTTTATGATGAAGGACTGCTGCATGTCCTGAACCGCATGAGAAAAGATGGAGAACTCCCTCCTAGCACAATCTTCAAGCTCTCGGTTCATTGTGGCTGCTCCAATCCAGCTTCTTGTGCGGTATACGCACAAAATGGGGCAGATACAATAAACCCAGTCCCTGACCTGGAACTGCCAATGCTTGGCGCGATAAGGGCTGCAATTGATTGTCCGATAGATATATTCACAGATACTGCGCTTGTGGCAGGAGGTTTCATAAGAACATACGAGGTTCCGGAGTTTATCAGGATTGCTTCTCCAGTCTATCTGAAATGCGGTCCGGTTTCCCAACAGGACCAGAACCATCTGCCTACTGAAGAAGAGTTAAGGGAGCGCATTGTCCAGACAAAGATGGTTCTGGAGGCCATAAGACGCTACTATCCTGCAGCCAAGCGTGTAAGCAAGGAAGAGCCCACTCTTTCGCTGCCAGAACTATGAAGGGATTGCGATGTATAACGACAACGGCATTTTATGCGACCATAGGTTCCCGCAGGTGCGGTATTTCAAGCCAAGGAGAATCGCTGCAGATGGGATGCCGCTGACAAAAAACCACCTGACTCCGGAACAGCTTCGCGCACTTTTCGCAAGGAAAGTAGTTGTGGAAGAAAAGATGGACGGAGAGCCGCGCGCATTCCTTGCAGGGTGCAGATACCTTGTCTTTGCAGAAGATTTGCTCGTGATGCGTTCAGTTTTTTATAGAATCCCGGGCAGATATGCGGTTTTTGACATTTTTGACATGGAAAAAGAGGTTTTCCTTGATTCGGAAGGCAGAATGCATCTATCATCCGATATACGCAAAGGGCTGTTGTGCGTACCGGACACGGTTCCGGCAGATTTCTTCCCGGTGCCAATAGTTGCATCAGGAAATTTCCGTGACGCGTCCGAGCTTTCTCCTCTGATGTCTATTACATCAGCATACGCAGTGGATCCAATCACAGGAAGAAACTCCGCCATGGAGGGCTTAGTGATAAAGCCCGAAAGGGAACTCTCCCTTTCTGCTCAGCTCCGTGCAAAAATGATAAGGCCGGAATTTGATAACGAGGCAAAACAGGAGTATCTCGGCACACCTGAACAGAAGAATTTGATTGACCCAGCTGTTCCATAGCTACTTTTCTGATTGTTCTGTCAAACCGATTGTAGTCGCTCGTTCTCGCCTTCCGGCGCTCATTTTATTTTTCAAAAATATCCTTCTCGCCAAACACCCAGATATCCTCCTTCATAAAGACAGATTCATAGTTTCTCAAAGAGGTTGCGAATCTTTTTCGAATATCGTTCATGATGGAAGTGAAATCTTCGTAGCTCTTACAAACCATCTCCAGCTCAACATCCCAGCTTGAAACCTGCCTTATGAGATATATGATGCTCGGATGCCCCTTTGCATATTCGAACAATCTTTGCTCGTCTTCTTCGCTAAGGTTGTTAAAGTACAGAAAAGCCTTGAAAAATTCATAACCGAGTTTTGAATGGTCCACTGCAATTCTGTATTGCAGGATTATTCCCTTTTCCTGCAACTTCTTCATCCTGTTTCGGACTACATCAACCGTAGATTTGGTTTGTTTGGCCAGATCCACAAGTGGAATCCTGGCATTGTTCAGCAGTATATTGAGGATTTTTCTGTCAAGCTCGTCAATTTCGTTAGGAACAATATCATCTGAAAACATGACACAAGAATCATAATCCGGTATTTTGCTCCCATCTTCTATGAGGTATTTTTTCTTGTACTGCCTTACATTAACCAAAACTCCGGTATCCCGCTTGATTATCAAATCCTTGAACTCCGAATAAATCTGATTTTTTATCTTATAAAATTCCTTTACATTCTTGGCATACAGGGTTGCATGGGTGTCCCAGACACCATCATTAATCCCTATCCAGTATAGGCCAGGCAATTTCTTCATATACTCGAAAAACCGCTCACGTTCCTTCGGGATGTTTGCAAGCTGAAAATACAGCTTGAAGAACATGTAGCCATATTTGCTGGGGTTTATGGACGTAAGAAAACCTTGCAGTATGCCTTTCTTTTGAAGCTGTTTGATTCTATAGCCGACAGACTCCCTGCTCCTGCCAACAAGCTTAGCAATCTGGTTGTCGCTTATCCGGCAATTCTTGTCGAGCTCAAAGAGGATTCGTCGGTCTATGTTATCAATCTTGTAAGGCATTATTAGGACATAGATGTAATAATTTAAATTATTAACCATTTTTGTCAGAAAAATTGATGGTAGATTTTATATTAATCGTTTGTGATAATTGATGATATGATGAGCAAACGTATGGAGAGAAAAGGAGTCGTTATAGTTCCTGCGCCAGTTCTTAGAAACCCTAGTGTGGAAGAATTCTGCGGAAAAAATAACCTGCTGATAAAAGATTGCAGTGCGGTTCGGACCTCGGGCGGTTTTTCTTCGGGCACATTCAAGGACTACCGCAGTGCAAGGCTGGTGAATGATTTTGGGGCGAGAAACCCTGCTCTATACTCTATAGTCTACACTACCGCAGGCCACAGCCTTGGGAATGTGGCGGATGAGTACAACCAAATCAACGAAGTTGCCAGGGAAGATGGCGTCCTTGCGGTAAGCATAATAGACGAAGAGCTGGACCTTAGGATACAGAAAGTGCTTGAAAGGCATTCTGTTCTTGTAAGATTGCCATTGCAAAAAAAGATTTTCACACGGCAGGAAATTTTAGAAGCAGCAAAAACCGGGATAAAGGACGACAAAAGGGATTGCATAGATGCCGAGAATTATGCATTTAGCTATATGCACCTTGCAGAAGAGGTTGTTGCTGAAAAACCAGATGCCATTTTCATGCCTCTGGGCGGGGGAGAGGCGGTAAATTCTCTGCTATATCTTCTTGATGAACTGCACAGAGCCGGAGAAAATCTGCCGCGGCTGTTCGCAGCGACCGTGGGGGCCAACATATTCGCTGGTGATACGGCTCCAGGTGCCTGCTCAATTGCAGAAAAGCTGGTCACGCCTTGGTCCGAATTGTTTGAGAGAATAGTGAGGACTCTCCCTGAATTCGGCGAAGTGGTTGTAGTTGAAGAAGACGAAATCATGCCAGCATATCTTGCGCTGAAGAAAGTGGGCATAAAGGCGGAGCCAAGTGCTGCTGTGGCATTCGCCGCTGCAAGGAAGACCGCCATTCCATCGGATAAATCTGTGCTGGTGGTAAACAGCGGCTCTGGAATCTATTTCGATGAGAATGGAGTGCTTCGGGGTGTTAATGATGCAAGCGATGCATAAGGCAAGGGAATTGTGCGAGAGAGGCAGGATCAAAGCCTTTTATTTCAGCAAACAGGAGCCGGTAGAAGAAAAAAACCCAGAAAGGATGCTTGCCTGCCTGTTTACTGCCGCATTTGTGCAGCATGGCAATCCAGTTGGGGTAGAATTCAAGAGTCCATTGCAGGTGAAGGTCGAAACGGATTTCGAGCCGCTCCTAAGGCGTGTTCCCGCCGGCTCAAAACTTGGGGTACAGATTGGGAATCCTTCGGTAGCAATAGCCACAGGCCTCAGGAAGTATGCTTCAAAATATAAGGACGTGATAGAAAAAAGGAAAAATGGGCAACAGTTGAGCGAGCATGAAGGACGCATTGCCCTCGGCTTCGAAGGAACTAGGGAGTCGGGCATTCGCAGGCTTGACCTTGCACTCTACCATCAGCGAATCCTGAATGCCATGGCAAGCATCGGGCTTACTTTGGCGGGCGTAGCCGAGAGGAGAGGCATCCAATCAGTAGTCTCGATTTGCCCAGATAATGAAGCTTCGGTCGATTCTACGGACATTAGCAAACCAAACGCTGGCCTTGTATTGGAATACACAAAAAGACTGGCTGCATGGCTAAAACTAATTGAGAGAATCTATGGGGCGGCTCCTGAAACGGCAGTATATCTGCAAAGCGATTTGGCTTGCGCCACACGAAAACCGGATGATGCCGAACTCTGCTACTGCGATTTCTGCATGGGAAGGCCATGCCCAGGGAAAGCTTCGGATGCTGTGCAACAGCTGCTTGATAAGGGCTGCAATGTCGTTGTGAATTTCTATATAGAAAATGAAGGATTTCATACCGGTTCGTATGTGCATTTTGAGCGCATAGAAAGGGGGATGCTTCATCGTACGATGGAATTGGGCGACGCCACAATGCGCTGCAATGTTTACTTTGGCACTAACCGAGGCTTCATGGTCATCCATGAGCCTTTCCGGGAAGAGGGATGCACGTGAGAAGTATAATTGTTGAAAGGAACAGCGGGACAACGATACATAAGCGACCTGTTGAAATGGTCGAGCGGAAGGGCATCGGCCATCCAGATACGCTGATAGACGGCATAATGGAAAACGTAAGCCGTCGCCTAAGTGAAGCATACATCAACAAATTCAGCAGGGTAAGGCATCATAATGTGGATAAGGGGCTGGTATGTGGCGGTGCAACGGAAGTGGAATTCGGGGGCGGGCGGTTTACGAAACCAATTCGGATAGTATTAAGCGGGAGGGCATTTGGGGGCGTTCCTGTGGAAGAAATCGCAAGAGAAGCAACCGAAGAGCACATCAGAAGGAGCGTAAGGCATCTGGACCTTTCCAAGGGCGTAGCGATACAATCCACCATCACTGAGATCTGGCCGAAGTGGGATGAGATGTCAGGAAGACCGGGCATTCCACTAGCCAATGATACGAGTTTTGGGGTTGGCTATGCACCACTAAGCAGGCTCGAAAAACTGGTATTGGAAGTTGAGAAATATCTGAACGCGGAACAGTTTAAGGCGAGATACCCTTGGGCGGGCGAGGATGTAAAGGTAATGGGATTGCGAAACGGTGATGGGATAGAGCTTACTATTGCAATTGCGATTGTTTCCAGGCATATAACGAATATGGATGAATACATAGAAGCCAAAAAGACCATAGAGCGCGAGGTGATAGATTTTGCCGAAACCAGAGAAATCGGAAATGTAAGAGTAAAGGTAAACAATGCGGATAATGAAGAAGCCGGTTCAATATACCTGACTTTGAGCGGTACGAGTGCGGAGATGGGTGACGATGGCTCGGTCGGGAGAGGGAACCGTGCAAACGGATTGATTACTCCTTTCAGGCCGATGACATTAGAAGCGACTGCTGGCAAAAATCCGGTAAGCCATACTGGAAAAATCTACTCGGTTCTTGCATTTGAAATCGCTGAAAGGGTTGTAAGAGAATTCCCATTTGTAGAAAATGTAGATGTTTATTTGCTTTCAAGAATTGGGCATCCTATTGACATGCCTGCAAATGCAACAATTTCATTAAGCACGGGCAGAAAATGCTTTAATTCGATTAGGGAAGCCATCGGGCAGATAGTTGATAAGGAATTTTCTCGGATATCGGACTTAACCAAGAGAATTGTTGGCGGTCTTTCAGTGATATAGTCGCTCGTTCTCGCCTTCCGGCGTGCTCGCATTAATCGTTTCCCTCTCCGCTTCGGCGAAAAGCACTTAATGGTCGAGCCCTTCGGGTTCGGTCTAATGACCGAAACCATTAATGTGCATTTTCGCCTTCGCTCCGAGGTCGGCTTCGCCTAAACGAATAATCGCTCACACCGAACGAGCGACCTCTGCTTCTGCGACGTGGGAAAGTTTTGCTCGCTTCACTCCTTTCAGCCCGTAAAACGTCAAACCGCGGGCTTCGGAGTGAAGCTCGCTCTAAAACTTCCCCGAAAGGAGAAGCCGGGGAAGGGAAGTGGTGAAAAACATGGAAGAAAATGGGAAAATTGAGGTTGATGAAAGGAAATGGGCGCTCTACGAGCAGAGCCGCGAAGTCGGAAAATGGTGAGGTTATGCAGAACTTCAAGAATTTGAAGGTTTATGAGGAGGCTTTCCGCCTGTCAAAAGATATTTTTGAGTTTATGGAAGACAAGCAGATGAGCAGGAGGGCGAAGGAGCAGCTCCTTGCCTCCGCGTCTTCCATCTGCGCGAACCTGGCGGAGATGGGAGCGATTGATTCCAAGAAGGCACAGAACCAGAAGCTGGTTACCTGCATAGGCGAAGCCAACGAAACCGAATATTGGCTCGACTTGTGCAATTCCCTGAAAATCATCCCGCAGAGGGAGCATCTCAATTTCATGTCTTGCCTAGTGCGTGTCCGTTCGATGCTTTGCAAGCTCAAACACGCGATAAGTGGGGGTGATGACGATGATTAGCTAGGAAATTTGAAATTGGAATGGATTGAGGCTGAAATAAGCCCCAAAGCAAGGAACCGGATGGCGGAAACCCGCTGGTTTCTGCCAGTTATCGCGAAGCGATACAGAACGTTATAAGGTGAAACCGGCTCCGCGCTAGGCTTTTTCGGCCGTTGCCTGACGCGTCTCGTGCAACAGGCGTGCCTAGCGGAGCGTGTTAATCGGAAACATGCTCCCTAAAAGTATAAAAACATCAAGAAAAAATATCAAGAAATGAGGTGAAAAACATATGGATTTCAAAAACCGTAGGGCCCAAAACCCAAGATATTTGAAACCCCCCAAAAACAAGCCAAAAAAGGAAATAGAAAAACCTAATTTTGCAGACGTAGTTTCCGGAAACGGGAAACCGGAAACCGGCAACAAAATTAATGAGATTGGGCCCATGGAGATTTGAACTCCAGACCTACGGCTGTCTTAGAACCTGTTGTATTAGAGCAGGCCATATAAGACCGTCGCTCTAACCAGCCTGAGCTATGGGCCCAGCAGGGTAAAATAGCGGCGTAGCTTTTTAATACCTTAATCCCACCAGAGTATTGCCAGGCCAGATTCTGGAAACCGGGAACTGGAAACCGGAAACTGGCCTGCCAGGGTGACAGATAGGCTATGTGGCCGGCTGCAGCTCCAGGGGGAGAAATCCCACAGAAGAAACCGGCATAGGGGGGTTCGATTCCCTCCCCTGGCTAATGCCAAAGCTATTCATTTTCGACCTGGATGATACGCTTGCCCACCTGTGGATAGACTGGGACGTGGTGAAGCAGGAAGTGCTGGAATACGGGCTGAAGGAAGGGCTAGAGCTGGACCCCAAAACCCACATCGCCCTTCTCGCAAACCAGGTTTCCGATACACTGGGAAGGAAGAAGGTTGTGGACGGGATTTTCTGGAAATATGAAAAGGAATGCCTGGATAATTCCGAATATCTCATCTACGCACAGGCGAGGGAGATCCTGAAGGAGCTTAAGAAGCGCGGGCACAAGGTTGGGATTGCTTCTAACAATAATGTGCCTTTGATACAGGGGATTGCGGAGAAGGCCGGGTTTGAGGTGGATGCGATAAGAGGAAGGAACGTCGTGCAAAAAGCGAAGCCGCACCCGGATATGATTTTCAGCCTGATGGATGAGCTTGGGTTTGGGAGGGAGGATGTGGTATTCATAGGGGACAGTTTTTGGGACAGAGGTGCGGGGGAGAGCGCGGAAGTGAAGACTGTGATTGTGAAGCCCGGAGAGTTAGATTTAAGAAAGGTTTTAACGCTTTAAGTAACGCTAGCCCCGTCGTCTAGTGGTCAAGGATAACCCGGGCGGCGCGAGCCACCCCGGTCCTGAAAGAAGGCTCTGGACCTTCGGACACCGGTTCGAATCCGGTCGGGGCTATTTTCAGTTTTCGGTTAAACCGTGAAGCCGCCCATTCGTTTCCCTCTTTTTCTCAGGGCTTCACGGTTTGAGTTTCCGGTTCCCGGGATGCTGGTTTTTATAGGTTGGGTGCAAACACCAGCCGATGGCAAAGAGCAACATATTCATAATCCACGGGGCTTACGGCTACCCGGGTGAGAACTGGTTTCCGTGGCTGAAATCCGAACTTGAAAAGCTGGGCTGCAGAGTATTTGTTCCGAAATTTCCCACGCCGGAAAACCAGACGCTGGAAAGATGGCTGAAGGTTTTTCAGGACTATGAGAAATACATCGATGGGAATTCCATAGTTGTGGGGCATAGTCTGGGGGTTCCGTTCCTGCTCAGCGTGCTGGAGAGAAAGCCTGCAAAAGCCGCATTCTTTGTTGCTGGATTTTGTTCTCTTCCCGAAAATGAGTTTGCTGAGATAATGACCACATTCGTTGAAAAAAAGTTCGATTGGAAGGCGATAAGGGACAACTGCAAAAAGTTCTATGTTTTCCACTCTGATAACGACCCATACGTTCCCCTGGAAAAGGCGGAAGAGCTGGCGAAGAACCTGGGCACGGAAATCATTCTTGTAAAGAGCGCGGGGCATTTCAACGAAAAGGCAGGCTATACGAAATTCGAAATGCTTCTGGAAAAGATAAAGGCAGGACTCGGCTAGCGAATCTCAACTTCCAGCCCAATCTCTTTCGCTATCGAAAACAACCTGTCCCGCTCGCCTGCCCTGAAGGATTTGTTTTCATAAACCAGCGTATCCACCCTCTCCACATTCTTCTCCTTCGCTTGCTTCAGCGTATCCGCACCGATGTTCGCCGCCTGGTATTTTGGAATTATGTGCCCGAACGCATCCTCGGATTCCAGCATCAATTTCGTGAAGAAGGGCGCATAATGCCCCCCTCCCGCTCCAACATAGGATGGATAGAGCTTCTTCTCATTTATGGAATCTATCACCGCTTCCGCAACTATTTCCGCCGCCTTAGGGTTCACCCATTCCTCCTCCGAACTCCCTATTTCTATGAATATTATCGGAAGTTTACAGGTGGGGCCATGATGGTCGACCTCTTGGTTCACATTCCACCCCAGAGTATTCTTCTCCCTAAGCGCAAGAAGCAAATCCTTCATCCTGCTCGCATACGCAATGTTGAGGGTGCGGGGCTCGCCTCCCATCTCCGCCTTGTCCCAGTTGCCCGGAATGTGCACAGTAAATGCGGGGAATTTCTTCTCGCTTCTGTGCGTGGAGAGCACCAAAAGCCAATCCGCATCCCAATCCGTGGGCACATCAAGGATAAGCCCGACCTTTGTGTCCAGCATCCTGTGGCCTTTCCAAGCCCAGTATCCGGTTTCCTGTTCCCTGTCAAACCGTGAAGCCGCCCTTTCGTTTCCCTGGTTTCCCAGGGCTTCACGGTTTGAGTTTCCCGTTCTGGAAGCTGGATACGGAGAACCGGAAACTTCGCTGAAGCCCATCTCCATGAGCCTCTGCGCAATATTGTTGCTTGCAGGGTTTTTGGAGGAGAAAAGGATGTGCATGGGAAAAGATTGTGCGTATAGATTTTTAATTGGAAATTCGGAAACGGGCCTATGGCGAACCTGAACATGATAACAGAAGCATTCAGGAGGGGATTCTCTCTCACCGGAGCGCACTGGAAAGGAATCTTAAGGGAATTCCTGAAGGTGAATGCGCTTGCATTCGCTTTTGTTGCGGTTTCCGTAATCGCAGGATTCCTTGTCATAACCGCGGGAGCCGGGGCAGGGGAACCCATCGCAGCCGTTGCTGCCGGAGCCTTTGCGATGCTGGTGTTCGTGCTGGTTTCAGCCGCCGCATCAAGCGTGTCCTACAATATTATCGATGAAGAGATTTCCGGGGCAAGGCACGAAGTGCTGGGCGATTTCGGAAAAAACCTCCTTCCGGTTGCAGCATATACAACAATCCTCTGGCTTATAATCGGGATTTTTGTCTTTCTCCCTTCGTTGGTTGCAAGGGTCCTTGGGGAGACAAGCGGAAATGTCTTGGCCTCCATAGCGCTCAGCCTCGCTTCCCAGTTCTACTATTACGCGGCTTTGTTCGTTATCGGATTTGTCCTGCAGTTTGCGCTTTTCGAGCTTGTGGTTGCAAGGGCAGCAGTGGTACGGAGCATAGAAAACTCCGCCGGGATAGTGAAAAGAACCCTGCTGGAGACATTCCTCTTCCACATAATCGGGGGGATATTCTCAACAATAGTGCAGTTGGTTCTGCTCATTCCCGCAGCGATACTAATCCTTGTGCCGCTCCTTGCAGGCATATGGATTGCGCTTGCGGCAGGCAATGCGGCACTGAATATCGTGCTGATTGCAGCCGGAACCGTTTATCTGTTTGCAGTCCTGGTTGCATACATAAGCATAAAGCTCACTATCACGCTTCCGATAAACTACCATTACTGGAAGATGGCAAGAGAAATTAGGTAGCTTATGCCTTCTTCTCCTCTTTAGGGGCCTTCTTCAGGGCGAAGCCCTTTATCGCTTCCAGAACTTCTATGGGAAGCGCCACCACAATGGTATTGCTCTGGTCCGCAGATACATCGGAAACAGTCTGGAGGGTGCGCAGGTGGAGCGCGCCGGGCGCCGCGCCAAGCTTCCTGGCCGCCTCGGAGAGGTTATCTGCCGCGACCTTCTCCCCCTCGCTCATGATTATCGTCGCCCTCCGCTCCCTCTCGGCCTCCGCCTGCCTGGCCATTGCCCTCTTCATGTCCGCCGGAAGCTCGATATCCTGTATCTTGATTGCTGTTATGTCCACTCCCCAGTTCCCGGTTTCCTTGTCCACTATTGCCTTTATCTCATCTGCAATCCTGTCCCTTTCCGTGAGCACGAAGTCCAGCTCTTTGTTGCCTATTACGTCCCTGAGCGCGGTCTGCCCGTACTGCGCAACCGCATAGGTGAAGTCCTCTATCTGCAGCACAGCCTTCTCCGGGCTCTCTATGCGGAAATAAACCACCGCATTGACGCTCACCGGCACGTTGTCCCTGGTCATCACTTCCTGCTTCGGGATGTCCACGGTCTTTATGCGGACGTCCACCACGCGGAGGGTGTCTATGATTGGGAATATAATTCGAAGGCCGGGCTCCACAACCCCGCTGAACTTCCCCAGCCTGAAGAGGATTCCCCTCTGGTATTCAAATATTATCCTCACCGAAATCAAAAGAACAATGCCCGCCAAAACCAGAACCGGGATTATGCACACCCCGAACAATTCTTCAAGTGCCATGCGCAGATTTATAGAGAGAAAATTATAAATGTGTCGGCGGACGGTTTGAGGTTTTTGTTCACCGGTTCGCAAACATCGGTCTATAGTCCCATCCATGTAAGCCACAACTGACTAAGTAGTGAAATCACATGGTTGGAGGTTTTTGGTCTCCTTTTTGCGCCCGAGCGAACGAGGAGTGAGCGAGGGCAACCCAACGGCAGAGTAAAGCGAGCTATGGCGAGCTTTACGGTGTAAAAAGGAGTCAGCAGCAGTCCGCTTTCCCGTCCGTAGGACAGTACAGGCAAAACCGTGAGGGGGCTTAACTTCCGAGTTCGGGATGGGATCGGGTGTTTCCCCCCTCCTGTGGCCGCTGACAAATTATTGATAGCTGAAAAGGGTTTATAAAATATACTCATACATTAGTAATCTACTATGACCACAAGAAACCCCGCATTCCACGAACACCTGGGCCCCGGCCACCTGAAGCAGGCGCTCGTGGCAATCGCAAGGGAGATGTTCGGCAGCAGGGACCCGCTTGTGGAAAAGGCGATGCGCGCCGAATTCCATCCGGCCCTTCCCGTGGAGATATTCGCGGAAAGGGGAAGGCTCGGCGAGGGGATGGGTAAGCTACTCTTCCAGGCGATGGATGCGGAGGCGAGGGCGGAGAGGGAGGTGCGCCGGCTTCTCGGCGGCTTTGCCGGGATGGAGCCGCACAGGGTCGCATCATTCGTGGTCTGCATCCTGGTAAACACCCGCAGCGAGGATGCATTCTTCCACGCTAGCGAAACGGCCCGCAGGATCGCAAGAAATCCCTGGCATGTGCAGGGATTCAGGGACGGCAGCATGCTTTCCGGATTCGAGTTCATGAGGGTGTGCGCCATGGAGGAGTTCGGGTTCGCGGATGTGATAATGGGCGCGGAGCTGGGCAGGCGCAGGGATGTGGCGCATACCGCAAGGGTGCTTGCAAGGGCGGCGAATGACGGGTGGGGACCGAATTCATTCTTCCATGGGGTTTTCAGGATTGGCGGGACAAGCTTCGCAGAGCACTGTGAGAGGCTTGCGCTGCTAAGCGAGTATGTGGATGCGTGCAGGGTGCTCGCCGGATGCTGCCCGCAGGCGGTTGTTTCCCTTGACCACTACCTTGGGCTGGCTGTGAGGGATGAGAGCGATGGGCAGATCGCCTCCGCGCTCATAAGGAGATTTACGGAGGCTGATTCGCTTGCCAGGCTGCGCAGTGCGGGGAGCGATTCGGACAGGTTGCTGGAAGCGATCGCCGGGATAGTCGGGCTTGAAGAGAAGAAAGGCTGTGAAAGTGCGGATTCGCCTAATTAAAGCTTTTCCATCCAAATCCTGCTCATGTCCCTTCTCATAGGCATAGTGGGCAAGCCCAATTCCGGAAAGAGCACCTTCTTCTCTTCCCTTACCCTTGTTGATGCGAAAATAGCACCATATCCTTTCACCACTCTTGAGCCGAACACGGGCGTTGGGCACGTGCGGAAGAAATGCCCGCATTCCGAGAAGGGCAGGAAATGCAACCCGCAGGATTCTGTATGTGAAAATGGGACGCGGTATGTGCCCGTAAAATTATTGGACGTTGCCGGGCTTGTGCCTGAGGCGCACAAGGGCCGCGGGCTGGGATTGCAATTCCTGGACGACCTTCGGACCGCGGACGGATTCATACAGGTGGTGGACGGGAGCGGCAGGAGCGATTTGGAGGGCAATCCCACGCAGGGCGCGGACCCCGCGGACGAAGTCCGGTTTTTGCAACTGGAGCTGGAGCAGTGGATATTCGGGATAATTGAAAAGAACTGGAAAAAAGTGAAGGGAAGGGGGATTGCGGAGCTTGCGGAGGTGCTCACTGGTTTGAAGGTCACGCTTCCGCAGGCGGAGAGGATTGCAAAGGAGCTGGGCTTGCCCATTGAGAGGATTGAGTGGGGCGAGGCGGAGCGGCTCTCCTTCGCGAAAAAAATGCTGGAAAAGAAGCCGATGGTGGTTGCCGCGAACAAGATGGATTCCGGAGCGGACCTGAAGGCGCTGCAGAAGGAACTGCATGGTAAGAAGGTGGTTCCGTGCTCTGCGCTTTATGAGCTTGTGCTACGCAAAGCTGCGAAGGCGGGAAGCATAGAGTACTGGCCCGGGGATTCGGACTTCAGGATTCTGAAGGCGAGCAGGGAGCAGGAGGAGGCGCTGCGCAAGATTAAGGATTACATTTCTTCCAACGGGGGGACGGGGGTGCAGCATGCGCTGGAGGAGCTGGTGTTCTGGGGGCTGCGCCAGATTGCCGCCTACCCGGTGGAGGACGAAAGCAAATGGGAGGACAGGAAGGGGAACCTCCTCCCGAACGTGCACCTTATGGAAGAGGGAAGCACCGCCCTGGGCCTTGCAGAGAGGGTGCACACAGACCTTGCGAAGAAATTCATAGGCGCGATAGACGCCCGCACGGGAAGGCGCGTGGGAAAAGAATACGTATTAAAAGACTCTGATATAATCAAGATACTTTCTGGACGGTGATTTTCTGGACAAGAATATCCTCTATCCGGCAATATCCATAATCGTAGTCCTGCTGGTGGCCGCAGGGATTTACATCGCCGCGGGCGCGCTTGGCGGCACCGCGCCGCCTGAAGGAGGCGGGGAAGGCGCGGAAGCCGCGGAGCTTTTCCTGGAGGCCGTGGAAAAGCCGCTGGGGGCAGGCGACTACACATACTCCTACAGGGAGGCGCAGAGCTCCGGCTACTGGGCGGAGGTGACCGCTTCCAGGAAGGGAGACCTCTCCTACGTGTACAAGAAGGACCTCATATCTGAAAGGTCCGGCTATTTTGAGGGGAACGGGACAATAGTGTGCATAAAATACATGGATGAGGAGAAGTGCGCGCCGGTTAACGGCACCTCCCGGTTCGTCGGGTACGCGAGCTCCCTGAGGGCCCTCCTTTTCGATGATGATGCCGTGAGGGCGCAGGACGAGCGCTACAGGAAGCTCATGCAATACGGCGGCATGGAATTTGATGCGGGAACTGAAGAGAAGACGGTGGGCGGGCATGCCTGCACGGAGGTGGGATACCGCATCGATTACTCCCGGCTCACGGTCGCGCAGCTCAATGAGATAGGGATGGATGTGAACGACCCGCTCCTCCTGCGCTCAAGGCAATACAACTATTCAATGTGCATAGACCCCGTTACCTACGATATGCTTGAAAAGAGGGTGGAATTCACAGACATGGGCGAGCCTGTGTGGCTGGAGACACGGACGCTGGACTGGAGCTGGGGAAGCGGGCTTGACGTGCAGAAGCCGTCCGCATTCGTGGATGAAAGCGAGCTCGTGGATTTCTACACCGGGATAAGCAGGGTTGCGGAGAGCTACATCGCCTGCCTGGCGGGCAACGAGACGGAAAGGTGCATTGCCGAAGCCGCGATAATATGGGAAAACCCGGCGCTGTGCAGCGAGGCGGGAAGCGAGAAGGATTTCTGCCTGATAAATGCGGGGCTGGGCGCGGGGGACCCATCGGTCTGCAATGATGTGGGCGCGGAGATGAAGGATGCGTGCTACCTGGAGTTTGCGAATTCGCTGCAGGACAGCAGCTTCTGCGGCCGCATACTGGATGCGGCACTGAGGCAGCAGTGCGACGCCCTGAACATAAGCGCGGGCTGCACCGTGGATTCGGACTGCGCGAGGGCCGGATGCTCCTCCCAGCTCTGCGTGGCTGCCTCCGAAGCGCCGGGGATTGTGACCACGTGCGAATACCGGCCCGAATACGCATGCTACGCGCAGACCACGTGCGGGTGCGTGCAGGGAAGCTGCTCGTGGAGGGAGACTCCGGAATACATCAATTGCCTTAACCAGTTAAACCAGAGCGGGTGAGGATATGATAGTGAACTCCAGGGTAACAAAGGTTGAAGCCGTGAGGGAGAAGGACGGGCCCGGGAAGGGGCTGAGGGTGCAGATCGACATAAAGGACGTCGGGGGCAAGGGCGAGGACGTCGTTGTTTCGTATGCGTTCTCCGCGGACTACCTGGACGAGATAGGGAAGATAACGATAAACGGCGAGGTGACCGACCGCGCGGAGAAGAAGGCCGCGGACGAGGCGAGGAAGATGTGGAAGGAGAAGAAGGACCTCCCGCAGGACTACAAGCTCGGGCTACTCAATTCCATAAATTATGTGGCGAGCGTGGAGGGGGTGCTGGCATCGAAAATAGTGCGGCTTGCGCCTCCGATAGCGCCGCCCCGCATCACGAAGAGAGAGTGACCGCCCCTTTCAGGAGCAGGTACATCCCGTAGGAAAGCGGGACTTCCCTTTTTTCCCCTTTTCCCATCTTTTCCATCGTAGAATTGAGGAACTCCTGGGCCGGAATTGGCTGAAGCGCTTCTACTCCGATTGGCTCTTGCCCGAATGCGGTTGCATCCCTGTAAGGTTCGAAACCATCCGGGGATTTCAGTTCCTTCGCCACCAGCCCGGTTGAGCCGTGCAGCGTATTGGGGACGCGGATGAGGCGCTTCGTGTCTATGGTCACGCCCGTATCCACCTCTATGCACTGGACAGGAAGCATCTTCGCCACGGCCTCCATCCGCTCCACAATGTCCTTTATGCTAGTCTTGCTCCAGAGGCCTGTGCGCATCCCCTCCCTGAGCAGCGCGGCCTCCTCCGGCTTCAGCAGCCTCCTGTGGATTGCCCCCGGATTTTCCTCCAGGGCCTTCACCGCCATCCTGTAAAACCTCCCCCTGTATCCCCAGTCCCCTTCCTTCGGACCGTAAATCTTCCACCTGTCCTCTTCCGGAGATGAGAAGAAGCTCCTGTAATCCAGCCCCTTGCCGGCTATGTAATCGCTTATCTCCCTCCTCGCATCGCCCTCAAGCATCCTGTACGGCCCGTCCCGCACGTGTATGTGGAAGCCGCGGTTGCCCGAGAAAACCAGCCTTATGCCCCCCCTGCCCACCCCGAAATCCGCGAGCAGGAAGTCCTCCACGAGCCGCGCGGCGTCGGCTTTCACTTTTTCAATCTCTTCCCCGGAAAGGAAAAGACCGCCGTGCACATCCAGGTCGAATACGAGGTCCCCTCCGCTCCATCCCTTGTTCTCCATCGGGGTTGCTTTGGGGAACCTGTAGTATGCGATTGAGTGGGAGATGTAGAGCGGGGTGTCCTTTATGAGGTAGTTCTGCAGGGCCGCGTTGCTCTCGAAGCCCATGTGCCTGGACTCTATCTTCTTCTCAAAGCCGCCTATGCCGAACTCCCTCTGCTCCACGCTGGGCACTTCTATGTCCGCCTTCCGGTAGTATTCCGAGAAGCGCCTCAGGATGAACCGCCTTTCCCTCTCTTCCAATCTTTCACCTTCCAGTTCAATGGCGTCCCTATCCTGCAGTCCGCCACGCAAATCCCGTAGCTCAGGAGGGTCGCGCAGGCGGGCATGGAATACCCCCTCTTCACTATGTGCTCAAGCTGGTATTTCGTTTTCTTCTCGTCATAATCGGGAAGGTTTGAGAAGATGGAATGCACCTTCTCCATGGAAACGTTCTTCGAGAG
The DNA here is from genome assembly GCA_040753215.1 of Microcaldota archaeon. Classification (GTDB taxonomy): domain Archaea; phylum Micrarchaeota; class Micrarchaeia; order Anstonellales; family Bilamarchaeaceae; genus CAIXOA01. The sequence continues at coordinate 39,925 of JBFMEZ010000013.1, read as the reverse complement.
GAGATAGACCGCGAGCGCCCACCTCGCCTGGTGGTTGAGGTTCTGGTGCGCCTTAACCTGCTCCAGCAATTTTTCTATGCAGGGCGGGTTGTCCCCTTCCCTGAAGCTCATCTTCATCACCGCCTCCTTCGGGACGAGGGCCATGAGCTTTTTGGAATATTCCTGGATTATTTTCGGAGGGTTCTGGGCGGGCTTCAGCACTTCCATCCTCATCCTCACCGCCTCCTCCATCAGCCGGATTACCTCGGGCCTCTTCACCTCAACGAACCCGCCTTTCACATTGCGGAAAATGAGGCGGTAGTCTATGGATTTCGGGGAGAAGGAAACATACTGGGAGACCGGGAGCACCATCCTTCCCTCGTATTCAGTGGGCCTTATCCCCAGCTCTTCTCCCAGTTTTCCCAGATTCTCCTCCGAATCCGAGCGCATGAAGGAGGAGGCGCGCTTCGCCTCCGCGACCGCGAACCTCCCGGTCAAAAAGCGGTTGCGCAGATAGGCGAGCATCATCCTGGCGGCCGCATAGGAGCCCAGCTCGAGCAATTCATCTGATGGGTGGAGCCTGTATGCACTCCCTTTCTCCCCCCTCAGCGCTGAGACCACCCTCTGCACCGCCCTCTCCATAATCCCGTCGTTCAGCTCGAGGGAGGACTGCTCCACCTTCTGCTTTGCTTCGGAAGTGAAGGGGTATCTGGAGGAAAAGGAGAACTCCATGCGCATATTTTGCGCTGGAGGGAATATAATATTATGTGGGGTTCCCTTCCACTAATCAGGCCACTGCCTTCATCGATTCCAGCACTTCGAACTGCAGGAGCGCCTTATAAAATAATTCCGCATTCAGGAGCGCAAGGAACTCTGCCTTGGGCCATACGCCCCTGACGAACACGGCCGCCTCTTCCGCGATCTCTATCTCCCTTTCTATATGCCTGGGGGAATCCTTCTTCAGTTCCGAGGCGACCATCCTCACCAGCGCAATCTGGCATGCCCTGGCCTCTTCTTTCGTTGAGGGGGATTTCCGGGGCATCGCCAGTTCGGGCCTGGTCTGGATTCCTCTCCTTTCCGGAGGATTAGCGGGTGCTCGAAGGCGCTCGCTGACCGTGAACGATAACGCTGATTCCATTGAATCGCCTTGCATATATATTCCGCGGCTACTAATAAGTAAGATTAATGCACCAGGCTACGCTGCATGCGTCTCAATCTTTGCGTAGGCCTCCAGCACCATAGGAAAAAGGCCACGCAGGTGCGCGATGAACTCCGTTTTGGGGCTGATTCCGGCCTGTTCGGCCTTCCCCGCAGCGATTTCCAGCTCCTGCCTCTCATCATCAGACAGGGTGGGGCTCAGCCTCGCGACAATCTCCCTTATTTTCCTAAGCTCGAATTCCCTTCGTGATTTTGGTATCGGTGGCGCCCTCTGCCCTTCCGCCAATACCTCCCGGATGAGATTCGGGGGAGTCCTCATGTCCCCGCGGCCTGCGGAAACAGGTGCAGGAGGCCTCACGCTGGGGGCTTTCCGCACTTCCCTGACGATTACGGTCGCACCTGCCGATTCCATCTGACGCACTGTGCGGAATAGTAGAAGAAAAGGAATATAAACTTATTTGCACACCGGCGCGCCGGCTTATCTCCTGCGCATCGGGCGTATTTTCTCTCCCATGTAATGCGCAGCCGCCAGGTAGGCCATGTCGAATGCCACCAGGAGAATGAAGTAGGTCCATGCGCCGGTTATGAGACCCACGGAGAGCGTGCCTCCCTTTAGCCACAGGCGGTATTCCCCAAGCTGGGCCAAATCCCCCGTGAGCGGAATCTCGTCTATGCATGCGAGTATGAAGAATGCGAGCAGGTACCAGAGATCAATCATCCCTATGCCGAAGAAAAGCGAGGCCACCACCGCGACCATGACCGCGAGCCCGTGGGAGACCTTGTCCACCTTCGCCATGAACACCTGCGCGGCTATGATTGCGAGGAAAAGCCCAGAGGCCGCGGAGAAGGAAAGGAGGTATGCGTACGCGAGCCCGGCGATGAGCGCCATTATCCACTTTATGAATCCCTTTCCGCCGCGCTCATCTTCTATGAAATCCACGACTTTTATTGCGCCACCGGAAATCACGGCTGCGAGCACATCGTACATCTCTAACCCCCGCGGAAGTATCTTTCGGAAAAGTTATATTGTTATTCCCTCGCCGCATACCAGATGAGCGGGAACGCCAGGGTCGCGTCCGCCCTCACCGTTACGTGCTTCCCTCCTTCGGAAATCTTTCCCCAGCTCACCGCTTCGGACGCGGGTGCTCCGCTTAAGCTTCCATCATAAGATTCGGAAGTGGATACGTAGAGGGCATAGTCCAATCCGCCCCGCAGCAAATTGACGCCGATGGTATGATGCTTTGAAATCCCTCCTCCAAGAACTATCGCCGCGGTCCTCTCCGCATTCAAAACAAGGTCCGCTAATCCCTTCGTATCCTTCGTCACATCTATTGCAAACTCCCTGTGCTTCTGCTTTGCGAAATAGGCCTGCAATCCTATTGCGGAATCGGTTATGCCCGGAGAAAATACCGGGACTTTCCTCTTGTACGCCTGCATAAGGAATGAGCCCTCATCTTCTATCAGCCTTCCCATTTCCATCGCGAATTCAGAGGGGGAAACCGGCGACCGCCTCGCCATTTCTTCAAATACGGGTTTCAGCTTCTCTTCCAGCAGTTCGTATCTCTCATTCGGAACCAGAATGTTCCCTATCCTGTTCACTCCCTCCTGGTGCAGCTTCGCATCATCCGCGGAAAAAGAGCCGAGGAAATACGAATCATAAGCCTTAATCATGTCATGGTCGAGAGAACCTCCCGTAGTGATGATTGCGTCCGCCCATCCCTCTTTAACCATCTGCGCGAAGATTCCCCTAAGCCCGGAGGCCGCCATATTCGCGGTGAATGCAAGGAATACGGTGCACTTCTCCTTCCTCATCTTCTTCATGAGTTCCACTGCCTTGCGCAGTTCGGTTGCCTGGAAGCCCGCATTCCCGTATGCATTTATGAGCTCGGAAAGCTTAGGCGCCTTCCGGAAATTGAAATCCTTTATTTCATCCATGGGTTGGATTGGGGTTCGGGAATATAAAAAGATGATGGAAAAAAGAAAAATTCACTCTATTGCATTCAGGAGCGCCTGGTTCTTGTAGAACATGTAGAGGAAAGGTATGCCGAGCAGGATGAACGACAGCACGTACATCCAGGTCGCCCCGAGCGCGAACCCTCCCTTCCCTTTCGCCATGGATGCCTTCTCCACGTCCGCGAACAGCTTCCACAGGTAGTAGATGTTCACAAAGGGGATGAGGATCAGGATAAGCCTTATCAGCGGGTCGTAATCCGCCTTTGTCGCAACCTTGAGCTCCTCCCACCATTTGTAAATGAGGTACAGGTTCACCAGCGGTATGAACGCCATCACCAGCGCCAGCAGCGGGCTTCTTGCCATTCCATGCCACCTGCGCGTGTTACTTTCGAAAACGTATTAAAGGCGGGGGATGGGCGGATTTAAAGCATAAACGCACATGAATAGGCATGTGCAGAGGATGTGGCCTGGAAGCGGCATGCGGCCAAAAGGAAGGTTTAAAAACCGTCTGTGGCATGTTATAATAAGGGTATTTATATGAATATGAGAGCTCTTGGCGAGATAGGCAACGGGAAGTTCCCGAACATGCTCAAGGGAAGGGATGCGAGAGTGAGCGCGCACTACGCGGGGGAGAGGGGGTGCCGGAGGGGATGCGTGAGGAGGGCGGGCATCATGATGCTGATTGCGGCGAAGAAGGACGGGTGCACCGCCTTCGCGGTGAGGAACGCTGCGAGGTACGGGGTTACCGCGCAGGAAGCTGATGCGCTCCTTAATCCCTTTAAAATTGAGGCGCTCCCACGGCCGGAAGCGGGCGTATGAAAACTGAAACCAGGCCTGCAGGCGGCCCGGAGGGCAGGCCCTCCAGAAGGGAGTTCCTGCGCGCAGCCACGCTTCTTGCGCTAGGTGCCATAGGGTGCGGAGGGGCCATGGACAGCCGCGCCACAGTCGTTGCACAGGGCGGGGTTTCCGTGCCCTTGATAATCCTTGACCGCAACCAGACCGATTCCTCAATTGCAAACATGAGGAACTACATCTACGCGCTCAGCCAGATACTGGAAAAGATGGTCGGCCACTCTGTAGATGTGTCCCGCCTTTATGACAGGCAGGCGTTTGAGGGTGCGCTGGGCGCCATACAGATTGCCCGCACCGCACAGGAGGTCGCGGAGGAGTTCGTGGGCAGGTGCAATTCCGCGCTCACTTCCGAGGAGGTTTCGCCGGAGGAGATGGAATTCCTCACCAGCCGCTATGCACTTGCGCACGGGCTTCTTGTGGATTCCATACTTAAATTCAGAGACGGCCTCGGCAACGGGAGCGTGCGGGGCATTCCGGCTTCCCTCGGATATCCCCAGATAGACCTCTTTTCTGATTTCTAGTTGTTGTGCAAGCGCGCATAATCTGTTTAATAAAACTTTTTGCACAAATAGAATGCGGGGATTTCACAGGGCTGCCGCGGATTTGGTGAGGAAAACCGACCCGGCGAGGGCGGAGATGCTGGGGAGAAAAATAGACGGCATAGACCGCGAAATGCGGGACGAGGAAGATGGAATCGTGCCTATGGATTATGATTAACTGGGGATTTGACATGGCAACTGCAAATAGGACTGTGAGTGCGGTGGTGAGGTGGAAGGAGGGCCAGGCGGACGCGATTCGCAGGCAGCCGGAAAATGCGTTGAGCAGGGCGGAGCTGCTGTGCGACAACGCGCTCGCTTCGCTGAGGCGCGGGGATAACGCGGGGAAGGCAACCGCGGCCCTTGAGTGGCTGCATGCGGACGCGAGGGTGCGCCGCGCGCTTGAGGTGGGGAGGCACATCCCGAAAATGGACGCGCCATACAACCTGCCGTCCCTCGCGGAAAGGTTTGAGAAGGCGGAGAGGGAGGGGGCGGAAACCAGCGGCCTGAGGGTGGAGCTCCTCGCAAACATGATGGTGTCCCACCGCGAGGAGGACCTGAGGGATATTCCGGAAGCGGCAAGGGAGAAGCTGCATTCCGCCGTAGACCGCGCATCCGCCGGCATCAGCGCCAAGGAATTCGTGCGCGCCGGCTTCATCGCGCTTGCGGAGCTGATAAGGCGTGAGGATTTTGAGCAGGCGGACAGGGTGATAAAGGACTGCCGGCTCGGCCCGAGGCAGGTTGGGGATGCCGCCATAATCGGATTCATCGGAAGGATACACGGGAACCTTGTGGGGCAGGGGATGGAGGGATTCATGCCGCTCCCAGTCCTTCCTGAGCCCGAGGTTCTTAAGAACCTGGAATCCTCCAATCCAGGATGCCTTGAAAGGTTCGGGGTGGGCTGGCTGGTTATGTGGAGCGAGCGGAGCACGGAGAGCATGTGTGGGCTGGTTCCGGAGAATGGATAGGGGGATTTGAATGACTGGACTTGGAAAGGTACGGAAGCCGGACGAGGGAAGGAACGCGAGGAGGACTCTGGACGCCGCGGACAGGATGCGGCAGAGGGCGGATGAGATGGCTAAGAGGGCCTTCACGAGGCTCTTCGGGGACGCCCCACTCCGCGAGAAAACGGAGCCGGCCGAGTTCGCGGCGGCGTTCAGGCTTGCGGAGAGATATGAGAGGGAGGGCGAATACGCCAGCGCGGGCGGGATGTTCGCTACGCTGTTGTGCGGCCGCATGGATAACAAACCCATCGCAGGAAAGCTCGCATGGAGGGGAGCGCTCAACTATCTCCGCGCCGGGATGCTGAACGAGGCATTCCACGCGTTCGGGTCCGCAATACGTAACAGCCCGGAAGGGAAGGAGAGGATGGCACGGAGCGCGGCTGAGCGCTTCATCACATTTGCGAAAGAAGCCCACGGAGAAAACAAGCATCTCGGCAAGGCGCTGGCCCTCAAGCTTGCCGCGGACCTGCTGAAGGGGATTGATGCGAAAAGGGCTTCCCGGCTTTACGAACAAAGCGGTTGTGTGTATCTGACCGCGTCGTCACAAGCTTCTTCCGCAATGGGTTGCTTCGCCAGAGCGGCGGAATGCGACCCTGCGAGGGCAGAGAAACTGATTGAGGGGGCCGTAGCGAGCTTCATGTCAATGATCCGGGTGCTTGAGGGCGGCAATGAAACGAAAGAAGCGGCATACGTGTCTCGCCTTGCTGCTGAACTGAGGGGTAAGATACGCCCCGAGCTGGCGCATCCATTGTATCTGAAGGCGAGGGCGCTCTATGAGGCGGCGGGGGACGGGCATGGGGCAGCGGACATGTGCTCAAAGGCCGCGGATTCGATTGCGGAAAGGGAGCCGGCTGAGGCAGCGAGGCTCAAGGTCAAGGCTGGTGAGCTGCTTGCCGTGCATAGGGGCGTTGACCATCATGCGGCAAATGAGTTCGCAGCCGCGGCGAAATTGCTGGAGCTGGTGGACCCCGCCGCCTCGCTTGATCTGCACATACGGGCAGGGGACATTTACACCACTGCAGAGAACCAGCGCGAGGACGAGGTGGAAAGGTACTTCAAGGAGGCGAAGGCGGAATACGCCGCAGCAACCCGGCTTGCACAGCAGCATGCGCCGGGCAGGCTGCTGGAATTGGGGGCCAAGAAGGGGTGCCTGATAGCCGAGGCGGAGAGGGCGGGGCATACGCTTGAATGAGAGGATTTTGAATGGCTGAGGCGCGGGCTCTGGAAAGGGAAAGACATTCCAGGAGGGCCAGGCGCAGGAGGGCGCCTCTGGAGGATTATCCAGCCAAAAGCCTTGCCGGGCTGGCCGGGGAACTCATGGTTTCCGCAATGAGGCTCAGGGGAACCGATGCGCAGGCGGCCGCGCGCACCGCGGAGAGGGCGTTCGGGTTTTACCTCGCCGCCTCCCAAAAGGCATCCTCCGGGAGGGAGAGGGCTGACTGCCTCGTGGGCGCGGGAAAGGCTCTTTCCCTCGCCGCTTCTGTCTGCGAAGGGATTGATGCGCGCAGGGCCGGAAGGATGCACGAGGACGCGGGGGACCATCTATTCAAGGGGGCGCGGGGAGGGACTGTGCCCGAGGCTGAGGTGCGGGAGCTTGCCAGGCAGCAGTACGAGCTTGCCCTGGGGATGGGCGGGGTTCCGCGCATTGTGGAGAGGAAGATTGCGATGTGCGGAAGGGGGCATGGGTGATGGAAGGGGCCGGCGGGAGCGCAAGGGTTCTGCGCATATTCCGAATCGGAAGGGCTCCGCGCAGGGACGGGGACCTGGTGGATGGAATCGGCCCCGCGGAAAGAACCCGCCTGCTGGCCAATCTCGCGAGATTTTCAAATGCGAAGGATGCGGGCATCCCTCCAGATAGGGCGGGAGTGTGCCTCGAGGAGGCCGGGAAGTATTTGGAAGCCGGAAGGGAGTTCTCCTCCGCGGCGGATGAGCAGAGGGGCGCAGACCGGGAACTCGCCTCCGAACTTTATGAGAGGGCGGCGAGGAACTTCGTGCTTGCGGGAAGGGCCTTTGAAGCTGTGGATGCCTGCCACTGGGCTGCGGTGTGCAACCAGGCGGAGGAGGAAAGAATCGTAAGGAGGCTCGTGGATTTCTGCGTTGGGGAGGCGAAGAAGAACAAAGAAGGGGGCAGAGCTGAGAGGGCGGCGGGGCAGCTTGGAATGGCCGCGCTCATGCTGGAGCCGTTGGATTTCACTGGCGCCTTCTCGCTGATGATGAAAAGCGAGCTGGTGGGGGGAAAGAGCCATAAATAGATACGCACTGGGATTTGCTGAGTGCATTCCTAACCTTGAGGGCAAGGCGCTTCGGGCATCTTTTGAGATACTCCTCCAGCACATCCTTCCTTATCTGCTTTTTCATCTCCGCAAGCGCCTCCTTCGGAAGATGCTGCCTGAAATGGAAGAAATCTATCAGGGTTTTCTCTACGTCCGAGACCGGCAGCCACATGCCGTAATGCCTGACCATGGAAAAGCCGAAGAACATCCCCCTGCTTATCCTCCTCACCACTATGTTGGTGCCGAGGAAACTCCTAACCCCGCTTCTTACCCTTCTGGGGGTTATTATGACCGGATTCGTTTCCTGCTCCCAGAGCTTGCGCAAAGTGAGGGCCTCCTCCAATCCGTAATAGAAGGGCTGGAACGCGAAGCCGGCAACCGCCGCCTCCTCCCTAAAGGTATAGGCCCCTTTGGAAATCCTCTTCAATTCGCCTTTTTTCACGAGGTTGCGGAGCAGGGTGCGGAGATAATCCCCGCTTATCCCTTTCCCGGAAAGGAAAACGCGGGCATCCCTCGCGGTGAAGGCGGGCGCCTCCCGGAAATGCCTCCGGAAATCCTCCATATACTTCATTTTGAAAACCTCGCATTGAGCGCCTCCCCCATCTGGGCGAAGGATGGCACCGCCCCGGAGTAGAGAAGAGCCGCGAGGGTTTTCTCGTCCAGCGGAGCCGGGATTTCCTTAAGGAACTTCTGCATTTCTTTCTTCACCAGCGAATCATCCGTTATGAGCCTGCTCAGATGGTAGATGTCATATATGTCGCGGATGAGCCTCCTTCCGGAATACGCGCTTATCTTCTCAAGAATCAGCTCTTCCGGAGAAAGCGTAAATACATCCATAAATGAGCCGTCCAGCCTCTCGTAGGGCTTCGGGATTCCCTTCTTTCTTGCGGAAAGGTTTATCTCCAGCCTCACTTCAGTTTCTCCGCCCGAGATTTTTGCGAAGATTACATTCTCCGTCATCTTGTACTTGGGGATGGAAAGGCCCCTCTCCGAAGCCTTTTCCCTAAGGTTTTTTTCAAAATCCTTTTCCGGCGGGAAGTAGAAGTCCAAATCCTCTGAAAACCTGTTCCCGCCGTAGCAGCGCCAGATTGCGGTGCCTCCGTGCAGGACTGCTTTTGGCTCTATCGAATAGACCATGTCCGCCACCTCGTCCTGGAGCATGGCTGTTTCCGTGTGCAGCCTCTTCCTGAGGCGGTTCCTTAGTGGGATCTGCATAAATATATGATTAACCAAAGTTATAAAAAAGTATCATTTTGGTTGATTGTAAGACGAAGAGGGCTTTGTTATCATATTTGATAACAAACGTGGCGAAATGGCCGCGCTCACGCCCAACCCCATTGATTACGAAACGGCGGCGGAGCTTGCATTGTCTGAGATGAGGGGGCGGAGTAGCTTTGATTTCCGTCTTTCAACGTATAAATGTTATAAACAGAGTAAAATAAAGGTTTTTAAAGCCCTCTCGCCATAATACTAATGTGAAAGATGCCAGCGGATGCCCTAAAGAAATTGCACATGCACATAGCGGCAAGCCCGCAGGAAAACCCCGGCGAAAGAAATTCAGCGGGGAGAATCCCATAGCTGAATTGGAAGGCGGCGGGAAGAGGGAGATGCCGAAGCTCGTTAGAATGGACCGCGAGGCCTGCCTCAGGCAGGTGCACATTCTGGACGACGAAAGAAACAATTGCAAGGAATTGGCCAAACAAGCCGCAACCTGGAGTCTTGAGAGTATTGAAGCGGTATTTGGGAATTCTCCCAGGATGACGAAAGACGACATTGTGGTGGCGGCAGATTTTGTGGAAAAAACGGATGACGCAACACTCCGCAGCATGCTTGAGTTCGAGGGTTACGTTGGAAGGGAAAGGGAGGCTATCACAGACCTGTTTGCAGCCATAGCATGCGGCTCCAGCGGCAAAACAAAGTCCATGGCGTACCAGGAGTTAGGCCATATAGGGAAGCCGGAACTGCTTGGATTCCTGCTTGGGCGGGCACTGGAAGAGGGCGGGGAGTACATTTATGACGTGCTTGCGGGGATAAGCGGCCTTTGCGGAAAATGCCCGCAGGAAAAAGAAAGGGTTGTGGAAACGCTGAAACCCCTCCTCTCCGACGCTGACAGCAGCATCAGGTGGCAAACGGCACTCTTTTTCATCGGCTTTACCGAAAAGTCGGGCACGCTGGTGCTGGGGATGCTGGCGAGGGAGAGGGATGGGCGCGCAGCCAAAGCCGTGCTGGACCAGATCGGCAGATTAAACGGGAATGAATTGTGGGATGCGACCGGGCACATAGCGCGGGCAATAAACCGCCACATCGGAAAAAACCCGCGGTTCGCATCCACTTTTGTTAACATCGCACCAGCGGTGGATATGGAAAAGCTGGTGGGGATTCTCACTCCTGAATCGCGCAGGCTGCTTGAGGAACGTATCAAGCCAGGCATGTATGACATGGTCATATTCAATCATCTTTTGACATACAGGTATTTCATGGCCGCCTGCGAGGGGCGCCTGATTGAAACGGAGGTCATGGGAAATCGGTTCAAATATTTCCTGCTCCCCGCGAAGGTGTTAGATAACCATGGGAGGGTGAATGAGCGTGCAATTGCTATTTCTGAAGATGTGCCTGAGAATTTACGCCAAATAGTCGCCTATCACGAATTTGTGGAGGGGCGGACGAGATCCCACGAGAAAGCGATTGAAGCCGAGATGGAGGCCGTCCGCAGCCTAGGGCTGGAAGCGGAGTATAAAGAGTGGCTTGCAAGACTGGATCCTGAAGTGGTTGGGAAACAACGTGGCGCATATCTGTAATTTTCGTCTTTTAACGTATATCTATATGGCAGATAGGAAGCTTTTAATAGGGTTTGGGACGAATTAACTGTGGATTCTGCTGTTCAGCTTCTGGAAACTGTTAACCGGAAACTGGAAACCCAGGCAGAAAACCGTGATTAGATGGACAAACTAAAGCTGAAGATAGCCGGGGAGATAAGCCTGTCCGAGGACCCGGGCTCCACGATGAAGAAGTGGAGGGAGATATTCGGCATAACGCAGGCAGAGCTTTCCAAGCACCTGAAAATCAGCGTTTCAACCATTAGCGATTACGAAAGCAACAGGAGGAAATCTCCCGGAGCCGGAATCATAAAGAGGTTTGTGAACGCGCTCCTTGAGCTGGATGCGGCCCGGGGCGGTGGCATTGCGCAGAAGCTTACGGAGGGGAAATCCTCCACTGAAGAGTATTTTGAGGTGCACGAATTCGCCCGGAGCGTGGACCTTGGGGATTTCGTGAAGCTGATTGACGGGGAGGTGCTCAGCGGTGCGGAGCATCTTGAGGGGAAGAAGCTCTATGGGTATACCCTTATAGATTCTATTAAGGTAATACTGGAGATGCCATCAAACTTCTTTACGGGAATATACGGAAACATGAATGAGAGGGCGATGATATTCACCGGTGTTTCCACGGGCAGGAGCCCGATGGTCGTGATTCGGCTCAGCCCATCCAAGCCCTCTTCAGTAATTTTGCACGGGCTGGACAAGAAAAAGGTTGACAAGCTGGCCGTGAAGATTGCGGAGAGGGAGCAGATCCCCTTAGTGGCTACAAATCTGGAAGTGAGCCAAATAAAAGAGCGACTGAACAAGATATGAGGTAATGATGATGGGGGAGGGGCTGAAAGATAGAAGAAAATGGGGAGGGGTGCTCCCCTCCGCGTTTTCTCTGGAGAGATTGAATAAGATATAAGATGTGTCCTTATGGCAGAAGCTCAGAAGGCTTACGGGAAACCGCTCTTTTTCTCAAAATTGCAGATGATTCCGGTGAAGAATGAGCCGGCTGAAGAGCAAAAAACGGAAACAAAACGCGAAACTGGAAACCGAAAACGGAAAACGGAATGATTCTATGGTCGGAATTGTCGGATATGGCGCTTATGTGCCGAAATACAGGATCAAGAGCGAAGTGATTGCGAAGGTCTGGGGCGAGGACCCGGACCGCATAAAGAACGGGCTTGGGATACACGAGAAGGCGGTCGCCTCCAATGATGAGGATGCGGCGACCCTCGCGGTCGAGGCGGCGAAGATTGCGGTACAGCGCGCGGGAATCTCCCCTAGGAAACTGGGGGCTTTGTATGTGGGCAGCGAATCCCACCCCTATGCGGTGAAGCCCACTGCAACCATTGTTGCGGAGGCCATCGGCGCTGTCCCCGAACTTACTGCGGCGGACCTGGAATTCGCGTGCAAGGCAGGGACTGCAGGGATGCAGATGTGCATGGGGCTCGTGGGAGCCGGGATGATTGAGTATGGGATGGCAATCGGCTCGGATACTTCCCAGGGAAGGCCCGGGGATGCGCTGGAATATTCCACCGGGTGCGGGGCCGCGGCCTACATTATAGGCAAGGATGCGGAATCCCTCGCGATAATTGAGGATACTTATTCCTTCACCACGGACACTCCGGATTTCTGGAGGAGGAACAAGGCGGACTACCCATCGCACGGGGGGAGGTTCACCGGCCCCCCGGCTTATTTCAGGCATGTGAAGAGCGCATCGCTCGGGCTGATGAAGAAGATGAATGCTAAAGTAGAGGATTACGACTATTTCGTGTTCCACCAGCCGAACGGGAAGTTTCCGAGGGCGGTTGCGAAGATGCTCGGGGTCCCGAATGGGAAGATAGAGGAGGGATTGCTCACCCCCTATATCGGGAATACATATTCCGGGGCATCTCCGCTGGGGCTTGCGAACGTTCTTGACGTTGCGAAGGCGGGGGACAGGATTTTCGTGACCTCGTTCGGGAGCGGGGCGGGAAGCGATGCTTTTTCCATCCGGGTTACGGAGAACATAAGGAACAGGGAGAGGGGGAAGCCCGCATCCCATTTCATACAGCAGAAGGAATACCTGGATTACGCGGCCTACGCGAAGTACAGGAGGAAATTCAAAGGCATGTGAGTGGTTTTCATGAGGAAGGTTGCGATTGTAGGAGTGGGAATGACGAAGTTCGGTGAGCACTGGGAGCGCGGCTTCAGGGACCTTGTTACGGAAGCAGGGGTGAAGGCACTGGAGGACGCAGGCATGTCCGGTGCAGAGATTTCCGCAGGTTATGTGGGGACTATGGCTGCGGGGAGCCTTATCGGGCAGGAGCACACAGGGGCCCTGATTGCGGATTACATGGGGCTGAATCCTATTCCGATTACAAGGGTTGAGGGGGCTTGCGCATCCGGAAGCCTTGCACTTCGCCAGGGGATAATGGCTGTCGCTTCCGGGATGCACGACGTGGTGGTCGTGGGGGGGGTGGAGAAGATGACCGACCTGGACACCGCGGAAGTGAGCGAAATTCTCGGGGGCGCGGGGGACCAGGAATGGGAGCTTTTCCTTGGGGCTACTTTCCCCGGATTGTATGCGATGATGGCGAGGAAGTACATGCACGATTACAGGGCCACGGAGGAGATGCTCGCCTCGGTTGCTGTGAAAAACCACAAGCACGGGAGCATGAACCCGCTCGCGCAGTTCCAGAATGAGATTACCATCCAGGAAGTACTGGATTCCAAGATGGTTGCGGACCCGCTTAAGATACTGGACTGCTCCCCGCTCACGGACGGGGCGGCGGCGGTGGTGCTCGCTCCACTCGAGAATGCGAAGAAATATACGGATACCCCGATTGAGGTTGCGGCGAGCGCGCAGGCGAGCGACACCATTACCCTGCACAACAGGAGCTCCATAACTGGGATTAAGGCGGCGCAGATTGCGGCGCAATCCGCGTACAGGCAGGCAGGCATTTCCCCCTCCCAGGTGAAGGTTGCTGAGGTGCACGACTGCTTCACGATTGCGGAGCTGATGGCGGTTGAGGATTTGGGCTTCTTCCCGAAGGGGAAGGGAGGGGAGGCCTCCCTTAATGGAGAGACGCGGATTGGGGGCAAGGTTGCGGTGAATACGAGCGGCGGGCTTAAGGCCGCGGGGCACCCAGTGGGCGCCACCGGGGTGAAGCAGGCGGTGGAAATCGCCTGGCAGCTGCAGGGAGAGGCGGGAAAGAGGCAGGTTTCCGGGGCGGACATCGGATTGTCCCACAATGTCGGGGGCAGCGGGGCCACCGCTGTTGTGCACGTATACCGGAGGGTGAATTAGATGAAGGAATCCATTCCGCTTACGTGGAGAAAAATCCCGGACAGGTACAGGCTGCTAGGGACTGCATGCAAGAACTGCAACGGGTACTATTTCCCTGCAAGGCACGTGTGCCCCAAATGCAGGAGGAAGGGCAAGGTTGAGGCATACCAGTTCTCCGGAAGGGGAAGGGTGTTCTCGTTCACCGAAATCCATGCGCCTCCCGCCGGCTTTGAGGACCAGATACCCTACGTGATGGCGATTGTGGAATTGGCTGAGGGGGCGCGCTGCACCGCGGAAATCGTGGATGTGCTCGGAAAAGATGTTGCGATAGGCGACGAGGTGGAGATGGCCTTCAGGAGGATACAGAGCGACGACCCGGAGGGGCTCATCCACTACGGGTTCAAGTTCAAGAAGGTACGGAAATGATTTCACTCTGCAAGGAGTGCGCATCCAGGTTTGAGAAGGAGGATTTTCCTATTGGTGAATGCGCAATCTGCGGTGGAAAGGTAGCGAAGCTCGGCGAGCTTGCGGAGAAAGGGGGGCTCCTTGTTGGAGGGGACTGGGATTCCTTTTCCGTATCCACTACTATTCCGCGGGCAGTGCTTGCTGCGGAAGAGAAGGCGTTTGATTATTCTCCGGGAGAGAGCATCAAAACTTATGCGAACAGGTTCTTTTCTGAAAGGGTTGCGGCTATTTCTGGAAGGAAGTATGACCCTTCGGGCGGGGATGGAAGGATAATGTTTGATTTCCGCTCCTTTACGGCGAGGAGGGAACCTGAGCCCCTCTTCTTCTTTGGCCGTTATAAAAAACTGAAGGAAGGGCTTTCCCAGACTAAATGGGATTGCAAGAAATGCTTCGGAAGAGGGTGCGAAAGATGCAATGGCGAGGGAAGGATGTACCGCTCGGTGGAGGAGATTATCGGGGAACCTTTTGTGAAACGGACGAGGGGTTCTTTCTGCATGCACGCATCCGGGCGCGAGGATGTGGATGTAGTGAATACGGCGGGGAGGCCATTTGTGCTGGAACTGTCAAATCCTGAGATTAGGAAGCTGGATTTGGAGGGTATAAGGAAGGAGATTGCGGCGGGCGGGGAAGTGGAGGTTTCGGGTTTGCGCAGGGTGGGGCGGGGGGATGTGGAGCTTGTTGCGGATTCCCATTTCCCGAAGACGTATAGGGCATGGATTGAGGTGAATGGAGGCGCTGCGGATAAGGACTTGGAGAAAATAAGGGGCTTCTCCGGGATTTTGAAGCAGAAGACTCCGGTGCGGGTGATGCACAGGAGGGCGGACAAAATCAGGGAGAGGCACGCGGAAGCGGTGCGGGCGGAGATGGAAGGGGAATTTATAGTTGCAGACATCCGCGCGGATGCGGGGACGTACATAAAGGAGCTAATAAGCGGGGACGAGGGGAGGACGGAGCCGTCTTTCTCTTCATTGTTGGGAAAGGGGTGCTTCTGCAAAAAGCTTGCAGTAGTGAAAATAGAGGACGATTTCCTGGATTTGGTTCTGGGATAAAGTATTTTAAGGGGGACAAAGAAGTGGGAGTATGCTCGAAAGACTGTTGTTCTCTCCCATTGTGATGCCCATGGAGACCGCGAGGATTTTCCTTGCGCTCCTCGGGATGGCTATTGGGACCTATTATGATTTGTTCAACAACAGGAACGTGCCTGAGAAATTCCTCTATGCATTTTTGGCGGTCGCATTCCTCTTCAACGGGGTGTTCTTCGACTATGATGTTTTCATATACGCGGTGGTGCTCGCATTTATTCTCTTTGCACTGGGATTCGCGATGTACCGGCTGGGGCAGATAGGGGGCGCGGACGTCTTCATAATCGCGGCGCTGGTGCTGCTTCTGCCGATACACCCATCCTACCTGATGGTGCCGTTCAATTATCCGCTCATATTCTCGGTGCTGATTTTCGGGGGCGCGGCTTTTGCGGTGTACGCAATATTCTATTTTGCGGGAATACTCTCAAAAAGGAAAACCAAGGCGAAGCCGAATTACATCTACCTTTCCCTCTTCCTGCTCTACGGGCTCTTCGCATACATGTTCTTCAACGCCCCTTTCTTCTCCATGGCGTATTTCGCAATCGCCTCGGTGCTCCTGCTCTCCTCAATAATATTCCTCGTGTACAGGGATGCGATAATGGAGGCGGCGATGGAGCAGGTGGTCGTGAAGGATTTGGAGCCGGAGGACGTGCTGGTAAAAGAAAGGATGGACGCGCACATGAAGAAGATGGGCATAGGGAACGTGCTGGGCCCGAAAGACATAGAGGCATTGAAGAAGAGCGGCACGAAGTCCGTGTGGATTTATGCGAATTTGCCTCCCTTCCTCCCTTTCCTTTTCATCGGATTAATCCTTGCGCTGGTTTTCGGGAACCAGCTCTTCGTGACATTCTAGCGGACGAGGTCCGCCTTCGTTATTATTCCTAAAATTTTCCCTTTTTCTACTACCAGGATTGCGGGGTTTTCTTTCAGCAGGGAGATGACGGCGGAATAGCGGGTGCCCCTCCCGACCTGCGGGAGCGACGGCTCAATAACCGAACTTACCGCCGTCTTCCTCACATCCTCCATCCTGTAGCCCTTTTCCAGCAATGAGAGGATTGCATTCTCAGAAATCGTTCCTACGACCACGCCCCCATCAACTACGGGCAGCTGGGAAATCCCCTTCTCCCGCATGAGCGAAAGCGCCCTTCCGACCTGTTCAGACGGCTTCGCGCAGAGTACCGGAGAGGCCATTATCTGCTCCGCCTTTTTCTCTTCTTTTGCATGCAGGGAATCCAGCGCCTCAAAAATCTTTCCCGCATTTGAGTAGGACGGGTCCGCCTTGCCGCTCTCTATCTTCGCGACCAGGGACTGGGAGATTCCCGCGAGCTTCGCGAGCCTTCCCTGAGTGAGCCCCAGCGAAACGCGCCTCTTTTTTATTTCGTTCAGTGAAGGAAGCATTGCAAAACCGAAAATGATTTAAAAAGGTAAAATATAATACATATACCTATGGCACACAAGTCGAAGTATATTGTTGTCCTAGGTTCGATAATGTCCGGCCTCGGGAAAGGCATCCTCTCTTCTTCTATCGCAAGGCTGCTCAAGAAGCGCGGGTATAAAGTGCTGCCCATAAAATTTGACGGATACCTGAACGTGGACTGCGGGACGATGAACCCGTTCAGGCACGGCGAGGTTTTCGTGCTTGATGACGGCTCGGAAGTGGACATGGACTTCGGGACCTACGAGAGGTTCCTTAATCAGTCCCTCACGGGGAGATCCAGCATAACCGGAGGCAAGCTGTTCAAAAGGATTATAGAGAAAGAGAGGCGCGGGGACTATCTCGGTAGGGATGTGCAGTTCGTCCCGCACCTCACGGACGAGATAAAGGGCTGGGTAAAGGGCATCGGGGAGGAGGAGAAGGCGGACATAGTGCTTATTGAAGTGGGCGGGACAGTAGGGGACCTGGAAAACGGGTATTTCATAGAGGCGATGAGGCAGCTCGCATACGAAGTGGGCAGGGACCTGCTTTTCATGCAGCTCACCTTCGTCCCCACGCTGGGGAGGGGTGAGCTCAAGACCAAGCCCACCCAGCACGCGAACCGCCTGATACAAAGCATGGGGGTGAGGCCGGAGATAGTCATATGCAGGGGCGACGAGCCGCTCAGCAAGGATGCGAAGGAGAAGATAAGCCTCTACTGCAACGTGCCGATGGAAAACGTGCTTGACGACCCGTTCGTGCAGACCGTCTACCAGCTGCCCGAGATGCTGGAGAAGCAGAACCTGTATGAAGTGCTTGCGGACAGGCTGGAGCTGCGCAAGGAAGCGCTGGAGGAGAGCGACTGGGACAGGCTGGTTGGGAGGATACTTAAGCCGACCGTGGAGCTGCGCGTCGGGGTGGTGGGAAAGTACACCTCGGTGAGCGATGCGTATGTGAGCATCAGGGAGGCGCTGGTGCACTCCGGCGCGGTGGTGAACGCGCACGTGAGAATGGATTTCGTGGAATCCACGGATATTGAGGAAAAGGGCACAAAGGAGCTGGAAAAGCATGATGCGATAATCGTGCCCGGGGGGTTCGGGAAGAGGGGCACGGAGGGCAAGATAAGGGCGATTCAATATTGCAGGGAGAACGGAGTTCCTTACCTCGGGCTGTGCCTGGGGATGCAGCTCATGGTAGTGGAGTATGCGAGGAACGTGTGCGGGCTGAAAGGGGCGAATTCAACAGAGATAGAGAAGGAGACGCCGCACCCGGTCATTGACATACTGCCGGAGCAGGTGAGCATAATAGAGAAGGGGGCGACCATGCGGCTGGGGGCTTACCCCTGCATCCTGAAGGAGGGGACGAAAGCATTCGAGCTGTATGGGAAGAAGGAGATAAGCGAGAGGCACAGGCACAGGTATGAGGTTAACCCGAATTACGCGGGGAAGCTGGAGGAAGGGGGGCTCATGATTTCCGGCGTTTCGCCCAGAAACAACATAGTGGAGATGTGCGAATGGAAGGACGGGTTCGGGATGGGGACGCAGGCGCATCCCGAGCTGAAGAGCAGGCTGGAAGCCCCCGCCCCGCTGTTCGTGGGGCTGCTCAAGGCGGCTTTGAAGAGAAAGAAGGAGGGCTAGAGCCCTATCTCCTTGTGCGGGACAGAAGAGAGGGCGTTCCTGAGCCGGTAATCGTCTATTATCAGGCCGGCCTTCCTCACCTTGTCCTCCCGCTTGTTCGCTTCCCCAAGGATGCTTTCCACATATAGGCCGAAATCGGAGAGGTTCTCCGAGCCGTCCTCCATCATCTTCGCAAGTATTTTCGCGATGAAGGATTTCCCGGTCTCGTCGCTCCCCCAGATGCTGAGCCCGAGTGCGACCTGGTCCACGAAGAAGTCCCTGTCCTTCTCGCCCATCTTCTCCCAGACCTTCACTATCCTCTTTTTCGTACCCTCATCAACGTCTTCGAATACCCCCATCCCTACCACCTGTCAAGCGCCTTCACCCCCCTGTCCAGGGCGTCCGCTAGCTTCTCGGCGAGCTGCTGCGCCTTCCTGTCCACCTGCACCTCGGGCTTTTCCGCTATCCTCCTCTGGGGTACGCCCGTGAGCTCCCCGTGCCTCTCCTCCACCCTTCTCTCTATGTCCCTGAAAACCTCGGAATAAGACCTTTCCCGCACAAGCTTTTCAGTGGGCTCCCGCACCATCCAAACACCGGTTTGTTTTCCTTCTTCGGGTTTTTATTTATATCATTCATTTGATTTTGATCTGCACTTCCGGCTCCACCTTCCTCCATTCGCCCATGTAATACTGGAAGAGGGTCCGGGTCGTGGAATCGTACACCAGGCTGCTCTTGTTCGCCGCATCCGTGGGCCGGTCTATTTCAACGAGCGGGAAGCGGTAGGTCCATGCGATTTTTTCCCTCAGCTCGTTCCTCTCAACGAATGCGACCAGCCCGCGCTCCTTCTTCTTTTTCTCGCACCATTCGATTACCTGCTGTATCTCCTTTTCCGTAGGCATTGCATTACCTTTTTACTATGAACACGACATCCCCGTCCTGGAGCGCATGCTCCTGCCCCACCCTCTGCCCCTGGAACTTCGCGCTCTTGCCCCATACAAGCGCATAGCGGAAATCCCTGAGGAAGCCCTTTGGCAGCTTCCTGCACATGTCCTCCACCGTGGCGCCATTCCGCAGTATCATCGGCTCGTCCCATTTCACCTCCCCTGTGCGGGGCTTGGTATATATCCTCATGAACCCGAGCTTATCGTAAATCGCCTTCTTCACTTCTTCTATTCCCTCGCCCTTCTCCGCGGAGATGCCGACAGCCCCGACCGGGAAGCCGGGCGGTATTCCTCCCGTAAGGTCAACCTTGTTCACGGCAACCAGGGACTTGCAATAGACGCGGTTCCCCTCCAGCACGTCAATCAGGTCGCCAGCGGTGTAATCGTCCCCGAATGTTATGTCCCCGTTATGGTAACCGTACTCATTCAGGATGGAGACTATCGCCTGCGGGGTAAGATGCGTGAGCTTGACCGCGGAGTGTATCCTTATCCCTCCCTTTATGCCTTTCTTCACGCTTATGCGCGGCGGGTGGCCGTCCAGCCTTATGCCCACTTCCTGCAGCTCATTCCTAATCACACCGTAGTGCTGGGGGCTGTTCGCCTCCAAGAGGATGAGTATGAGGTCCGCCTTGCGCGCCACGGAAAGTATTTCCCTGCCCTTGCCTTTCCCTGCCTGCGCCCCGGAGATTATCCCGGGAAGGTCGAGTATCTGTATGCCCGCCCCCCCGTATTCCAGTATCCCGGGTATGCATTCGAGCGTGGTGAACTCGTAGGCGGCGATCTTGGATTTCGCATTCGTGATTTTCGTGATGAGGGTGGATTTGCCCACGCTCGGGAACCCCACCATGACAACCGTCGCGTCCCCTTCCTTCCTTATGTCGAAGCCGCCCCCTCCCAGGGAGGATTTCTTTATCGCGCGCTCCACCCTTTCCCTTTTCAGCCTCGCGAGCTTTGCCAGCAGAAGCCCTATGTGGTGCTCCGTGCCCTTGTGCCTTTTCGTTTTGTGGAGCTCCTCCTCAATCGCCTTTATCTTCTCCTCTACGCCCATCGTAAAAATATCAGCAGCAAGGTTTTAATTCTGCATCTCCGAGTGTGGAGCCATGTGCAACATCGTCCTCGAAGGTACCCGCGGCGTAGTGGACATGTCCAAGTGCCCTTTTGAGTTCGCATCCGCAGAATTCCTGAACTTCCACCTGAAGGACCTCTCCACGATTGAGGAGCCGATAAAGACGCTCCGCTACGAGGAGGAGATAATCGTGGAGCTGGACGAGGAGAAGACCTTCGTCCTTGTGGAATACGCCTCAGTAATAAAGCAGATAGAGGGGATAATGCTGAACAAGGAGGTCTACGGGCTGGAGCAGGACGAGAATTATGCGAAAAGGAGGGACGCGATAAGGAAATTCTACGAATTCATATTCATGAACCCGCTGATGGCCGAGAAGGTCCTGCGGGACTACAAGGAGCCCGCCGCGGAGCGCGCCATTTTCGCAAAGGGGCAGCAGAACTTCAGGGCGTGGATAAACGGGATAATCAAGAGATTCACGGAAACCCAGCTCTTCCAGCTCACGAAGCAGGCCGGGGACCTGAGGGCAGCTTTTCTTTCGCTTGCAGGGCTGCGCACGCTCGGGTTCGTGCCCTCGCTCCTTCTTGAAATACCCCCGAACGCGAAGCCCCTTGAGGCACCGGAAGCCAGATACGACCTGAGGTACGGGGTGGGCGTGCAGCTTTACGAGATGCCGGGGGGTGAGGCATACCTCTACGTGCAGGAGAACAAGGGAATCAATGAGCTTCCTCCGGAGCTATCCGCTATGATGAAGGGGCTGATTGAGGGGCAGATGAAGGAGACCTTCCCGGAGGAGCAGTTCGACATCCTATATCAACTCAAAACAAGGGAATACAGGCAGTATTTCCTGGACGAGGCAATAAAGAGGGGGATGGACATCACCCCGCACCAGGCACTCATAATGGGCAGGGAGGTCGCGAACTGGATTGTGGGGCTCGGCTCGCCTGTGGAGAATCTCGCCCTGGACAGCGAGAATGTCACGGACATATACATAGATGCAGAGAATTCGCCCATCTACATAGAGCATGCGAAATTCGGGATCTGCCACACCCTTTACAGGTACAGCAGACCTTTGCTGGAAAGGTCTTTCAGGAACATAGTGCTTTCGGAAAAGGGGAGGAAGTTCGATGATTTGAACCCCGTGGTGGACGTGGTCGTGAAGAGGCACTCGATGAGGACGCACCTGCAGAGGCCTCCGGCGACCTTCGGGCCCCTTGTTGGAGCTTTGAGGATAATGCAGGAGGCGCCCTTCACCTACCCGCAATATCTCTATTTCAGGTCCTTCAACCCGTTCTTCGCGGGCTATGATGACGTGATGGTGAGCCTGGGCTGCAGCGAGGCGGTCCTCGGGCTCAAGGGAGTCGGGAAGACCGCGTTCACGGCCGCAAAGATAATGGCTATCGGGACGCGGAAGAGGATTATTCCGATACAGGACATCCAGGAAATACCTGTTGGGGCGTTTAGGAAGCGCGGGTTCCACATAGGCGCTGCGAAGGTGAAGGCGGGGATTGAGGAGGGGCCGGCATACAAGCCCACGGGCGAGCTGGACCTCGTGCAGATGGCGAACGCACTCCTGAGGATGGGTGACGCAGCTCTGGTGATTAATGAAATCCGTTCGCGGAGCGCGGTGCAGGGCGTGATTAATCTGTTGAACACGCAGCCCGGAGTTTTCCTCCTCTATAACCTGCATGCCGAGTCCCTGAAGGATGTGCAGGACCGCCTTGAGCTGGTGTTCGGGATTCCTTCTGCCTCCATGTTTGCGACTGATAGGTACACTTTCCTGAGGAAACTGAGGTTTGGGAGGAAGGGACGCGTGTACAGGGTGCTCGGCTATGAGTATGAAAGCGACCCCGCGAACAGGCAATTTGTGGAGATATTCAGGTACAGGAGGGGCCCGACCATAGATGCGTGCAACGTGGAGCCAAAATTCATAAGGAACCCTGAGGCGCTGCTCTGGGATTTCGACAAGGTGGACATGGGAAAACTGCAGGGGCACCTTGACCTGCAGATGGTTCCCCCCGTGCTTGTGCGCAGGAGCGACGAGAGCGGAATCGCCCCGGAGCAGTACATCCTGCAGGCTTTCCTGAAGGGAAAGATGTACTACAAGGCGTACAAGGCGAGCATCGATGCCAACGACAGGCTGTTGCGGGAGATTGACTTTGTAACGAAATTGAATACCGCGACTAACAGGATGCTTGCAGACCTTGAGCAGGAGAACGGGACTGTGGATTACAAGGCTGCGCAGGTAAGATTGGAAGACATATTCAAGGAACAACTAAGGGCAGAACTGGCTGCGAGGACTGCCTAGCTATTCCATCTGTTCTGGTGGGAAATGCTTCGCGATGTAATCCGCATTCTTCAGTAGAATATTGTGGATTCCGCTCCCATACTGGAGGGCTTTTTTCTTTCTCTTTATTGCCAATTCCGGAACTCCGAGGAATTTGGCTGCTTCCCGGAGCACGCATTTCTTCAGGTTCTTGTCCTCCATTTTCTGTTGCAACGGAATTGAGAAGGCCATTTCCGCAAGAGTCGAGTTATAGAATGGAAATCTCGCCTCTATATTGTATTTCCGCATCACTTTCTTTATCATTTTAATTTCCCTATTTTTGAGGGTGGAGTACTCCTCCTTCAGCAATTTCTCCAGATTTCCGCCCTCCTTTGCATAAGTGTAATACCTCTCGTAGCCGACGAACAATTCCTCTGCCCCGCTCCCGAAAAGCAAAACATCTATTCCTTCTTTATGAGCCATCTCGCCCACCGCGCAGAGGGGCACGAGCAATTCCACCTTGAGGAATTCTCCCGGGAATACGGAATAAGCGGTCTTGTAATATTCCAAAATCTCCTGGGAAGAGAGGGTGCGCTTGTGCAGAGGGAGCTTCATCTTCTCCGCGAGAACCTCCGCATACTGGAAATCGTCGCATCTCTCTATTCCCGCGATGAACAGTTCCGGAGCGGAATATTTCTTCGCCACATGGGCAATTATGGTGGAGTCCAGGCCTCCGGAGAATGCGATTCCTATTTTGTCCTCTAATGTCTGCTGGATGCTTTCCTCCAGTGCCTTTGCGAGTTCTACCAGCATAATGAGGCCCAAAAAGAAATAGGCAGCAAAGATTATTTAAGAACCATCCTGTTCCCTTCGGATATCCCGTGCCTTTCGCCGAATCCTTTATTTACTTCTAAAACGTAGAGGGCGTCCGCATCCGGGGTGTAGTTCGGGCAGGGGTCGGAGATGCATGGCTCCATCTGGAGCATGTCTACTATTGTCCCGTTCTCGGAAATATAGATTGCATCCAATGGGATTAGAGTATTCTTCATCCAGAATGGATAATTCCCGGACTGCGGGAAGACGAACAGCATCCCCTCATCTTCGGGAAGGGATTCCCTGTACATTAGTCCGCGCTCCATCTCCGGCCATTCGTCGGCTATTTCAACGTAGATTTTGATTTCCTGCCCCGCGCTGTTGATTATGGTAATTTGCTCCTTTCCGGAGTGCTGGGTGAGGAGGAAAAAAACAACTATGAGGATGGCTGCGGCGATTAGAATGTAAAGGAGTTTATTGCCCTTTTTCGGAGCGGGCGGATTTGGTTTATTTCTCATAAAATAGCCGTTGGGGGTTATGATTATGGTAAAGAGAAGGGGGACCTCCCCCTTCCTCTTCCAATCGGGCCCGGTGGGATTTGAACCCACGACCTACATCTCGCTCCCGTTTCCGGAAACGGGAAACTGGAAACGGTAGGAGGATGCCGCGCTATCCAGGCTGCGCTACGGGCCCTGACGCAAATATAGGCGCTGCAAGAATTTAAAACTGTTTCAGAGTCGCATGCACTCAAAGCGAAGGCACAAAACTGGTCTTGTAGTTCTTCACCAGCGAATAGTAGGAATAATCCTGTACGTCCTCCGGGAATTTCGCCTTGAATGAATCCATCAGTGAGATGAATTTGTCGAAATTCTCTATCTCAACATCGAATTCAAGGTCGCTGGTTACGAGGGTTTTCTCCGCATAAATAACATTCGGGTTGGAGAGGATGTGCCCGGCTATCTCTTCCGCCTTGTCAAACTTGCTAAGCCACAAATCCACCTTGTAATATTCCCTTCCAAGCGCATTTAAGTTGAGCATCGGCCTGAACCCGACAATTACTTTCTTATCCATCAGCCTCTTCAGCCTGCTGCGCACCGTAACGATGCTTGCGCCCGTTTTCTTCGCTATTTCCACTATGGAGGCGCGTGCATTGCCCGAAAGGAAGGTGAGCAATCTGAAATCGAGCTGGTCCAGCTTCTCCTTTCCGCTTTTCGTCACCACGGGAAAGGACTTTTTTTCGGCTTTTCCACCACTGAGGTAAAGGCGCGAGAATTCCCTGTAATCGGACATCAGGGCAAGGTGGGATGCGGAGACGTATCTCCCGAAACGATGCTTGAAATCCTGCCAGAATTTCTCGTATTCCCATATGTCCCTTGCCCACACACCCATTGCGAGATGGTAGGGCCCATTTGTGCGGTACAGGACTGAAACGTTCTTCGATTCGGCCAGGTATTTGACAATTTCCTGCTCTATCTCCGGGAAGGTGTTCCTCAGCCTTAAGTAAAGACGGTAGACCACAAAGCCAAGCTTGGAGAAATCCACCGCCGTGTAGAAGCCCTGGATTGCCCCTTCCTTCATGAGCCTTTCCATCCTGTATTTCACCGTCTCTTTGGCCACCCTTATTCTCTTGCCGAGTTCGCTGTAGCTTATTCTTGCATCCTGGTCCAGTTCTGCGAGTATCTTTCTGTCGGTCACATCAAGATTCTCTGGTTTCATATTGCTATTTTATATAATATTATATAAAAATCTTTCACTTTTTGCATTTTTCTTTCCGCAATATTAAAATATAAGAAAACACATCTTATATCACATAATAACACATGGTGATGGGATGAAAATGCTCTACATACACGCGAAGGAACTGTGGGTGGAGGCAGGCATATCCGGGAAAAGCAGGAGCCGGCATGCCCGGGAGGAGAAAAACCTTCGTAGGAAACTGGGAGACATCCTTCCGGAGCTTACTGCTTCCAACCGGGCCATTTCTGCGAAAAATGCACTGCTGGCCCTCGTATGCGTGGAAAGGGAGGATGGAAGGCTGGACCTGGGCAAAGTGAAGGAAGATATTCTGAGGGCAAGGGCATTGATAGGCGCCGCGGAGATAGTGGTGGGCGCATTCGCGCACTTGAGCACTGATACGGCTTCGGCGATGCTGGCCCGGGAGATTGTCGATCGCCTGGTGGGGCTGGTGGAGGCACAGTTCCCGAAGACCACGAGTTGGCCATTTGGGTGGGACAAAGGAATAGGGCTGGAGGTCCCGCTACACCATTATAATATGGCGTTCAGGTCTTTTGAGCCGATGAAATAATTCTCCGCCATGCAGGCAAATCTTTATAAATCATACATCATATATATGATTGGTGATGTATGATGAGCACACGTATTACGATTACGCTGGACGAGATAATAGTGCGTAAGCTGAAGGAGCTGGGCCATGGGAATGTTTCTGCGTTCATAAACGAGCAGCTGAAGAAGTGCCTGTTTGAGAAGAAGGAGAGCATGGCGGGGGTCCTGGCGGGCAAGGTTTCTATGAAGGACATAAAGGAGGACGAGGAACATGAGATACGTGGCTGATACTTATGCATGGATATCCTACTTCAGCAGGAAGAGGTTCCGGCAGATAATAGAGAACGAGCTGATAGAAACGCCCGCGATAGTGATAGCCGAGCTGGGAAGGACGCTTAAAAGAAAGAGGGTGGATGAAAAAATGATAGAGAAAATCCTGCAGTTCGTCTCAAGGAGGGGGCTTATCCTTCCGCTGGATTTTGAATCAGCTAAGAAAGGCGGCAGGGTTGCGGAAGAAGAGGGGCTTTCGCTGATTGACGGTATCATCTACTCATATGTTTCCGGGGATGACTGCCGTCTGATAACAGGGGACGAACATTTCAGGGGAAAGAAGAACGTTATTTTTGAGAAGGAATAAACGGGAAGCGATTCAGAGCCGCACTCCGCTCTTCCGCACTTCCTCAAGCAGCCCCGCATGCCTCTTAGGGTCGTATATTATTATGTGCGGGGTTATCCCGATGTCCAGGATGCTCTTCACCGCATCCCATGCCTTCCCAAAAAGGCTTTTCCGGTTGTATTTGCCTTTCGGCAGGATGAGTATGTCCGCATCGCTCTCGAAAGGGACCGCCACCCCTTCCGTCACGGAGCCGAAAACATAAACCTCGCCGCCCACCTCCTTCTTCAGCTTGATGAGCATAGGAAGAATGTCCGCAAGGCTGACTGTCTTAATCAAGCTTCTCACCCAGCAGCTTAAAGAGTTTCCTTATGTCCGCAAGTATCTCTTCCAGGTCCTCCTTCCTCACATCTTCGAGAGGCGCATAGTCCCCGCCCTCCCTCAAAGTCTGGTAGCGGGAAAGGTTCTGGACGAGATTCGCATCGATTCCGAGCTTTTCCCTGCTCTCCCAGAGGCGGGCGACCATGCCTGAATGGGTTTTGGAAAGCTGCACCCCCGCCTTTAGCATAATGGCGCGGCTTGCATTGAACGCAGAATAGTAAGCCCTCGAGAACGCATCTGCTATAAGGCCCTGCTTCTGCAACAATATGGCTGCGCGGCAGGAATTCCTTGCCTTTTCGGCGTATCGCTTTGCCTCTTCATCCATATTCCATTAGTTCTGTTGGCTTGTTTTTAAAGATATCCTTGCTCACTTCCGTATAATCCGCCGCCGGACAACTAGCCTTCCGGGATGCTTTATAAAGATTAAGAGGGAAAGCAGGCGCAGGGTGGCTTGTTTGTTAGAGGAAATCATCAGGCGACTGGATGTGGTAGATACCTCTATTCTTCTGCAACACGAGGAGATTGTGCCCAAGAACCTTAAAAGGCTCAAAGAAGCCATGTTCAACATAGGGCAGATGGTGGACCCCATAATAATGGATGAAAAAGACCATGTGGTGCTGGACGGAAACCACCGCCTTATGGTTTTGAAGGACATGGAATGCCCGCATGCAGCCGTGCAGCCGGTGGATTATTCCAGCCCGGGGATTAAGCTTGGGACATGGTATCCCGCTTCCGCCTCCTTTTCCGTTGAGCAGTTCACGAAGGCGGGGATAAAGGCGGAGAAGGTGGAGTTCAAGGCGGGGATGGAGGCGCTGGAGAAGGACAGGGTGGCGTTCATGCTCGGGAAGAGGAACGGCCATGGGAAGGAGGCGTACCTTCTCTCCCCGGGGAAATATTCCTCCATAAACGAATTGCTGGAAGCGCAGAAGGGGATAGTTGATTCCGCCGGGGTAAGCACAAACCCGGAAGTTACTTATGTTGCGGATGATTTTGGGGATGTGGTGCTGCAGGATGGGCTTTCCGTTCTTTACAGGAGGGCTTATACAAAGAAGGAGGTGGTGGAGAGGGCGAAGAGCGGGGTGCCCTTCCCTCCCAAATCCACCAGGCATCTTATTCCGAACAGAATAGTGAGATTGAACATGAGGTTGGGATGGCTGTTCGAAAACAAGGACGAGGCGAGGAGATTGATGCTGGAGATGCTGAAGGGCAGGGTTTACTCAGGAAATGTAAGAAGGTACCCGGAACCAGTAATTGTAATATACTGAGGTACTAATATGCAAATGTCGGGGGGTTATGATTACCCTAAAGAGAAGGGGGGTGTCCCCCCTTCCTCTTGGGGGAACGTGAGAAGGTATCCGGAGCCGGTAATAGTTATATATTAACGAAACTGGAAACGGGAAACACAAAATATGGGGGATACGCATGGGAATCCTATTGGCTCCAGGCCCGGTCTATGTGCCGGAGGAAGTGATGCTCGCGCAGGTGCAGGAGATGTACACGCACAGGGGCGGGGCGTTCAAAGTATTGTACAACGATTTGTGCACGAGGAGCGCTAAATACCTGAATGCGGAGGAGGCGTATGTGCTCACGGGCTCGGGGACTCTCGGAATAGAAACTTGCATACTCAATTGCGTGAAACCGAATGAGAGCATGCTCGTGCTGAGCAATGGGAACTTCGGGGACAAGCTCGCGGAGTGTGCGCAGGTATACGCTAAAGTGGAGAAGAAGGACATTCCCGCGGGAAAGGGATGGAACCTGGAGAAGGCGAAGGCGCACATAGATGAGTCCAAGGCGAGCGTTTTCGGGATGGTCTATAATGAGACGGGGTATGGGGTGCGCAACCATGCGAAGGAAATCTATCAGTACGCGAAGAAGAAGGGGATGCTCACCATAATGGATTCGGTTTCTGCGTGGCCTTCCCTTCCGATGGACATGAAGGAGTTCAGGGTGGATTACTTCATCACCGGGTGCCAGAAGGCGATTGGGGCCCCTCCTGGCGCCGCGGTCATCGGGCTGGGGAAGGAGGCGCTGGAGAGAATAGAGAAGATGGATAGGATTCCTTCCCACTATTGCGATTTGAGAAGGCACAGGAAAATATACAAGGAGAAGGGGCAGACCCCGAATACGCCTGCGATTACGGTATTCTGGGCGATACAGAGGTGCTACGACCATATGGACAAGGGAGGAGGGATTCCTGCCTGGGTGGAGAAGCACCGTGTGATTTCGGAATATGTGCGGGCGAGGGTCGTGGAGATGGGATTGGAGCTTATTCCGGAAAAGGGGTTCGAGTCCTGGTCCCTGACCGCATTCAAGCACGATAAGGCGGCGGACGTGAAGAAGATGCTGCTGGAGAAGTATGGGATAACCATCGTGGGGTGCAAGGGAATATTCAGGGACAATGGGCTGAGGATTGCGCACATGGGGCTCTTCGACAGGAAGAACCTGGAGATTTCCCTGGACATCCTGGAAGAGGTTTTGGGAGGGATGTAGCATGAGTGAGCTTGAGGTTTTTGGGCTCATTTTTGCGCCGAGCGATGGTGAAGTTCCGCAGAACTTCGCCAGACATCGCCGCAGCGATGCAGAACGCTGGGGCGTGAGCGAGGCAACCCAAAGGCAGAGTGAACCGACGCTGGGCGGAGGTTCACGGTGAAAAAAGGAGGGATGCAGAAATGAAGATAGTAATAGCGGACGATCTGGAAGCCGGCGCGGTCCGGAGCATAAAGGGGGCCGGGGATGTTGTGTACAAGCCGGCGAACCTTGAAATTGAGCTGAAGGATGCGGACGTGCTGGTTGTAAGGAGCGCGACCAAGGTTACGAAAGAGATGCTGGGTAAGGCGCCGAAGCTGAAGGTTGTTTTCAGGGCCGGGGTTGGATTGGACAACATAGATATGGAGGCATGCAGGGCGAGGGGGGTTGTAGTGAAGAACACGCCCCAGGCTTCCACCGGGGCCGTTGCGGAGCTTGCGGTAGGGCTCATAATTGCGCTTTTCAGGAATCTGGGGAGGGCGCACTGCGGGATGAAGGCCGGGAAATGGGAGAAAAAGGGGCTCATTGGGCACGAGGCGGGGGGGAAGACGCTGGGCATAATAGGGTGCGGAAGGATAGGGTGCACGGTTGCGCAGAAGGCGATGGCGCTCTCCATGGAAGTTGTTGCATACAACCCTCCGCCCAGGGTGGACTGCCCGGGAGTAAAGTATGTGGAGGATTTGGACGAGCTGCTGCGCGTTTCGGATGTGGTGAGCATACATGCCGCGCCCACGAAAGAAACGGAGAACATCATTAATGCGGAAACCATCGCTAAGATGAGGGATGGGGCTTGCCTGGTTAATCTGGCGCGGGGGAGCATGGTGGATGAGGAGGCGCTCTATGATGCGCTCAAGAAGGGGAAGCTGGGCGGGGCGGCTTTGGATGTGTATAAGGAAGAGCCGTACAAGGGGAGATTATTGGAATTGGATAATGTGATATTTACGCCCCATATCGGCGGGAGCACCCTTGAGGCGCAGGACAAGATAGGGGCGGTCATTGCGGAAGAATTAAAGAAAGGAATTTAATGCTTAGAGGATAAGGGAAAAGAGGGATTCATATGGCGAAAGTAATACACCTGAGGGACATATGCATAGGGTGCGGCGCATGCGCAGCCGTCTGCCCGAAGTACTGGGAGATGAAGGGGGATGGGAAGTCGCACCTGAAGGGCGGGAAGAACACGGGCGGCGAGAACTTTGAGCTCCAGCTTCCGAATGCGGAGTGCAACACTGAAGCCGCTGCATCCTGCCCGGTCAACTGCATAAAAGTGCAGAAGTGATTTATTTGAGCATCTACACCCGCACTGGAGATACAGGGGAAACGACCACTCATATAGGCAAGAGGGTGAGGAAGGATGACCCCCTGGTCGAGGCTTACGGCTCGCTGGACGAACTGAACTCTTTCCTGGGGCTTGCGATTGCCTTTTCCCCGAGCAAGGGGACGCAGGCGGTGCTGAAGAGGGTGCAGAAGGAGATTTTTGACATCGGGGCTTCCATTTTTTCAGGGGAAATACCCGTCGGGGAGGCGGATGTGAAAAAGCTGGAGAAGGATATAGATGCTGTGGAAGAGAGACTGAAGCCGCTCAGGCACTTCATAATTCCGGGGGGGGCGCAGGAGGCGGCTGTGCTGCACTGCGCGAGGACCGTTTGCAGGAGAGCTGAGAGGCGGCTTGTAGCTGCGAAAGCGGATAAGATGCTTGTTAAGTACCTGAATAGGTTGAGTGATTTGCTTTTTGTGCTTGCGCGGCATGAGAACGCGAAGGCAGGAGTGGGAGAAGAAATCTGGAAAAAAGGGAAAATCTAATCCTTGAGGAAAAGCTTCCTGTATTTGTCCGAAACCTTCACCATGTTGGTCTTCCCGTATTTCTCGCTGGAGACAATTCCCCTTTTCTCCAGCCTGGAAAGGATGCGGTGGGCCTTTACTTTTCCTATCCCTTCTATTCTTGAAACCTCGGACTGGGTAATCCTTCCGCCTTCCGCGACCAGCTTGGCGAGTATTTTGGATTCGTCCTTTTCCATTAAGGAAACTGTGAGGGAGGCGTCCGCCTCCTTCTTTACGGGCGCGGTGCGCTCATAGAATGTGTAATAGGAGATTGCGCCGAGGATTGCGCCCCCTCCTATGAACACCGGGATGAGGGCGATGAGCAGGTTCATGTGCTGCTCGTGCTGGCATTCGCCGTCTATGGTGCAGACGTCGGAAACGCCCTGCTTCGCAAGCTCGGGCACGGTTATCATGAGGGCTGCAAGAAGAAGGACCCCGGAAAGCCCGCCTAAATATGCTATATTTCTGGATATTGCCATAGGTGTATTTTGGTGTGCAAATATTATAAAGGGTTGCTGCGTGACTGCGGAGCCGGAAAGTAGCGTTTGGTTTCACTTTTCTTGGGATTGGTTACAGGAACTGAAATGTATGGTTTCAGCGTATGAAACTATTATGAAAACCGGGAAATTGCATGTGCGCGGGATGAAATGCAAATCATGCGAGAAGAGGATAGAGGACGCGGTGCGCGGGGTGCAGGGGGTGCTTGGCGTAAAGGCATCCCTGGAAAGGGGAGAGGTGGAGGTGCAGCTGGACGGAGGGGATTTGGGAAAAGTGAAGGAGGCGATTGAGAAGGAGGGATACGTGGTGGGTGGGGCGAGCCCCGTTCTGGTGGTGCTTGGGGCGCTGGCGCTCCTTGCAGCCGCGTATTATTTTTCCGGGATTGAGAGCGGGATTCCCGTTCCGCAGGTGGGAAGCGAGGCAGGATATGTGGCGCTATTTCTCCTGGGGATTGTTACGGGCTTCCACTGCATAGCGATGTGCGGGGGCTTTGTGCTGGGCTATTCCGCTAAAAGCGGGGGAAGGGTTGCACCGCATCTTCTCTATGGGGCTGGGAAGCTGGTGTCTTATACATTTATAGGGGCGGCGTTCGGGCTTGTGGGCTCGGTGATTGCATTCACGCCCGAGATGAGGGGGGCGGCCGCGCTTGTTGCGGGGGTGTTCCTTGTGGTGTATGGGCTGGGGATGCTGGGGATAAACGGGCTGGGCGGGTTGAGGTTCGGGATGCCCGGATTTGTGAATGGGATTATGCAGAAGATGGGCGGGCGCGGACCTTTAGTAACGGGATTGCTGAATGGGCTGATGATTGCGTGCGGGCCGCTGCAGGCGATGTACATATTCGCCGCAGGGACTGGGAGCGTGCTAAGCGGGGCTGCGGCGCTTTTCTTCTTCGGGCTGGGGACGCTGCCGCCGATGCTTGGGTTCGGGGTGGTTGCGGGAAAGGCGGGGAGCGCGATGCAGGGGAGGTTTGTCACGGTTTCGGCCATGCTTGTGATATTCCTTGGGCTGCTTATGGCGAACCAAGGGCTGGTGCTGTGCGGGAAGGGGATATTTTTGGGAACTGGGAACTGGCAACCGGGAACTGAAACCGGGCCTTCCTACCAGGAGATACGCATGAATGTAACATACTATGGGTTTGAGCCGAATGTGTTTGTGCTGAAGAAGGGGGTGCCGGTGAAGTGGGTTATTGAGGGGGTTAGCATTACGGGATGCAATGAGAGGATAATAGTTCCGGAATACGGGCTGGAGATTGAGGTGCATGAGGGGACGCAGGTGGTGGAATTCACTCCGAACGAGACCGGGGAGTTCGGATGGAGCTGCTGGATGGGCATGATACCCGGGAAGTTTGTGGTGGTCGAATGAGGAGGGTTTTTTATGGACAATAAGGCGATGGTCGGGGTTGGGTTTGTTGTCGGGCTGGTGCTTGTTGCACTCTTGTATGGGAGCGGAGTGCAGTATGCCAACGCCGGGAGTGAAGGGGCGCAGGCGAATGATAGCGGAGGCCTTGCGGCTGCATGCGGGATAAACGTGCAGACTTGTGCGGCGAATGCGGGCGGAGCGGTTGCTGAACCAGCGGGTTCTTCTAATCAGGAAACTGAGAACTGGCAACCGGAAACCGAGACGCTGAACATGTCCTTCAACTGGGAGCAGGGAGTTTATGAGCCGCGGGAGATAAGGGTGCGGGCAGGCGATACGGTGAGGATTGTGGCGGACACGGAGACGTTCGTGGGCTGCATGTCCACCATAGTGATTAACGGGATGGGCGTGAGCAAGAGGATTGTGCCCGGGGATAACGTGCTGGAGTTCGTTGCAGAGAGGCCGGGGCGGTACAGGATTACCTGCGGGATGGGCATGGGGGACGGGCTGCTGCTGGTGGAGGACGGGGAGGGGAACGTGCCTGCGGAGGTGGCGGCTCCTGTGCGCACGGGTTGCGGATGCGGGGGAGGGGGAAGCAGGGGAACGTGCGGCGGCTAAGCATTTCAGATAATGTAAAGCTTAAAAAGAAGCAGGAGGAAATAAGCAGGTAATTGAAAGGTGAATATTCTATGCCGAAGGACCCGATATGCGGGATGGAAGTCCCGGAAACGACGAAATTCAAGGTGAAGAAGGCGGGCAGGGCTTACTACTTCTGCTCGAAGGAGTGCATGGAGAAATACCTCCATGGGAAGAAAGAAGAGAAGGCGGCGCCTGCAGGTGAGGAGAGGGTAACCATTGCTGTGGGCGGGATGGACTGCGCCTCCTGCGCGATGCACATAGAGCAGGGGCTGAAAGGCCTTAGGGGCGTGAAGGATGCGAGTGTGAATTTTGCTGCGCAGAAGGTGCTCGTGGCGTACGACCCGGAGACTGTGAGCGTAAGGGAGATAGAGGACAGGATAAGGAAGACCGGGTATGAGGTGCTCAAGGCGGCGGAGAAGCCAGCTGGGGTGAAGGTGGACGGGACGGAAAAGATGTCCCTGCACGTGCTTGGGATGAGCTCGCTCCACTGCTCTAATATAGTGGAGGGCGCGCTGAAGCGGCTGGCCGGGGTTGCGAAGGTGGAGCTGAACTTCACGCTTGAGAAGGCGGATGTGTTCTACGACCCGAAGAAGCTGGATTTCGATAAGATAAGGAAGGCGATAGTGAATGCGGGGTACGATGCGGAAAAATGGGTGGAAGGGGAGGAGGTGGACAGGGAGAAGGCGGCGAGGGAGAGGGAGATAAAGGATTACAAGACGCGGCTGGCGGTTGCAGCGATATTCGCCATTCCTACTGTCTTGCTCGCATTGCAGGAGATGCTCGGGCTGAGGTATCCGGAACTAATAGAACAGAATACCGCACTGCTGCAGTTCGTTTTTGCGACCCCCGCGATAATCGCGGGCTCGCAGTTCTTCACTAGAGGCGCAAGGGCGCTCATAAATCTCATGCCAACGATGGATTCTCTTGTGGGAATAGGGGTGGGGGCTGCCTATGTGTATAGTATTGGTGTTACTTTCTTCGGGCTGGAGGGGTACCTCTACTATGAGATAGCGGCTGTGCTGATTGCATTCCTCCTGCTCGGTAGATTGCTGGAGGCGGTTGCGAAAGGGAGGACTTCGGAGGCAATAAAGCGGCTAATCGGATTGCAGGCGAAAACCGCAAGGGTGATAAGGAAGGGGGAGGAGGCGGAGATTCCCATCGAAGACGTGGCGATTGGGGATATAGTTGTAATACGGCCGGGGGAGAAAATACCCGTGGACGGGGTAGTAGTGGAGGGAGAGTCCTACGTGGACGAGGCGATGATTACTGGTGAGCCCATACCTGTGGGCAAGAGGAAGGGGGACGAAGTGATAGGGGCGACCATAAACAAGACCGGGAGCTTCAGGATGAGGGCGGAGAAGGTCGGGAAGGACACGATGCTGGCGCAGATAATAAAATTAGTGGAGGAGGCGCAGGGTTCCAAGGCGCCAATCCAGCGGCTTGCGGACCTTGTATCCGCATACTTCGTGCCAGCGGTGCTGGGGCTCGGGCTGCTGGCTGCGGGATACTGGTATTTTGTTGCGGGGCAGCCGTTCATATTCGCGCTCACGATATTCATCACCACGCTCATAATCGCATGCCCGTGCGCGCTCGGGCTTGCTACGCCCACTGCGGTGATGATGGGGACCGGGAAGGGCGCGGAGCAGGGGGTACTGTTCAAGAGCGCGAAGGCGCTTGAGACTGCGCACAAGATGAGGATGGTCATATTCGACAAGACCGGGACGCTCACGAAGGGAAAGCCGGAGGTAACGGATATAGTGCCGGTTGGGATGAAGGAGGAGGAGCTTCTGAAGCTGGCGGCCATTGCGGAGAAGAATTCCGAGCACCCTCTGGGCGAGGCAATCGTGAACAGGGCAAAGGAGAGGAAGATTGCGGTCCCCGAGCCGGAGAAATTCAATTCCATCCCCGGGCACGGGGTGGAGATTTCATACAAAGGCAGGAAGGTGCTCATAGGGAACAGGAAGCTGATGCAGAAGAGAAAGATTGCTTATGAAGGTCTGGAAGGGAAGCTGATGGGGCTGGAGAATAAGGGGAAGACCGCGATGCTTGTTGCGGTGGGTGGAAAGGCGGCGGGCATAATAGCGGTCGCGGACACGCTGAAGGAGCATTCAAGGGAAGCGGTGAAGCTGCTGCACAGGCAGGGGCTGAAGGTCGCGATGATTACGGGGGACAATGAGAGGACCGCGAAGGCAATTGCCGGGCAGGTGGGCATAGACCGGGTGCTCGCGGAAGTCCTGCCGGAGGAGAAGGAGAAAGAAGTGAAGAAGCTGCAGAACGAGGGGCTGAAGGTCTCCTTCGTGGGGGACGGGATAAACGACGCGCCCGCGCTCGCAGCTTCGGACATAGGGATTGCGATAGGGAGCGGGACGGACGTGGCGATAGAGAGCGGGGATATCGTGCTGATAAAGGATGACCTTAGGGATGTGGTGAAGGCATTCGACATAAGCGCATACACGATGAAGAAGATAAAGCAGAACCTCTTCTGGGCGTTCATCTACAACATAATAGGGATTCCGGTCGCGATGGGAGTGCTCTATCCGTTCATGGGGTTCCTGCTCAACCCGGTGATTGCGGGCGCGGCGATGGCCTTCAGCTCGGTGAGCGTGGTCTCGAATTCGCTGCTGATGAGGGGGTATAAACCGAAAGGGGGATGAAAGTATGAGATTCTGGATGATGGGCCTGTTTGTGCTGGGGCTGGCGTACGTGGTTTCGGCGGTTTCGCAGAGCGAGCTTCTGGAAGCTGAACAGCTGATTAATTCAAGCATAAGCTGCAGCGCAATGACGGATGAGCAGCTTGAGCTGGTCGGGGAATACATGATGGAGCAGATGCATCCCGGGACCGCGCACACGCTTATGCACAGGATGATGGGGCTGGAGGAAGGGAGCGAAGAAGAGGAACTGTTCCACATAAACCTTGCAAAAAACATGTACTGCGGGGACAGCGGAGCCGGCTACATGATGGGAATGGGGATGATGGGTGGTGGCATGATGGGAACCGGTGGTGCATATGGGATGATGCCCTATGGATACGGGATGGGGTACGGCTACGGAATATGGGATGCGCTTGTGCTCATTCTACTCCTTGGCCTGATTGTGCTGGTGCTCCTTCTCATCTGGAAAACATGGAAGGAGATAGGAAAGGGGGGTGGCGGGGCATGAGAATAAACAATTTGGATACGGAGAAGGCAGGCGCATTTGTGGAGGAAGTAAAAACAGATCCGCAAAAAGCGGTGAAAACAAAGGAAGTGGAGGGGGAATGGTTTTTTGAGGAAGGAAAGCCTCAGTTCCGGGCGGCCATAAGGCACGGCAGCGGTTCCACCACGCTGGAAGCTGATGGGCCGGACTTTCTTGGTGGCTCTTTCCTCAGGCCGGACCCGATGCAGTACTGCCTTTTTGGGATAGCTTCGTGCTATGCGCAAACCCTGGCTTCTGTAGCGGCTGAGAAGGGTATGAAGCTCAGCAGGCTCAGGGTGGCAGCAGAGAACAAGGTGAATCTCAGGAAGGCGCTGGGGCTGGGCAGCGAGCCGATAGTGGAGAGTGTGAGGCTGAAAGTAACCGCATCCGGAAGCGGGAACATGGAAGAGCTTGCAAGGCTCGCTGAAGAGAGATGCCCGGCCGTATACTGCCTGAAGAATCCGATAAAAGTTTCCGTGGAATTGGCAAAATAGCAGCCTGCGGGCTTTGCGGGCATGCCGCTAGGTTATCCATCCCAGCCATTTTCAGAATTTGTAAAACTTATTGCAAAAGCTGTTCTCCCGAACCATGCAGTGATGGCATCATATGCTTTTCGAATATTTTTATAAAAAGAGGAGCTAGAGCCTTGCTATGGAAAGGTAGGCGTTTGTGAGCCGCTTCGCAAGAAGCCCGGAGGTTGCCGCGAATACGCATGAGTCGAAAAACAGCTGGGGCAGCGAGAATGCCGATTCCTGTATCATGCGGAGGGTGCTGAAGGCGAACCTTTCGGCATTAACCTTCCTTTCGTATAATCTTATGCATTCATCGCGGGTTAGCTTCCCTTCATGCACGCCTGCCAGCGCGGCGGCGCACTCCCTCGCGAAGTAGAGGCTTGTCCGTATACCCTCTCCGCCGAGCGGAAGAACCTGCCCCGCAGAGTCGCCCACGAAAAACACGCCCTTATAGTACGCCCTGCCGAGGCCTGTTGCGGGAATGGCGCCTGCAACAAGCTCCCTGTTCTCGAAAGGAATATCGATGCGCGAAAGGAATTCCATGAACGCCTTCCTCAGCGGGACAGAGGTGCAGCGCCCTCCCAGCCCGACCCGGCCGAGCCCGCCTCCCACCGGGAATATCCATCCGTAGCCGGGGATGAGGCCCCTGTCAACGAAGAAACTGAGGCGGCCCTCGTGCTCCTTCCTTATCCTGGTTGTTACCTCCATGCCGATGAACAGTTCCTGCGGCCTTGCCGGCCCGCCTGCAGAGAGGGTGCGCCTCCATCCGGTGCAGTCCAGGATGAAGCCGGCATCAACTCTTCCTGCGGAAGTCTCGACTGCATTATTTGCGGTCCCGCGGACCTCCGCCTTCAGAAAATCTGCCCCGGAATTCTTGAAAAGGGATGCGCAGAACTTTTTGTAGTCCACCGTGCAGTAGTTTCCGGGAATCCCTAGTTCCTTATTGATTCTTCTTGTTTCTATGTTAAAGCGGCCCTGTACTGCGAGGATGGAGCCGGGAGCAAGCTCCTCTGCGATGTAAAGGGGCATTGCGCAGGTGGATGCACGGTTCTCGCCTATCCCCTTCCTGCCTATCAGCAGCACCTTTATGCCGGTGCCCTTCAGGTAGTATGCGGCACCAAGGCCGGCAAAGCTGGCGCCGGCTATGGCAACATCGGCATGCATGCGCGGATTAGCCCGGATAAGCATAAAATCATTGCTGCGGTAGCAGCAGCATGGAGGAAAACAGGGACTTCATCGCGGGGCTGCTGAACTTCTTCGTGTGGGGGCTGGGGTATTTATACACGGGGAAATATCTTCTCGGGGCCATGTGGATAACCGCATTCATCCTTACGCACCTTCCTGCTTTTTATCTCGGGCTGGAGTTCTACCTGAGCAGCGTGGCAGGCACTTCGATGTTCATGGGCCACCTGGCCATCTCCGTGATACTGCTGTACCAGGGGCTCAGGCACGAGGCGAGGAGCGCAAAATGCTGGAGGTGCGTGGAGCAGAACTGGCCTGTTTTCCTTGCCGGAACGATTGTGGCGGGCGTTCTCTCGGAAGCGGCTAACGAGTTCCTTGTTGAGCGCTGGTGGGTTTACCATCCGCCATGGACCCTTTTCGGGATGTTCGGCACGGCGGTCGGGCTTCCGCTGGTGGGCGGATGGTTCCTCATAATTACGGTTGCACTGCTCTTTTCCTACATATTGACCGAGCACACAAAAATAAGGTTCTTCCCTGCATGGATAATCTCGTGGATTTTGGTCGGGTTCATAGTAGAAACGTTCAATTCCCTTGTGTGGAGGACATGGCATTACCAGGAGAATACGATATGGACGGCGCTGCCGGTACCCGGGCTGGATTACGGCCTGCTGGTGCCGATTGTGGGGTACGGGGCAACCGGTGTCTTCACG
The DNA here is from genome assembly GCA_040753215.1 of Microcaldota archaeon. Taxonomy (GTDB): domain Archaea; phylum Micrarchaeota; class Micrarchaeia; order Anstonellales; family Bilamarchaeaceae; genus CAIXOA01. The sequence goes on along the minus strand of JBFMEZ010000013.1, from coordinate 746 downwards.
TATCTTGGGTACATCGTGCTGGAAAAATTACTCAATAGTTTCCGCGCCGTATGATAAGCCGGGCTTACTTCACGCAGGCGTTCATATCCCTGGAGAGCAGGAAAACGGATGCTGATAAGAAAATTATGCTCAGCGCACGCAGCTCGAGCCCCTGGTATGGGAGGAAAAAGAGCGCAAGCGGCATTCCGAAAAGCCCGAAGATGAGCGAGCCGCACATCGGGCAGCCCGCGCCCAGTATCCCGGAGGCGAGGCCCGCAAAGCCCGGTGCATTCTGCCCGAGGTCCGTGCTGCAGGAATTTTTGAGCCTGTGCGCAAGCAGGGATGCGTAGAGGCCCAGCAGCAGGGAAATCGCAGCAAACATTATGATGGTAAGGTATGCATACCCAAGCCCGTTCATCATTATGAAGATGCCGAGGCTGTAGCCCGTGGTTGTGGCGAGGGTAAGGAAATAGAGGGCGATGAAGGAGAGTATGCTTGTGGCTGCGAAAAGAAGAAAATAATCCTTCCGGGAAAGGAGAGACTGAATGTTTTGGATTGCCATTCAACCAGCTCTTAGTATTTAGGGGCACCTAACATTTATAAATATGCTTCCGGGCTGCTGTGAACCTCCACGGCCTAAACAGACTGTCCGATAATTCTTTGGTGGTTTCCAGTTTCGGGTTTCCAGTTTTGAACTGAAGGCAGCTAATTCCTTTTTCTCTTTATGATAAGGTAAACTTCTCTCCCAAGATACTCTTTTGGGCAAT
>JBFMEZ010000012.1:0-7336 GCA_040753215.1 Microcaldota archaeon | reverse complement strand
GCTTTTAGGGGATTCTGTAAAGAAATATGGCGATTTGGAGGCAAAAGTAGGCTGGTAATCCCAAAGTGGCGAATCCTATTTGTGCCAGAAATCAGCGTAAGCTAGGCGAAAGTGGCGAAGTTAAGTATATAACACGAACCACTCTTTAAAAAGATTGGGCTTTTAAAATCATTTGATGTTTTATTATTTTGCAGTCAATCTTTAGTTTCCGGGAACCCAGAACGGGAAACCGGCAACCATTCAGGGCCCGTAGCTCAGCCAGGTTGGAGCGTTCGACTGATAATCGAAAGGTCCGGAGTTCAAATCTCCGCGGGCCCAAACTCATTAATTTTGCTTCCTGTTTCGGGTTCCCGGTTTCCGGTAACTACATCTGCAAAACTAGGTTTTTCCGTTTTCCTTTTCCGCTTGGTTTTTTTAGAGTTCATTTTCCATAACCATATGGTTCGGAGATTTTTGCCGCCAGCCATGATTTTTCACTGAACCTCCACGGCTCGGTCACACCTTGTAGTCGCCTGCGTGGCGGCGATAGGTCTGCCTAGCCATTGGGTGCGGCTACAAGGTGTGAGGAAGCCTCGGCATTTATGCCGGGGAGGAGAGCCGAGGCTTCCTCTAAAGGCAGCAGGAATACATTTGCCCTTTATCTACGAAGAAGCCACGGCCTTTAGGCCGTGGAGGTTCACATTCTCAGTAGGCGGACTGCGGAGAATAAGCTGCGTAATCCAGAATCCGAGGACAGTTACCCACGCTTTTTTATTCCTGCCCATCTAACAATCTCCATGAAAAATTATGCATTTCCGTTTTTCATGCTCCTGCTCCTTTTTTCCGCGGGCTGTACGGGAAACGCCCCTGCCCAGCCCCCGGCTTCCGGTTCCCAGTTGCCAGTTTCCGGCAGCCAGCAAACAGCAGCCAGCATCCAGTATCTCGACTATTCCGACGGCCGCATCTCCTTCCGGTATCCCGACTGGCCCTCCGCACAGCCAACCGATGCGCAGATGTTCATGGCCCGCGCAATGGGCGCCTGCCTATTCTCCGCGGCAAAATACCCTGTCCCGCCCTCCTTCTACAAGGGCGTGCTTATGCAATATGCCGGCTCCATACAAGAGGATGGGGAATACGTCTCCTTCTCCAAGATGGAGGGAAGCAACCAGATGAATGCGAAGCTCCGCCTCGTTTACTGCAACTACCAAACCTATGTAATCTCCACAGCATGCGCCAACGCCCAGCCAGATTCCAGTTTCCTGTCTTCGGTTTCCTGTTCCCCGAGCACTCTAAACACGAAGCCAAAAGTGGGAATGGTCGCAACCCCGAGGAACGACGACCCCGCCCTTTTCATGGATGCAATAAAAGAGGCAAGGGAAAACGGCGTGGACGTCCTCTACTGGTACTTTACCTGGAAGGGATTGTACAGCAACTGGAGCATCTCCGATTACGTGATGGAGGCGCTCTCACAGGAGGGGCGCACCGCAATCACCTTCAATATCATCCATACCTCAGTCCTCGGACAGTACCCGGACAAATACTCCTCCTTCTCTGACCCCGGTTTCAGGGGTGAGTTCTCGGATTTCGCAGCGGATTTCGCGGAGCGCTACCATCCGGATTATTTGTTTGTGGGAAACGAGGTGGACGATTATCTTTATGCGCATCGGGATAAAATTCCTGCATTCAGGGAAATATTGGCGGAAACAAGGGAAAAGGTGCATGCTGTAAGCCCGGAAACGAAAGTGGGCTTCACCGCCACCTACCATGATGCAGTGAAAAACAACGCGACAGATATAATAGTGGAACTCGCGCCCGAAGCCGACTTAATCGGCTATACGGTCTATGGCTACCACGATTTGTTCGTATTTGATAATGTTTCCCTCGGGAGATACATGCTTGGGGATGTGAAAAATGTGGTTCCCGGAAAGCCCTATGCGGTAGTGGAGACTGCCTGGAGCTCTTCCCTGTTGCTCAGTTCTTCAGAAGGGAGGCAGGCTGAGTTCGCAGAAGAGTATTTCTCCTACCTGGAATCCACGGATGCGGAGTTCGTGAACTGGTTCGGGCTGCATGACGGGAAGGACTGCACGGACGACGCGGACACCTTCCTCACGGATGCGCCCTGGGTAAAAGAGGACGAAGAATTCATGGTCCCGTTCAGGGAATACCTCTGCACAATAGGGCTGAAAAGTAGCGACGGCACGCCCAAACAGGCGTGGGGAGTATGGCAGGAGAATACCTAAACCCTCTAATTCCTTTCCCAGAAGGAAACGCGGAGGGGAGCGCCCCAATTCAGTTTCCTGTTTCCAGCCTCCAGTTTCCGGAAACCCTAAACGGGAAACTAGGAACTCTCTGACCCCCTCCCACTCCACTTTACAACTCTTTGCACGTACTCCTTGCGCTTTTATGGTAAGCAATTGCAATGGTTCCGCTAGCAAGTGCTATATTCCTTTCCGCATTAATATAGTCTGTGAAAATAGCGGTAATCTCCGATACGCATGTGGGCTATCCCCGATTCTATGAGGATAGTTTTGCCCAGGCGGAAGCCGCGTTCAAAGATGCAGATGAAAAAGCCGACCTAATCCTGTTTCTCGGCGATTTATATGATACCCGCGTCCCTCCGCTGCAGGTATTGGGCAGAACCATCTCCTTCTTCCGTTCCCTTAAGACACCAATCTATGCAATACACGGAAACCACGAGCGCAGGAGCAGGGGAGCACTGAACCCGGTGGGGTTGCTGGAAAAGGCAGGAGTGATAAAACACCTCAACTTCTCTTCCGCGCTGTTCGAAAAGGACGGGGAGAGGATATTCCTCGCGGGGATGGGAAACGTCCCGGACGATCTGGCGAAAACAGGGCTGGAGAAGATAAAGGAAAGAATCCAAATCCCGGAGGGGCCCTTCTCCATCCTGATGCTCCACCAGTCCGTGAAGCAGTTCGTTTTCGGGGAGGAGCTGCTGGACCTTAACGACCTTGAGCCGCTCGGATACGACCTCATCCTGAACGGCCACATACACATAAGGAAGGAAGCGCTGGACGGAAGGTTCCTCATCCCCGGCTCCACGGTAATCACCCAGCTTACCAAGGAGGAGACGAACCCCCGCGGCTATTACTTATACGATACTAAGGAGAAGAAGCACCAGTTCATACCAATTCCCTGCAGGAAATTCCTTTTTGAGGAGCTGGAATTCACGGATGCGAAATTAAGCGAGGTGCAGGAACGCGTTGAAGGGCTGGTTTCGGGCTTGAGAAAGGAAAACCCGGATGCGGTAATGCGCATACGCCTGAAGGGGACCCTGTGCATGGGGCTCCGCGCCTCGGACGTAATCCTTGCTGAGGACGGCTCCCTCTTCATAGACAACAAGCTGAACGAGCACATTATAAGGAGCGACCTCAGGGCAATCCGCGAGATGCGGGAAAGGAAATTGTCCATGCGGGAGATGAGCGAGGCGAGGATAAGGGAAAAGGTGAGGGGGAAAATCACCTTCTTCGAGCCCTCGGAACTGTTCGAGGCGCTCGCCTCGGGCGCGGATGAGGCGATGAAATACCTCCAGGAGAAGATGAAGGCATCATAAGCTATTTAAATTACGGAAGCGGAATACATCCCAATGATCAGAAAACCGGAAGTTTCCATAGTAATCCCGGCTTACAATGAGGAGAAATACCTCCGCCCAACGCTCGAGGCGATGAATTGCCAGAAGGCGGATTTCGATTATGAAATAGTGATTTCGGACGGCAATTCCACAGATTCAACGGTGGATGTCGCAAGGGAGCTTGGCGCGAGGGTGGTTTTTGAGCCGAAGCGGACAATCTCCGCAGGAAGGCACACCGGCTGCATGCAGGCCCACGGGAACGTAATAGTAAATTCCGCGGCTGATGTGCACGTGAAGCCGGACTGGCTCGCAAGGCTGTCCGAGCCCATCCTCAAAGGCACGCACGTCGCCTCCGCAGGCCCCGTCCTCCCCAGGGACGGCAATATTTTGGAGAATGCGTTTGCGCACGGCTTCCTCAGCCCGGCAGCGAGGGGGCTTTCAAAAATCGGGATGCACTATGTTGCTGGCGACAACATGGCCATAAGGGCGGACATTTTCAGGAAAGTGGGCGGCTTCGACACGGACCTGGTTACCGCCGAAGACACCCATCTCGCAAAGAAAGCCGCAATGCACGGAAAAATAAAATTCGTCCATAAGGCCCCGGTTTTCGTTTCCATGCGCAGGGTCAGGGAATGGGGCTACCCGAAATACCTTCTTTACCATGGAACCAATTTCTTCAGGTACCACTTCACCGGAAGGAGCCATTCGAAATATGAACCTATTCGTTGAATTCGTCAAAAAACGGAGTTTTGTTCGATAGCTTTTTATTCCTTCCAATAAAACTTTTCCCAAAAGCGACCGAGGCATCTATATGGAATTCACATGGATTATTGGCGCAGAGGCAGGAGCGGGCTCCATGGTTACGGGAAGGACGCTCGCAAAGGTTTTCGCGAGGGGCGGCTACCACGTTGTCGGCTATCCCGAATACCCGTCCCTCATACGCGGGGGGCACAACACCTACCAGATAAGGGCGAGCGACAGGGAAATCCACTCCCCGGTGAAGAAGAACGACGTGGTCGTGGCGCTGAACAGGGACGGAATCATCTTCCACAGGGACTTCATCAACAAGGGAGGCGTACTGATTTACGATTCTGAGATAGATGCGTCCAATATAAGGATGCCCGAAGGGGTTTCCGTATTCCCGGTGCCGCTGAAGCAGATAATACAGCAGAACGGGCTGGACCCGAAGATGGCGAACACGATCACGGTGGGCATCTCCCTGGGCCTGATAGAATATCCGATGGACGACTTCTTCAGGCTCCTGGAGAAGGAATTCTCCCGCAAATCCAAGGAGATAGTTGATTTGAACATAAAGGCCGCAAAGGCCGGCTACGATTATGTGAAGGGCAATTTCAAGGGCGATTTCAAAATCAAATTCAAGCCACTGAACCGGAACAACAGGCACATAGTGATAGGCGGAAATGAGGCGTTCGCGCTGGGGGCAGTTGCGGGAGGGATGAAATTGTTCGCCGCGTATCCGATGACCCCCGCTTCCTCAGTGCTCCACTACCTCGCGGAGAAGGAGCGCGATTTCAACATAGTGGTAAAGCAGACCGAGGATGAGATTGCCGCAGTTCAATATGCAATCGGCGCATCCTATGCCGGGGTGAGGGCGGGCACCTCCACTTCCGGAGGCGGCTTTTCCCTCATGGTGGAATCCCTCGGGCTCTCCGCGCTTTCCGAAACCCCGGTGGTCGTATTCCTTGCGCAGAGGCCCGGCCCCTCCACCTGCCTTCCCACCTGGACCGAGCAGGGGGACCTGCGCTTCGCGCTGCACGCTTCCCAAGGAGAATTCCTGCGCGCAATCCTTGCGCCCGGAACCGTGGACGAGGAGTTCTACCTTGGCGCGGAGGCATTCAATATAGCGGAAAAATACCAGATTCCGGTAATAGTGATGTCGGATAAGTTCCTCTCCGAATCCCACTTCTGCACCGGAAAGTTCGAGCCCGGAAAGGTGAAAATAGAGAGGGGAGAAATAGCCATCAAGCTAAAGGCGCTGAAGCCGACGCAGAGGTTCGAGAGGTACAAGCTCACAAGGAGCGGAATCTCGCCGCGCGTGTTCCCCGGCACCCCGAATGGAATGCACGTCGCCACCTCCTACGAGCACAGGGAGGACTCCTTCTCCTCCGAGCTTTTCACGAACAGGGTGGCGATGGTTGACAAGCGCGCGAGGAAGCAGAAGCTGCTTGAGAAGGAAATCCCGCTCCCTAAAATATACGGGAAGAAGGACGCGCCCATTTCCATCATATGCTGGGGCTCGCAAATGCTCCCGGCGCTGGATGCGCTCCCCTTCCTTGAGGCGAAAGGAATCCATGCGAACGTAATCCACTTCTCCTACCTATACCCGCTTCCCAAAAAGATAAGGGCGCTTCTCAAATCCGCCAAGAACACGATAATGGTTGAGAACAACTCCACCGCCCAGTTCGCGGGGATGCTGAAGGAATATCTCTCCTTCCGCCCGGATGTGATTGTGCTGAAGTACGATGGAAGGCAGTTCTTCCCGGAAGAAATAGTGAAGGTGGTGGAGGAGGCAAAGGCGAACGGCTTCCGCAGGAAGGTAATCCGCGTGGTGGACGAGGACAAGTATGAATATTATAATTCCGCAGCATACGAAGAGGTTGTGTAATGAACGCGCTTGAGGTTTTTGGACTCATTTTTGCTTGCCCCGAAGGGGCGTACCCAAAGGCAGAGCGGAACCGAGCCTTCGGCGAGGTGAAGCGAGAAAAAAGGAGGGTGATGTAGATGGCAACGCTCAACGATTTCGGGATTGCGGAGAAGCAGCAGTGGTGCCCGGGCTGCGGGGATTTCGCAATAAATATCGCGATAAAGAACGCGCTGGCAGAAATAGGCGCAGAACCGCATAATACCGTAGTCGTATCCGGGATAGGGTGCTCGGGGAAGATGCCGCACTATGTGCGCACCTACGGGTTTGAGAGTTTGCACGGGAGGGTGCTTCCGCCTGCCTCCGGCATAAAGCTCGCGAACCATGAACTGAACGTAATAGGGGTTGGAGGGGACGGGGATGGCTACGGGATAGGGATGGGCCACTTCATCCACATAATGAGGAGGAACTACGACCTCACTTACATAGTGCACGACAACCAGGTTTATGGGCTGACCACCGGGCAGGCAGCCCCCACAACCCAGAAGGGGATGGTCACAAAAAGCACCCCCTACGGGAACATGGAGGAGCCGGTGCATCCGTTGCCCATCGCGCTCACCATGGGAGCCACCTATGTTGCGAGGGGGTTTGCGGGGGATTTGAAGCACCTTTCCTCCCTCATCGCGGGGGCCATAAAGCACAAGGGCTTCGCACTCATAGATGTGTTGCAGCCATGCGTGACCTTCAACAAACTGAATACATACCAATATTGGCAGCAGAGATGCTACAAATTGGAAGAGCAGGGGCATGATGTGTCCAGCCATGAGAAGGCGATGGAGAAGGCGAACGAGGACTGGAAAACCAATTATGAGAAAATACCCATCGGGCTCTTCTACAAGGAGGACAAGCCCACGTATGAATCCGAGCTTCCGCAGCTCAGGGCGGGAACGCTGCTTAAGCAGGGGACGAAGCCGCAGGGGCTGGAAGCGGCGATGGACGAGTTCATATAGCTTTTAATTTTTTACCACTTATTTTATTATTCTATAGTTTTGCGAATTTTTGGTCGACGCAGATTTCTATTAGCTCCCCAAAACTTATCCCGTAATTTTGCGAAAGTTTTTGGAGTGTTTTTCTAAGTTTGGTTATGGCATCACCTATCGTTTTGC
>JBFMEZ010000011.1:0-47655 GCA_040753215.1 Microcaldota archaeon | reverse complement strand
GAGTCTGGTGAACCTCCACGGCGTGAAGTCTTGAGTTGTCCTGAGGGTCCTGAAAGTCACACAAGACCTGAAGACCACGCAAGACTTGGAGACAACCACTGATGGGCATCGGCTTTAATAATCTCTGGGGTCTCCAGGTCTTGGAGGTCCTGGAGTCTGGTGAACCTCCACGGCGTGAAGTCTTGGGTTGTCCTGAGGGTCCTGAAAGTCACACAAGACCTGAAGACCACGCAAGACTTGGAACAACTAATTGGCATCGGTTTTAAATTTGCAACACCCTAAACAAGAGCATGCGAGATAAAGCTAATTAAGTTTGCCGGTTATTGATTCCCCATGAAGGAAGCGGTTCTCTGGAAGGGGATGCCGGGAAAGGAGGTGCAGTGTTATCTTTGCTACAGGCTGTGCAGGATAAAGGACGGGGAGCGGGGTTACTGCAGGATAAGGGAGAACCGGAAGGGGAGACTTTACGCATTGACCTACGGGAAGGCGATTGCCGCGGAAGTGGACCCCATAGAGAAGAAGCCCTTCTACCACTTCATGCCCGGGACGGAATTGTTCTCTTTTGCGACGGTTGGTTGCAATTACCGTTGCAGATTTTGTCAAAATTGGGAAATATCACAAGCATACACAGGAATTATGGGGGAAGACCTGCCTCCCGAGAGGGTGAAGGAAATATGCTGGAACCAGGGCATCCCGGGCGCGGCATATACCTATACCGAACCAACCGTGTTCATGGAGTATGCGCTGGATACGGCGAAACTCCTGCACAGGGACGGGAAATTCAGCACTTTTGTCACGAACGGGTACATGACTTCGGCAGCAATCAGGGAGATGCGCGGCAGGATTGATGCTTCGCGGATTGACCTGAAGGGCTTCCATGACAAAGTGTATAAGGAACTGTGCGGGGATGTTATCCTGGAATATGTTTTGCAGAGCATAAAGGAGCTGCACAAAATCCAGCACATAGAACTCATTAACCTGGTGATTCCCGGATGGAACGACGATGAGGACGACCTGAGGGCGATGAGCAAGTGGGTTTATGATTTGGACCCGAGGATTCCGGTGCATTTCATAGGGTTTTTCCCTGCGAACTTCATGATGGATACCCCTCCCACCAGCCTGGAGATTTTGCGCAGGGCGCGGGAGATTGCGCTGCAGGAGGGCCTGCATTATGCCTATACGGGAAACAGGCAGGATGAGGAGACGGAGAGCACTTATTGCCCGAAATGCGGGGAAAAAGTGGTGAGGAGGTTCGGGTTCTCCGTATTGGAGAATAGGGTTACGAAGGATGGAAAATGCCCGGAGTGCGGGGAGAAGCTGTACTTTGTGAATGACATAAAGGAATACTGGAAGGCGCATCCGATAAGGGATTAAACTTCCCGGATTATGGCAAGCATGCCCTTGTCTATGGCCAGAGTTACGCCCACGCAAACCGCCTGCCTCATCCCTTCCACATGGTGGTCGACGATGCGCCTGATTTTCTCCCCGTGCGGAATGGCAGCATCGCCAAGAATCGCTTTTATGAAACCGGTATCGATAACTGCCCAGAAAACGGTTACGTTTTCCTTTTTTTCGGAAAGTCCATGATGGAAGGAAAATACAAATCCGGAACGGTGTGGATTACATGATGGGTATGGCAGCATCCCCTGGAATGCGGCACTTCAGTATGCACCGGGAAACCGCCATCATAAATAAACGCGTAAGGATTGGCCGCAGGCACCAGGTCATCCATGAGCCTGATTTCTCTTGCGGAGAGGAAGTCGAATGCACCCCCTTCATAGAAAAACCTGTCTATCGCCCCCTTCAGGGAAAATGCACGCCCCAGATCGCTCAACAAATGCGGGTCGAAGCCTCTTTCCTTCCCTCTCGCATCCATGGACTCGCAAGCTTCGGCAAGCACCATTCCCAGGCCATGCCCCAGGAATTTCCTCAGGATGCGCGCGTGGGTAAGGAACTTTTCAGGAAATTTGAGGGAGCCGTCCGGAAGGACGCGGAAGCTGGTTTCAAGCAAAGCAAGATTGGTTTTTCCATCAGTGTTTGTGAAAGCAAATGTATTCTCATAAAGCGTCCTATAGCCAGTTTCGGAGATGCGGATCGACCTGCTTTCAACAATCTGCTGCAGGTCCGGCCGCTCACGAGCAACGACATCCCTGAGCAAACGCAGGTCTTCCAGAAGGATTGGCCTGAATGGGTTCCTGCGGAGTTCGGTGCGCAAGGCGTGTCCTGGCAATAATTGTGGTCCGGCCATGCATGTATATTAATAACACACATTTTTAAATGTTTTCACACACATTATATTTATGGAAGACGAACTTAACGGGATAACAAACGGGGCGCTGCTGAACAGGGCAGCGGACGAAAGAAACCCCCATGAACTCAGGCTCAGGGCCGGGAGGAAAGCTATCCAGGAGTATGTGAAAGCCGGCGATTCCAAAAAGCTCGAGCAAAATGTTTATTGCAATCCCTCACTCCCGAGAGAAATAAGGGTTGAGGCAGGGCTGGAACTTGTGAGATATGCTGCTGAGCATGGCCAGGACCTCAGGCTTATACACTTAGCAAATTCCCAGCTTGAAGAAGTGAGGGCAGCTGCCTGCCGTGTGCTGGGGAGGGCTCCGGGGGAAAACAGATGGAAACCGCCTCTTGCGAAGATTCCTTCGGCTGAAAGGGCGGTTGCAAGGCTCTGAGCTGCGGGGCGCACTATTAAAACCTTCTTTTTCTTAATACTCCTGAATTCTATCAGGTGTATTCCATGGATTCCGGGAAGGATTATGAGGTGAAGGACATTTCCCTCGCGGAGCAGGGGATGCTCAATGTCGAATGGGCGGAGAAGCATATGCCCATAATGAAAACCCTTGCTGCGCGGTTTGCGAAGGAGAAAACCTTTGCAGGGATTACGGTGGGGCTTGCGCTCCATGTGACGAAGGAGACGGCCGTGCTTGTGCGCACACTGCGCGCAGGCGGCGCCAAGGTTGCGATTACGGGCTGCAACCCGCTTTCCACCCAGGATGATGTTGCTGCGGCCCTTGCAAAAGAGGGGGTGGCGGTCTTTGCGTACAAGGGGGAGGGCACGGATGACTATTACCGGTATATAGACAAGGTGCTTTCCTATAAGCCGAACATTACTATAGATGATGGGGGGGACCTGGTTACCTGGATACACACGAAGAGGCCGGAACTGCTTAAGGGAGTAATTGGGGGGTGCGAGGAAACCACCACCGGAATAATGCGGCTGCGCGCGATGGAGAGGGACGGGGTTTTGAAATACCCGATGATTGCGGTCAATGACAATAAAACCAAGCATCTCCTGGACAATTATTACGGGACCGGGCAGAGCACGATAGACGGGATGCTCCGCGCAAGCAACATACTTTTTGCCGGAAAGACTGTAGTGGTGTGCGGGTATGGGGATTGCGGCAAGGGGGTTTCTCTGAGGGCGAAGGGGATGGGGGCAAATGTAGTGGTCACTGAAGTCGACCCCTTCAGGGCGATGCAGGCAACTCTGGATGGGTATAGGGTGATGCCGATGATGGAGGCGGCCGCGGCCGGGGACATCTTCATCACCGTTACGGGAGACAAGCACGTGATCGGGCTGGAGCACATGAAGAGGATGAAGGACGGGGCGGTGCTCGCCAACTCCGGGCATTTCAATGTGGAGCTGGATTTGGAGGCGCTGGGGAAGGCGGCGAAGAAAAAGAGGGTCAGGCCTTCCCTGGAGGAGTATGCGCTGGGTGGGAAGAAGATTTATGTTTGCGCGGAGGGGAGGCTGGTGAACCTTGCTGCGGCCGAGGGGCATCCCTCGGAAGTGATGGCCACCTCCTTTGCCGGGCAGTCGCTCGCATGCGCATACCTTGTGAAGAACAAGGGAAAGCTGCCTGCTAAGGTTATTACGCTCCCTGCGGAGATTGATGATGAGATTGCAAGGCTGCAGCTGGATGCGATGGGAGTGAGAATAGATGCGCTTACCCCGGAGCAGAGAAAATACCTGCACAGCTGGCAAGAAGGGACTTAGGGGCAAGATTTATAAGCTGCTGACGGCATAGAAGAGCGTTGATAGGATGGGCTACGAAGAGCTTTTGGAAGAAGCGTACGCAAAGCTGCCCGAGAAGAGCAGGGGCGGCGAGCGCTTCGAGATTCCGGTGCTGGACTGCTTCAATGAGGGGAACAAAACCATCGTGAAGAATTTCCAGGCAGCGGCCGGCAAAGTGAGAAGGATGCCGGACGAGATGGCGAAATTCCTCAGCAAGGAGCTGGCGGTGCCCGCCACGGTGGAGGGGGAAAGGCTCATCCTGCACAGGAAGCTTAGGGCCGAAGTGGTGAACAAGAAGTTTGAGGAATATGTGAAGGGCCACGTCATCTGCAGGCAGTGCGGCAAGCCGGACACGCACATAATCCATGAGGCCGGAGGAAGGGCCAGGACGCTCGTGTGCGAGGCATGCGGCGCTAGGAGCGTGGTCAAATGACCGAGCCCATTCCCGAGCAGCCGGCGAGGGTGCGCTTCCCGCGCGAAGGCGAAATACTCGGCGTGGTCACCGGATTGATGGGCGGGAGCAGGATGACCGTGCTCTGCAACGACGGGAAGGAAAGGATGTGCCGCATCCCGGGGAAGATGAAGAAGAAGATCTGGGTGAAGGAAGGGGATGCTGTTGCAGTGATGCCCTGGGCGGTGGAAGGGGAGAAGAAGGCGGATATAGTATGGAGATACGGCCCCCTTGAGACCTCTATTCTGAGGAAGAAAGGGCTCCTCAAGGTATAGGGATATGGCCAGGAAGGTTTCTGCAAGGAAAAGGCCCCCGAAGGAGGAATTTCTTTTCAGGGAAAGGGGCAAGATTGAGAGCGAAGTGTTTGACAAGGCGACGCTGCTCTCGCTTGCCAGAATAATGCAGAAGGGCGTAATAAGCAGGATGGAGTATCCGATTTCCACAGGGAAGGAAGCGAACGTCTTTTTGGCGACCACTCCCTCCGGGCAGAGCGTTGCTGTGAAGATTTACAAGATTGAGACTACGCATTTTTTGAGAAGAAAGGAATATCTGGAGGGGGACCCGAGGTTCAAGAAGTTCCGCGGGAGGGAGCGGGATTTGGTTTTCGCTTTTGCTCAGAAGGAGTTCAAAAATTTGCAGGTCTGCGAGAGGGCAGGTGTGCATGCGCCCAAGCCGATATTCCTTGAGAAAAATGTAATAGTTATGGAATTCCTCGGAAGGGAGGGAAAGGCATATCCGCTGATGAGCGATGTGGGGCCGGCTGAGGGGGACCTGGAGAGCATTCTTGAGGATGTGAAGAAATTATACAATGCGGGGCTGGTGCATGCGGATTTGAGCGAATACAACATAATGGTGTGGGAAGGGCCGCCGTATCTGATTGATTGGGGGCAGGGCGTCGCAAAGGGGCACAGGAAGGCGGGGTATTATCTGGAAAGGGATGTGCGGAATATTTTGAAGTACTTTGCTTTTTTTGGTCTGAAGAAGGAGCCGGAAGCCATTCTGGCGTGGATAAGGGGCTGACTACATCTTTTCCGGAAGCGGCATTCCAAGGAGCGTGAGCGAGTTCCCCAGCACGGTTTCAAAGGACTTTGCGATTGCGAGCCGTGTTTTCCTCACATCCTTTTCTGCCTTCAGTACTGGATGCAAGGTATAGAATTTGCTGAATAGTTCCGAGAGCATGTAGGAATAGTCCGCGATAAGGTGCGGGCGGAATGCGGATGCGGATTTTTCTACTAATTCTGGGAAGGCGCACAATTCCCGGATGAGCTTCTTTTCTTCGGGCTGGAATGCGTATTTTGCTGAAATCACCGGTTTATCCTCTGCTTTTTCCATTATTTTTATTGCCCTTACGTAAGCATACTGGAGGTACGGGCCGGAATTGCCCTCAAGGGAGAGCGCCTCCTCCCATTTGAACACGAGTTTCTTTTCAGGGGTGGTGCGCACGAATGAATAGCGGATTGCCCCTTCCCCGACCGCACGGGCGATCGCATCCTTCTCATTCTCCGGCACATCCTTGGAGATTTTTTCCTTCGCCCTGCGCATGGATTCTTCCAGCAATTCATCCGCGGTGTAACCCTTCCAGGTGCCCGTCCTTCCGGAAAGCTTCTCTTCGGGAAGGGTTACGTGCTCATGCGCAAGATGGATGTAGTGCGCGGCCTCTTCTTCAAACCCGAGGCGGACTAGCACCTCCCTAATGACTTCCTGGGGATAAATCTGCTCCGAGCCTATTACATTCACGACCATGCCCGCGTTTCCGAAAGGCTTCGGGGCTGCGCCCCCGGTTGCAAATGCCTCTTTTCCGTTCGGCTGCTTTATGAATGTCTTATATTTGAATTTCCCTTTCAATTTCCCAAGCTTCCAGAGCTGGAAAATCAAATCCTTTCCGGTATAAGTCGCAGTCCCATCGCTCCTTATGAGGATTTTGTCTGGGTCCTGCATCTTCTGGAACTTCTCGCCCAGCTTCACGACCCAGCAGCCCGCGTTCTTCCCCTCCTTCTCCAGGACGATTGCGTTGCTGGACTTGAGAAGGGAAAGGCCCTCCTGGAAGATTATGTGCACGATGTCGCTTTCGAAAATCAGGGCATCATGGAAGATTGAATAGGAGAAATCGGTTTCGTACTGCGCCTTTACGCACTCTTCCGCGAGCCAGCGGGCCTTTTTTGAGATTTCATTGTTGCCCTCTTCCATTTTTTTCAGGATTTCGCGGGCCTCTGCCTGAACCCTTGCATCCGTTTCCATTCTTTTCGCTACTTCCACGTATTGCATCCCTATCCAGTGGTCGAACTTTCCCTCGGGCTTGTTGCCCAGGTGCATATAGCCCCATAGCGATTGTGCGACCTGGAGGCCCAAATCATCTATATAGTCTATTGATTCCACGCTCCATCCCGCATGCGCGAGCACGCGGGCAACGGAGTCTCCCAGAATAGCGTTCCTGAGATGCCCCGCATGCCAGGGCTTGTTCGGGTTCACGGAGGGGAACTCCACAATTGCTTTCCCTTTCTTCCTTCCTTCCCCGTATGATTTCCCTTTTTCCAGGATGTCCTTTAGCGCATCTGCATAGAATTTTTCGGTGAAGAAGAAATTTATGTACGGGCCTGCTGCCTCTACCTTCTCAACCCACTTGTGCGGCTTAAGCATCGGGATCAGTTCCGAAGCGATCTGGGCAGGATTTTTCTTCTGCCATGGAGCGAGCAGGAATGCCGCCTTGCATGCGAGGTCGCCAAATTCTCCTTTTGGCATCTCAAGCGAAGAGAATGCCTCTTCTTCGGAAAGGCCGGACGCATCGGATATGATTTTCGCTATTTCGGTCTTTGCCTTAAGGAACATGTGGAGAGATGTGCGAACAAGGAATTAAAAGGTATTTCAGCAGGTTTGTGCTGAAAAGCAAAACATATATAAATATGTTGAACCACAATTTATCTATGGGGGAGGTCGATATAGACAGAGAGTCGATAGCGATGTTCGTAGGCCAGCATCTCAGATGCGATAATCCTGCCGATCTGCCCAAAACCAAGGGGGATATAGACGTAGTGGCACGCTGGTCGCCGAGCGGGACTGAGAGAGTAGCCCTGGAACTTGCGGCAGAGATGAGACTTCGCGGAGAAGACTGCGGGGAGAGAATGCAGGACATTTTCAGGGCCGTGCAACGGGCGAGGTCCGGCAGGATTGGCGGGCCGGCGCGGTGCCCGTCCCCTTGCTCGGGTGAGCGCAAAGCGGAGAGGACCGGGGACAGACTCCTGAACAGGGGCCGCATGCCGCGTTAGGGCTGCTTATTGAAATTCCAGATCCAGTCGCCCACATAATTGAGATTTTTTACCGCTTTTCCTTTTTCCATTTTACTCATTTCTCCGGAATTGAACAAGGAGATACCAACCGCGAGAATCTTGCCATATTTCTCATCTATTATTGCAACGGGAGCATCTTTCGCAATCCCTTCTTCTATATTTTTTATTCCCGGACGCATCACGTCCGCCCCTGCGCACACATAGGGGATTGCTCCCATGTCCACGGTAATTTTCTTCAGGGGATTATTCTTGTTCAGGGCCTGGAGGGTGGGGAACCAGCTTCCCTGGTGCAACAACAATACCGGTTCTCCTTCCTGAAGAATAATTGTACCCCGAGTATCCTCTACTATTTCTACTGTGGCTTTTACATCCAGCTGGAAGAATTGGATTTTGGAATTCAGGTCGCGGATTTCCCTCTTTGGAATAGACCTTTTGCGCATCAGGAAGCGCCCTCTTTCTCGAGCCTTCTCTTGATTACCTTGAGGCTTACGAACGAGTCCCTCTCGCCTTCCTCCAGGCGCATCGTGATGTCGGTCTTCTGCTTTTCCATTTTAGGAAGGAGGACGAACTCCAGGGCATTCACGCGCCTCTTTGTCTTCTCTATTTCCAGGATTAGGCGGCGGATTGCGGTCTCGGTTTCGGCGAGCGTAATCGCTATTTTGAGCGCTTCCTCGAAATCCTCTACTACTGCATCTATGGCTGCGCTCGTACCTATCACGGAATAGCCCTTCTCAAGGTATGGCTTCTTCTCAAACTGGGAAGTAATCTCCGGGATGCGCACGCCCATGATGTTGCGCACGTGCACCCCGAGCCCGAGCTCCTTCTCCATTCCGGCCGCAACCCCTTCCAGCTCGAAGGTGGAGTGCTGCTGCTGGGCTTTGGAGAGGGTGCGGTAGGCGCGCTTCATGCGTTCGTTGAGTTCTCCGCGGAGGTCGCGCGCCTTCCCGAGGATTTTGAAGAACTCCATGATGAGGGCGTCCCTCTTCTGCTTGAGGAGCTTGTGCCCCTTCCTGGCAAGCTTTATGCGTGCCTTGGTCTTGAGCAGCTCCATTCTAGTCGGGTTAGCCCTTTCTGCCATGTTCTTCATCCTCTATTTACTTCCTGAATTTCCTCCCGTACTTTTCTATGAATTCCTTCTTCACCCTCTTCAGCTCGTCTTCGGGCAGGGAAGAAAGCAGCTCCCATCCCAAATCAAGGGTCTGCTCTATGCTCCTGTCCTCGTACGGGCCCTGGGTGATGAACTTCTTCTCGAACTCGTCCGCGAAGCGCAGGTATTTCCTGTCGGTGTCTGTGAGGGATTCCTCGCCGACCACCGCGCTCAGGCTCCTCAAATCCCTTCCGTTCGCGTAGCCCGCGTAAAGCTGGTCCGAGACTCCGCGGTGGTCCTCCCTTGTCCTCTCCTTTCCGATGCCCAGGTTCATGAGCCTGGAGAGGGAAGGCAGCGGGTCCACCGGCGCGTAGATGTTCTTCCTGTGCAGCTCCCTGCTCAGGACGATTTGGCCCTCGGTAATATAGCCGGTGAGGTCCGGGATAGGATGCGTAATATCATCAGCGGGCATGGTAAGGATTGGGAATTGGGTAACGGTTCCCTTCTTGCCCACGACCCTTCCCGCACGCTCGTAGATGGTGGAAAGGTCGGTGTACATGTAACCGGGGTAGCCTCTCCTTCCAGGAACCTCCTGCCGGGCAGAGGAAATCTCACGCAGCGCCTCGCAGTAGTTGGTCATGTCCGTGATGATGACCAGCACGTGCATATCCTTCTCGAATGCGAGGTACTCCGCGGTCGTGAGCGCGAGCCTGGGGGTAATGAGCCTCTCCACCGAGGGGTCATCCGCAAGGTTCAGGAAAAGGACCGCGCGCTCCAGTGCGCCTGTTTTCTCGAAGTCCCTCATGAAGAAGTATGCCTCTTCGTTCGTGATTCCGACCGCAGCGAAAATGACCGCGAAGTCTTCCTTCTCCTTTTCGCTTCCTCCCTTTACTTTTGCCTGGCGGGCAATCTGCACCGCGAGCTGGTTGTGCGGAAGGCCGGAAGCGGAGAAAATAGGCAGCTTCTGCCCCCTCACGAGGGTGTTCATCGCATCTATCGTGGAGATGCCGGTCTGGATGAAGTCCCTTGGCTCCTGCCTGGAGTACGGGTTGATTGCGGCACCGTTTATGTCTATGCGGTCGTCCGGGACGGGCTTCGGGCTCTTGTCCTTCGGCTCGCCAATTCCGGAGAATACTCTTCCGAGCATGTCCTGGGTAACGCCGAGGCGCATGGTTTCCCCTAGGAATTTCACGGAAGTGCTCGTGGTGTTCAGGCCGGAGGTGGAACCGAAAATCTGCACGACCGCGACGTTTTCACTCACATCCAGGACCTGCCCCTTCTGCTTCTCCCCGTTCGGGAGAGTAACCTCAACAAGCTCGTTATACCCAACGCCGGAAACGTTCTCAACGAAAACCAGCGGGCCCGCGATTTGAGTGACAGTCTTGTATTCTTTCATGGCATTCACCTCCTGCTCGTAAGCGAATCAAACTCGGAGTCTATCTCCTTGTAGATCGCCTCAAGGTCCTTGTGCTTGTCCTCCGGGATTTCCTTCATCCTCCCAATCCTTTCCCTAATCCTGAGTCCCATTATGCTCTTGAGCTGCGTGCCCAGGTCCACGGCGGCTGTTGCACGCTCATGGAAGCGCATTATGTTCCTGAGCATTAGGTACTGCTTCTTCATGCTTGAGAACGCATCCACTTCGTGGTAGGCGCTCTGCTGGAGATAGTCCTCCCTCAGCATCCTGGAGACAAGGAGGATCTCCTGCTCCCTTTCGGGCAGTGCATCCGGGCCTACGAGCTGCACCACTTCCTGGAGCTCGGCCTCCTTCTGGAGGAGGGCCATCGCCGCGTTCCTCATCTGCACGAAGTCCGCGGAGAGGTTTTCCTCATACCACGGGTCAAGGGTTTTTGTGTAGAGGGAATAAGAGTTCAGCCAGTGCAGGGCAGGAAAGTGCCTCCTGTGCGCCAGCGAAGCGTCCAGAGCGAGGAACACCTTCGTTACGCGGAGGGTGTTCTGCGAAACGGGCTCGGAGATGTCTCCTCCAGGCGGGGAAACCGCTCCGGTGATCGTTACGGAGCCGAAGCGCTCGTCGCTTCCGAGGGTTTTTACCCTGCCTGCGCGCTCGTAGAATTCCGCGAGCTTCCTTGCGAGGTAAGCGGGGTAGCCCTCTTCTCCGGGCATCTCCTCCAGCCTTCCGGAAATCTCACGGAGGGCCTCCGCCCACCTTGAGGTGGAGTCGGCCATCAGGGAGACTCCGTATCCCATGTCGCGGTAATATTCTGCGAGGGTAATCCCCGTGTAAATGGATGCTTCACGGGCCGCGACCGGCATGTTGGAGGTGTTCGCAATGAGCACGGTCCTTTCCATCAACGGTTTTCCGGACTTGGGGTCCAGGAGTTTCGGGAACTCATTCAGCACTTCGGTCATCTCGTTCCCGCGCTCGCCGCATCCGATGTATACCACTATTTCTGCGTCGGACCATTTCGCCAGCGATTGCTGGGTGACCGTTTTTCCGCTCCCGAACGGCCCGGGGATGCAGGCGGTGCCCCCCTTCGCAATCGGGGCGAATGTATCTATAATTCTCATTCCCGTGGAGAGTGGAACCACCGGAGGGAGCTTCTCCTTGTACGGGCGGGGCTTCCTCACAGTCCACTTATGGTAAAGCTTCAGCGGGGCTTTCTTTCCGCCAACTTCCATTTCCCCAATCTCATCCTCTACCGTATATTTACCGGAGGAGAGGTCAATAATCTTTCCCGCGTATGGGGAGAGAACTCTGTGGGTGATGACCTCGGTCTCCTTCACTTCGCCCAGGATGTCGCCCACTTCTACCTTCTCGCCCTTCTTCCTCGTCGCCTTGAACTCCCATTTGGTTTTCCTCTCAAGGGCGGGAACCTCTATTCCCCTCGTAATGTATGTGCCGGACTTCTCCTTGATTTTGTCCAGCGGGCGCTGGATGCCGTCGTAAATGCTCCTGAGCACACCGGGCCCGAGCTCAACGGAGAGGGGAACGCCCGTGCCCACCACCGGCTCCCCCGGCTTGAGGCCGCTCGTGTCCTCGTACACCTGCACCACGCAGGAATCCCCGACGATTTTGATTATTTCGCCGGAAAGGCCGAGCTCGCCGACCTTCACCACATCGTAAAGCTTTGCGCCCTCCAGGCCCTTCGCAACCACGACCGGGCCGGAAATCCTTGCCAGTCTCCCTTTTGAAGCCATGTTTTTCACCATTATTTCTTTGAAACGTCAAAACCGAGCGCCCTCTTTATGAGCGCGTTTATGCTCTCCCCTTCCTCCGCCTCTCCGCTGAAGGATGGGACCCCTATCACGACCGGGTGTGCGATGCTGGATACCTTCTTCTTGAGCCTCCAGTCTATGCCCTTCATGTAAGCCTCATTTACGATTACTATCCCGAATTCCGGAGTATCTATTATCTTCCTGAGAAGGTCTTCAAACGCCTGCCCCCTGTCCACCACAAACACATCTCGGACGCCGGCAAGGCTGAAGCCCGTAGCAAGGGGTGCATCCCCGATTACCGCAATCTTTTCTGCCATTTTCAAACCTCAGTAAACCACGAGCGTTGCCCGTATCTCCTCTGGGGAGAGCCTGTAATCAATTCCGCGCACCACGCGCCTCAGGTTGTTCATCTCTTCCTCTTTTATGAAGAGGAAGCTCAGGATTGTTCCAAGCGAGACGGTCGCGGTATAGAACCTCCTTATCTTCTCGCGGGCAATCTCCTGCTTGAATGCCATCTCCAGGTCCACGAGCGTCTTCACCTCGCCCTTTATGGGGAAGGTGTGCGAAATTATCGGAAGCACGGCTCCGATTTCCTCGGCACCGAGGAGGGACTTCAGTACGGACTGGCGCATAGTGCCTCCGCTTATCATGTATTTCCTGATTGTCTCCTCGTTCTTCACCCCTGCCTTCGCGAGCCTGAGCACGTTGATTATGTTGCGGGCGTCTATTTCTTTTTTCACTATATTCTGGAGTATTTGGGCGTCCCTGTCCGGGATGTCCATCCCTGTCGCGAGGTAATTGTAGTAGGCGGTGTCAAGGAGCACCTGCAATTGGTTGAGGGTCTGCGAGCTCCGCACGGACTCGATGAACATCTGCTCGAGCTCCGTCCCCTTTATCGCCCCGCTGGCCTGGCCGAACATCTCCCTTCCCAAATCGGTGCGGCGCACTTCCACGTAAATTTTCTCCCCCTCTGCGCGCGCGATTGCCTCGAGCTGGCGCGGGCCGATTGTGCCCGCAGGGATTATGTAGGGCTTTATCTCTTCCCACTTTTTCCCTGTGCGCCTGGAGGCGAGAATCATCTTCAGGTTTACGAAGTCCCATTTGCGCATCACTCCGGCTATTGCGGGCCTTGCCTTTGCAGGGACAAAGTCCCAGACCTTGCCCACCACCTCGGCGTAGTGGATGCCGGCCGCGTGCTCGACCATCTCAGCCCTGGAGATGTCTGTGAGGGAGGTCTGGCCTAGGACCTCCTTGTAGTATGTCCTCTCGAGCATCGCAATCACCCCGTCCACGGTGTTCTGGTTGGAGAAGTCCTCGAAGTTTTCCCACTGGAGGATCTTCGCCTTCCTGGCCTTCACGCGTGCGTTCGCGTATCCGTAGACAAGGTGCTTGCTCTCGAAAAGGTCAAGCACGCTGCGCATTATCCCCATTCATTTTCACCTGTCAAACCTCAGAGCCCTCATCCTTACCTTTACGGGTTAATCCCGGGCTCTGAGGTTTGAAAAGGCTCTCGTAAAGCCTCTTCCTCAGCAATTCCCTCTTCTGCTCCAGGAGGGCGGTCAGCGTGAGGTCTATCCTCACGCTCCCGTCCTCGGACTCCACTATGCACCCGCCCCACTCGTCGAGGTCGTCCTTCACGGAGTACTTTCCGTTCTTCAGGTGCTTCCTGTCCTCCTTGCGGACGTGCACCACGGCCTTCGGCGCATCCAATTCCTTCAGCCCCTTCTCCACGAGGGAATTGAGGAACTTAGGGTAGGCCTTGTCCTTGGGGAACGCGCGCATCTTCCCGAACACATCTTCTATCGCTTCGTTCACCACGGACTCCATGGCCTCGTTTATGCCGCGCTTCGCCTCAATCCTCGCCCAGGCGATGCGCTCCCTGCGCTGCGCCTCGACGAACTCCGCGGTCCTGGTCTCGGCCTCCTTCCTGCCCTTCTCGCCCGCGGCCTTCGCCTCCCCGAGCATCCTCTTCCGCTCGGATTCGGCCGCGGAGAGGGTGGATGCCGCCTCCTTCTTCGCCTCTTCCAGTATGGTGGCGGTAAGCTGCTCCAATCCCATCTTAACGCACCTGATGGGATTATGCAACCTTGCCCTGCAGGAAGAACGCTATGACGAAGCCGAGGATGACGAGTGTCTCGGGCAGTGCCAGGCAGATGAGGACTTTTGTGAACTCCTCGGGCTTTTCCGCGATGAGGCCCATGCCGCTAGAACCGATTGCGGACTGTGCCCACGCGGTGCCCAGCGCGCCGAGGCCTATTGCGAGGCCTGCGCTCAAAGCGATCATCCCGCTTTCACCCACTGCTGTTGCAACTGTTGCTTCTGCCATTCATTTCACCTCATTCTTAAACCTCTCAACTGAGAAAGGCACGAAGGCCCTGCCGCCCCCGTGGAAGAACTTTCCGTAGAACTCCACGAGGTTCAGCCTTCCGCCCTGTACAATGGACTCGACCATTGCGAGCCCTGTGTTGAGTACGTGCAATACCAGGAATAATGGTAAAATAATGAGGAGCATCAGGCCCTGTTGGGGGCCAGGCAGGAAGGATTCATTTATCACTTCCGCGAGTGCGACTCCCGCTATCCCGACCGCAGCGATTCGCGCGTAGGAGAGGGAGTTGCCCAGGATTCCGGGAAGCTCCACAGCTCCGAGCATCCCTTCTGCCCAGATTATGATTACCAGTGATACGAAGAAAATGGCCGCGGCGGGTGCGCCCCACTCAACCGGGAATATGCTGAGCATATAGATTGTTACTAGGAAGAAGCCGCCAATCTCCAGCCCAATCCAGGCGAGCTTTCCGTAAGCGTGCTTTTTGCTGTGGTCCCATGCGTTTATCGCGCCTATGAGGAAGCCGAATGCAAGGTGTATCATCCCCAGAATTATGGAAAGGCCCAGGAGGAGGCTCATGTTATGCGTCCTGCTGAAGCCCTGGTAAAGCGGGCCGGTTATTCCCATCGCCGCGAGGTTCAGGACGCCCCAGCTCTGGAGGAATTCCAGCCACTGGAAGCTGGAGAGGCCCATCCACTCGTCGAAAATTATCCCGAAAATTATGCCTGCGATTGCGCTGAACTTCCATACGCGTGCGACTTCGAATCCCAGGCCGCCCTTCTTCACCTTCCCCATCATCCAGGATGCGAGGAGGAAAGAGATGAGCCCGTAGAGCACATCTCCAAGCATAAGCCCGTACATTATCGGGACCGTAATTAGCAATATTAGTGAGGGGTCTATCTCGTCCGGCTGCGGAAGAGAGAATAGTTCCACGAGGAACTGGAACTGGGTTGTGGAGGCGGGGTTTTCGAGCACCGTGGGCGCCTTGTCGCCCGCAATCCTGTCTATGTAAACCTTGCCCCTGAACTTGGATTCCAGGTGGTCGTTGAGCTTTTCGTACTCCTTGTCCTTCACCCATCCTTCGAGCACCAGGGTGTCCGCGCCGAAGCCGAACTCCTTCGTGGTAACCTCCCTCTCGGCCCAGACCGCGAGCGTGCGCTCCAGGGTTTTTACCTGCTCCCCGTATTTGGAAGCGTAGGCGGCGATCTCCTCCCGCACTTTTGATATTTCATTCTTCTTTGCGGAGATTTCCCCTTCCAATCTCTTTACGGTTTCTGGCGGGGCAGTAAAATCGGAAATGCTTATGGGCGCGAACCCGTGCCTGGAGAGGGCAAGCTCCACCGCGGAGGTCATGTCCTCCTCATTCCTGCAGAGCACGAGGAGAACCGCCTCGCTTTTCCCCGCCCTTGCGGTGATTTCGCAGGAGGGTGGGAGGGATTTCCTTAGGGATGGCATCTTTATGGAGGCGACCGTCCCCGCATATAATGCAATATATTTGGAGTTGGAGGACGAGAAGTCCACACTCTTGAACGGGAGGAGCTTCTTCGCGCCCCTCAATTTTTGTTCCAGGGCGGAGAGCTCGGAATTGAGCGCAGAGAGCTTATCATGGTCCTTGCGGAGCGCGTCGCCGATTTGGATTTTTTCCGCCTCCTCCAATGCCTGCTCCGCATCCATTTCTTTATATTGCCCGCCGTGCAATTCAAGCATGTTCTTTATCGTGCGGAGCCTTATCCAGGCCGCGGAAATCCGGTCGTAAATAGGGGCGGTCCTGCCCGCCCTGAAATCTTCGGAGGATACCTTCCTTATCTCCACCATCCCAAGGTTATGCAGGTCCTGAAGCAGGGAATCTGTTAGGGATTTGACGGCCACAACTCGCATCTTCTGCATCTTCAATGGCCGGAGCATCAATATCACTCGACGTTCAGAACCTCTCCGGAAAGGGAATTGAGGAGCTTCGCATCCGCCTTCTTCGCCTTTATCTTCCCGGAATCTTTTTTTGCGCCTTCCAGAATCTTGTTCACTTCCTTTTCCGTTTCCTTCTTCCCTTCCGCAATGAGCCTGTTCTCTATCTCCACCGTTTCCTCTTCGGACTTGAGCCTTATGTCCTCAGCTTCCTTGCGCGCATTTTTCAGGATTTCTTCTGCCTTTGCCTTCGCTTCTGCGCGGATTTGGGCGGCTTTCGCCTCCGCGCCCTTCACTTCCTCCAATGCCGTTGCGAACGTCTCGCCGGATGGTTTCATGCATTCACCATTCTCTAAGCGGAAACAGAGAATTCCATTTGATACACTAATCTTTTTAAAACGAATGCACACAAATAGGTTCACTTCGGATGTAGGGTAAATACTGCGCTTCGGCGCATGTTGCCTGAACGGAGTAGGTAATCTTATGGGAGCATACAAGTACATAAGGGAAACGTACCAGAACGAATTGAGGGAAAGGCCGGATTTCTACAAGCAGAAATTAACTGAGTGGAGAAAAGGCGGGGCGATTGTGCGCGTGGAGAGGCCTTCTAATTTGTCCCGTGCGCGCATGCTTGGGTACAAGGCTAAAGTTGGATATGCAATAGTACGCGTGAAGATGGACAAGGGAAGGAGAAGGAGGCCCACCGTGCGCATGGGCAGGCATCCGGGGCACATGTACGTATATGTGCAGCCGGGGATTTCCCACCAGGCGATTGCGGAGCAGAGGGCGAATAGAGCGTATAAGAACATGGAAGTGCTCAACTCCTACCTGGCTGGGGAGGATGGGAACCACAAATTCTTTGAAGTTATTCTTGTGGATATGTCCAAGGCCCAGCCCGGATTGGAATTGGCGAAGGGAAGGGCTTTCCGTGGCCTTACCTCAAGGGGAAGGAAGGCGCGCGGCTTGAGGGCGAAGGGAAGGCAGAAGCAGAGGCCCGGCCCGAAGAGGAAATGAAGAACGGGAAACTGGGGACGGGAAACCGGAAACTGATTTGCCCGGGCCAAAGAGGAAGTGAATCCATTTCTGTTTTCTCATCCTCTTTAGATACATTTAAATACATCTATATACACGATTAGAAATGGACATTTGCATGAACTCACGGGCAGGAATGCATCTATCCGGAACAAGTAAAGACTGGAGCAAGGTGCACATAAGGGAGGATGGCGAGCTCAGGAAGCCGAGGGCCACCCTCGGGCTGGACAGGCAGGAGGTGCTGGACCTCATGCGGGGCGTGCGCTGGGAGCACATAAGGAGGGGGATAGCGGAGGCGGCACTCGGCAAAAATCATTTCTTCGTGCAGGAGCTCGCATACCTTGCAAAGCATGGGTGCAGCGAAAACCTCGGCGCGCAGCTAAGCGCGATGCGGGAGCAGTTCAGGGGCATAGAGGCCAGGCTTGCAATCGAGAGAATGGAGGCGGAGGGGAAGGTCGGGGGAAGCACAATGAGCCTGCTTATACCTGCTGTTGCGATGAGCGAGATAAGGGCCTCCCCTGACCCGAGGGCAACCGCCATGGAGTGGAGGGAAAGGCTCGCAATACAGGAGAGGGTTGAGCGAAGGCTTACGGGCAAGAGGGCGGTTGAGGCGCTGGGTGAGATCGGAAGCCCCGCGGCGATTGCGGAACTCGTGAAGCTTCTCTTCTGCACGGACAACAATATGGACATGTGGGCTGCTTCCGCACTAAACCATGCGGCTTCTGAGAATCCGGAGAAAGTGCTCCCCGTGCTGAAGGAAGCAATAAGGGGCCTCGCGGGCAGGGATGATGCGGACAAGGCCGTGGAGATTCTGAAGGCGGCCTGTGGAAGGATGGAGGGGCAGGCGTAATCGCGCAAGAGGGCAATCCGGTGGGGCAGATGCAGGAGGGAATGTTACGCAGGCTGGGGAAACGCATTTCGGAAAAGATAAGGGAGAGAAGGCTGAGGCGTAAGCTGAACAGGGCATTCAGGCTGATGGAAAAGCCGGAACTCTCCTTAAGGGAAAGGGTTGAGCGGGATAAAATTGCGGGATGGCTGGGGGAGAAGGGCGGATGGGAAGGGAATTCCCTTCTCAAGAGCTGGGCTATTTTTGGTCCTGTAATGCTCCGCCCGGACCCGGACGTGCTCGGGAGGGCGATTGCGAGAGGGGGAGAGGACAGCACCCACCTTCACATAGTCGCGCATGCTTCCGTGGACAGGGATGCGGACTTTAACACGAATTATTATTTTGCAAGGCTCCTCGCGGCGGAATGCGGGGAGCTGGGAAAGAACGGCCATGATTTTGAGCCAAGGAGATCCATCACTTATTTCATATGCTCTGGAGCGGACAGGATGGTGAGATTTATCCAGGAGACGAATCCGGGGCTTGTAAGGGAATTCGAAAGGGAAAGGAATGCCGATTAGGAGAGCTTTGCGAGGAGCTCTGCCTGCTGGTCCGCGGTAAGCTGCGCGGTGGTAGTGAGCCGCAGCTCCTGGATGGCTTTAGCAAGGGCATTCACGTCGTTTTGCAGGGCTTCCCTCTGCGCCTGCCCGAACTCCACATCGGGGCCGAAATTGTATATAAGGCCGTTGCCAACCCTCCTGTACCCGATGTCCCGCTGGCTTGTTGCCTCAAAACGAAGGGCAACCCTCGTTCCTTCAAGAACCATCCTGACCGCCTCAGCCACGTATTCTTTTGAAACGCCGTATCTGCCGGATACGCTCTGCACCGCTTCTGTGTCCGCAAATGCAACGCGCCCGGATGGCGCGGCCGCTACCCTGACCGGCACCCCTATTATTGCAGGGGCAAGGGCTATCCTCTCTTCTTCCCTGCCTCCCACCCTCCCGAAAGCAAGCTGGACGGGCTTGAGGCTGTCCCTCGGGAGGACATAGACCCCTTCCCTCTCGGTGCTCTCCCTGAGGTTTTCTCCGACTATCCTTCCCAGCCCCCATACGCGCGCATAGCGCGTTCCCCCCATCCTTTCGATCTCGGAATCTTCAATACCTGCGATGTTCTTTGCCCACACGTAGAATGCGGTCGCTTCATGCAGCTCCCTTTGCACGCCCACCCTCTCGGTGTGGCCCATGCCGCGCTCAAAAGTGCGGAGGTAATCCCTGAGCCACCCGGTCCTTCCCTCGTAGGAAAGCACCTCCTTCACGCCGCCGCTGAACATCCTGTCGCCGTTCGTTGCGTAGAAATCAGCGAATTGCAGCTCGGCGGAGGACGCTTCTGCCTCCGCACCGGGCCTCTCCCCGGCCTCGCGCACGGGGATTGCGGCAAGCCTGCTTGGGGCGCTAACAGGGGCAAGCCCCTTCAGCGCATCCAGCGCGAGGCTGGTCGTGGCTTCCCCGCCCCTCCTGCTCCCGTGCAGCTTCCAGGCGCCGTCTTCAAATTCGAGGTAAAGGCCCACCGCGCTGGCATAATCCCACACCTCGCCGAAAAGAGCCCTGCCCGCCTCGTCTATTGTCGGCTGCTCGATACCGCGCTGCTTCGCCCATGCCTGGAATACGGCGGCACGCGAAAAATCCTCCGAATTCTCCTCCAGCCATTTCCGCTGCTGCCGCGCGGACAGGTCGCTCAGGATGGTCCGGGAAAGCGCGCCGCTGGAAGCCGGGTCCCGCCCAACGCGCGTGAGCCAGCTCATCGTATCCTCGCTTATGGCCTGCTCGCCCCCTATCCCTGAATATGCCTGCAGGACCGTTCCCAGAAAGCGCATCGCCTCCTCGTCGGTTCCGCAGAATGCGGCCAGGCCCGCATCCCGGCATTTTCTGGCAACGGCATTCGAGCCGCCAATAACCGCCCCTGCAAGCGCAGCAGCCACATGCTCGCTGTTCTGCGTGTCAAGTGGCATTCTGAACGTGCGCACTTCTTCAAGGGGGGTTCCGGGATTTGCGAAAGGTACGCGCAAAAATTCGTCAAGCTTGCTCACATCTATCCCGAACTGGCCGAGAATGGTTTCCAGGCGGGCCCTCCTCTGCTCCTCGGGAGCAGCTTCTGCGACGTGTTGCGCGGGTGCGGGCATATCATCACAATAATACTCCTCAGGAAAAGCTTATTATTGTAACTTATGGCCCGTGATGCGCTCGTAGGCATCAAGGTATTTCCTGCTGAGGTTCCGCACCACTTCCGGAGGGATGGGGGGCGGCGGAGGGGTTTTGTTCCATTCCAGTGTTTCCAGGTAGTCGCGGAGGTACTGCTTGTCGGAGGAGACGAGCTTCCCTTTCCTGTATTCCTCCCTGTCCCAGTAGCGGGAGGAATCCGGAGTTATGCACTCGTCTATAAGTATTATTTCATTGCCCGTCCTTCCGAACTCGAATTTCGTGTCTGCCAGGACGAAGCCCCTGTTCAATAAATACTCATGAGCGAACCTGTAGAGCGCAAGCGCCTTCAGCCGCACGAACTCCGCATCCTCATCCCCGAGTATTTTCTTCGCCTCTTCAAATGGGATGTTTATGTCGTGACCGGCTTCGGCCTTTGTGGAGGGGGTGAAGATGGGCCCCGGAAGCTTGTCCCCGTTCTTAAGGCCGGGGGGAAGGGGTATTCCGCAGACCTTTCCGGTCTTCTGGTACTCCTTCAGGCCGGAGCCGGTGAGGTAGCCGCGCACAACCGCCTCTATTTTGAGGGGCGTGGTTTTCCTCACGACCATGCTCCTTCCCTTAAGAAAAGAGGGGAGGCCTTTCGGGACTTCGGTGGAAATGAGATGGTTCGGGATTATCCCTTTTGTTTTTTCGAACCAGAAAGCGGAGAGCGAATTCAGGACCGCGCCCTTCCATGGGATGCCTTCGCTGAATACCACATCAAAGGCGCTAACCCGGTCGGTGGAGACCATCAGTATCTCATTGTTCAGGGAATACACATCCCTTACCTTCCCCCTTGAGATGAGGGGCAGCTTCAAATCTGTGTGGGTGATTACTTCCATACTGTGGGATATGCAGAAAAGAAATAAAAAGAAATTGGGGAGCTACTTTTTCTTCCCCCTGAAGAACTGCCACAGCTTCCAGAGAACGAATATGAGTATTATTACCGGAAGCAGGAAGCCGGCTGCGCCCGCGAGCAGCATTATCGCTAAGGAAAGCATCCAGAAGAATACCGCAAGGAGCTGTTCAAGTGGAACCAAAAGGTTTGCCTGAATTGCAGGCTTCTCTTCATATACGCGCACGGAAATGGTGCTCATTGCGCTTCTTCTCTCCAAGTTCAGCTTCTGCTGCTTGTAGATGTCCAGTTCGGTCTGCACGCGCGTGACCTCGCGCTCTATTGCGAGCACATCCTCCACATCCTCCGCCTTGCCGTATAATTCGTTGAGGCGGGCCAGCTCTGCCTCAAGGTTGGAGATGCGGGTGTTTATGTCGGTGTACTGTTCGGTTACGTCCTCCAGGGAAGTATCGATGGATTTTATCTCACCGATTGTTTTGAGCTTATTTACGAATTCATCGAACCTGGAGGGAGGGACCTTTACTGTGAGATAGTAATTCTTGTCCGCATCGGTTTCGTAATAGGAGATTCCCGAGTAGGTGCCGCGGACATCGGAAACGAATCCCCTCACTGCGGCAACCTTTTCTTCCAAAGTCCCTTCCTGCACCTTCAGGGAAAGGGAGCCGGTTTGGATTACCATACGGTTTTCTTCCGGAGAGAAGCCCGCCTCGTATAAGGCGGAAGGGGCGCCAGAAACAATCCTCCCAGCAACCTCCCCACCCTTAGGGAAAACCTGTTCGCCGCCTATGCAGCCCGCAAAAAGAAGCAGCAGCGCAAACACCACAAATATATTTTTCCATTCCATGGGATTGGTAGGAATTGAAAGGAATATAAAAGGGTGCAGGATTATTTGGGAAAATCCTAAACAGCAGAAAATTTGTGGTTCCTGAAGAGCGGCAGTTCTTGGTGCTTGACGCGAAGAGGGGAAAGGACCCGAAATTCGACCCGATACACTTCTACAAGAAGATGGGCTTCAGAATACTGGCTGAAAGGGAGAAGGGCACTATCCCGATGTACCTGGATGTCTGGCTCGAAGATAGCGGCTGAAGTATTTGAATTCGGAAACCGCTTTTTTTATCGTCTCCACCCTCGCCCTGGACGGATGCCTCTGTTCCCTGAGCATCTCTTTCACGAACCTTACTGCATCCTCGCCATGAAGCGTTGGTGTTGAACGGATTGGCTTGGCCATGGATTAGTAATGGGCTGTACCGGTTAAAAACATTCCTACTGGCTGAGCGAGAGAATCGCTTCCGCCAAATCCCCGTTCGCATTCTTCAGGGCTTCAATCGCTTTTTCGCGGGAAGCTCCGGTTTTCTCCATAATCAGGGAAATGTCTTCCTCATTCAGCTTCTCTTCCTTCCTTATTCTCCCTGAAATCTGGAAGGAGGACTGCCCCTGCGCGGTTATTTCTACAATTTGCGGCTCTTCAATTATGATTTTCTCCTCCGCGCCCTCTATTATGACGCGGTCCGCGGGAATCTCCTTCGTGTTGATTCCCATCTGCTTCATCATTTTTGCCATCTGCCTTGGGTCAATTCCGCCAAGCATAATCTTCACCAAGCAGTTACATTTGTTTTCAGACAAGCGCTATGCCTTCCTTCACTGCATTCCTTACAATCCCAACCTGTTTCCTCTTCTTCTCAAATTCCTCCGGAGTGTAGCACAAGAATTCAAAGTTGAAATCTGGGTCTGTCTTTAGCGTTACATCCACGCTTCTCTGCGTGAAGAACCTGCCCTCAAAATCCGGGGACACTATGAGCAGGTCATAGTCGCTATGCACAAGGTAATCGCCCCTCGCCCTTGAGCCAAAGAGGATTATCTTCTCAATCCTGAATGCCTTCTTCAGCCTGCTTATGAATCTTTTTATGAATGGCTTTATTTCAAGTGGCTTTTTGCCCATTCCATCACCTTCTTTGCGTTTTCAAGCTTCTCTTTAGCGATCTCTACCGTATAGTTTTCCGCAGGCACGCCCACAGCCGCATCCGGATAGCGTGTCATCACATACTCCGGATTGAGGATCACAAGCGGCATCATTATCTCATGCGGCACCTTCAGCTCCTTGCCTATGAGCACTAGGTTGTGCTGCCTGGGCAGGTCGCCCTTTTTCAGCAGGAAAACCGCCTTTGCCGCCTTCTCCGCACTTTGCTGCGAAAAGAATGCGCATGCATAATATCTTTTCGCCTTTAAGTTGGCTTCGGCAGTTATGAAATCCTCCTCTGCCTGCTTCAGCCAGTTCCTTATCTCTTCGCGCATAACATCTGACATCTGTTCAGAGAGAAAATATATAAACCTGAAGTAGAGGCCAGAAAAAGGTGCTGTGTGAGTATGCTGTGGAGGTTCGGTGAACAACTAGCACTACGTGTTAGTAGCTAACACCAGGTGTTAGTTAAGGCGCTGAAAGCTACGAAAACGTTTCCTTCAGTTCGCTCTTCCTGAACTCCACGCGGCTCATGGGAGTGACGTCCTTCGCCTTGTTGAACACGCGCGTGGCGAGCCTTCCGTACATGAGCTCATCCATCAATTCGTAATAGGTGAATTCCCTGGAGGCGGTCTTCACTTCATCCTCAATCGCCCTGCGGAGGTTTCTCCTTTGCGTTTCGCTTATCTTCTCCCTGGTGACTGCAACGAGCTTGAGGCGGACCTCCTTCTCATCCTTGGTGGAAACATCAAGGACGGAGTGGAGGACGGTCCTCCTCCTGCGCACAAAGGTCCGCAGGTAAGAAGGCGAGAGCCTGTGCCCAATGAGCTCCGTGTGGGCTGCCTTTCCCTTCACCTCCTTCACGCGGAAATCCAGCGCGGTGTAGAGGGAGGTCTGGGAGAACTTCCCGGTGAGGTCGCTCAGGCTCACAGGGATTACGCGGTTCATCATGAGCTTGGGGTCCGAAGCTACCGCCTCGCCCAGCTCCCTGGACTCGTATTTCTCGGGGGCGAGGACCTTGTACCACTCTTTCATTTTTTGCTTTTCTGAGGCTTTCTTTTTCACTGCCATTCAATCATCTCACTTTATGAGAAGCGCCGCGGTCTCGGGGTCGTACGCCCATCCCGCCGGGATTTTTCCCTTCGCCCTGTAATATTTCACAAGGCGGTGGATTTTGGACTCAACGTGCGCAAGCTTGACCTTGTTGTGGAGGTCCGCCTTATTGGTGCGGAGGTGGCCTCTCATCCCCACCGCCTTCTTTATCAGGCTGAGGAGGTCGTCAGGAAACTTCGGGGAAAGCTTTTCCTCCTCCAGGAACTGCCCTACCGTCCTGCCGAGGTACGGCTTTGCGAGCGGCACCCCGTATTCGTCGCGGAGTATCAGCCCTATCCTCGTTGCGGATACCCCCTCCCTTGAGAGCTTGCGGATTGTTTCCTTTATCTCCTCCGCGTTGTACACAACCCAATCCGGCTTCATGGGGGCTTTGGGCCTCCTGGAGCCGGACTTTCCCTTCTTTCTGGAATGCAATTTTGCCATTTTTTCACCTTTTTGAGAGAAACTCCCCGAGCTTATGCAGGGCCTTCGAACGGTGCGAGAGGGAATCCTTGAGGGAGGGTTCCTCGGCGAAGGTCTTTTCCTCCCCTTCCGGGATGAATATCGGGTCGTATCCGAACCCCCCTTTGCCGCGGATGGATCCGGGGACCCGCCCACTCACGGAGCCCGTGAATATTCTCACTTCCTTTCCGTTTGCGGACCTCTGCGGGCGCACGGCACCAGCCGGGACCTTAGCCCGCCGAGGTTCGACGAACGCGATTGCGCACCTGAATTCCGCCCTGCGGCCCCTTGTTCCGGAGAGAAGGCGAAGAATCCCTTCGTTTCCGAGTTTTTTGAGGACCCACGCGGAATAGGTGCCCGGGAAGCCGTTCAGCGCCGGTATGAATAAACCGGAATCCTCAACGAAGAGGGGCTTCCCCAGGGCGGAGCAGGCGCGAAGGGCGCAGCCCTCTGCGATTTCCTCCACCGAATCGCTCCTCTTCTCCTCTAAAGGGAGTGGAGCATGAGAGATATTTACACCGTATTTGTTTAAAATCTTTTGCGCTTCGGCGAACTTCCCCCTATTCGTGGTGCAGAAATGTATTTGCAAAAACACACCGGGGTAAGAATGCGTGAAAGGGTTTTAAAGGTAAGCCGGTGGCGGAAAATGGCAATAAATAAAAATAAGTTGCTGCTTAGTATAATGCGAGGCTATTATGGGCGATGAGAAGAAGGACCAGGTCCTGTGGGGGACGGAATTCCAGAGATGGAGGAACAGCTACAGGGCGATGGCACAGGTGCTGGAGCAGCCGGGTAGGGCGTCCTCCGCCGGCAGGCCGGACTTCGGCCCGATGAGCAGGGAGGCATCAAGGTACTACCAGCTTGAGGAGCTGCTGCTGGAAGCGATGGCGCTCATGCTGGGGCGTGCGCCGGCGGGGGAGAATGTCGCGGAGATGGTGGAAAGCAGGCTGGCCGAATTCCATGCAAAGGCGCATGAGGGTGCGGAGGCGGTGGGTAGGCTGCAGAAGGAGCTGGCGGAAATCCTGGAAAGAGCCGAGAGCGGCGGTGGGGAGCTGGAAAAACTAAAGGGAAATGTAGCGGATGTGAGGGCAGCCCTGGAAGGGCTCAAAGCGAAAAAGAGCGGGGACGAGGATGACTGGGGCACAATCACACTGGAGGATGACATAAAAGAGCAAGAAGAACAATTGAGAGGGCTGGAAGGGAAGGCGAGGGCGCTTGAGGAAGAGCTGAGGGGGCTGGAGGGAAAGAAGGAAGAGGCCCTATCCGGGCTGAGGAGCTTCCTCGCAAATAGGAGCTCAAGGGTCCGATGGGAGGCCGCATCCGCGCTCATTGAAGCGAGGGACATAAATTCGGCCGTGAGGTTCGCATACGCGGAGGTGAAGCCAAAAAACAGAGGCAGCGCGGTTGAGGAAATGCTTGTTGCGGTGAGGCTTGGGGCGAACCCTGGAAGGGAAGAGAAGTCCATGCTGCTCAGGATGACTGAGGACATGGAGCCGGATATTGCGGAGAAGGCATGGGCTATTGCGTTCAGGCTTTTCAACAGGGGCATGCTCGGCCAGGAGCAGATAGGGTACCTGCTCGGCAAGGAAGCGGTGGAGGATGGGGAAGAGAAGCCCGACCTCTCAAGGAAGGCGCACTTCCTGATGAGAATCGCCTGCAGCGGCGAGGTGGATGACAAGGAGAGGGCGCTGTTCCTGTCCAAGGTGGAGGAGGCCGTGTGGATGGGCGCCACCCTCGGCGAGGCGGGGATGAAGATGCTCATGCGGCTCACCGGCAGGGCGCAGGGCGAGGCCGCGAGGCAGGCCTGGAGCCTGGTGATGGAGCTGCTTGAGAAGGACTGCGTTCCCAAGCAGGAAATCGCGGAGCTCCTCTGCATGAGCGAACTTATCGAAGACGTTCCCGAAAGGCAGAGGGTGCAGATGAAGCTTGCGGTGAAGGTCCCGGTGGACGGGACCGGCGACTGCGGGGCGGACGGGATACTGGGCAGGATAAGGCTGGGAAGGGTGGTGCTGGACACAGTCGGCACCAGGCCCAGCGGGGTGCCGCGGAAAAGCCGGCCGCCCCCGAATGGAAGGAAGGGCAGTGTCCCTCCTGCGGAGAACGGGCATCCTGCGAAGAAGGCCTGCTAGCGGAATGTTAGCTTTTTAACGGCTCCTGAAGAAAGAGCGCCCTATGAAAAGAAAAAAGACTCCTAAAGGCAGAAAGAAAGCCGAAAAGAAGGCGCCCGCAGAACCGGAAACGGAAAAAGTCCCGAAAGAAATCCTGGAGAGGAGGAAGCGCCTGATGAAGGAGGCGGAGCTCGCTCTGGGCGCGGTGAATTCCTACCCCATGCTGAAAAGCAGGGCGGAGGTCGAGGAGGCGAAGGGCCGGGTGCTGGAGGCGTATGCGCGCGGGGACGCGGTGGTGAAGCAGTTCATCCTTTTCGTGGTGCACGAGCACCTATCCAGGGCGGCGAACGCGCGCGCGATGGAGAATTTCGAGTTCTTCAAAAAAATACTGGGGGAGAAGGCGGAAGTGCTGGACGTGAGGAAGCACGTGTACAGGGCTATGTTTAATTATTCAAATTCGCTGGAAGGGACTGTGGAGCTGCTGCTGCTTCTTGGGGAAATCGGGGACGTGGGGGCGGCGAAGGTCCTCTCAAGGCACCTCGCGTTCTACATGGGCGCGGAGCATGCGGCGATGCAGATGCTTAGGAACGCTGCGGTGGAGGCGCTGGAGGAATGCAGATGCACCTATGCGCTGGACGTGCTGCTCGCGTATGCGAAATATGCTGAGAAGAACGAGAGGTTCGTGTTCGCTTTGAAGGACTGGGAAGCGAAGCTGCGGAAGATGGACATCCCCCCTGCAGACAAGGAAGAGTACATCTCTGCGATTAACGATTTGATGATGGTGCGGAAGGAAAAGGACGTGCACTACGGATAATTGCGGGGAACGGGAAACCGGCCGCACTATGGATAAACCGGAAGCTGGAGCGTGGAATCGCAGTTCATCGTCTCCGAGAAGAACCCGGAGATGAAGAGCTTGAGGTAGCCGATGTACGGGATTCTCCCGATGACTTTTCCCTTGTACTGCGAATCGCCGGGAGGCGAGTTGCCCATCTCCCTGGAATAGCTGTATTCCTGAATGTCCATTATGGGATTGTTGTCCCCTTTTGTAAGGTAGTAGGTGGAATCGCCCACCCTTACCCTGAAATAGAGGCGGTGGATTATGTCTCCGGCAAGGGAATAGAGGTCTCCCCGGCCCGGGCCGTATACGATTGTATCGTGGCTGAGGTTGATGGGATAAGGCGCCCCCCTGACCTCCACATAGGAAAGGCAGGGGGTGGAGATTGCGTAATCCCTTTCCCTGCTTTTCCTCAGGCACGTGCCGTAATGGAAGGTGAAGGGGCCGCGGGTTTCGTAGAAGGAATCGGGGCCGGAGATGAATTCCCTGCACAGGGGCTCCCCCTGGAACTGGGCGCAATAGGTGTATAAGGAGCCGCGGACGGTGGCGCTGCCGCCGGGCCCGTATACCGTCGCGGAGCCGTTCAGGAGGGCGAATTCTTCCGGGGTAAGCTCCACGTCATAGCCGGCCGGCCCGGAGCCCTGCACCAGCACGAGGTCGCCCCTCTCTATATTCGGGAGCATGCTGCAGGAGACCACCGCATTGAGGGGAACGGAGGTCCCCATCACGAGCATCGCCGCAAACCATATTATTAGTATTGCGCCGAGGGAGATTGCAATCTCCTTCAGCTCGGCTTTCCACCCGTGCTTCTTAACGCCATGCCTGACCTCGAGGGCGACTATGCCGACTATCTCCAGCATCACAAGCACGCCGAAAATTCCGCTCTTCGTGAGCATGTAGAGGGCAAGGGTAACCGCGATGATGCCGAACTGCAGCAGTGCGTCCGTCGCAATGCGCTCTGCCCATTCCTTCTTTTCCATAGTGCGCCCCGCAGCGCTATTTCGCCCTGCCAAGCGCCTCCCTGAACGCCGCAACCTCCTCCCTGAGCTCCTCAAGCGTGTCCGTAATAAGGGTGAGGGCCTTTCCCGAGGAAACGCGCACATATATGCGCGGGTTGGAGACCAGCGGGTGCGCAACCCGGTACGATGCGAATTCAACTTCCTTCTTCCCGTTCAGGCGGGAGGTGAGCAGCTCCGCGAGGGTGTATTCCCCCCCGACTATCTCAAACTCCACTTCCTTGTCCGCGACGGATATGATCTTGAGTTCCAAGGCAACACCTCAGACATTAATCTTCCCGAAAGCCCTATAATCGTTTGCGGTCTTCCGCCTCTCCCTTCCCTTGCAAACGGGGCAGGCGAGGTCGCGGCCGGCCCTCTCGAGGACTGCCCTGTCCCTGGAGCAGAAGGCCTTTATCACGCCGTACTCCGGGTAGGCGGTGCTGAGCATCAGGGTGTCCGCGTCCACCTCCACGACCTTGGCGCGTATTATGTCCCCCACCCTGAAGGCGTCCCTCATGGAGCGCGTGTATTCCTTTGAGGCGTTCTTCACCAGGATTTTGCCATCGTCCGCCCCGGTCAGCTTGCCGCCGGCGGCCTTCTCCGGGACTATGCCGACTATCGCGAAGTTCTCAAAAACGCTCACCACTATCCCATACACCACGATGCCTTTTGTGAACGGAATCTTCCCGGACCTGGCCCTCAGCACGCGCGCCTCCTCATCTAGGGCGCCGACCGCGGATGCGTAAACCTCGTCCTTTTCCACATAGGTCGAGGGCCCTGCCTCGTACACCTCCCCGGGGCCCACATGGTCCCCTGGGAGAAGGATTTTCTTTTCCATGGAATCAACTCAAGAGAAGTTAGGATTAAGGTTAAGAACATTTAAAAAGAATGGGGGAGAGAAAAAACCGATGGTAAAGCCGATACTTGTGCTGTGCATAGACAGGGACAACGACCTCTACGAAAAGGCGAAGGTCAGCGGGCCGCTCATAGGCAGGCAGGCGAACATGGAGGGGGCCACGAAGCTCGCGCTCGCGGACCCGGAGGATACGGATTCGAACACAATATTCTCGGCCATAAAGCTGTACGACCAGCTCAAGGCCGAGAAGAGGAGCGTGGAGATAATCACGCTCACGGGCCACAAGAAGCTCGGGACGAGGGCGGACATGGAGATAAGCGGGCAGCTGAACCGGATTCTTGCTGAAATACCCGCGGAGAGCTGCATATTCGTCTCTGACGGCGCATCGGACGAAGAGATACTGCCCATAATCCGCTCCCGCATAAAGATAGACGCGGTGAAAGTGGTGGTGATGAAGCAGGCGAAGGAGCTGGAGAAGACCTACTTCGTGCTGCTGGAAAAGCTCAAGGACCCGTATTATGCGAGGATAATTTTCGGGGTGCCTGCGATACTCGTGCTGCTCTTCTCGGTCTCCAGCTACCTGGAATGGGGGTGGAAGCCGGTCGGGATACTCGTAGGCCTTTACCTTCTGATAAAAGGGTTCGGGATAGAGGAATACCTGTTCGGCCTGATGAGGGAATTCCGGTTCTCCATAGAGAAAACGAGCTGGCTCGCATACATCTCCGCGTTTGCGCTGCTGCTGGTTTCCCTGTGGGCCGCGCAGGAGGCGTATTCCGAAGCGGCCGGGCTCGGGCTGGACAGCGGGAAGACCGTGGCGTATGTGCTGAAATCGCTGCTGTTCCTCTTCCCCTGGGTGGTGCTCCTCGTGATAGGGGGCAAGACGATAGATGCGATAACCGAGAACAAGAAGTTCATGGTAACGAGGTATTCGCTGTACGCGGTTGCGATACTGCTAACTGCGATGATACTGAGCATAGGCGCGCAGTGGGTCCTCAACCTTGAAGAGCCGTATGTGAGCTTCGGGGATTTCCTCTCCGCGATACTCATCGGGCTTGTGATAGGGTTCGCGTCAATAATGATAATAGGGATGATAAGGAAGAACAGCATACTGTCCATGAAGCTGGATGGGAAGGACGTGATAAATGAGAACGGGAACTTCCTGGGCAAGGTGCTCGGGGTTGATGCGAGGAAGGAGCAGCTTGTTCTTCAGAACCCGCTGGGCAGGAAGTTCAGCCTCTCATTCCGGCACATCTATTCGATAGAGGATACGGTATTCGTAAAGAGCGCCTGAGCGCATCAGGCGAACTGCTTCCTTATCGCGGCGAGGAGCTTTTTCTTCCCGGGCGATTCCTTCAGGACCAGGGAGAGCACATCAAGGATGTTCTCCGCCTCGTAGATTTTTACCTTTCCCTTAAGCTCGCCCTTCAGGTAAACATCCTTCAGGTTGGATTTCGGGATGAGCACCTTGCTTATGCCCGCATCGTGGGCCGCCTCGATTTTAGCGGTCACGCCGCCCACCGGTAGCACCTCTCCCCTCACGGAAAGGGAGCCGGTGAGCGCATAGGAATTGTCCACCGGGATGCCCTCCAGGTCCGAGATTACCGCAACAGCGATGGAGATGGAGGCGGAATCGCCCTCCACGCCCTCATATGTCTGGAGGAACTGTATGTGTATGTCCTTCCTTGAAAGGTCCTTCTCGGTGTATTTCTTTATGATTGCGGAGACGTTCTCCACCGCCTCCTTTGCGATGACCCCGAGCTTGCCGGTTGCTATTATCTTGCCCCCGCTTTTTGAGGAGGAGGGGGTGACTTCGGCCACTATCGGGAGGACGATGCCGGAGAATGCGTCGCCAAGGACCGCGAGCCCGTTCACCTTGCCCACGGAATAGCCGGAAGTCTGGAACACCTGGTATTCCTTCTTGTGCTCCACGAGCTTCCCCACTACCTGGGATTCTATCGGCCTCGCGACCGAGCGCGCCTTCCTGACGTGTGAAACCTCCGCGTATTCCGCGCCCTCCTCCCTTGCGAAATCGCCCGCTGCGCGCACGAGGCCGCCTATCTCCCGGAAATTTAGCGTGAATTTCTTCCTCCTTCCGGAGAGGCGCCTCGCCTCTTCTATTATTTCCTTCACGGCGTCGTAGGTGAAATTGGGGATGCGGCCGTCCTTCCTGACTTCCTGCGCGACGAACCTCGCGAGGCTCTCTTCGTTCTCCTCATTATCGTCCATCGAATCCTCGACATACACCTCATAGCCCTCCCCGCGGATGCGGGAGCGGAGGGCGGGGTGTATGTGCTGGAGGTCCGGGAGGTTGCCCGCGGCAACAAGGACGAAATCCGAGGGGGCCGGCTCTGTCTTCACGAGCGCCCCGGAGGAAAGCTCGCTCTGGCCCGTGATAGGGTATTTCTTCTCCTGCATCGCGGTGAGCAGCTCCGCCTGCCAGTTCATCTTCAGGGAGGCGATCTCGTCTATGAAGAGGACTCCCTTGTTCGCCTTGTGTATTGCGCCGGATTCCACGCGTAGGTGGGCAGGGGTGCCGAGGCCCCCGGTTTGTAAAGGATCATGTTTTACGTCGCCGAGAAGGGCGCCAGCCTTGCTCCCCGTTGCGTCTATGAACGGGGAGGTTGTGCGCCCGGAGTTGTCCACTATCACGCGGAAATTTGCCCTGTGCATCGAAGGCATCATCTTCCTGGATAGCCCCGATGCTGCGGAAGAAAGGGCATAAAAGACCGAAAGCCCGAAGAGTATCGCAAGTATGAGCCATTTCTGGTCCTGCGGGATGTCGAGAAGGAAGGTCACTATTATCGCTATTATGCCGAATATAAGGAGCATGAAGAGCGGCGATATTCCCTGCTCCTCCCTCTGCTTTTCCGCAACGCGGAAGGCCTGCGCCATCCTCCTCCCCAGGGAGTTTTTCAGCAGTTTCGGGAGCTGCTGCGTTTTTTTCTCATGTGTGTATTTTTCTATGAGATTAAGCTCCTGCGGGGAATAGTAGGGGATATGCTCCTTATGCTTAAGGAGATAACCGGCATCCGGGAAGGATGGGACCACTTTTATGAGCGGCTCGGAATCGTTGTTCGGGTTCTCAAATGCGAGCACATCCTGCAGTTCCCCTGCGGGAAGGAGCTCGGCCATGCCCTGCGCGAGCATGCTTTTCCCGGTGCCGGGCGGGCCTATGAGCAGGACGTGCCTCTTCTGCTTCGCCGCCTTCTTTATTATCTCCACTGCCTTGTCCTGGCCTATCACCTGGTCTATGAGCCTCTGGGGGACTTCTATCTCTTCCGTGGTTTTGAATTTCTTCATCCGGTTCATCCTTTTGAGCCTACCGCCTGGACGTCCTTAAACCAAATCTTGGGGGCAATGAGGTCGTTCCAGGCTGACTGGGCGTCTCCAACCTTATTTATTGAGCTAAAAAGGTTAAATATGTTTCCGGTGAGCAGGAGGTTGGTGACCGGGAATTTTTCACCCTTGTCCTTTATGAAAAAGGCGATGTCCACCTCCACGCCGAAATCCCCGCTCACCGAATTGGAGGTGTGCATCCCGTGGAAGGATTCCACGTAGAGGTAGTGGGCGGCTGCCGCCTCCGGGTAATCCCCTTTCCCTATTATTATGTTGGATTGGGCCGGGGTGGGTGCCGTGGAATAATCGGGGCGGGAGCAGTTCCCGTCCC
Organism: Microcaldota archaeon; assembly: GCA_040753215.1. GTDB lineage: Archaea > Micrarchaeota > Micrarchaeia > Anstonellales > Bilamarchaeaceae > CAIXOA01. The sequence goes on along the minus strand of JBFMEZ010000011.1, from coordinate 14,487 downwards.
TCCAGGAACCCAGGCGCACGGCGGTGTAGGAATCGTAAAGGAAATCCTCAAGCACCCCGTCCCGGATGAGGGATATGTCTTTTGCTGCTATCCCTTCTGCATCAAAAGGCCACATGTTTGCCGCGTTTGCCTTGAGGGAATCCCTTATGGAGAGCTTTTCGCTGGATACTTTCTCCCCTTTCTTATCCGAGAGCTTTGAGATGCCCCTCCTCTTGTTTTCGGAGGAGAGGTGGAACATGAAGAATTCAATTAGTTGGGAGAGGCAATAGGGCGAAAAGCATACCTCATATTTTCCAGTGGGGAGTGACTTTGCGCCCTCCATCTCCTTCGCCATGAGGGCGGCTTCTCCCCCGAGTTTTTTGAAATCTTTTGGGAGGAACGGGGAGGCATAATACGAGAACCCGAAGAGATTGCCTTTTTTCGCTTCCGCATAGAGGGAGCAGAAGCTCCCGTCCATGGATGCGGAGAGCCCGTTTGTATTCTCTATTTCTTCCTTTCCGAAAGAGAAGGAGAGGGAGACGCGGGTTGGCTCCGCATGCTCAAGGATTCCCTCCACAGCCCGCTGGGCGCACTCCATCGCGAATTTTTCATCCAGGTTTGCGATGTCCCAGCTCTTTGTTTTCATATACTCATATTTTTGGGAAGGAGGGAAGGAGTATTTCACTTCGGGGGAAAAAGGCGCGGAGCGCAGGGCGGCATCCACCGCTTTTTGGAAATCTTCTTCGGAATTGCAGTAGGAGAAGCCGAGCTTGGAATCCTTTATTGCGCGGAGCGCATATCCTTTTTCATGGGAGAACTTCTTTTCGCGGAAGCAGCCGTGCGCGTATTCCACCGTGAGCGTGGAGAAATCGGAGAGGTAGGATTCCGCCTCGTCCGCAGATGCTTTTGCAAGAGTGAGCAGGCTCATGGGCAGAGATTGTGTTGAATGCTTATAAACATTGCACGGGAAATGCACCCATGAGATTATTCATTGCAGTTGGGATTCCGCCGGAAATAAAAAGAAGGATAGGGGACGCGCAGAAGGATTTGCCTGAGGAGGGCGGGCTGAAGAAGGTGGAGCTTCCTTTGATGCATATCACCCTGAAATTCCTTGGGGAAGTGAACCCCAAGATGCTGGAGAGGATAGACAATGCGCTGAGGGAGGTTTCCTTTTCGCCCTTTATGGTGGATGTGCGGGGGGCGGGGGTGTTCCCGAACCCGAATTACATACGCGTGGTCTGGGCGGGGTGCGAGAGCAGGGCGCTTGAGAAGCTTGCGGAGCAGGTGAACGGAAAATTGGCGGGGATGTTTGGGGAGGAGAAGTTCACGGGGCACCTTACGATTGCGCGCGTGAAGAGGAAAATGGTGCTGGATGATTACCTGAAAAAATACGCGGAATGGGATTTCGGGCAGTTCGGGGTGAAGGAATTCTATTTGATTGAGAGCGTCCTGAGCAGGGAGGGGCCGAAATATACTGTGGTTGCCACTTATTCCGCTAGATAGAATAAAATATTCGCGCGCGTGCGCGCGCGGGTGTGCGCGTAGAGAGTTTGCACGGGGTTTAAATACCCCTTCATCTTCTTATCCGAAACCTATGGAATTAATCGTAGCGGAGAAGCCCAAGGTTGCTTATACCATCGCAAAGGCAATCGGCGGGGAGATGGTGCAGAGGAGCCACGGGAAGGCCCGCTACTATGAGATTACAAAGGATGGGAAGGAGTATGCGGTTGCTCCTGCGGTTGGGCATCTTTACAACCTTGCGGAAGTGAAGAAGAGCCACTCCTATCCCGTTTTTGATGTGGAATGGAAGCCCTCCTACCAGATAAGCAGATTTTCATATTATACGAAGGACTATACGGAGGCCCTGCTGGCGCTCGGGAAGAAGGCGGAGCGCGTTACGGTGGCGTGCGACTATGATATAGAAGGGTGCTTGCCTGCATCTGAGCAGATATTGATTGAAGGCGAAGAGGGGACAACATTCGAGAGGGTAGGGGACTTCGTGGATAAGCTTCTGGAAAACGGCAAAAAGAAGGAATGGAACGGATTTGAATATGTGGAAGTGGACGGATTAAAAGTACCATCGATTGAACCTGAATCGCTCGGGTTTGGATATAAACAAGTCAAGAAAGTTATGAGGAGGAAGGGAACCGGAAAAGTGCTGAAAATCACCCTCCAGCATGGAAAGGAGATATGCGTAACTCCAAACCATCCGACTTTCGTATTCGGGAAGAACGGCCTTGTCGTAAAGAAAGCCGCACTGCTTGCTGCAGGAGATTATGTTCCTACGGCAATTAGAATGCCGAAAAACGCAAGAGAAAGGAAGCAACTGGACCTGGTGGAAGAAGCCATGCGGCTCGGGCAGGCAAACCGGTTCTACATCTACGGATTTTCAAAAATCAACAGAAAAATGCCCGCTGAAGTGGCAAAAACCCTGCATGTTAGCAGGAAAACCGCGCTGGGTTGGCGCTTTTGGGACAGAATCCCACTTTGGGCTTACCTGAAACTTGAAGAAAAAAAGGAAGACAGAAAAGCCCTTAGAATCGGAGTCAGAAAAGGGAAAACTAGGACGCCGTGCATAATCCCCCTCGGTAGAGAGCTTGGGAAGCTGGCTGGCTACTACCTCGCGGAGGGCTGCATAGATAGCAGTGGCTTTGTGGGTTTCTATTTCGGCCCAACAGAAATGGACCTTGTGAATGAAGTTGAAGAGATACTCCGGAAAAAATTGCTGATAAGCGATGTAAAAAAGAGGGTTAGAAAAGCAAGGGGGCAATTCGGCAACGCGATAACCCCTGAGATAGGAACAAAATCGAAAATGCTCGCGTTCCTTTTTGGAGACGTCCTGAAGCTGGGGCGCGGTTCCCACAAGAAGAATTTGCCGGATTTCATTATTTCCAGCCCCGCGGAATTCCGCGCCGGCATTCTTGATGGCTACCTGCTGGGGGACGGAAGCGCATTCATAAGCAAAAAGGATAACAGATGTGTTGTATCAGCGGGCTCGGTGAGCAGGGAACTCATGAAAAGGATGCATATCCTGCTGCTCTCATTTGGAATAAATTCTGCGCTGGTGAGGCAGAAAAAAAAGGATGTTTTTTACCTAGTCATCGGCGTTAGCCATGAGATTAAGAAACTTTTTGATGCGGGAGCCGCTTCGGTGATAGACAGGAAGGGGCTGCACAAGGATGTTTTGCGCATTGCTGACTCAGGAACCAAAAGAAAGGATTTGGCTGCGTGCCTGCCGAATTTCATGCTTGATGAATGCAAGCTTGGAAAACAGACTCTGAGAAATATAAAGTTTGGCGGCCAGAACGCGAGAACGTCAAAAGAATCCATAGTCAAAGGTTCGGAATTTGTAAACAAACTGAAGAAAAGCGAGGTGCTGCCACTCAGGATTCTAAGGATAGAAGAATGCGACTATGACGGGTATGTGTATGATTTGGAAACGGAAACGGGAAGCTTCATGCATGGGGATGGCATAATCACCCACAACAGTTTGATTGGGTATAATGTATATCGCTTCTGCTACGGAGGAGAGAACGGGGGGAGGATGAAGTTCTCGTCCCTTGTGGCTTCGGAACTTGCGGAATCCTTTGAGAATAGGGAAGGAAGCATAGATTTCAACAATGCCTTCGCCGGCGAGGCAAGGCACATAATTGACTGGTATTATGGGATTAATTTGTCTCGTGCGCTTATGGGCGCGCTCAGGAAGGCGGGCGGCTTCCGCACAATGAGCATAGGGAGAGTCCAGGGGCCGGCCCTGGACATTCTTGCGAAAAGGGAGAAGGAGATTGCCGCGTTTGTGCCGCAGGATTACTGGGAGATACGCACCTGGCTCAAGGGGACGGAATTCCTGCATGAGGCAGGAAGGTTCATGGAGGCGGGGGAGGCAGAAGCTGTGTATGGGAAAATAGCGAAGGGGATGAATGCGACAATAGAGAATGTGGAGAAGAAGGAGGTGGAGGCGTGGGCCTATCCGCCGTTTGACCTCACTTCCTTGCAACTTGAAGCGTACGGAGCTTTCGGGTTCCCGCCTGCGCTCACGCTTGCGCTTGCGCAGACCCTTTATGAAGGCTCTTTGATTTCCTATCCAAGGACCTCTTCGCAGAAGTTGCCCGCAAAACTGGGGCTGGCGAGAATAATAGACAAATTGTCGGGAAACCCGGAATACGCAACACATGCGAAAATCCTTCTGGAGAAAAAATGGTTCAGGCCGAGGGAGGGGAAGAAGGAGGACCCCGCGCACCCTGCGATACATCCAACCGGAATGCAGCCCGGAAAGCTGAGCGAGCAGGAGAAGAAATTGTACGATTTGATTGTACGCAGATTTTTGTCCTGCTTTGCGCCGCCTGCGAAGATTGCGGTTACGAAAATAAAGGCGAGGGCGGGCGGGGAAGGGTTCGATGCGAACGGCTCGCACATAGTGGAGAAGGGATGGATAGAATTCTACCCATATTACAAGAGCAAGGAGAAGGCGGTTGCTGCATTTGCGAACGGAGAAAATACGCCAATAGAAGAAAAGAAAAAGGAAAAGAAGCAGACCAAGCCGCCGAACAGGTATTCGCCCGCTAGCATAATCTCGGAATTGGAAAAGAAGCACCTCGGAACGAAGGCTACACGAGCAGTAATAGTGGATACATTGTTCAAGCGCGGGTATGCGGAGGGGAGGAGCATAGAGGTTTCTCCGTTCGGGATGCGGGTATGGGAGGTTTTGGCCACGTATTCGCCCAAGATACTGGATGAAAAGCTAACGCGCAAGCTAGAGGACGATATGGAAATGGTGGTGGGGGGGAGAATGGGCAAGGAAGTGGTGATTGAGGAGGGGAAGGAGATACTTATCCAAATATTGGATGATTTCAAGAGGAATGAGGAGAAGATAGGGAAGGAGCTGCTTGCCTCAGTGAAGCAGACAGAAGCGGAATCAGCGAAGGCGATGTGCCCCCTTTGCGGTAAGCCCCTGCGCGTGATAAGGATGAAGACTGGGAAGCAGTTCGTTGGGTGCACGGGATATCCGGACTGCAGGAATGCCTACCCTGTTCCGTTTGGGGCTTATGTGCAATTATTGGAGAAGAAATGCCCGGAGTGCGGGGGCCCGATGGCAAAAATAAGGAGGACCGGAAGGGCATTCGAGATGTGCCTGGTTGTGAACTGTAAGAGCAAGGCGAACTGGGGCAAGAGGAAGGAGGAGAAGGAAGAAAAGGCAAAAGAGGCGGCGAAGAAAGAGGAGGGCGCGGAGAAGAAGGAAAAGAAGCCCAGGAAGAAGGCTGCGCCTAAAAAGAAGAAAGTGAACCTCCACGGCCTAAAGGCCGTGGCTTCTTCGTAGATAAATGGCAAATGTATTCCTGCTGCCTTTAGAGGAAGCCTCGGCTCTCCTCCCCGGCATAAATGCCGAGGCTTCCTCACACCTTGTAGCCGCACCCAATGGCTAGGCAGACCTATCGCCGCCACGCAGGCGACTACAAGGTGTGACCGAGCCGTGGAGGTTCAGTGAAAAAGGATTTGGAATCCGCTTAGTTATCCTATCAGTTCTTTCACTCTTTTTATGCCAAGAATCTTCACGAAGCGGGCGAGCTTCGGGCCCTGCGGCTTCGAGATTAATGCAAGGTAGATGGATTTGAAGAGCTCGGGCGGCTGGACATTGTTTTTCTTCGCAATTTCATACACAAGATTCTGGATTTCTTGTTCTTCCATCTTTTCATTCAGGGAGGAGGCGAATTGCTTTACGAGCTTTCCATGCTCGTGGGGCGCCTCTTTCAGTTCAAATACATATTTGTCCGGAATCCATTTTCTGGAAAGCCACTGTTCCGTGTATGGGGCGAGATATGTTACGCCCTTCGGGTCGTTAAGGCGCTTCCCCACATCCTTCCAATCTTTGTATAATGCATAAGTCACCAGAATGTCCTGCAAAGGCGCCTTCCATCCCTTCCCCTGCGTGAGCGAATAGGCAACTGCTTTTTTCCTGTCCGCCCTTTCTAATTCCTTTTCCGGGTCTATGGAAGCCGCATATTCAAAATCCGAAACCAGCGTGAAGAGCGTCTGCTCCTCCAGTACCAGCTCCTTGTCCTCCTGCAAATCAGGGCGGAGAAGGGCGTATTCTAATACAGGCAGCGGAAGCAATTGCATCAATTCTGAAACTGTGTGCCCGATTCCCTTGCTCTTGGAATATTTCTTCCCCTTGTATTTGAGGAAGCCGAATTTGTAAAAGACCACTGGGCCGGGCTTTTTGAAAAACTGGCGATGGACCGCGTAAACGGTTGCTATCGTTCCCCCTTTTGTGTGGTGGTCTACGCTCCCCCCTTCTATTTTTACATTAAGAAAATCCTGGCGTGCAGGCCAGTCTAGCCGGAAGAGCAACTTGTATTTGTGGTCCGTGATTTTTGCCCTTCCCTTATGCCCGCAGCCCTTCGTGTATTCAACATCCTGGTCGCATGCATATTCATAAGTTCCATTTGAATAACCCAGGACGCGGGTGGTGGCTACCCTGCCGCATTTTTCGCAGATGGGCATTATGGGATGCCAGGAATCGGGCATTGTTTCGCGGAGCGAAGAAACGCGCACAATTTCCTTTATCTCGTCCTTTCTCTCGGCATATTCCCTTGCATACTCATCATACGCGCCTTTTGCGTAGAGTTCATTTGCGGGAATAATTTCCGGGTTTGCGCCGAATTCATGCATCGCATCCGCCGCCTCTGCGAGAAAGTGCTCTCCGAAAGAGCGGTGGCAGCCCTCCGGGTCCGGGGTGTGCGCAAGGGGCTTCCCAAGGTGCTGGGTAAGCAGCTTCTCATATTTCTTGAAGGGCCCCGGGATGGAGTCGAATGCATCCATTATGTCCGCGACGAACACAAAATGGGTTTCTCCCCTCTTCCCCAACTCCTTTGCGATTGCATCCGCGAAGAGGAATTCGCAGAGGGTTCCCGGGTGCAGCGGGCCGGAGGTGGTTATGCCGCTGGCTATCACGTATGGGGGGGAGGTCTTCTCCGCGACTTCGTTTGCGATTATTTCGCTCCAGTGGAGGTTCTTCTTATCCATGGGGAAGGATTACAGAATAGCATTTTTAAAGATGGGCGGGTGGGCGCAAAAACAGGATGAACATTTATAATCATAATCCTACACATTCTATTGCATGGGGGATGAGGGAAGGAAAATCCATGCGCCGCCTGAAGGCTGGCTCAAACGGAGATTGAAGGGGTGGAGGGCGAACCGCAGGAGGCGGAAGATAGACGGCCTGCTTGACCTGCCTGAGAAGGTGGCTGCGCCAGAGCTCGCAAGATTGAAATTCCCCCCGCTCCCATACCTGCTAGAATCCGTGAGGGGCATGGATGCGAAAAGCGCGAAAGCTGCGTATTTGATTGGAAAGGTCGCCGAAGGAGGCGGGGACTGCAGGGAAGCCCTCCATCCTCTCTACGACATGCTGATGAACGGGGACGAGATGCAGAAGGCGAATTCTGCGGCGGCGCTTGCGGGGATAGGCGCCACTGAGGCGTGCTCCATGCTGCTGGCTGCGCTGGGGGACAGGAACCACCTGATTCGGAAGTATGCCGCGATGGGCCTCGGAGCCATGGGGGACGCTTCCGCGGAAGGTGCGTTGAAAAGGGTTGCGGAGGGCGACTGCGACCCTGAGGTGAGGAGGTTTGCGGACAGCGCACTGAAGCAGATTGCATGGGCGCATCAGCCATAACCAATTTTAATCTTGCATTAGAGGAATAGGCGGATGATTATGAGAATTTCACAGAAAGAGAAGGCGATATTCGAGATGGAGAAGGAAGGGGAGATGAAGGTCCCCGGATGGATATTTGCAACTCCGCCCATGCTCGAAGGGATGAAGAAGGACCGAACCCTTTGGCAATTGGGGAATGTTGCGCAATTGGATGGGATAATAAAATCCGCTATGCTGATGCCGGACGGGCACGAGGGGTACGGGTTCCCTATTGGAGGGGTGGCTGCATTTGATGCGCCGGATGGGATTGTTTCTCCGGGGGGTATCGGTTATGACATAAATTGCCTCCACGGAGATACAAAAATACTCACAGAAGACGGCTACAGATTTATCTCGGATTTTACAAGAGAGAAATACGACGTTATGACAAAAGATGGGATGAGCCTAAAGATCGCCACGCCCTCATTTTTCATGAGCTTCAAACCAAGAAACAAAGTAATGGAGGTAGTCACGGAAGCTGGAAGCAGGGTTAAGGCAACTGAAGACCATCCATTTCTTACTCAAGAAGGAATGGTTCTTCTGAAAGACTTGAGGGCAGGACAAACAGCAATTATGTACGAAAATGAATTTTATCAGGATCGAATCGAAGAAATCAAAGAAATTCACTATGACGATTTTGTTTATGATTTTACAATTCCGCGGACCCATAATTTCATAGCAAACGGCTTTGTTGTCTCAAACTGCGGCGTTCGACTACTTACTACTCCACTTGAAGAGAAAGATGCGAAGCCGAAAATAAGGGAGATTTGCGATAAGCTTTTTGTGAATGTTCCCTCCGGGGTCGGGAGCGAGGGGAAGCTAAAGGTTACGCCGCAGGAACTGGATGATGTTTCTGTGCAGGGGATAGACTGGGCGATTGAGCGGGGGTATGGGAGGAAGCAGGATAAGGAGCGCACGGAGGAGTACGGGAGGATGAGTGGGGCGGATGCGTCCGTTGTTTCCCCAACAGCCAAGAAGAGGGGAAAGCCGCAGATTGGGACCCTGGGCGCGGGGAACCATTTCCTGGAAGTGCAGGTCGTGGAGAAGATATTTGATGAGAAATCTGCGAAATCCTTTGGGCTGCATGAAGGGATGGTCACGGTGATGATTCACTGCGGCTCGCGCGGGTTCGGGCACCAGATTTGCAGCGACTACCTTGAGACGATGATGGGGGTAGCGAAGAGATTGAACCTTCCGATGCCGGACAGGGAATTGGTTTATGCGCCCCTTCGCGAAAGGGAAGCGCAGAACTATCTTAAAGCGATGAAGTGCGCTGTGAATTATGCGTTTACTAATCGCCACGTAATTATGCACTGGGCAAGGGAGAGCTTTGATTCTGTTTTCGGGGCGGGGACCGGGGAGAAGATGGACCTTGTGTACGATGTGGCGCATAATATAGCTAAAGAAGAGATGCACTCGGTGGATGGGAGGAAGAGGAAACTGCTTGTGCACAGGAAGGGTGCGACGCGCGCATTTCCAAAGGGGAGGGAGGAATTGCCTCCGCTCTATAGGAATGTGGGGCAGCCGGTCATAATCCCGGGAAGCATGGGAACGGCTTCTTATGTGCTCGTGGGGAAGGAAAGGTCGCTTGAATTGTCGTGGGGAAGCACATGCCACGGGAGCGGGAGGACGATGAGCAGGCATTCGGCGATAGACAAGCACCGCGGCCAGGACATCGCGAAGGATTTGTGGGGCAAGGGGATTTATGTGCACGCGATGGACAGGAAGACGCTCGCGGAGGAGGCTGCGGATGCGTACAAGAACGTGGATGAGGTTGTGCAGAGCGTGGAGGAGGCGGGATTGAGCGGGATTGTGGCGAGATTGAAGCCCCTCGGTGTCGTGAAGGGATAAGTATTGTGGGTTTTTAAACCCTTTTTCCATTAGATTAGATTGTAAGATTCCAGCCGGTGAGAATATGGAAGGTTCAGATGATGCTGTCGAGAACAGGACGGAAAGGGTGCAGGCTATTTTTGAGTACAGGTGCGCGGACTCGCGCGACCGCGGCTCCGTGGAAAGAATGGTCGCAAGGGCGATGGTGAGGTGGTATCGGCTCCTGGGGATAGAAATCATAAGGAAATCAATTATTGGCGCAGGAGTTTTTGCCACCGCGGATGTTGTCGACGGCATCAAGAGGGGCATGCACAGGAAGATAACCCTCGGGATGGAGGAGGGATGGTGGCCATTCAAGGACCAGGAAGGGAAGCCCCAACTTAGGGATCCGGATGGGAACCCTAAGGAATGGACTCCGATGCATTTCATAATCCAGGTGAACACGCACGCGGACGCCAGGCTCGGGGAGGGCGCGGACCCGGAAGCGGTCGTATATCGCGCATCCGATGTTATTTTTGAGAAGCATTCCCCGATAAACTGCGGCATGGGCCATGCGGCTGACGTGTTCAGGGAACTGATGGAATTCATGAGGGGCAGGGTTGAGGTGAGAAGGGACTGCTCGCTCATCACTGTGGAGGACAACGAGAGCATGCTGGAATTCCTCCAGCAGGCGTATGGGTTCGAGGGCGACAGCCCGGAGGATTTCATCAAGCCGATTCATGACCACGAGATGCACGTGACCAAGCAGGCAAGGAAAATCGCGAACGCGCTCGCAAACAGCTTCCAGCTCAGGGACGTGGACTGGACGGTTAACGCGGGCATAACCAACTACAGGACCGGCCAGGTAATAAGGATAGACAGGAATGCGGAAGTGCATACCATTATGGATGACATCGCGAGAATGAACGCGATGATACTGGGGGGGCTGCCGAACAGCCACCCTGAGAAGGCAAGGCGTGTGGAGGCGCAGAAGCCGGTAGCGCTCCTGCTCTGTTCGCCCAATGTGGACCATCCACGCAACACGCTGCTAGGGTTCATGAACGGGGACTCCGCCCCGGCCGCGACCCCGGGAAGCGTATTTGCCCTTAGCGGGTACGACATCACGGGGCCGACCTATCCGTTCGGGCCGTACAGGGTCCTGAGCATCTTCTACGCGTTGAAGCACCTCGGGATAAGGGATGTCTACCTTTTGGCCGAAGGCGAGGGGGAGCTGAATGCGATGGAAGTGAAGGTGAGGAGGGACCCGATGGTCAGCCTCATGTTGAAGGAGTTCGGGGTGAATGTGCACAGGATAAACACCCAGACTTCCTCCCGCGGGACCTCGACTCCGCCCGTAGATGACATGCTGAGGGACGCGCTGAAGTATGGGAAGGAGGCGTTCTTCCGGAAACTGCACCCGAAATCTCCTTTGAACAGGCTTCCAGAGAGGCTGCACAGGGCAAGCATCGTCCCGAGAATGAGTTAGTTTCTTTTCTGTTTTATTTTAATCTGATAGCGCTTGCGCTGGAGGAAAAATAATTCGCTCGCCTCCATTAGGCCATTAGCTTCCTGAGCTGGCCCATCTGCACCCGTGTTTCCTGGCCCGGCTTTATGCCCAGCGCATTCCTAGATTCTATTCTCGTTGCGAGCTGCCTTGCGATTCTCCTGAAATCCTCTTGTGGTGCACCTGGATAAACCCCAAACTCCACTCTCTTCGGCCTCGCGGGGTCCATGTCGAACCCGAGGACGGCCGCCTTTTTCTCGCCATCCCTGACATCAACCATAAAAGGGGCGGAGGGGAGGAGTGCAATCTCCTCAAACAGGAACCGCGCGTTTATCTCCCTTATAGCACCTTCGGGTATGTCTATCGCTTCCCCGTTCGGGACAACTCTTGCCGCGGTTTCGGCTTCGGGAAGCTTTTCCAGCTGCGGAATTGGGGAACCCGCCGTTTTCTGTACCGCGGTGATGAAAAGCAGCTTGGATTCGCCCTCCATCTTCCGCGTTATGCGGCCTATGCCGGGTTCCGGAGCCCCGCATGCGAGGAGGGCTTCTTTTGTTGGAGGCTCGATAAGCAGGATGCCGCTATCCTTCACTTCGAAGCCGTTCTGCTGAAGGGCGAGTATGAAATCCTCGCTAGGCTTGTAATTGACGGAGTATGTCGCCACAACCTGCGCGCCTTCGGCAAGGGCCGGATGGAGGGCTGCAAAAAGCCTCGTAAGCCCGTTTGAATCAAGGCGGTGTATCCCTTGGAGAACTGCCGCCTGCGCGGCTTCAAGAGGCGGGGCTTCGCCCATGCGGAATGCCCGCATGTCCTGGTGTGTAACATCCATTGAAACGCCTAGCTCCTCGGCAGCCTTCTTCATAGGTTCTGGGTAGAGGCTGACCTCAAGGGTTTTGCCGTTAAGGAGGTGGCCGAAGCACCTTATTATGCCCGCCATTTCCCTGAATGCGTAAAGGTTCCTGAGCCTGCCCATAAGGACGCGGGCCAGGGCATAACTATGCTCGTTGCGCTCAAGGGCGAGCTCCACCGCCTGGTCCGCGGTGAGGCCGCGCTTAACATAGTAAGCCACCCACAAATCGGGATTCTCGGCAAGCCTATTCCTTATCGAAATGATGCTCACGCCGGAGGGGGCGGCCAGATCATTTGTGGATGGAATCCCAGAGTATTCGTTTATGGCGCGCATGATTATTTTGTCTATCTTGGCATAAACAAGCTCCTGCGCATATTTAGGGAAGCTTGAAAGCCATCCAGTTTGCGGATAGTTCTGGAGCACGAACGAATCGCTCATGCCATTGATTATCTCGCGGCCTTTCTTTTCCGCCGCTTCCGCGATGGCGGGATTTGCATCAAACCTCCGCCCTACCGTGGCGTCGGAGAGCCCGGTTGACCTTGCCAATAGTGCGGGTATCGGGAAATCGCCGCAGGTCTTAATGGCATCCAGAAGTATGCAATCGAGCTTCTGGTATACCAATTCCTTCTGTTCGGGGAGAAGGTTGGTAAGCCAGCCGCCTTCGGATATTTTCGCTAACAGCTGGCGGTCGTCGAGGCCCTTGATGTATGAGATGCCCCTATCGCAAATCGCCTTCAGGATTGCTGGATTCGCTTCGGAGCGCCTGGTCACGGTCGCGAGGGCGATGCCGGCCCCTTCGCCTACCTTGGTGAGAGTCGGGGCGCCGTCAAAATCTTTTATGCAATCCAGGATGGCCGCATCAACCCTTGCGTGGATTGCCCGCCTGACGCGCTCGGGATGGCTTATCATCCAGCCCTTGTCCCCCATCTTGTCCAATACGACGCTGATGTCAAGGGTGCGCATGTATTCGTCGCCTTTTTCATCCATCGCTTTCTGGATATCGGGGTTCGCCCGTATCCTCTTTTTTATCGGATTGGGGCTTATGCCTACCGCATCGGAAAGCCCATTTCTCGTTGGCGCGCCTTCGTATTCCCTAATTGCGCGCAATATGATTTCGTCCAGCCTCCTGTAGGCGTGGTCTTTGCAATCCCGCGGAAGATGCTTTCCGGAAGATTTCTGCGCAAGAAGCGCAGTGATTGCCGCATCATCCAGGCTTTTCACGTATTCAAATTTCCTTGCTGCAAGTGCGCGGGCAAGCTCGGGGTTCTGTTCCAGCCTCCGCCCAAGCGTTCCGCGGCTGATTCCGGAATGCTGCGAGAGGGCGCCGTAGTAAGGCATGCCCTTGTATTCTTTTATTGCGCGGAGTATCACGGAATCAACCCTTGCGTAAACCTCCCCTTTTACGTAATCCGGGAGGTTGGATGCCCACCCAGATTCCGAGAATCTCGCGCACAACTGCACATCGTCAAGCGATGCGATGCTGCCCTTGACGCGCTTCTCCAGGGCTTCGGCAAGCTGGGGCTGGCGCCTGAAAAGCTCCTGGACGGTGTAGTAAGAAACGCCGAGGGTGGCAGTGAGCCAGGTCATGGAAGGGATGCCGTCATATGCCTCTGCGCTTTCAATTGCGATTCTTGCCAGCTCCTCATAGCTCCGGTCATGCCTCTCGCCTGGAGAAGCAACTCGTTGAGTGAAGAACATGCTTCGCGCCGCAACTGCTTCCATGAGCTCGGCATTCTCCTCAATGCGAACGCTTATCGTGCGGGTGCTCAAGCCGGTTGCCTTGGCCAGCCCAACAAGCGTGGGCGTTCCTGCATAGCCGGTTATGGCATCCTTGAGAATTGCATCCACGCGCGCATAAATGGCCTGCTTCACGGATTCCGGTGCGTGGGAGTATCCGTGGAAAATTACGACCCGTACAATCTGGGGGTTGGAAAATGATTCTATCAGGGCAAGGCACTTTTTCTCCAATTCTTTCTCGATGGCGCTGTTCTCCTCCATGCGGTCCATGACGACATGGATGCCGACTCCAAGGGCGGCGGAGATGTTGGCGGCATTCGGCAAATCCTCGCTCGCACGTATCCTGGAGAGAATGGCGTCGTCCTGCCTTTTGTCAATCAGTTCGCGGGCATACTCCGGAAGGCCGTGCGACCAGCCCGTCTTGTTGCTCGTGGTTATCTTGGAAAGAAGCTCCGTCTCGGAAATGCCTTCCAGGTAAGCTTTTCCTGTCGCCTCCATCCTGGCCCGTATAACGGGATTCTCCCTGAGCCGCCTGTTGACCGAGCCGAGGGAAAGGCCGGATTTTCTCGCGATGCCGTATGCGGTGGGGACATCGCCATAATCCTCAAATGAGGCCAGAATCCTTGCGTCCAGCCGGGAATCCACAATTTCTGCGGCATAATCCGGCAGTCCGGTAATCCAGCCGGGCACGGAAACCTGGCGTATGAGCTGCTCGTCATCCATGCCGGCGAGGTATTCCCTCCCCCTTGCTTCCATGGCCTTTTCAAGAGCGGGGTTCCTGCGGATGCGCATCATCACCGTAGTGCTGTACACGCCGAAAAGGGCGGCCATGTTTGACTGGGATGGAACTCCGTCACAGCTTCTGATGGCATCCAGCAGCTGCTCGTCCGTGAACTTGAGTTCGGTCATGCTTATACGTAT
>JBFMEZ010000010.1:0-7489 GCA_040753215.1 Microcaldota archaeon | reverse complement strand
ATACAACACACGCTCCATAGCCCGGTCGCCGACTAGGGCTATGGGGCCCTTTCTAAGAAAAAGTTAGAAAAACTTTGGCTTGGTGAATGGTTCGTGCATGTTTGGTAAAAGATGTTCGGATTTACTGCTGCTGCCCGGGAGCAAACTATTTAAACCAATACGGCGCGAATATATAGTGGTGTTATTATGGTGGAAAGGGAAATGCGGAGGGAACATGTCTCGTCTTTGGATGAATTAAGGACGCAGGGCTACCAGGCAATAGGTATGAGGATGGAAGACGGAAGGAACCTGCTTTTTGCCACGAGAGACCAGAACCTGGACCTGGGCGGTGCCAATGTAGATAATGTTATCAGGAGCCATGTAGGCTCATTCAGGGTATTCGAAATGGATGAAAGGGCGCACAACGTCAGGGAACTCAACCAGAACGAGATACGGCAGGCAATGGGGATGCCTACGGGCTTCAGGTACGAACAGCAGCAGGAAGCCCTCCAGAATTATCGCAATGACATACAATCTGTACTTAATACGGGGGATGTTGCTCGTGCTGTCGAAGTAGGCTTCGAACAACAGAGGTATGCGGAACAAAGTATCGCAGGGCAGATGGCAGGCGTGTTCAGAGAAATCTTCGGTTTCGGCGTTGAAGACTTTACAGGGTGGACCAACCAGTTCGACCCTGAGAGCAGGCGCCAAGACGTGGTCGCATTTATACAGCGCCCGGAGATAGTTGCAGCATTGAAAGCGAAAGGAATAGAAACAAGGGTGGCGAGGGCTCCGGAAGTTAGGGAGGAGCCGAGGGTTGCAGAAGCCGGTCCATCCGCGAGGGACAGGGAGGTTGACCAGGCGATGTTCGACTCCGGCCTGAGCAGATATCTCAGTACGGCGCCCGGGGTGATGACAGACCCGGAATTGCGGGAATTCGGCCTTTCCCAGGCAGTGGAGTATTACGATAGAATCAAGGGTTACGATATCAAGCAGGCCATGTATCTGGAGAGCGTGTTTGAAACACGCACAGGGCTCGACATAAATTCGGATGATGTGCGCAGCAGGGTGGATGCATACCGCAGCAGGCATCCGTCAGTCTGATGTTCCGCTTTTTTCCCTAATCGTAATCAGCGGAAGCAGCGCTTCTCATTCAGTTGAAACTACAGTTACGCTGTGCGGGTTCCCCGGCTCGCCGACCATCACCAGAAACTCCATATTGTCGAAAGAAAGAATGATGTCCCTCCCATTTCCAGAAATGCGCGGCGTCCCCTCAGGCAGCGGATGCCCCTCCGAATCCGCAAAAAGTGCAATCTCCCTCTCCTCTATCCTGTTTCCTTCCAGGGATGCATAAATAGCATACACAGAATCGCTGCCCGGCCGCGCAAGGATTGAAAGGCTGCCCGCATCGAGCAATTCGTAATCCGCGGACGGCTCGAAGAATCCGAAAAATGCTATAGGGCTGGTGGCGTCCAGGCTTAACGCCCTGAGCCAGCCATTCCGCCCGAACAGCAGGAGCACGTTTCCCCCGGGCTGCTCTACCACGGCGCCGGACACGAGCCCCTCACCCATGAGCTCTTCGGGCCGCTGGTATTCCACGCATCCCGCGCGTACTCCTCCGCCGCCCTGCTCCCGCGCCTTCTCCTCCACAGCCCTGTAGCCGTCCGTAACAAGGATGCTTTTCTCTGTAACCACCACGGTCTTTTCCGCACCCACGAACACGTGCGTCACCCTGCCCGCATCCGCGCTCGCGCGGAACGTGAACCGGACATCCAGCCCGTTCTTATCCGAATATTCAACCCCATACCGCGCCGATATTTCCGAACTGTTCGGCAGCATGCCCGCCTTTGCGGTCACGCCGTCGTTGCTGGAAACGGCGGTGCCACCGGAGAACTCAAAGCTGCGGATTGTGCGCGGGCCGTTGCCGCGCCCTTCCTCCCGCCCCGCCGCGCTGCCGTTGGGATTGGGCATCGCGCGCACATCCGCCGGGCAGGAAAATACGATTCCCGCCAGCGCGGCCGCGGCGAACTGCCTGGCTGCGTTCATCGTTGACCTTTTGCTGTCCTGCGCACGCCACTCTTCGGGGCGCCTCAGCTGGCGCAAATCCGCCTCGCGCATGCAGATTATTTTGCTGGATAGTGTTTAAATATATTAGCTTATGGATTTTTGCCCAGTCCCTAATCTATTTAAACCAAACCTAGGTAAAAAATATGCGGTGTTTATATGCCAGAAACAGGACAAGCTATGCGGAAACCAGTTGATGTGAATGAGATTCTGAATAACAGCAGGCTGTACCGGCAGGCGGTTGCCGATGGGATGTCCACCTTCACCTTTTATGACAGGAATATGGGGACCCATATAACTATTGCAACGGACCTTACCGCAACGGACCCGAGGCTTGGCACCAGGGAAGGGCTTCTTGACTATGTGCTTGCAAATGCAGGCGATGAGAGCAAGGTGCGCGTTTTCCGGCCGAGCAGGGATTACGCCTATGATGCACGGGAGTTCAATGCCATCGCGTGGGACGCACAGCCAGACTACATGTTCGAAAGGATTGTGCGCTCAGTCTCGCAGGAAGAATTGGACCGGGCGAGAAGGCCCGGGACCTTGAGCATTGCGGACCTCAGGCCGGACCAGATGGACGCGTTCCGGCAGAAGCTGAGCGACTACCTCGGCCAGGCGCCTGCAAGGGCTCCGGAAACGATGATTGGCATGTCCTGGATAGAATATGAGGGCGGCATGTCGCTATCCACAAGGATGGCGGAGGGCGGGCCGGTATTGACGTTCTCCTGCGGTGAGCCGTACTATAGTATAGAGATCCAGTTCAGGGATGCAACCGTTGCACGGGACTTTGTGGAGCGCCTGAGCGCGCAAAGAATGGGGACAGAAGGGGATGTGCAGCAGCAGGCACAGTGGGACCTGGGGTTCCTGAGGGATTTGCTGAACCAAATCCCTGCCGGCAACATCCTATCCGCGAATTACACTTTACTAGCCATGAACTTTGATAGAACAAAAGATGAGCTTATAGACGAGATAGACCGGTTCCTCAGGTACCGGATCAGATAGAAGCAAATTCTCATTTCTTCATAGCCATCAGCGGCAGCAGCGCGCACTTCAGCCGCGAAGGGTTTCTGGAAAGGTCCAGCTCCAGCAATTCCAATACTTTTTCCTTATCCATTTTCTTAATCTCGTCCAGCCTCTTTCCCTTCGCATAATCAAGAAGAAGGGAGGCGGAAGCGATGCTTATGGCGCATCCCTCGCCGGTAAAAGAAGCGTCCACTATTTTTCCGTTTTTAGTCTTAAGAAAAACCTTTACCTTGTCCCCGCAAATTGGATTAGCACCTTCCGCAACAAGGTCCGCACCCTTCATCTCCCCGCGGTTCGATGGGTTCTTCCATATGTGCACTATTCGCTCATATTCTATGCTCATGCAAACACTCTTTTCACTTTCTTTATCCCATCCACCAATCTATCCACTTCTTCCTTCGTATTGTAGAAATAGAAGCTCGCCCGCGCGGAGGATTCCAGCCCCAGTCTATCATGCAGGGGCTGCGCGCAATGATGCCCGCTCCTTATCTCCACTCCATCTTCATCCAGGATGGTGGCTACATCGTGCGCGTGCACGCCCGGCACATTAAACGCGACCAGCCCTGTGCGCCTGCGCGCATCCAGGGGCCCATAGATATTAACCTCGTCCTTCAGCTTCCCAATCGCATAGGAAAGCAGATCCACTTCATGCCTCCTAATCTCCTCCATCCCAATCTTATTCAGGTAATCAATAGCCGCCCCCAGCCCTATCGCCCCTTCTATATTCGGGGTTCCAGCCTCGAATTTGTGCGGAAGGGCATTCCATTTCGAGCCTTCTTTCTTTACTTCAATTATCATATCCCCTCCATAGAGGAAGGGCTCCATCCCTTCCAATAATTCCTTGCGCCCGTATAAGACCCCTATTCCGGTTGGCGCAAGCATCTTGTGCCCTGTGAAGGCGAAGAAGTCGCAGCCCATCCTCTTCACATCTATGGGCATGTGGGGGATGCTCTGTGAGCCATCTATTACGGAAATCCCGCCCCCATCCCGCGCAACCTTGCAGATCTTCTCCGCGTCATTTATGGTGCCTAATACGTTAGAAGCATGCACCAAAGAGATTATGTCCGAGCCTGAAGCATCATCCAGCCCAACCAGTCCGCCCTCCGCATCTATGTCCAAAAACTCCAGCTTCGCCTTCTTCCTTTCAGCAAGTACCTGCCACGGGACGAAGTTGGAGTGGTGCTCGGCAATAGAAATGGTAATCCTGCTGCGGTGGTTTATTTTTGCCATCCCGTAGGAATACATAACCAGGTTAAGCGCTTCGGAGGCATTCTTCACAAATATGATCTCTTCCTCGCTCGCATTTATGAATTCCGCCACTTTCCTCCGCGCATCCTCATACGCAACAGTCGCCTCCTCGCTCAGCTTGTGCACCCCCCGGTGCACATTCGCATTGTATTCCGAATAGTAGCGCACAATCGCATCTATCACCTGCCTCGGCTTCTGGCTCGTAGCCCCGTTATCCAGATAGGCAACCTGTTTCCCGTTCACAATCCTCTCCAGGATTGGAAAATCCTTCCTTATTTCATCTACATCCATCTATACCGCCCCATACCCTTCCTTTTCTATCTTCCTTACCAGCTCCGGACCGTCCTTCCTCACTATTTTCCCATCCTTCATTATGAGCACAAAATCCGGCTTCACATATTTCAGTATGCGGCTGTAATGAGTTACCAGCATGAAAGTGCGTTCCCCGCTCTTCATCTTATTTATCGCCTTTGCGACCGCTTTCAGCGCGTCCACGTCCAATCCCGAATCAATCTCGTCCAGCAATATGAGCTTCGGCTTCAGGACCTCCATCTGCACAATCTCCGCCTTCTTCTTTTCCCCGCCCGAGAACCCAGCATTGAGGTCCCTCTTCTCTGCATTCAGCCCCAGTTTTTCGCTTCCAGCCCTTATTTTCTCCTTCACCAGCGCCCAGTTCCTTATTTCCTCTTTCTTGTCCGCAGGTTTGGAAGCCCTCCGCATAAGCTGCTCAAGCTCCACTCCCTCTATCTCCTCCGGGTTCTGGAAGCCCAGAAACATCCCCAGCCGCGCCCGTTCATCCGCGGAAAGGGAAGAAATATCCTTCCCGTCCAGCGCAATCTTCCCCTTTGCCTCGTAATCCGGGTTTCCCATCAACGCATTGCATAGGGAGCTCTTGCCGCTCCCGTTCGGGCCCATTATCGCGTAAATTTTTCCTTTCTCCAAGGAGAAAGAGACGCCTTTTACGATCTCCTTGCCCGCAACTGAAACATGCAAATCCCCAACGCTCAACATCACAATACCTTTTCTTCAAGTGAAATAGGGCAGAAGTCCCGCACGCCCTTCATTTTCCTTATGTGCGCTATCATCCCGTTGACCACGCCCGCCGGCCCGACCATCTCGACTCCAATCGCATACGGCCCCGTCGTCTGGTATACTGCGGTCACTGTGGGCATCTTCTTCAGCGAATCCAGCAGCCCCATGTATTTTTTCCTGCCCGCATTCATCACAACCAGCGCGTGCTTCCAGCCAATCATCTTCTCGTTGAGCAGGACGGTGCTGCCTATGATTATGCCTTTTGATTTCAGCTTCTCTATCCTCTTCTGCGCCGCGGGCTGGCTGATCCCGAGCTCCTTCGCTATTTTTGCAAGGGGCGTCCTGGAATCCAGCAGGAGGATGCGTATTATCTTAAGGTCCGATTGGTCCATCATGTTTATTTTATTAACCATAATGGTTTAAAAATATAACCGCTTAGGAATAATGCATGGAGCTCAGCGAGGACGTCGTCCGGCGCATCTCCTCCTCGAAAAAGGAGCCGGGATGGATGCGGAAAAGGAGGCTGGAAGCTTATGGAATTTTCCAGGAATCTCCCATCCAGAAGTTCGGCCCGGACCTCTCAGCCCTCAAGCTGGAGGACGTGGAATGGTACGCAAGCGGTGAGGGGAAGAAGAAGAGCTGGGAGGAGGTGGACCCGGAGGTAAGGGAAAAGTTTGAGCGTTTGGGGGTTCCGGAAGCGGAGAGGAAGTTCCTGGCCGGCTTGGAGGCCCAGCTGGAGAGCGAAGCGGTTTACGGAAATTTGAAGAAGGAATGGGAAAGCAAGGGGGTAATTTTCACTAATATGGATGAGGCGGTTCAAAAGCATCCGGGACTAGTAAAGAACTATCTGGGAAAGATCATTCCCCCATCCGACAATAGGTTTGCGGCGCTCACGGATGCCGTTTTTAGCGGCGGCAGTTTTCTATTCGTCCCTAAAGATGTAAAGCTGGAAGCCCCCCTGCACGCATATTTCATGATTTCAAAGGAGGGAATCGGGCAATTCGAGAGGACGGTAATTATTGCGGAGGAAGGCAGTTCTGTTCACTATATTGAAGGTTGTAGTGCGCCTTTATTCCCAAGAAGCAATTTGCATACGGGCGTCGTGGAAATATTCGCGGAAAAGAACTCACACGTCCGCTACACCACCCTCCAAAACTGGTCCCATAATGTGTACAATCTGGTCACCCAGAGGGGGATTGCGAAGGAGAACGCAACAATAGAATGGGTGGACGGGAACATGGGCTCGCTCACAACGATGAAATATCCGACCGTGATATTGGCGGAGGAAGGAGCAAAAGGAAGCGTGTTATCCATTTCTGTGGCTTCCGGGAAGCAGAACCAGGATTCCGGGGGGAAGGTAGTACATCTGGCCCCGAATACAAATTCCACTATAATTTCCAAATCCGTAAGCTCCAAGGGCGGAATCGCAACCTTCCGCGCCTCCGTGGACATAAGGCCGGAAGCCAAAAACTCCAATTCCTTTGTGAAATGCCAGGGCCTGATGCTGGATGGAGAATCGAAAAACAACTCTATTCCAAAATTCCTGGTTGGGAACGGGGACTCCTTCATATCCCACGAGGCGAGCGCGGGAAGGCTGAGCGAACGAAAACTCTTCTACCTTATGAGCAGGGGCTTGAGCAGAAAAGAGGCGGAAGAGCTCTTAGTAATTGGATTCCTGGAATCCTTCCTGAAGGAATTGCCTTTCGAGTATGCGGTGGAGTTCAATAGATTGCTGCAGATGGAAGTGGAAGGGCAGGCAGTATGATTACTGAAATGCCTTGACTTCCCAGATGTATTTCCCGCGGGTTGGAACAGCCTCTACGGAAACCCTAATCTTGTACCCATTGGATTTGAGGAACTCGCCCAATTTCTGCAATTTCGCATTGTCCACATCGTCTGTATTAACCCACGAGCAGGACTTCTTCGTCACGATGCAGTTGGCAAGCGGCTCAGCGTCCGTTTCGGAAAACCCAAGCCCCATAATCTGCTCCCTTATTTCCATCTCGCTTGCCATGCTGTTTCAGTAAATCCGCAAGTGAATAAAAATTGATCGTTCTGCGGCCTGCTCGTGGACAAGACTTCAAAAAACAACCAAATTTCGAAAAAGCATGCCGTGCAGGTGCAGAAAAAGCCGGGAAGGTTC
>JBFMEZ010000009.1:0-8776 GCA_040753215.1 Microcaldota archaeon | reverse complement strand
CAAACGAACCTTCCCGGCTTTTTCTGCACCTGCACGGCATGCTTTTTCGAAATTTGGTTGTTTTTTGAAGTCTTGTCCACGAGCAGGCCGCAGAACGATCAATTTTTATTCACTTGCGGATTTACTGGGTAGCATGGGAATCGTGGGAATAGACCTCGCAGGTTCGGAAAAGGGAAATACGGGACTCTGCATAATTGAGGGAAGGAGGATGCGCACCGGGGTTTTGCATACGGATAAGGAGATAATTGCGGAGCTGGAAAGGGAGAAGCCGAAAATTGTGGGAATTGATGCGCCGCTTTCACTTCCTCAGGGAAGGAGGAGGATTCCGGGGAGTGCACGGCATGATTGACGGCTATCTTCTGGCAATTGCCGTGCTTGCGCTGGCGCTGGGCCTGGTGCTTGCCTGGAATACCCCGGGCCTGCTCTGGTCCGGCGGGGCAAGCATCTGAGGGCGGGATTGAGAAAGGGTTTAAATCCTTCCTCAAAAAAAAGGGGTAAGATGGCACTGGAATTAGACTTACTCATAACCATTGCGCTTGTGCTGCTTTCCGCATTCTTTGCGGCAAGCGAGATCGCGCTCGTCAGCCTGCCGAGGGTGAGGGTGAACGCGATATGGGAGAAGGAAAAGAGCAGGCCGGCAGAGCGGCTGAAATTCCTTAAGGAGCACCAGGATTCCGCCCTCATCGCAATAATCATCGGGACTAATCTCGTGAATGTCGCAGCGGCTGCCTATGCTACGAGCATAGCCCTTGGGATAATGGGCAACGCAGGGATAGCCGTGTCGACCGGCGTGATGACGCTCGTCCTCCTGACATTCGGGGATATCGTGCCGAAAGTGAGCGTCGCCGGGATGGCGGAGGGGTTCATGCTGCGTGTGGCCACCGTCCTCTACTATCTTAGGATAATCCTGTACCCTGTGATATGGGTGCTGAAGCGCATAAGCCTGGTGGTCAAGGGCAGGGTGGCGGCCGCGCCGAAATACCCGCGGATAACGCAGGAGGAGCTGCTCGCGCTCGTGGAGCTGGGCGCAAAGGAAGGCGAAGTGACGGCCGTGGAGAAGGAGTTCGCGGTGAACCTCTTCAGGTTCGGCGAGAAGAGGGCGAAGGACGTGATGGTGCCGCGGGAAAAGATCTTCGCGATGCCCGAAGACGCGACCATAAGGGACCTCATAGACGAAATGGGGAGGCTGAAAAAGACGCATACCAGGATACCTATTTATGACGGCCATATAGACAACATCACGGGCAAGGTCTATATAAAGGACCTGCTGGATTATGTGCTGCGGGGGGATACCGGGCGGCCCCTCAAGAAGATGAAACGCTCCATAAAATTCGTATTGAAGGACAAGCGGATAGACGAGCTGTTCAGGGAGCTGCAGGAGAAGAGGCAGCACATCGCGGTTGTGCGGGATGATGCCGGGAAGACCGCCGGCGTGGTCACCACCGAAGACATAATAGAGGAAGTGGTGGGCGAGATATACGACGAGTTGGAGAGATAGAAATCAATATAAATGGTTTTGTGCAAGTTCAACTGTTTTTTTTGGGGTGTATGAATGACAGAGAGAAGGCCGTTTGATGTGCTGAACGGGGCGCTGAACAATACGGTTGTGGTCGGATTGAAGGGCGGCGTCACGTTCAGGGGGGTCATGGTCGCATACGATGTGCACATGAACCTTGTGCTGGAGAAGGCGGAGCTGCTGGTGAACGACGAAGTGAAGAAGGGGATAGGCACCGCACTGCTCCGGGGGGACAGCATAATATACATTTCTCCTTCTTGAGCGGGATGGAGAACTGGGAAGTTTCCTGTTTCCAGCCGCCGGTTTCCGGAAACTGGACGACGGCATCCCGGAGGATTCTGTCGGTTATCGCCGAAGCGATACGGAAACTCGAAACTGATTTGGGCTCGTAGCTCAGCAGCAGAGCGCTCGCTTGGCATGCGAGAGGCCGGGGGTGCGATTCCCCCCGAGTCCACATGGACTTCAGGATTGAGAAGAAGACGCTGATACAGATAATCGTGGTGCTCGTCTCGCTGGGCTTCATACTGGAATCGTTCGCGCTTGGAAGCGGTAGGGGCGGCGCTGCCGGGGAGGAAGCCCAAGAAACGATTGCATACGCCGGCGTCGCGGATGTTAACCTTACCGTCCTGGATTACCGCCCCTATCTTTATGTTGACGGGCTGCTGAACGATACGATGAAGGGGGAGCTGGGCGGAGTGGAGGGGGTGGAGGATGTGATTGACGACGCCTCCAGAAGTGTTGTCTCCGTCTCGGATTCGCAGAAAGTCCCTGAGGTCTATTCGTGGCTCAGGAGGAGGAACATGATCTCCTACACGCTTGCGACGCTGGGGATGCCGTCATATTTCGGTATGACGCTGGCGAACGGGAGCACGGTGAACGTCATCGGGAGCAGGTTCGATTACATGATGGAGCCGGTCTCAAAAATCGGCGGGAAGGTGTTGATGAGGATTGCAATCGAAACCCGCGGGGAGACGCCATATGGCATCAGGAACGTCGCACCGCTGCTTTCCAGCGAACAGTTTGTGCTCAATGCAAGCATCTCCGGCGCGTCCGGAAGGACGTTCTATTACACGGTCCCGTGGGAGGGCAGGGGCCTGGACATCGCGGGGCTGGAGGAGGAATTCGGGGCCGGCAACGTTGAATACGCAAGGAACGACAATGTGCTGCTGGGCGCCGCGCTTACGCCCCAGGAGATGATCTCGAAGAAATTCGGTTATGTCACTTCAATAAGCGAAAGGAGCATCACCGCGGCCGGGAATTTTACGGACAGGGCGAGGGTCGTTGCGGATTTCGGCTACGATGCTGTTTTCATGAACTCCTCGCTGGTTATACGCTCGGATGAGGAGCCCGCCCTGGATTTTCCGCACGAGGTAAAATATATCTATGCAATCGAAATCCCGGAGAAAATAGCGGATTACAGCTTCTATGCGAACTCCTCCGAAGTGGTCACCGCGGGGGAGCGCAACGGAACGATTCCGGTGGCCATAAATGCGAGCGTGCTTGGCGAGACCGTGGTGGAAATAGCCGGTGTGGAGGAAAAACCCTAGTCTGCCTGCGGGACCTTCACGCCCACTATCTTTGAAATGCCGTCCACGCGCGAGACCCCCATTATCGCATCTGCCATGCCCATTATCGCATCATCGTGGGTGACGACTATGAACTGCGACTGGGAGGAGATGCTGCGGAGGAGCTTCGCCAGCTGCTGGGAATTCGCCTTGTCCAGCGACTGGTCCACTTCGTCCAGGATGTAGAAAGGGGACGGCTTGTAGAACTGGAGCGCGAACACGAACATCAGCGCAAGGAGGGTTTTCTCCCCCCCGGAAAGGGCTTCCAGCGAACTCTCCCTGTTGTTCCGCTTCACTTTAAGGTACATGCCGCTGTTGAAAAGGTCGGCCAGGTTGTCAAGGTGAAGGTAACCCTCGCCCATGCTTATGTGCCTGAACATCTCCCTGAAGTTCTCATTCACCGCGTTGAAGGCCTCGAAGAACGCCTCCTTCTTCTTCTCTTCTATCGAATTAACCATGTCCATTATGGCATTGCGCTCCACGCGCAGCTTCTCCAGCTTGTCCTTTATCTCTGCGATTTCCGCCGACTTCTTTTCATACTGTTCCGGGGCCGCAAGGTTCACATCGCCCAGCTCCGAAAGCTGCTGCTCCAGGCTCCGCATGCTTTCCGTGAGCTTTTCCTTCCCCTTCTCTGCAAGGGGCTCCACGCCCGCGTAATTCTCCATCTCCGCCTTAAGGTCGGCCAGGCGGGTGTTGAGGGTCGCCAATTCTATGTCGTACTGGTGGCGCTGCTTCTCCAGCCTGGAGAGCTCCATGCTGAGATCGCCCCTCTTCCTTCCGATCTCCTGCAGCTCCTCCTCCACCTTCCTGGACTTCTGGAGGAGGGCGTCCAGGGCCTTGCTGGATTCGCCTATCTTCTTTTCCACCAAGTCTATGAGTGCGACCAGCTCATCCACGCGCTTCGCGTGGCCCGCAAGCTTCCTGTCCAGCGCAGCAAGCTGGGATTTGAGCCCGGAGAGGCGGAACTCCCTTTCCTTTATGCCGCCGGAGCGCATCTCCATCTCTTTTGTGAGCGAATCAAGCTGCGCCTTCCTGGATGAATATGATTTCGTGAGCTCCTGGTGCTCCTTCTCCACGCTGCGCATCGCCTCCGCGCTCTTCCTTTCCGCTTCCTTCAACTCCCCCCCCTTTGCGGAGATGCTTTTCTCCAGCCTGGAGATGGAAGCGTCGTAGCCGGACAGTCTCTCCTTCAACGAGGAAATGGATTTCTGCAGGTCCGCCATCTCCTTCCGCGCGTCGTCCACAATCTTCCTCCTCTTCTTCGCCTCGGCTTCGGCTTTCTTCGCGGATTCGGCCTCAAGCTCGCATTTCCTTATCTCCACCTCAAGCTCCGCGCGCTCCTTGCGCAGGGCGGCCATCTCCTCCCTTATGTTGCGGAGGTCCGAGATGATGGAGTTCTTCCTTTCGCGGAGGCCTTCCGCCTCTTTCTCGACCCTGGAAAGCTGGGCCGAAACCGCGATTCCGCCCTTTGTTTTTCCTCCGGTGATGAGGCCGGAGCGCTCGAACAGTTCCCCCTCCAGCGTCACCATCCTTGCATTGCCAATCCCTATTTTTTTCGCTTCGGCGGAATTTGAAACGACCAGGGTGGAGCCGAAAAGGAATTCCACGGCCTTCCTGTGCTCCGGCCTGAAGCGGAGGAAGTCCATCAGCATGCCCATGCCGCCGGAAGCGCCGTTCCCGGACTCGGGAGCCCTTATCTCCTTCAGAGGAATGAAAGTCGCCCTGCCCACGCCCGCGGCCTTGAGGTGCTTTATGCATTCCGTGGCCGTTGAGGCATCATCCACAACCACGTAGAGGAGCCTCTGGCCCGCGGCGGCATCAATCGCCTCCGCGAACTTCGGGTCGAACTCTATGAGTTCCGCGGCCGTGCCGTGGATTCCATTCACCTTTGCCCTTAGCTCGGCGATGAAGCGCAGCGCGGGATTGAGCGCGGTGGGCGAGGACTGCACGCGCAGGACCGCTATTTTCTCCCGCACGTCCAGAAGGTTCCGGTCGATTTCCGCGCTCTGCTCGTTCAGGTCCTTCTCCTTCTGGAAGAGGCGGTCGAGCATCTGCACCACCTCCCCCTTCCGCGAGGAAAGGACGGATATTGATTTCCCGGCCCCGGTCTCCCCTGCTTCGCCTTCCGTGTAGGCGGCGGCAATCTTCTCCTTCTCCCCGCAGAGGGCGGAAAGGCGGCTTATCTCGCCCTCCCTCTGGATGCGCTCCTCGCGCACGCGCGCGATCTCTTTCTCCAGCGAGGAAAGCTCGGTGCGCACCGCCGCGACAAGCGGGTCCTCGGAATAGCTAACGCGCCTCTTCTCTAGCTCTTCCACCTCCTTCCTGAGGGAGGAAGTTTTTTCTTCAAGGGCGGAGATTTCCTTCTCTTCGGCCCTTATCTCCTTCCCCAGTGATGAAATGTCACTCTCCATCTTCTCCTTGTTCTCCCTTCCGTCCGAAAGGGCCTGCGTGTGGGAGCCCAGCTCAGCGCGCGCGTTCTCCATCTCCCTGAACAGATCCTCGCGCTTCTTCTTTTTCCCGATCTCCTCCAGCACGCCGCCCTTTTCCCTGTCCAGGTCGGCAACCCTTTTTTCAAGCCCGGAGAGGGAGGCATGCAGCTCCTCCTCCTTCTTGGCGGAATCCGTGACCTTGTCGTTTATCTTCTCTACCCTGTTCTGGTTGGAAACCAGCTCCAGGTTTATGAGGGTGGCCTTCACCCTCTTCAGGTGGTCGCGTGCAGAGACGTAGGAAAGGGCGCGGTTCTTCTCCTTCTCCAGGTCCCTGAGGAATGCCTCCCGCTCTCCCATGACGAGGTTCGCCTCGCGCATCCTGTTCTCCACCACTTCCAGCTCGCCCATGGCCTCCTTCCGCTTCTCCTCGAATTCGGAGATGCCCGCTACGCCGTCTATTATCTCCCTCCTCTCCTTCCCGCCCATGTCTATTATCCGCTGCACCTGGCCCTGCGCGATTATGTTCCTCCCGGTGTCGTCCAGGGAGAACTTCTTCAGGAATTCCAGGATTGCGGTGCGGGTTGCGCGCTTCCCGTTAAGGCGGTATAGGATTTTCCCGTCCGCGCGTATGGCCCGCCTTATCTCGTGCTTCTTCTTCCCGTCTTCGGAAAAGATGAGGAGGACGTCTGCGAATTTTGAATCGTGGCAGATGAGGTCCCTTACTTTTTTGGCGCGGAGGGATTTGAGGGACTGCTCGCCCAGTGCGAAACGTATCGAGTCCAGGACATTGCTTTTCCCGGAGCCGTTCGGCCCGGCGAGGCAGTTGAAGCCGGGCATGAGCTGGAGGTCGGATTTCCTGAAGGACTTGAAGCCCCTCATCTTTATTTCAGAGATTGTAAACATGCCGCCTGCCTCTCGTAAATCTGAGCGGAATAGATACGGAAAATCAATTTAAAAACCTGCCTCAGGACGTCTATAATTCTTCTGGGAATAGCGCATACCCTGCCAGCTTGTACAGCGCTTTCGCAGCCACAAGGTCGCTCGCCGGATTATCATTAATAGGCGCCAGCTCCACCACATCAAATCCTACAATCTCTTTCTCCTTTCCCACCGCACGGCAGATGTCTATGAAATCGTGCCAGAGCAGGCCCGCGGGCTGGGGGGTGCCAACCGCTGGAACGAGGGAGGAATCGAACCCGTCCATATCCAATGTTATATAGACGCGGTCACCCAGAATGTCCAGGATTTCATCTATATCGTAATCCCGCTCGAAGAACATCGTATCCTTTTTCCCAATAGAATCCAGATACTCTATGCATTCGCGGGTGGCGCTCCTTATGCCCACCTGCGCCATTGAATCCACAAGCTCGCGCATCCTCCGCGCGGCGCACGCATGGGAGTATCTGGAGCCCTCGAATTCTTCGCGCAAATCCGAGTGCGCATCTATCTGCAGAACGGAAATATCCTCATCCTTCAGCGCCTGCACCGCGCCTATGGATATGGAGTGCTCGCCCCCTATCACCACCGGAATTTTGTCATCTTTATAGACTTTTGAGGCCGTGGCGCGGACCATTTCCAGTACGTTCTCCGGCTTCTCCCCGTCCGCAATCTTCAGCGGCTCCATCACGTGGAAGCCCTCCTCAATCACTTCCCGCCCCAGTTCTATGTCATAATCTTCAACTTCGTAAGATGCCCTGAGAAGGGCGGCGGGGCCATTCTTCGCCCCTTTCCTGAAGCAGACCGTCGCCTCGTACGGCACGGGAATTATGCACACCTTAGCATCTTCATAAGGGTCGTTCCTTTCCATGAAAGTCAGTGGCATTATGGCACCTTTTTTAATGTTGTTTTAGCAATTATAGCCGTATGTTTAAAAAATTAGGGGAGTTCGCAAAGCTGGTGCGCATAGAGCATGCGCTCATGCTCGCGATTGCGGTTTTCATAGGGGAGGCGATTGCGCTGGGGGGAATCCCGCCCCTCGGGCTGGTTCTGCTTTTTTCCCTTCTGGTGCCTGCGCTGAGCGAGATGGGCTCCTTTGCGCTCAATGATTATGTGGATGTGGAAACGGACAGGATAAACAAAAAAGTGGGGAGGCCGCTCGTGAAGGGAACGCTCTCCCCGGATTTTGCGCTCAAGTTCTCCGCAGGGGCATTCATCCTTTCAACGATGGTTGCGCTTGCGATAAACTGGATGGCGCTCGTGGTGGGGGTGGTTTTCAACGTCCTTGCGGTCCTGTATAATCTAAAATTGAAAGACCTCCCGCTGCTCGGGAACATATACATCGCGGCTACGATGGGGATTCCTTTCATCTTCGGGGCGGTGGTTTTCGGGATGGCCCCCACAATGACGATATGGGTAATTGCCGCCATGGGATTTGTGGCGGGGCTTGCGCGGGAGATTGTGAAAACGGTTGAGGATATGGAGGGTGATGCGGCTGCAAGGAAATCCAGGACGCTGCCGATGATTGTGGGGAGGGCGAACGCGCTCGCGATGGCGTCATCGCTTTTCCTTGCGTTCATCCCGCTGAGCATAGTCCCTTTTGTGGGCGGGCTCACGCTCTCCCTGTTTTCGGGAATGCTTCTGGGGATTGCGGACCTCGGGATACTCTGGCTTGCGATTTACATAATGTTCTCAAAAGAGGAGAAAGCCCTCAGGAAGGCGACAAGGCATAACCTTGTATTCCTCTTCATAGGGCTGATGGCGCTGTTGGCTGCGTCGCTAGGGTATTAAATAGATATGCAGATGAAAAGCATCGGAAGCGGTGAGAAAATGGGAATGCTTGATGGGTTGTTCGGCAGGAAAGAGATGCAGGCTGCCCCGGAGCAGAAGCTGGAGAAGGAGATGGACAACGTAGACAATACGCCGGTGCAGGAGTCCGCCGATTATTACATCATAAGGGTGGATGTCGGTCCTGAGGGCAACACAAAACCAGTAACCCGGGCGATGGCGCCGGACAAGATAATATTCACCAATCTATCGGCCCTCTCCAAAAGCCCGGAGAAGGCAGGCGAAGTGGTGAAGGTCCTGAAGGGGGTGGTGGGCAGGCATGGCGGGAGCATCGCGATGGTGAGCCCGGAGCTTCTTATTATCACTCCCCCGAAGGTGGGCATAAGGAGGGAAAAGCAGGGAGAGGAGGAAAAGGAATCTTGAGTTTTGCGTTTCCTGAAAAGTAGATAAATTAACGACGTGCATATGGATTTTGAAGTTGATCCCCATGCACGCCGCTAACGTCGAAGTTATCGACAACATTTTGAAGGAGTTTGGATTTT
>JBFMEZ010000008.1:0-23115 GCA_040753215.1 Microcaldota archaeon | reverse complement strand
AGAATCATAGAAAAAAGAGTCACTTCTTTCGGAACAGGGGCCAAAGTCGACTGCCCAAAAGAATACCGAGGTCGGCGGGCATACTTGCTTATCTGTAAGGATTAGCTTCTATTTTTGTCCCACAGCCTGGAAACGGGAAACCCGAAACTGAAAACTTACATAAATCTCGTATTACATACGGGGCATCTCGTATAGAGCGTGTCCATCTCGTAGCCGCAGATGGGGCATCTCCAGACCGTCTTCTTCGCCCGCGCAATCTCGGCCTCGAAATTGTAGCCGCACTTCACGCAGATTTTGGCGTCCAGCTCGTTCAGCTCCCCGCACTTCGGGCACTTCTTCCTGAACATGGACTTTATGCGCACCCCGCAGGAGGGGCAGCGCTCCATGTCCAGGGTTACCTTTGCGCCGCATGAGGGGCACTTGTACTCCTTGTCCGCAAGGGTTGTTTTCCTCTTTTTGAGCGTCTCCCTTATCGCGTCTAGGAGCCCCATTTATGATGCACCACCGCGATGAGTGGAATAATAAGGAGTATGAAGAGGCCGGGGCATATGGGCTTCCCGTTTCCGGTTTCCTGTTCCCCGCCTCCGGAAACTGGGGAACCGGGGACCGGCGCCTCTCCGGGCTCCACTTCCTCAACGGTTGCCCCGAAGCACTGCGAAGAGAGGGCGGAATTGAGCGCAGAGAGGCTCGGGTCGTAGTTCCCGTTCCTCACCTCATTCTTCAGCGCATCTATCTGCGTGCGCACCGCGCCGGTGTTGCATCCCCTCCCGTTTGCGGTGTCTTCCGCATCGGCGATTTCCGCAAGCGCAGCGGAGCAGGAGGAGGCATTCCCCTCAATCGCACGTAGCTGGTTTATCGCATTCTCAATGAGCATCCTCGCCTCATCAACCCTGCATTCCTTCAGAAGGGCCGCGGAGCGGTTGTCCAGCCCCGTGAGGGAGGAATAGTCCGTCTGCAGTTTGCAGCAGAGGGAGCGGCCGGCATTGCAGAAGGAATGGCTTCCCGCCTGCGCAAGAAGGGACAGGTAGGTGGCGGTCTTGTTCGCGACTATCTTCTCCTTGTCCGTTTCGAGGTGCTCTATGGAGAATTCGAACACCGCCTCGTAGGTTGTGGAGCCGCGGGACATCGTAACCCTCATCAGCTCGAGGCTTTCCGTTTCGGTGCCCATCCCCCCAAGGTAAGCCGGGAGGAACACCTGGCATTCCTTCCCGTACTGGAGGACGTTGCACGTGCTGAGGTTCATCCAGTTCCCTGTGCTGAAATTCCAGTAGTAGAAGGTTGCGGGGGCCGTTTCACCGAACGGGTTGGAGACCCAGGTTTTTACAGTGATGTAGGTCGGCTTGTCCCCCTGCACATCGCAGTTCGTTATCATCACAGTCTCATCCGGGTTGAAGGAGTTTATGGAACGTATGTATATGTCTTCGAATTCCGCGGAAAAAAGAAGGCCGAGGACCAGCAGTCCAAAGACGAGAGAGCGCGCTTTCATGGCTTCCATTAAACAGCAAGAGTTTATATATTTTACAGAAGAGTAGGGGGCATGCGGGGCTGGGTGTTTGCGCTTGTTCTGCTTGCCATATCCTTCGCAGCGGAGGAGTGCGCGGTTGCGCCCTGCGTTTTTACCCCGAACCTGAACCCGGCAGCGAACCCGGGGCTCATCGGCTCGCTGGTTCTCCTCTCCGTCGCGTTCGTCGCGCTCTCCTACATGGTCTCTACCGCGCTGCAGAACCCTTCCGCGGTTGCGTGGAGCAAAGAGCAGCTCAGGGAGCTTATAGCCGGGGTAGTGGTTGTGGTCGTCGTTTATGGCGCGGTCATCACTGCAAACAGCCTCATAAGCGGCGTAACCGGGGAGCCGGATGCCGTGAGCCTCGGCTCCGCTGCCCTCGACCCGATAATACGGAACCTGGAGGGCATATACGGAAAGGTGGGGGAGGCGTATTTTGCGGTCGCTGTGCAGCAGGGGGCGAGCCTGGGGTACGTGGTGGGGAACCTGGGCTATGTAACCTATAGCGAGAGCAGGATGCCCCTCTTCGGGGTAAACCCCCTCTACCTGGCGCTGAGCAACGCGGCCTCCCAGCTCACCATGCAGATACTCAGCTTCCAGCTTGTGAAGGTGCTGCTGGGATACATCTCAAGCGCGGTGCCGGGGTTCTTCCTACCGCTGGGGATGGTGTTCCGCATATTCCCCTTCACGAAAAAGCTGGGGAACACGCTGATTGCGCTCTCGCTCGGGGCGCTCTTCATGCTTCCCGCTTCCCTCTTCCTCGTGAAGGAGATGTACGGGCTGGCGGAGATGCCGCATGCGGAGAGGGCGATGGGGATAGATTTTGACGAGAGGCTGAGCCCGTGGATGACGAGCGGCTCCATCTCGGGCGTGAGGGCTTTCTGCGAGAACACCGCCCTGCGGCTCCCTACCGAGCTTGGGGAGATATTCTGGGGCGCGGTGTACGCAACGATAATGGCGCCCACGTGCAACGTGGGCTATTTCGCCTGCTGGCTCGCCTTCTTCGAAACGTTCGTGTTCGCGATATGGCCCTTCGCGATGTTCATAATACAGAATACCGCCTCCATACTCGTATCAACGGCTGCAAGCGACACCAGCGGGATAGCGGATGAGGCGTATTCCGCAACGGTTGAGCCGATAGCGGCAATACTGCTGCCTGCGGTGAGCGAGGTGAATACATTCTCAATCATAGCGGTGGTGGTGATAGCGGTATTCACGTTCAGCGGGACGAAAGCCATATCCGCCGCCCTCGGAGGCGAGTACGTGCTGTACGGCATATCGAGGCTGGTGTGATGAACCTCCACGGCTCGGAAGCCCAGGATATTGCTGGCGCTTCCCCAAAGACCCTAAGGCCCGGGCTTCCTCCAAAGGCGCTGGTAATACAGTTGCCCTTTCCTGATGAGAAGCCATTGCCTTTGGGCCGTGGAGGTTCAGTGAGGATCGCGCTGCTGGTGCTCCCGCTGCTCTTCATGATTCCGGCAGCATTCGCGCAGGAATGCGCATTCGCGACCAGCGTTTTCACCGAGGCGCTGCCCTACATATCCGCGGCGATACTTCTCTCGGTTGCGGCCGCTGCGGTTGCGTACATGGCCGGGAGCTTCACGCGCGACGCAGGGCTTCTCGTTTTCGCCAAGGACCAGGTTTTCCACACTTTCATATCCGTGCTCCTCGTGGTGGGCATACAGGGGATATTCTTCGGCTCCTGCACAATGGTTGCCGGGGCGGTGGGAGGGGACCCGCTGGAGATTTCCGTCTCCTACCTCCATTCCCTCAAGGCGGAGGGGACGTATCTGCTCACCGCCCTTATGAGGAGCTCGATGGAGAACAAATTTGAAGCTTCGTGGATGTTCGGGTACTTCCTCCCTTTCACAGGGGGCGAGACGTTCTGGGACGATGCGTTCAGGAGCGCGTATTCGAGGCACGCGGAGATTGCGTTCGACTTCGTGATGGCCGGGTACGTGAGCGCTGGGATACAGTACCTCGCGCTGAAGGCGGTTAGGGACTATGCGCTGCCCGTGCTGCTTCCCATAGGGCTGATACTGCGCGCACTGCCGAGGGGGAGGGATGCGGGGAATACCGTGCTGGCGCTTGCGTTCGCTGTTTACATCATACTGCCGCTCGCATATGCTGTTAATTCCTCTGGGGCGGACATAAGCGGGGGCTTCTGCGGCACCGGAAGGGACGAGGTGTTCGGGAATTGCGGGGATTCCATAGGGATGGGCACTATTGCGGTTTATATCCTGAATACAGTATTCCTCCCGAACTTTGCGCTGGTCGTGTTCGCAAGCTCCGCAACAGCGCTTGTGAAGGTGGCGAAGGTGATTCCGTGAGAAGGATGCTGCTGCTTCTCCTGCTGCTTCCGATGGTGCAGGTTGCGTTTGCGGAGGAGCAGCCGCGGCTCATCACGGAAGCGGAAACCAGGCCGGGCGCGCTCGCAGGCATCCTTGCGGACTGGAAAATCTACGTGGCGGCAGTGCTGATGCTGAGCATAGGGCTGGTCGCGCTCGCGTATGCGATAGGGCAGGGCTTCGCAATCCCGGAGCTGAAGGCATGGGCCGAGATTGAGATAAGCGAGGTGATTACGACCGCCCTGCTCGTGATATTCATAATGGGCATCCTGCTTTTCGTGGAGCAGGTTTCCATAGGGATGATAAGGGATTCCCCGCTCATGGCCGCGGCGTGCGGTGCGCCGGGGGCGGGATACTGCCCTGCGCAGATTGCCCTTGTGTACATAAACAGCTACATAGACGCGAGCGTGGACATCTACGAGGATGTTTTCAAGAAGAACCTGGAGGTTGCGCAGGAGGCTACCTACGGGCAGGGGGTCGGGGTAAGCTATGCGATGTATTTCTTCGCCGGGTTCAACTGGAAGCACTACATGCACAGGATGATAGATGTAGAGATGTACAACGAGGTGCTGAACCTGCTCGGAAGCATCTTCGGCGCCCTGCACGCGCAGGCGTTCCTAATAAGGTTCGTTACGCTTAAGCTTGCGCCCGCAGCGCTCATAATAGGGATTGTGCTGCGCTCCTTCTTCGTGACCAGGAGGCTGGGGGGGCTGCTTCTCGCCTTCGGGATAGGCTTCCTTCTCGTGTTCCCGCTGATGTATGCGCTGGGCTGGTTCACGATGGATGCGGCGGTCTACGGGATAAGCGCGGTTGCGGGCGGGCCGAGCAACACCTGCCCGAAGGTCTGCACTCCGTTCGGGAGGATTGCGGAATGGGAGGGGGGAAGGCCGTCCGTGCTTGTGGAGAAGGCGGATGTTTATGATGCGGTGTATGAAGACTGCCTGGATTCGCTTGCCCACCTGGACGAGGGCGGGAGGGAGATACGGTGCATGGACAACTGCGTGGCGAGCTATACCTGGCTATGCATAAACAGGTGCGGGGAATCCTGCGTCGCATCGGGCGTGCCCACGCCCCCGGAGATGGGCGCCACGCCGGAACAGGTTGCGGCATGGGAGGAGTGCGTGGATGGATGCGCGGAGGAGAGAAACTGCAACCCGCCTGAAGAGGAGAAGAGGGAGTATTGCGAGGGGACGTGCCCGGTTGCGCCAATTGTGGCAGGGGGCAAGGAGCAGTATTGCATAGGGGTTGCGGAGGAGAAGATGGGCGAGATGGGCTCCGGGAACATAATAGGCATAGGGGAACCGGGGACGGCCAGCGCACGCTCGTTCAGCTACTGCCCATTCGACCCGTGCGGGTTCCCAATTCCGTACCACCAGGGATGCACCGGGCCTACCGTATATCTTGGTGCGGGGAGCGGGGCGCCGAACGTGTGCAACACACGCTATTTTGACCCGGAGGACCCGGTGTATTCGCAGTTTGACGAGAGCGAAATCAATGGCTGCCCTGAGGAGTGCAGGGCGCTTGCGCCCATGAAGCCAATACTCACTCCAACCCCGATAAGCGCTGGCGGGACGGGCGGGCCGCCGAGCCCTGGCCAGACCGATTACGGATGCTACAACAGGGTATGCAAGGAGAGGTTCGAAACGAGGGACGAGTATTGTGAAGAAAAGAATATTGACCCGTGCATAGAGTACAACTGGCCCCCCGACTGGCAGTGCAAGGAATACGGGACCGACTGCCCCTCGCAGTGCATGTGGATAACCACGAGCGGGAAGAGGGACCCCACGTGCCCATACTCGTGCGAAAAGTACAGGCCGGACAACCCGGGGCTGAGCGAGCCGCAGAGCCCCCAGGTGCTCTGGGAGAACAACCTCTCAGGCAAGACCTGCATGTACATAATACCGGACGTGGTTTTCCAGGAGCCGGACAAGTGCACCGGATGCATTTTTGTGGCCGAGAAGGGGCTCACCTTCAAGCCGCAGATGATTTACGACTGCACCTCCATATGCGGGGGCATAAATGCGAAGACGATGGGGTACGAGAACCCCGCGACGACCACGAACAAGCTGGAGGGGTTCACGGGGCCTACCGAGATAAAATCCGCGGCGAAGCTCGCTCTCCCTGCGTTCGTGCTCCCGCTCATGAGCCTCGCGGTAACGCTGATGTTCATAATCACGCTCTCCCCGATGCTGGGAGGGGACATAGACCTGCCCGGGATGATGAGGATGATGGCATGAAGCAAACCGGAGCGATTCTATTCCGGGCCCGATGTATGGGCGCGAAAGCGAGAGAATATGCGGAGGTTTGGTTCACATGAGAGGACTGCTGCTCGCGCTCGCCCTCGTTTCGCTCGCCTTTGCGGGGCCGTACGAGTGGCAGGCGCTCTCCCTCATGGCGCTGGTCGCGGGGCTGGGCGTGCTCATAATATTCTACCTTCTGAGCTATGTCGCGGACTCCCCGGAGATGAGGGGGATGGCCACATCTGAGATGTACCAGCTACTCATGACCGGGGTCATAATTGCGATATTCATGGGGGTGGAGGGCTTCAGCACTTCGGTTGTTGCGGGGATGCTCGGGGAGCAGTTCGGGGCAGGGGACACCCACATCAACTTCTCAATAGAGGTTACGCAGGAGATGGCGGACTACCAGTGGGGGCAGCTCATGAGGTTTGCGAGGGAGGTCGTGGAGCCCATGGCGGTCCAGTCGGGATACAGCGGGCAGTGCGCCTTCCTCGGCTTCACCTTCTCATACAACGGGTGCGCGAGCATAGCGGTGCCGGTCACATCCGGGACCCTGGCCGCGAGGGCGATGGCTACATCCTTCATGATACTCAGCAGCCAGCTTGCCCTTCTCTACATGGCGAGGGATTTCTTCTTCCCAGTCCTCCTTCCCGCGGGGCTTTTCCTGAGGACCTTCCATGCGACGAGGGGGGCGGGAGGGTTCCTCATAGCGATAGCCGCCGCGTTCTATTTCATCTATCCGGTATCCGTCCTTGTGACGAAAGGAATCTACGACGACAGCCCGTACGGGAATGAGGAGGCCTCCTTCCCCACAATTAATACGCCGGACCCCGTGCTGCAGGAGGTAACCGCGGGAGTCTGCGACCCGTACGAGCTGAGGTATGGATACACGTGGGAAATGATAGACGAAATCCAGAAACCGGGGCTCGTGAACCCCCTCCTTTCCCATTTCTTCATCGGAGGATTGCTCACCACAGCAGTGAACCTTCTTGCCGCTCTCTCAAGCGTAAGGGCGCTCTCCCGGATTTTCGGGACAGAGGTGGACGTGTCCGCCCTGGCGAGGATTGCATAGCATGGCGTGCCCGATAGATTTGAGCTGGGTCTATTCCCTTTCCTTCTTCGCGCTAGGGATTACGGTGATTATGACCGGGATGGCCTATGCGCTGGGGCAGGCGCTCTCCAACCCGCGGCTGAACGTGTGGGCGAAGGGCGAGATATTCCAGGTATTCGTATCCATTTTCCTGGTGATGCTGATACTCTACCTGAACGACTCGTTCTGCACGTTCAGCTATTCGGACCTTGCCGGGCTTTCGCCCGCGGGCGCCGCCCTTTACACGCACCCGCCCATCTCCGGGGGCGAGCCGGTGTACGATGTGGCTGAGAAATACCTGATGAACCTCGGGGCGTTTTCGGATGAGGCGATGCGCGCGGTGCGCTCGGCGAACGGGCTGATGGAGATTGCGGGGAGGTACAGCAGGTCGCCGTGCGTCCCACCGCTTGCACTCTGCCTCCTCGGGCAGAACTCGCTCACGAACCGCCCGTATTCCGGCTCCACGCTCTGGATGCAGGTGGGCGGGCTTGCGTTATATACGAATACCATATCATACCTTACGGTGCTCATACAGATTGCGTTCATAAAATTCATCACAACGCGCGGAATACTGCTGCTCCTGCCGCTTGCGATAATATTCCGCTCGCTGCCCTTCATGAGGCAACTGGGGGGAGGGCTTATTGCGATAGGGGTGGCTGTGTTCCTCCTTTACCCGGGCCTGCTGGTGGTGGAATCGCTTTTCTGGAACCCGTATTCCATGCTTTCGGAGGGCGAGCTGGATGCGGTGTATAGCATGTCGGGGAGGACGGAGTTCAGCTATTCGGTGGTCGCGCATCCCCTTGGCAGCGACTATCCAGGGATAGAAGACAGCTTCAGGCCTGCGCTCAAGGCGTCAGCGGTCGCCTTGCTGAGCAGCACCTTCCTCTTCGCATTCAACATAATAGCAATCACCGCGGCGGCGAGGGAGTTCGGGAGGCTGCTGGGGCAGGAGGTTGACCTGAGCAGGCTTGTGCAGATATTGTAGGTGGGAATGTGGAATTTGACATAGCGAGGGCGCTTGAATCCGGGCTCCTTGCGGGATGGGGGGCAACCAGCACGTGGTTCCTCACCGCGGTGCTTGCGGTCCTCGTTACCGGGATTATACTGGGCATCATCTACGGGCTTGCATACGCGTTCAATATGGGAGGGTTGAAGAGGTATGCAGTCTCGGAATTCCTCCAGCTCGCGGCGACGGCGCTGATGGTGATTTTCCTGGTGCTGATGATAGAGACGGGGAGCGCGTTCGTTGCAGGGCTTGTGCCGGGGCAGATTACGTGCAAGGGCGCGCCGATGACCGAGCCGATTGGCGCGGCGATGTGCAGGACGGACGAGAGGCTGGAGTATTTCGACAACCTCTTCAATACGATAAAGGAGCTGGACAAGTGGCCGGAGCGCCAGTACCATCTCAGCATAACAGCATACGGGGTGCCGGTGTACCAGGGGCTGTGGGACGACTCTGTGCACAGGACCGTGGAGACATACCATTACATAGCAACGAAGATTTCCTCCATAATGATTTCGCTAAATGCGCAGATGTTCGTCCTGAAATACATAAAGGAGACCATGCTGGCTGTTTTCCTGCCGCTGGGGATAGTGCTGCGCGTATTCCACTTCACGCGCGGGATTGGCGGCTTCTTCATATCGCTCGCGCTGGCCCTGTATTTCATCTACCCCTCCGTGCTGTTCATGATGGACTCCACGTTCGGCGCGCCCCCGGAGGTGCCGCAGCTCGTGCAGGCGCGGCCGGACCTGTGCAACATGCCGGTGTTTGGCGGCATTTCCATAGCCGCGGTGCCGGGGCAGAGCCTGGCGGGCAGCTCCGGGATGCTTATAAACATAGGGAATATCACTTCATTCGTCTCCACGGTGTTTGTGCGGCTCTTCTACGAGAACATGGTCGCATTCGCGGTCGCGCTCACCGCAGTGAGGTACGGGACGATGCTTCTTGGCGGGGAGAGCGGGGTGTTCCTGAGCATGGTGACGAGGTGGGTGTGATGCTGAAACTGCCCTTTATATCCGAAGCAAATTACGTTTGCGTAAGAAGACGGCCAAAGTGTGTCAGGGTGAAGTGGGAGGGGGTCAGAATGACGTCTAAAAATGGGGGGAGCGCTCTCCCCGCGTTTTTGACTGCGAGGTGGATATGATGGCAGTTATCGGTTTCCAATTGCCAGTTCCCGGTGCCGGTTCCGAAACAGGAAACAGGAAACCGGAAACTGTTCTGCTACTGGTGGCGGGAATTGCGCTTTTGCTCATGGGCTGCGCCGCGCCCCAGTATTATGCGTGCTGCCTCTACGGGCCCGCGAGCGGGGACGGGGCGTGCGTACTTGCGAACGGCACGGAATACGCTACAAGCGGCTGCGACATGGAAGCGAAGACCTGCGATGTGGAGATAGGCGGGGACGAAGCCACCCTCCCGGTCTGCTCGCAGGTGGAGCAGATAAAGTGCAATTCAAGCTGCACGGGAATGTTCTGCGGCAGGTTCGATTACGACCCGAGGCCGCCGCCCGAGCCGGTAACCACGCTGGACGAGGGGGCGACGCCCGATGAGCTGGGCGGGATTGCGGATGTGGGGAGGTATGCGCTATACGGCGCTGAGTGCAGGCTCCTGAACATGAGCTCCGCTGTGATAAGGGCGTCCTCCAGCACGAGGGGAGGGTTCGCGCTCAACTCCTTCAGGTTCGGGGTGGGGAACTCATTCGAGGACTTCGAGCAGGCAACCCTCTACTATCCGATTACGGATTTGGGCTGCCAGCTCAACCCCGCGGGCGAGGTGGACAGGTACACGAACTATGCGGTGCCGAACAGGAGGATGGGCTCTGATGAGATGCTCTGCGGGCTGGACGAGGCAAGCAGGCAGTTCCAGTGCACGGGCAATCCGGAAATATCCTCATGGAGCTACTACGACTGCGCGACGAGATGCATGATGGACGGCGCGGGCTATCCGGCATCCGTGGATGCGTTCAACCCGTACCTCACGTATAAGGATGGGGCGCTGCTGGGAAGCCCGTTCTCCTACGGGCTTTCGGAGAGGTACGGGACGAGGGATACGCCCTCCCTGTTCCCGGACGCCACCTACAGGAGCAGGGCGATGGGCGCTTTCGCCGCTGCGGGGATTTTCAACGACAATTTCTATTCCGGCTTCTCTTATTACGGGGCGGATTTCGCGCAGGGGGATGCGATAGACGCAACGACCGGGCTGGAGTGGCGGCTCTACGAGTCCGGGAAGCCGGAGGGGGAGATAAACGACAGGTATGATTATTATTACGGGGAGGATTCGGAAGTCCCATTAATCAAGTGGGGGGACGATGCGATAGAGATGATTACCATAGGGAGGGACCCGCGCCCAACCTATGCGACGCTGCTTTCCTACCATTCCGTGTACGGGAACCAGTTCAGGGTGGGGCACTATTCAAAGGACGGCACGTGGAAGCCGGGTGCGGAATTCGAATGCCTGGAGGCGAGGGACTGCATCTCAAGCATGTGCAACAAGGATTTCTATTCGAGGGGCGTGTGCACGAACACACACAGGCCTGAAAACGATGCGCTGTGCGACTGCAGGGAAGAAGGGGATGAGATTGTGTGCGAAGGGAAGCAGGAGTATTACACAACCCCGTGGGACAAGCCTTCGGCCACTGTGAGGGGAACATTCACTCTCTCTGCGCAGGTTGTGGAGTTCGAATACGGTGCCTACGGCAGCTTCAGGCAGGAGGATGCCCCTTCAAAAGGGAAGATGGTGGCCGCGGACCTGGAAGGGGGGGATGGCGTTGATGAGAAATATATTGTAATATACCTCGGGGGGCCGGATCCGTACCCGGACTACAGCTCCAGCTTCTACAGCTCCACATACGATGATAGCGATTACTCGAATGCTACGCTTACGCTGGACATGGTGCTCTCAAGGGACAAATGGCGGTCCTGCGACCCCGCGAAGGGGTGCGGGAGGTTCTTCACGACCTTTGTGGACGAATGCTTTGAGGATGCGGACGGAACAGGCCGCTCGGACTTCGGGCTGAATTACCTCGCGGTGTGCTATGGGGAGCCGGCCGAGGAGATAACGGATGAATGGGGGGATGAGGACATACACGGCGACCCCAGCAGGATATGCGACAGGATAAGGGGGCGGGAGGAATTCTTCTGCTATAAAGAGGATGCAAACGGGCAGTGTGAGCTTGTCGCCCCTGCCGCGCTCGTGGTGGAGGCGAGGGAGGTGGATTATACGCCGCCTTCCCCGGGCGGGACCGCAACCACCGTGAGCCGGCTTGCATTCGGGAACTGCATACTTGATGAGGACGGGGAGGAGCTGGAGGCGAGGGCCTACGGGATGTGCGAGCCGTGCAGCTACCTTACAATTGCGAAGGACAGGATTGTGCAGCTGCCGGGCGATAAGGATGAGCCGGGGTATGAGGGGGAGGCGGGAGGGGACTACCCGAACAGCTACTGCCCGCTCCTTTCCATAACCACGCCGTATTATTTCAACCCGCCGCGCCTCTCCGGCGGCGAGGAGCTGCTGGCTGCGAGCGCCGGTAAGGGCTTCAGCGTATGGGAGAGCGGGGGGAGGGACTACCATGTGATTGAGCAGGAGCCGAAGGACAGCAGATGGACGGACAGCATATGCTCGATGCCGGACGGGTGGGGCGTGGGGAAGTGGGAGGCGTGGCCGAATTATCTCCCAAATGCGTATTACTTAAGGGAGAAGATAGGGGATTACGAGAAGAGGAATGTGCTTCCGGTTATATTTGCGGATGATTCCTCGCTGTACAATTTCCAGAGCGAAGCGGGGAGGGGCGACAAGGACATGCGGCTTGAGTTCAGGTATACTACAAGAACCTGGATAGATTACTCTTCGCATCCCCTGATTTCGGAGACCGGGCTGAAAAGGCTTCCGCTGCTGGACAGGTACGGCTTGGGATATGGGTTCTTCCCTGCGCCCGAAGGCGGGGGAGCTGTAACCGGGGCTTTCAAGCTCGTCGGCAAATACCTTGCGGATTCTGTTTCAAACCAGGGCGCGGCGGTCGTGGTTGTGGAGACGGACAGGATGGGGAACGTGCTTGGCCCCTACGTATCGGATATGCTGGGGAGCAGGAGCAATGCGGTGAAGATATTGTGCCCGAACTGCATGATTGCGATAGGCTCCGGGTATTACGGGTATGCGGACAGGGATTATGAGGAGAAGATGAACAGCCTCCTCAACACCTTCTGGGTTGAAAACGCCACAACGAGCAGGCTCATCTGGAACAGGCCGGACCAGTATAACCTCAGCTTTACATGCAACGAGGGGGAGATTACATGCGATTATCTGGACGGGGTGGACCTGATTGCGGAGAAATGGGTTATAGATGGCGAGAACGGCCATTGCGAGATGGAAGACAGGAGCGAAAGGTTCCGGAAGCTGCTGGACGAGAGGATGGAGTTCGGCTCAAAGATGCTGGAAAGGTTCGGGAAGCCAATCATAATAACGGATTTCGCCATTGAGAGGGGAGGCGGCAGCTGCTGGACCGATGAGGATGCGGCCGCGTTCATGGTGTTCCTGGGCCAGCATACCGCGGACCTGGTGAGGAGCGGCAACCTCGGGCTTATCTATTCAAACTGGACTACGGAAAAGGCATCGGACGTGGATACGGGGCTGCGGTACAATACTCCCCTCGGGGTGCTCGGGGAAAGGGGGGAGATGTTCGCAGGGAGCTTCCACGCCTCAAGGTATTTCTCCGGGTTCAACAAGAAGAGCCTGATTTCCGAGATGGATGTTACGGAGGAGTGCCAGTGCGTGCCCTGCCTGCCGGGCGACCCGGATGGGATATG
Source organism: Microcaldota archaeon (assembly GCA_040753215.1). Lineage (GTDB taxonomy): Archaea > Micrarchaeota > Micrarchaeia > Anstonellales > Bilamarchaeaceae > CAIXOA01. The sequence continues at coordinate 10,137 of JBFMEZ010000008.1, read as the reverse complement.
CAACGGAAGGTTCCAGGGAACCGGGCCCGCATGCGCAGGGTATGAGGGCGGAAGGGTGAAGTGGCCGGATTTCTGCGTATCCCCGGATGCCTGCGTGATGGGAAGCGATGTAGGGGATTATGATATACAATGCAACATATACTATGCAAACGGGACCGAGGAGACGAAGGCATATGATGGCGCGGATGTTGCCGCGAACCCGCAATTGCACAAGGACGTGATTTCAGCGATAAAGAACTCCGGGAAAGTGCCCTGCTTCACCTCAACCACGCGGAACCTCTCCTACGCGCGGCTGGAGAGCAGCGGCTTTTCCGCCTATGCCGCGATATTCAGGAAGGACGGGAACCTGGAATACTCCTGCTCACCCACGCCTGAGACCACCATATGCGGGTATTCGCCCCCGTTCACGGACACGCAGATGGACTGCCTGATGGCGGAAAAGGGGAGCAGAATTTCACTTCCTCCGCTCGGGGAGAGGATTGCGGAAGGGGTGGGCCTTCCCGGAGGAATCCCGGGGGGAGGGCTGCCCGGCGGTGGAGCGGGCATTCCTGGAGGCGGGATGCCCTAGGAAACCTTTTTTATTATTCCTCCCGAATATCCTGGCATGAAAAGGGTGCCTGCACTGCTTCTGTTGCTCCTTCTTGCGCAGCCCCTGTTCGCAGTGGACGGGATTCCGGGGGAACCGCCCGGCGCCCCCACGCCGGACATACCGACTACGGGGATAGGCACCCAGCCGCCGGTTGTGGGCATCCCGGGCCAGCCATGCGAAGAGTGCCCGGCTGTGGCTGAGTTCCCGTATCTATTCTCAGGCCTGGATGAGAGCGGGAAGAAGGTCTCCGCCTCAATGGCCGTGGAGAGGGAAGGGAGGAGGGTGGCGGTTGAGGGGGCGACCATTTTCTTCAGGATACTGGACGAGACAGGGACTCCGGTGGATATATGCAGGGCATACACGGACAGCAACGGGACCGCGGAATTCTCATATTCTGATTATGATTGCGCGAAGGGCTGCACCGTGAAATCGCTTTTCTGCTGCAGCGACCCGGTCACGCAGAAGTGCACGCTTGAGCCGTGCCTCGGGACGCCGGTTGAGGATTTCACGGAGATTGGCGTGTGCGGCGGATATGCGGGGGCGTGGCCTTCCAATGCGACCGCGGGCGGGGAGGAAGTGCTTCTCTCTCCGGTTGTGGATACGATGAACATACCGCCGGAGGAGACCTCCGCGACCGCGCTCGCGTTCACATTATGCCTGCCGGTGCTTGCGGTGTTCGGGCTTCTCGGGGCGGCGATGTTCGCTTCCGGGAGGGACCCTTTCGCGCTATTTTCATTCTATGCGCCGAGGTATACGCGCGGGGCCGAGAGGCCCATAGGCGCGAGGGGATATACGCTGAGCGCGGTTTCGATTATAAACCTCCTGGTGCAGGCAGGAATAAAGCCGATAGTAGAAGCGGCAACCGGGGAGAAGGCGAAAGCCGCAGAAGCGAAGGCCGCGGCGGCTCCTCCCGCGCCTGCGGGAAGGGTTACAACAACCCCGATGGCAGCGGAAGGCAGGGTTGCCCCGCGCCCCGGGGCCCCGTCGCTTGCTCCTCCCGCGCCGCCATCGCCCAGGGCTGCGCCTGTTGCGCCTACTGGGCCGGCTGCCCCGGAGAGGGCCGCTGCTCCGGAGACGAGGGCAGCGGTGCTCACCGGAGGGATTGCACAGCAGTTCATGCAGGCGCTCTTCAGCCTGCTCACAGGAGATGCAAGCGGATTCCGTGCATTTTTTGCGCAGTTCCGCGGGGAGCTTCGCGTTTCGGAGGCGGATGCGGGCATGGGCGCCGGAAACTTCTTTGCGAAGCTGGGCTCTATATTCCTCACTTATATGATTCCTATATGGTGGCTGGGGGAGCTTAGCGCGCAGGCGATAGACACCGCTCTTGCAAAGGGGGTTGCGGGGGAGAGGAACAGGCAGTATTGCGAAAATGTCATTCCGGTAATGGACGCAGGGACAACGGTGATAAGGGACAGCAGCGGGAATGTCACGGGGTACAGGATTGAATTTGTAAATCCGCTCAATGGCCAGAGGGTGAGCCGGACCCTGAACAGGGAGGAAGGGGAACTATTCTTCCTTCACAATAAGCAGGCGCCACAGCGGATAGCGAACATCTACCAGATGAACCTGCAGGTGGAATCAAACAGGGCGGCCGTGCAGCAGGTGGATGCGGATTTCAGGAGGAACTGCGGCTCCATGGCGGAGCAGGCGCTGCAGGAGCACCGGAGCACAGTCAGCGGAGAAGCTAGGGATGCAATAGATACCCTGCTAGACCCGAATAAGACAAGGGAGGAGAAACTTGCCGCATTCGAAACCATGCGCAGGGTGAGCGGGGACGCTTCGGAAGCTGCCGTTCTTGCCGGAGCCATGCTTGTTGCGGGGATGAGCTACAGGGATTTGGCGGAGCTGGCTGGAAGCAGCGCAGAGGTTAGGGCTTTCATCCGGATGATGGAAAAGGAGGATTTCAGCGCCCATGCGGCTGAGGAAGGCGGAGGGAACCTTGTTGCAGCGATAAGCCTCGCGAAAGGGACGTTTGCAAACATACTTGAAACGCGCGAGGGGAGGATGGGGGAGATGGATTCCCTTGGGCTGGAGCGCGTGGTGAGCCATCTTGCAGGGGAGATGGGGCAGAGCCCGGAAATGGGAGAATTGAAGTTCCGCGAAGGGACGAATGCGGATTTGGCGCGCCTTGCGATAGCAGGAGGGATTGCAGGCACGGCCACAGCTATGGAAGTTGCGGGGATGGATTATGAGGAAAGGGTGGAAATAGCAGACGCATACGGCGCGATAATAGTCGAGCTTGAGAAGCAGCTCGGCCACCCGCCGACTCCTGATGAGCTGAGGGAGTTCACGCCCGCGACCGCGGAAGGGAGGGAGATATTCGCAAAATATGAGGCGATAGAAAGGTACGACACGCTGTGCAGGGAGGTTGTAGGGGTTGTGAATGGTATCCGGGAAGCGGCGAGGGACCCGAGCCTGCTGGAGCCGTCGCCCATGGGAACGCCGCCGGACCCTGCGCACATCGGCTTCAACTCAAATTATGGCGCAGTTGTGGAGCAGTGCAGGGGGAGCGGGGTTGCTGAAATAGCGGAAAATGTTTTGGGCGGGAGAACCGCCCTGCAGGATGTCCCCGAGGAGATGAGGGATCGTGTCAGCGCATACATCGCGCTTGCCATGGTAAGCCCCGAGAGCACGAGCCTCGCGAGCCAGGCGGCTGCCTCGGCGGCGGAAGGGGAAAGGCTGAGGACATTGGGGGAAATTGCCCAGCAGTACGATATTTCGCGCATGGACATGTCTGAGATGGCGAGGGTGCTTGGAGAAGACGCAAGAAGGGAACTGGCAGGGGCGGAAGCCGCATACAAGGAGGCGGAAGAAGAGGTGCAGCATGCGGTTGAGGTGCTGAGGAACAGCGAATCCACGCTGGGCGAGAGGCAGGATGCGCTGAGGACTGTATACGATACTTTTGGGGCCGAGCTGCCCGGCGCATACTACACGCAGGGTAAATTAATAAACCTCTCTCTCACCCAGGACGAATTCATAAACCTCTCTCTCGCACCCGGCAGCGAAGAGTATGCATCTGTGGCCGACTGGGCCAGCCAGAGGTACAATGCAGTCGTTGAAGCCCATGCGGAAGAGATAAGGCCTGCCTGGGAGCGCGTGCATTTCCTGGAAACCGCTGCGGAAATGCTTGGAAGGGAAGGCGGGCCGGCAGATGCAGACTGGATGCAGTGGCAGCAGACGATGGTGGGGCATGAGCGCGCTGCGCTTGGGGCGGCGAATGAAGCGATTGCCGCAATCAGGGAAAACCCTGCTTTGGCACAGGTCGCACCACTGCTCCTCGGAGGATTTGCAGAGACGGCGGGGGCCGGATTCCAGGAGGCATACAGCTCATATCTGCGGGCGGAGCCGGGAAGCGCCGAGGCCTCCACGGCATTTATGCAGATGGAGCGGGAGGTTGGCGGGAGGCTGGCTTCGGTGGACCACCTTGAGCATGCGGCAGGAGTGGATGTGGTGAGGGACCACACGTTCAATTATCTGGAAGACCTGGCAGGGGGAAGGGCGGTCGGGCTGGAGACCAGTGCCGCGGAATACGCGGAACAGTGGGAAGGTACGGCTACTGAAAACCATGCGCTGCAGCTCGCGAATATGCAGGGCAGGATACAGACAGAAGATGATTTCAGGGCATTCTGGGAAAGGGTAACAAGGGTGCGGCAGGAGGTTGAAGGGGAGAACCGGGAGACGGAGCTCGGGGCGCTTGTTCCGAGAGAGGAGGCAACGGCGGAGAGCGCGAGGGCGGACAGGGACAGGATGATGGGCAGGAGCAGCAGGCCGGAGGTATAGGATGCCGGAAACCCGCCCCATAAGGAGGTTGAGGAGGCACCTTACAATCGAGAATCTGTGGCTCTATATTCTATCTATCATAAGGAGGGACGGGGAGTGCTACGCTTATACGCTCCCCGAGCAGATTGAGAAGGATTTCTATTTCAGGCCGAGCAGGGTTATGGTTTATATAGTGCTGCACATGCTGGAGGGAGAAGGGCTGATAAAAGGCGAGCAGAAGGAGAGGAGGAAATATTACAGACTTACGGAGAATGGGAGAGAGGCGCTCGCAGAAGCGAAGAAGTATTTCAGGCTGCTCTCGGATACGCTATAACCTTCATGAGTATAATGACGGTTATACTTACCATGATTATAGAAAGAGCTTGTGGCTTGCGGCATTTGGGATGCTATGAGATTCTGAAGCGGAGCAATGCTGCAATCCCGCCGAACCCTTTCAATTTTGGCGCGGATTCCCCGCGGGAAGAGTAGAAGACTATGTTCGCCCTTTTTGATTCCGCCTCTTCGGTTATTTTCTCTATTTCCTTGTCCCTGCGCAATGCGTCATCCAGAACAAGCAGGGTTTCAACCGCCCCGAGTTCAACTGCCTGGGCGACCTCCTTCTTTCCGTAGGCCGCGAGGCCGGTCACCTTGTGCGCCCGCACCATGAATTCCTCGAATAACTTCTCCTCTTTCTCCACCTGCGCCTCTCCCGCGATTTTTTCTATTGCTCCTCTCTTCATCAGTTCCGCGATTCCGCTTCTCTCTGCGTAGGAGCAGGTTTCAAAAGTGATGCGCAGGAGGAGCATGGGGTATTTCCTGGAGATGAAATCCTTCAGCCCGTCTTTTGCAAACCCGGGGCCGGCGACTACAAAGCGCTCGTCCGCTCCTGAGATGTATGCGGCGATTTCACCGTAATATTGGCGCACCTTGTCCTCATAATCTTTTTCTCTTTTGCTTCCGGCGAACCAGATTGTTGGGCCGTACTCCAGCCCGTAGCCGCGGAGGGTTGCGGTCAGGGCCTTTTCCTCATCCATCACTATTATCCGAATTACTGGGCGGGAGGTTTCTTTTACCGCCTTCTCCAATCTGGAAACTTCGAAATTTTTCCATTCCTTTATTACGCGAACGGTGTCCCCGGGCTCCAAATCGAAGGTGTGGTGGCGGCCCTTCTGGATGAACTCCTCAGGGCTTCCTGAGATTATTGCTCCTCCGATGCGGAGGCGGTTTGCGGCTTCTGCGAATTCCACATTTTCCACGCGGAGGGTTATGAAAACAGGCTTGCGCTCCTCCTTTCCCTCGCCGAATTTTACGCTCCGGTAGGTCCTGGCTTCCACCAAGTCCCCTTCTTTCAGGACCCTTTCCAGGTGCCACAAATCCTCGAGGCGCTGGAGCATCAGCTTTATTTCGCCCGCCTTCAGGTCGCGGTGAACGATTCGCATAAGGAGATAACGGAGGGGGAATTAAAAATACTAGCGAACCGACCCTCGATGGAAGTTCTATAAAGCGGATAAAGGCAGTCAACTACCCACGAGTGAAGTAATTACGAAGATATTTTCTTCCAGAACTCCTTCTTCGCCTTTTCTGGAATGCTCTTGTCCTCTTTGAAGAAGCGGAGGAAGAATTCGCGGAGGAGCTCGTTGGTGCGTGCGGGGTCCTTCTTTTTCGCCATTTTCATGTATTTTCCTGCCTCGGAGCTGTCGAGGAAAAGGAGGCACACCGCAATCAGGAAAAGGGAATCGGCATCTTCGGAAAGCTCAAGCGCCTTGCGGAGGTCTTCAACCGCCTCCTCGAATTCGAAGCATTCCATGTGCACGGATGCCTTTGCGCGGTAGTATCTCGCATCGGGCTTTATGTGAAGGGCGCGCTCGAAACATTCCAGCGCGTATTCCAGCCTCCCCTCGTGCTGGGCGACCATGCCCATCAGGAACCAGGATTCCGGGTCCCATCTGGTCTTTTTTAGGGTTTCCTTCGCGCGCTTCCTTAGCTCTTCCATCTTTCCTGCGCGGAGGAGGGCGAGAGTTTCCTCCATGCGTGGGATATGGCATCAGGCATTTAAAATCGTTGTTGCGGCTATATCTATGCTAGCCCCGTCGTCTAGCGGCCAAGGATAGCGGGCTTTGGACCCGTTGACACCGGTTCAAATCCGGTCGGGGCTATCGGTTTCGGGTTTCCCGTTTCCGGTTACGGGTTTCCTGTTTTCGGAAGCTGGAGGGAGGGTTTTTAAAGGCTTTCCGAGAAATATATGTGTGAAAAAATGGTTTTGAAGGAAAAGGAAACCAGAGAAGAAACGCTCGGCGTCCCGGTCCCGGTTGAGAGGCGTGCAGAAGCGATGGTGCCAGTCGCAGCCAGGGCCGTAGATTATTCCGCTTATTCGATAGAGAAACTGAGGGAGAGCGTCACCAGCATGGAGCTGGACCACCACAATTTCCCGACGCCCTACGAGGCGTCTGCATATACGCATATGGCGGAAAGGTGGGAACGCCTCCCGATAAACAAAAACCACGGCTCTGCGAGGCACGACCCGGCCGGAAAGCTTTTTGAAAATCTAAGAAGCGCTTGTTCTGAAATCTGATTCTATTCGGAAGCTGGGAACCCGAAACTGGAAACTGATTATTCCATCTCTATTGTTGAAGGCGGCTTGTTCGTGATATCATATACGACGCGGCCTACTCCGCGAATCTCATTCGTAATCCTTGTTGAGATCGTGGACAGCACCTCGTACGGGATTTCCGAGAAGTTGGCAGTCATGCCGTCTAGGCTGCGGACCGCACGCACAACCACCGTATATTTGTAGATCCTTTCATCCCCTGCGACGCCTACGGTTTTGGAAGGGAGAACAGCGGCGAAATACTGCCAGGGGCGCTCCATCTTCCCGTTCGAGGAGGCGACATCCATCTCCTCCTCCACGATGAAGCACGCTTCCTTTACTATTTCTAACTTTTCACGGGATATTTCCCCGACTATGCGGACAGCGAGGCCCGGGCCGGGGAAGGGCTGCCTCTCGAATACGTACCTGGGGAGCCCCAATTCCTTCCCCACCATCCTAACTTCGTGCTTGTAGAGCTCCCGCAGGGGCTCGCATAATCTCAATTCAATATTCTCCGGGATTCCGCCCACGTTGTGGTGGGATTTTATAGTGTGGCGGCCCCCGCCCCCGCTCTCTATCCAGTCCGGGGCGATTGTTCCCTGGATGAGCACCTTTACTTTTTCCTTCCTTGCGATTTCCTCGAAAACGCGGATGAACTGCTCGCCGATTATCTTTCTTTTCTCTTCCGGGTCGGATATTCCCTCGAGCTTTTTGATGAAGCGCTCATGCTCATCCGCAATACGGATTGGGAGGCCGACTTTTTCTGCTGCTTCTTTTACGTGCTGGGCCTCGTTCTTGCGCATGAAGCCGGTGTCTACGAAGACTGCGACGAGCTGGTTGGGGACTGCACGAGAGGCGAGGGTGGCGGCGACCATGGAGTCCACTCCCCCGGAGACTGCGATTATGGATTTTTCCTTTCCTACGGATTTCCTTATTTCTTCTATTGCCTCTTGGATGAATTTCTTGGGGTCAAAGGGCATAGGGGGATTTCTGGGGCGGATTTTAAATAGCTCACGGTCAAAATTGGGGCATGCGGATCATCGCAGACCTTCACCTGCATTCCAAATATTCACGGGCGACGAGTGGAAACTCGGATTTAGAGGGGCTGGCGGAGTGGGCTGCGATAAAAGGAATCGGATTATTGGGCAGCGCAGATTTTACCCATCCGAAATGGCTTGGGGAGCTGAAGAAGAAACTGAAGGATGAGGGAGAGGGGATTTTTTCCTATAAGAATACGAAATTTATGCTTACTACGGAAGTGAGCAACATATTCTACCGGAATAATGTGAACAAAAAGGTGCATAATATCCTATTCGCGCCTTCGCTGGAAGTGGTGGGGCAGATATGCGAAGGGCTGAAGAGATTCGGGAAACTGGAAGAGGACGGGAGGCCCACCCTCAATCTGGACATGGTTGAGATGATGGAGATACTGCGCGGGATTTCACGGGAGATCCATGTTGTGCCGGCTCATCTTTGGACGCCTTGGTTTGGGGTTTTCGGCTCCAAGTCCGGGTTTGATTCTTTGGAAGAGGCGTTCGGGAAATATGCGAAGGACATATTTGCAATTGAGAGCGGACTTTCCAGCGACCCTGCGATGAACTGGATGCTTAGTGCGCTAGACCGCATCACAATAATCTCCAATTCGGACTGCCACTCGCCGCAGAAACTGGGGAGGGAGGCGAATGTTTTCGAATTGGAGAAATTGAGTTACAAGGCGGTGATGGAGACTATTAGGACGAGGAAGGGATTTGTGAAAACTTATGAGTTTTATCCGGAGGAAGGGAAATACCACTGGGACGGGCACAGGGACTGCAAGGTGCGCCTTTCTCCGGAGGCGTCGATGAAGATGGGGGATTTGTGCCCGGTGTGCAAGAAGAAGCTGACGGTGGGCGTGCTGCATCGGGTGGAGGAACTTGCGGACAGGAAGGAGGGGGAGAAGCCGGAGGGTGCGGTTCCATTTACGAGATTGATTCCGCTTATGGAGATTATTGCGTCTGTGCGGGATGCGGGGGAGAATACGAAGGGCGTGCGGGAGGAATACTTCAAATTGGTGAATTACTTCGGGAATGAGTTTGCGGCACTGGAGGCGCCTGAGGAGCAACTAATTTTGGCTTCGGATAAAGTGCTGACTAAGGCGATTGTGAAGGCGCGGAGCGGGGAAGTATACTGGAAGCCGGGGTACGATGGGGTCTTTGGGGAGATGGGCTGGGAGAAGCCGAAGGAGGACCCGAAGAGCCAGAAGAGCCTTCTGGATTTCTAATGAGAAAAGTCCGCCTTTCCGAGAGTTACGTATGGGTCGTATCTTATAACGATTGGCATCCCGTGGATTATAATGTTCCTTCCATCTGGAGGAGGGGAGGCGCCGCCCGTGCCTCCTACAAGATCTATCCTTCCCCGAAGCTGTTCCTCGGGATAGAGCTGCCTGTCCGGCTTCACTACAAGGCCGGCCATCTGGACGCTTGTGCCATCCCTGGGGTCCACCGCATAGGCGGAGGTGCCTGCGAGATGCAGTATTTCCGCCGCATCATTGAACATTCCCTCCGCTACCACCGGGACCGGGAAGAAATCCTCGCGGGGAACGCCCTCCACGCGCAAAACGCCAAGCCTCAGGTCACGGAAAAGTTCAGCCTTGTCTTCGGAGAAAAGGAAAACGCCGAGGTTGAAGTCGAATGCGTCAAAAACAGCATATCTCCCCGGGACCCTGTAGGCGGTTGCACGCCTCGGCAGCATATCCACAGCAAACAGGTAGAACTGGTCGGCAGCTTCGAATGACCTGGGAGAGCCCTGTATCTTCTCCTCCACAAGCACCCTGGAGCTGAGAAGAGAGCGGACCTGGTCGCGGGTAAGGCATCTTTCGGGGTGTCTCTCCTGGTGCCACATTGATGCTGAAGGGAATCTTTTTGGCGTTACGTATTCGATGTTTGTTGCTGGTAGAAAACGCATAATATCCACTTTTATAACAAATAAAAGGTTTTAAAAAGTGTTATTCCAAAGAAGTTGTAATTAATGGTAAAATAGTAAGATTTAAATACCCATCCACACATTATTATACCATATGACACAGACAACCATGCAGCTATAGTTTTGCGAATTTTTGGTCGACGCAGATTTCTATTAGCTCCCCAAAACTTATCCCGTAATTTTGCGAAAGTTTTTGGAGTGTTTTTCTAAGTTTGGTTATGGCATCACCTATCGTTTTGCA
>JBFMEZ010000007.1:0-23084 GCA_040753215.1 Microcaldota archaeon | reverse complement strand
ATACAACACACGCTCCATAGCCCGGTCGCCGACTAGGGCTATGGGGCCCTTTCTAAGAAAAAGTTAGAAAAACTTTGGCTTGGTGAATGGTTCGTGCATGTTTGGTAAAAGATGTTCGGATTTACTGAAGCCGGCAGTTCCGAATCCTTTATATTGGTGCTCTTTCCACCTATCCGCAGGTGGGAAAATGGCAAAGGAAAAAGAGGAAATATGCGAACATCCGCTGTGCGACAGCGGGCTGCGGCTTGCGCTCTTCTTCGTCCTCATCATCCTTGTGGGGGGAGTGCTTGTCTCGGTGCTCAGCCCCAGGCCGGTGGAAATAGCGATAAGCAACGTGACCGCGACGCCCCCCGAGCACCTTATTTTTGCGGGCGGGATTGCGCAGACGGATGTGCAGCCCGACGAGCTGGTGCTTTCGCTGGGGGCCGAGAGCCAGGGGGAGACCGCGTCCGCATCGCAGTCTGCGAATGCGGAAGCCATAAATGCGGTGAAGGCATCGCTCATGGCGAACGGCATCGCGGAGGGGGGTATACAGACCTCGTCTTACGCGGTCTATCCGCTTACGAGGAGCAGGAAGGTCTGCCCCGCGGAAAACCCGTTCTGCGGGGACTGGGAGGCAACCTGGGTGGATGAGATAACCGGCTACAAAACAATCCACATGCTCTCCGTGAAGAGCGGGAACCTGGATTCCGCAGGGGCGCTCGTTGACGCAGCGGTGCGCTCCGGGGCGAACAGGGTGGATTACGTGTCCTTTACGCTCAAGGACGAGACGAGGAAGGCCATAGAGGAGAGCCTTGTGGCCGAGGCGATGGCGGATGCCAGGGGCCAGGCGGAAAGGATAGCTTCCGGGCTTGGCGTATCGGTGGGAAAGGTGGCTTCCGCAAGCGTCGGGGGCATATTCGTGCCGGAGCCCAGGGCCTTTGCGATGGAGGCGGCGGGCACTTCTTTCTCGCCGGGCCAGCTCACGGTGAGCGTCTCGGCTTCGGCGTCGTTTGAGATAGCGGAATAGCCCGCTATCCCCCTTTTTTTCAAAAAACATAGGTTTAAATACCGGGATGCGGCAATATGTACATCCTGAGGAGGGAGAGGCATCACTGCCCCTTCTTCGGGAAAGAAAGAAAAAAGAAGTGAAAAAATGGACAGAGGAGACAGACCGGACAGGGAAATGCACGATGCAGTCTGCAGCGATTGCGGGCAGTCATGCCAGGTTCCCTTCAAGCCGACTGAGGGCAGGCCCGTTTATTGCAGGGAATGCTTCAGGAAGCACAGGAAATTCTAATCTTTAGGTAAAACTAAGGAAGTAGGAGATCCGTTTTTATTTTTTTATTTATTTCAGGCCGATGCCCCGGGGCAACCTCATTTTATTTAAACCTTGCATTCCTATTCCGTACCGGTGCTTACATGCTTAGGCCTCCGAAAGACACGATAGGGAACCTCAGGGAAAGCTGCATATGCACAAGGTGCCCGAGCTACGGCGAATGCGCGCGCAACGCGAAGGCGAAGTTTTTCTGCGTGGACGGGAAGGCGCCCTGCACTCTTGAGAGGTACGGGTGCATCTGCATGCAGTGCCCGGTGTACAAGGCAAAGAGCTTCATGGGCGGCTATTTCTGCATAGGCGGCAAGGCGAAAGGCAAATGAGCCCAGTCTGGATTTGCCAAAAAAATTCGGAAAAATATACATCTCTTCAGAATAGGCCTACCAGTCGGGCCTCCAGTTGCTCTTCAAATCGCTGCGGGCAATCTGGTCAAGCTGCTGCCGGGTTACGAATGGTATCTCATAGGTGCTGTGCGAGCCATTCATCCCCTCCACCGCATTCCTCCTTATTTCCCTGAGGCCCATTATGCTCGTGAAGCGGCGCAGGTCTTGTGCGAACCTCTCCGCTTCCTCCCGGCGGCCCTGGCCAACAGGCAGCTTTCTCCCTGCCTGTATCACTTCTGCAATTTCACAAATGAGCGTGTAGGAGCTGCGAAACATCTCGAGCATCCTGATGGGGTCGCTGTATGCGAGACAGATTTCAACGATGCAGCACAGGGCTTTTCTCTTGTTGCCGATTATAGGAAACTGGCTCATTGAATCGGCAATTTGGGTGAGGGCGGTTCTTGCCAATCCAGCATTGCCCTTTTCAACCCTGCCTGAATGGACCATGTTCTCGTGAAGCTGCGTGATCAGGGTGGAGTAGTCGCCTGGCTTCTTTCCCTGTTCCGGGCTTATTCCGTGCGCCTTGCGGAAAGCCCGCACCTTCTTAAGCTCAGGCAGTTGCCTTCCCGGCTTCGCAGCCCGCGCATGGAGCACCCTTTCCTGGGACATGCAGCCTGATTTGTCGCGTAGTGGTTAAAAATATGTTAGTGCTATTCCTCATGCCGGAAACTGTAGAGTGGAAACCGGTAACTGACCTGCCCTCATAGTCTAGCCTGGACAGGACGCGGGCCTCCGGAGCCCGGGACAGGGGTTCAAATCCCCTTGAGGGCGAAGAACGCAAGGATGGGGCTGCCGTATCCTCATCATCCCCCTCCTTTCATTCTCTACGGTACTTTCTGATTTTCTCCCCCATCAGTTTTCCTATCCTCTTTGCAACGCTCTGAACATACTCCTTACGCAAACACTGGTTATAGAACTGCAACCAGATGTTCGTGTGCATAAGGAGAATGGGCCGAGAACCGGAAACTGGCAACCGGAAACAGTAAAGGCACCCAGCGACATTTATATTACTTCGCGGCGCAAATCTGCCCATGAAAAGCATAATTGCCCTTCTTGTTTTCGGGGTTTTGGTTTTGGGATGCACGCTGCCAGGTCCGCAGCCGGAAACCGGAAGCGGGGAACAGGGAACCGGAGGCGGGCAGGCGCCAACGGCTCCGCCTGCGCAGCCCCCGCAGGAGCCGGCGGTAAATGAAACGCCGCCGGCACAGCCGCAGCCCCTGCCCGTGATTGCGCCTCCGCCCCAGACCGCGGACAGGCAGAAGCTGATAGAATGGTATGTGTTCAACAGGCTGACTGGGCCGGAAGGCGGGGTGAAAAAGGCCTCGGACGCGGCCGCATACCCCTCCGAAACGGTCTGGCTCGTGATGGAATACGCGCTGGAAACGGGCAACCGGACCCTGTTTGACAGGGAGTTATCGTTCCTGGAGGAAAAGCAGCTCGACCCCGCAATCTCCCTCGCGTATGAGGAGCTGGATTCCTCCTTTTCGCCGAAGCTGAGGGACGGGAAGTACCACGCAACCACCGCTAACGACATAAGGATAGTGCGCATGCTGCAGGACGCGAAGGAGAGGTGGGGCGGTGCGGAGTACGCAAACGCCGCAAAGAGGATTTCGGATTCCCTGCTTGCCTATGCGGTTTACAACAATATACTCATGAAGGAGGTGTCCTGGGGCGGCGGGAGGATATTCCCATCCACAAGGATGAGCACCGCCGGGCCGGAGTGGAAGGCGATGCAGCGCCTCGCGGCGGAGAGCGAGGAATGGACGAGCGTAATGGAAAGGACGAGGTCGCATGTGCTCGGCTGCCAGGAAAGCGGGCTGTTCTGGCCGGAGTACGATGCCGCAGGCCCGGCCTGCGACTATGGAGCGGGCATGGATTCGGCGCAGACTACGGGGATTGCAGCCACCGCAATCGCGCTGGCGGACATACAAACGCTTGAGCCCGCGGTGATAACGTTCGGAAAGCTTACGAATGAGCTGAACAGGGATGACAGGATAAGCGCTTCATACATACTGCAATTCAACGGCGTGCCCGGCGGCTCGGAAGACGCGGCCACGTATGCGGCCGTGGGCAGGCTGGCGGCAAAGCTGGAGAGGTGCGGCAGCGCAGCGGAGATAAGGGACAAGCTGCTGGAATATTTCGTCGCGGATACCGGGTCCCCGCTTTACGGCTCAATCGCCTTCGGGGGGAGGGCGAACGCATACGACAACCTGCAGGCGCTCCTCTTCCTTGAGGAATATGAAGAGAAATGCGGATGATTGGGATAATCCCGAAACAAAAGGAAAAATGGATTAATGCCTGCAAAGAAGTGAAGGGTTATGGACGAATCGATAAAGCTTGACAGGAGGAGCTTTGAGGCTCTTGCAGGGGAGACGAGGGTGAGGGCGCTCAAATCCCTACTGAAGAGGAGGAAGACGCTCACCGAGCTTTCATCGGAACTGGGTTTGTCGCCCTCAACGATGAAGGAGCACCTTGGCGTGCTTTCGGGCGCCGGCCTGGTTGTGCAGGTGGACGAGGGGAGGAAGTGGAAATATTACGAACTCACGGGGAAGGGGAGGAGCATCGCTGAGCCGCATGAGCTGAGGGTCTGGATAATACTGGGGCTCAGCATAATTGCGGCGGGAGCTGCGGTGCTCAACATGCTTATTGCGATGCAGCCTGCACAGGAACAGGTTGTTATGGAAGAAATGCTTGCGGCGGGAGCTGCTGCTCCGGAAGCTGCACCGATGGCTGCGGACAGGAGCATTGGTATTGCACAGGAATCTGCGGAAACCACTGTTCCTTTTATACAAATCGGGGTTGCGGCTTCCGCGCTTCTTATTCTTGTCTGGGCTGTATTCTATGCAAGAAAGGAAGGAGTATTCTAAAGCATTTCTGAAAATGCGAGCGTAACGAATTGCGGCTTCTCAATCCCCAGCTTCCTCAGTATTTCTCCCGTTTCCGCAAAACCGGCCTCGATTACCAGAAAGTCGCCAAGCTCCGGGATGGAGTGTATTCCAAGGGCGGAGCCCTTATAGCCGTAGGCGCGCACGCGCTTTTCTATTACGTTCATGACGCCGAATTTTTCAGCCAGCTCTTTCTCCCTCCTCCCGGGGTCTGCCAGGCGCCTGACCTCTTTCCTGAAGGCCCCCCCGCCGTTTCTCCTCAGCTTCACAAGGAATGCCGAATCCTTCCTGCGCTTTATCTTCAGGAAGCAGCCCGCGGGCTGGAGGAAATAGGTGTCCTTCTCGTTCCACGCGCCCAGGAATGCTGCGCCAATGAGCTTCAGGCGGTTCTGGAGCACGGACGGCTGGAAAATCCTTACCTTTACCTGCTGCACCACGCGGATAGTAGGGAAAGAAACCTTTTAGCATCTTCCGATGCATATCTGCTCAGGGATTCTTATGGATGAGAGCGAAACCAGGGAAGGCCGGAAGATGTGGCCCGCCATCTGCTCCAACTGCGGAAGGGAGTGCGAGGTGCCTTTTGAGCCAACGGTTGGGAGGCCGGTCTATTGCAGGGAGTGCTTTGCCAGGATGAAGGGGAGGGGGTAGGGAGTATGTCGGAGGTTTTTGGTCTCCTTTTTGCCTCGCAGAAAACAGAGCGGAAGCGAAGTTGTGCCGAGCTGGAGCGAGAAAAAAGGAGAGGGAGGAGGTGAGCATTTGTTCATCGCGGTATTAGCAGACAATGCGGAGAAGAGGAAGGAAATCTGCAGGGCGCTGGGCAAGGAAACGGGAGCAGATGACATAAGCTTCTATTCCATAAATTACGGAGGAAAGATAAAGACCATTATAGAGCCCACTCTATACCCGCAGAAGGTGCAGCCCCTCATATATTCTATTTATGCGGCGGACCTTGTGGTGGTTGCGGTGGATGCGCTGAACCAGTTCGTTGGCGAGATGATTGTGGCGCTGGATGCAGCGAAAAAGGAAAAGGGGATTCTGATAAGCCCGGTTCCGCTGCCCGTAAAGGGAACGGTGCTGGAGAAGTATGAGAAATTTTCATCTTTTGAAGAAGCGCGGGAAAAAATCCTGAACGCGGAGCCGGAGGAAAGCGGAGGCAGCGAACTCTTCGCGCTTGTGGACAAGGCATTCTCCGTGAAGAGCGTGGGGAGCGTTGCGCTTGGGCTGGTGAAGGAAGGGAAGATGAAGAAGCACGATAAACTGCTGTTCTTTCCAGGTAAGAAGAACGTGGAAGTCAAGAGCATACAGCTCAATGACAAGGATGTGGAGGAGTGCGGGGATGGCTCGCGGTTTGGGATTTCCTACAAGGGGGACGAGATTGAGCGCGGGCAGCTCCTGAGCTTCCGCGCGGAGAACAAACTGGATAATTCCGTGCTCGGGAGGTTCGAGAAGAGCCCGTTCTTCAAGGATGATTTGAACCGGAAGGTGCACGCGTGCCTGAATTTCCAGTTTTTGGAATGCAGGGTTTCGGAGACTGAACTGAAATGCGACACCCCGCTTTCTTTCAGAAGCCGTGACAGGATTCTTGTCCTGGACCCCAGCAACCAGAAATTGAGGGTTGTAGGAGCGTTCGTTGCGCAGTAGCATACAAAACTGGAAACCCGAAACGGGGAAGTGAAAACTCTCACGCCCTTCTTACCTTCATCGGATTTATCCCGGAGCAATTAGGGCAGATGAGCTTTCCGCCGACCATCTCGTATTGGTTGCGGAGCGTGGGAAAATTGCGCAGAGGGTTCCTGTTCCTTCCTGCGAAAACCGAATGCCCGCAATCAGGGCAGTACGCTTCGTATCTTTTCACAGGCCTCATGCTCCTTCACCATGCGGGTGCCTGCATGCCCGATAACGCCGAGCGTGGTACGCGGGTGCACCCGAATGGCGGATATTTCCGCAAAAGGGATTAAAAGGGGGCGTGCGTGCGCGTCCGGAAAACGGAAAAAAGCACGAGAGAGGCTAATTTGATTTATAAGTGTTTTTGTTTAAAGAAAAACGCTTTTGCATTTTGGGTGGGTGTTCATATGGTCGAGAAAGTCCGGAAGAGAGACGGTTCCGTGGTCCCTTTTGACCCTCACAAGATCGAGGAGGCGATATGGAAGGCGGCGGTCTCCATAGGCGGGAAGGACAGGGAGAAGGCGGCGGCGATTGCGAAGAAGGTCGTGAAGGACATCGAGAAGAGGTTTGACGGCAAGATCCCTTCGGTTGAGGACATACAGGATGCCGTGGAGAAGGTGCTGATAGAAGAGGGCCACGCGGCGACCGCAAAGGCGTACATCCTCTACAGGCACAAGAAGACGCTGCAGCGCGAGATGAAGAAAATACTGGGCGTGCAGGACGATTTGAAGCTCTCAATGAACTCGGTGCAGGTGCTGCAGAGGAGATACCTCCTCCGGGACGAGCTGGGGAACGTGAAGGAGACGCCATCGCAATTGTTCAGGAGGGTTGCAAGGCACATCGCCTCGGCCGAGGCGAGGTTCGGAAGCGACGACGAGACGGTGAAATACTACGAGAACGCATTCTACGAGATAATGACCAGCTTCGAGTTCCTTCCCAACTCGCCCACCCTGATGAACGCCGGGACGAATATCGGTCAGCTCTCAGCGTGCTTCATCCTTGGGGTGCAGGACTCGCTGGACGGGATTTTCGACGCGATAAAGCACTCCGCGCTCATCCACCAGAGCGGGGGCGGGTGCATAATAAAGGGCTCCAGGGTTTTTACAACCCACTGCGGCCTGGAAAAAATAGAAACATTGTTCGAAGAGTTTTCAAAAGACGGAAAGGTTGTGGAAGAAGGGAATGGAAGGTTCGTAGATGTGCGGGACAAAAATATATGCACCTTTTCTTTCAACCCGGAAACCGGCGGGATGGAAAGGGACCGGATAACAAAAATCTGGGAATTCGATTTGAGCGATAAAGATGTATTCAGGATCACAACGAACAATGGCATATCGCTCACAACGAGTTCCTGGCACGAGTTTTTTGTTTTCGAGGAAGGGCAGGTAAAAACAAGGAAGGCGGAGGAACTGAAGCCTGGGGACATGCTGGTACTTCCGAACAAGACCGCCCTTCCGCTGTGGCCTTTTGACGGTTACAGATGGGAAGATGGAATAAAAATAGATGAAGAGGTTGCATGGCTGCTGGGATATTTTGTCGGTGACGGATCGCTGGGAAACAGCATAAATGGATTAAGGCTGAGATTCCATGATAATGACCTGGCTACGATAAAATGTGCAGTGAGAATACTCAATGAAAAATTTGGGACACGCATACATTCCTTATACAAGGACAAAAGGTCTGCAGACGGAGCATACGCCATAAGCACTACCAATCAGCAGGTTGCCGAGAAGATGATGAAGCTCGCCTCGGTGGGTGCGGGAGAGAAGTCAATGAAAGTGGTTTTTCCCAAGTGCGTAATAAAATCGCCATTGCCCGTAGTCTGCTCATTTCTCGCAGGGCTTGTTGACAGCGATGGCTACATCGACAGGAGGAGGCCAAGGGCGTATTTCAATACCGCAAGCGCAGAGCTGGCAAAAGAAATATCCTGCGTGCTGAATCTTCTCGGCTTAAAGGCAAGCATAAGGGCCAGGAAGCCCAAGAAGAGCCACTGGAGCGTAATGTACGAAGTTTCGGTAAATGGCTACGAAGATGTCAGCCAGTTGCACGGGCTTTTGCACAGCCATCTCAGGAACAGGGATAAAAAAGAGAGGTTAGGGAGAGCGGCTGGCGCGAGGATGCCAAAAACCAAAGGCCTGGACACCCCGTTCAGGCAGTTTGAGGAGATGCTCGAAAAGGCCGGAGTGGATGCCCATTCTACTGCAATCTGGAGAAGTGCAGTTAAAATTGGCGGAAAGAAATTCTGGCTGCACAGATGGCGGGAAGGGAAACATATAGACAGGAAAAAATTTGAGGAACTGGTATCCGCCCTTCTGGAAAGCGGCCTGGATGGAAAGGCAAAGGCTGCTCTCAGGAAGTATGCCAATATCATCGGGAGCATTGCCGGCGTCAGGAGCATAGAGAAAATCAGGACAAAGGAGCCGTTCTATGATTTTACGGTTGAGAAAAACAACAATTACGTGGCAGGGGACTGCGGCCTCGCCGTAATCCATAATACGGGATTCTGCTTCTCCTTCCTTAGGCCGAAGGGGGATTTCGTCAAATCCACCGCGGGCGTCGCCTCGGGCCCGATTTCTTTCATGACGGTATTCGACCACGCGACCAATGTCATAAAGCAAGGCGGCTGCATCTCAACAAAAAGCCTTATTCGGACCGATAAGGGGATTCTCCCTCTCGGGAAAATAATCAACTGCCCGCCGTTCGGCGATAACCCTGCCAACTGCATGGTCTATACAAATGGCAGCTTCCATAATGCGCTTCTCGCAAGCGATAACGGAATGGCTGAGGTCTACGCAATCAAAACAGAAATTGGGACTGAAATAAGGTCTACATACAACCACGGCATCGGGATAATAAACGAAAAGGGCGAGTTCGCATGGAAGGAAGCCTCGCAGATAAGAAAGGGGGACTGGATAATACATGTCCTTGGAGGGCACGAAGGCGAGGATGTGCAACTGCCAAAAATGCACATGCAGCAGCATTTCAACGCCAACAGGCTGAAAATCCCGGAAAGGATGAACCCGGAGCTGGCGGAGCTTCTGGGCATATACATGGCTGACGGCTGCACCAGCACAGGCGGCAGGATAATATTCGCTGTGGAGGAAAACGACGGGGAATTGCAGGAGCGGATTAAAGCGGCGATGAAGAGCCAGTTCGGCCTGGAGCTGGGCATGATTCAGAAAAAAGAGAACGATAAATCCATATGCATGATTTTCTACTCGCATGATTTGTGCAGCTTTTTCGAAAAAGCGGGCTGGCAGAAGAAAGGGGCGAAAAATGCGTTTGTGCCTGCTTCGGTATTCCAGTCTTCGAAAGAAAGCGCGTGTGCATTTTTGAGAGGGCTTTTTGAAGGCGACGGCGATGTGCACAGCGATGGCTATCCAAGGCTATATTCTGTTTCAGAAAGCCTGGCCAGGGATGTGCAGCAGCTGCTGTTTGGGCTTGGGATTGTTTCTTCGGTTCACCGTTATACAAGAAGAAACAGCTACGGAAAGCTCCCGATTTGCCACCTGATGGTAATCCAGGAAAAAAGCATGGGGGCATTCGCAGAAAACGTAGGATTCGTATCTTCGAGAAAGCAGGAAAAATTAACGCCCAGGCAAAGGAAAAAGGCATACGAATCCTATGACGTAATCCCGAACCAGGGGCATCTGCTCAGGAAATTGTACGCCGGACCGGGGAGGGGGAGCGGAAAGGGTAGGGGAAAACGGGGCGCGGACAGGAAGCTCTACAGGGCACTCATGCATCACCTTGGTGGAATGGGAGCAAATACGAGAAGAAACCTTGCCAGAAAGAAGCTCAGGGAACTCATTGAAGCATTCCCGCAACTTAGGAATGAACAGATGCTTAAGGTTGGCGATGAAGAATACTTCTACAGCCCGGTTTCCGAGATATCCATGGGAAAGGAGTATACGGCTGAATTGGAAATACCGGAAGCGGGGCAGTTTGTTGCAAACAGCATCCTGGTGCACAACAAACGCCGGGGAGCCAACATGGGCGTGCTTCACGTGTGGCATCCCGATATCGAGGATTTCATCGGGGTGAAGCAGACGCCGGGAGTGCTGGAGAATTTCAACATAAGCGTCGCTGTGGATGACGCGTTCATGAAGGCCGTGGAGAAGGACGACGAGTATCCGCTTTTGAACCCGCGCACCAAGGAGGTGGCGAGGAGGATAAACGCGAGGGGGCTTTTCAAGCTGATTGCGTACAGCGCGTGGAAGTCCGCCGAGCCCGGAGTCCTTTTCATGGATACGATAAACAAGACGAACCCGACTCCGAAATACACGATTGTTGCGACGAACCCCTGCATAGCGAAGGGCGCTATGGTTGCAACCAGCGAAGGGCTCACCGAAATATCAAAGGTGCATAATCCGCACCACATAATCGGCTCGGACGGTGAGTACCATCCGGTGAAATGGGCCGGGAAAACCGGAGACAGGGAAGTGTATGCGGTGAAGACCGCCGCCGGATACGAGGTGAGGGCGACCGCAGACCACAGGATGCTCACGGAGAACGGATGGAAACCGGTAAAGGAACTCACAAAAGAGGACCGGCTGGTGCTGCAGAAGAACGGGAAATTCGGAAAAATGCACGTGGATAAGGAGATGGCAACTAAACTTGTTATTGAGGCGCATGAGAAGGAGGTGCCTTCCTCCGTCTTCTCAATGGACGAGGAGTCCGTGCGCCACTTCCTGTCCGCATTGTTCGGGGCTGACGGCTCCGCGCAGGGGAACCGCGAGAAGGGGGTGAGCATAAGGCTCGCCTCGAACTCGCTGAAGCTGCTCAAGCAGGTCCAGGTGCTGCTGCTGCAGTTCGGCATAGTCTCTTCGGTGCACGAGAACAGGAGGAAGGCGCATGCGAAAATCCTGCCGGACTCGAAACGGAAGCCGAAAACCTACAATTGCAGGGCGCAGCACGAGCTTATCATCAGCAGGGCCAGCATGTTCAGGTTCAGGGAGAAAATCGGCTTCTCTGTTTCGGCAAAGAATGAGAAGTTTGATGCGCTGAAGCCGGAAAACGTATATGAAGATGATATAGACACTTCGGTTGCCTCTGTTGAATTTGCAGGCATGGAGGAGGTATTCGACCTTACGGAACCGGAAACCCATTCCTTCTCCGCGAACGGGCTTATTGTGCACAATTGCGGCGAAGTTCCGATGCCGGACTACGAGTCCTGCAACCTCGGCAGCATAAACCTCTCAAAGTTCGTGGAGCTGGACTGGAGCAAGGGCGACTGGAAGAAGAAGGTGAACTGGGAGAGGCTGCGCTATGTGGTGCGCCTCGGGATACAGTTCCTGGACAACGTGGTGGAGCTGAACAACTACCCCCTGCCGCAGATAAGGGACATGAGCTTCAGGCACAGGAGGGTGGGGCTGGGTGTGATGGGCTTCGCACGGATGCTCTTCAAGATGGGCATAAAATACGACAGCCCGCAGGGATTCGAGGTGGGCGAGGCCGCCATGAAATTCATCACGTCCGAAGCGAGGAAGATGAGCCAGGAGCTTGGGAGGCTGAGGGGCTCCTTCCCGGGATTCGCGGAGAGCGCATGGGCGAAGGAATATGATGCGATGAGGAATGCGACCGTGACATCAATAGCGCCAACCGGGACCATTTCCATGATCGCGGAGACCTCCAGCGGGATCGAGCCGACGTTCGCGCTGGCGTACATAAAGAACGTGATGGACGGCACAAAGCTGTTCTATTCGGATGACGTGTTCGAGCACGTGCTCAAGGTGCGCGGGCTTTACAGCGCGGAGATAATGAAGAAGATAATAACAAGGGGAAGCCTGAGGGAGATAGAGGAGATACCCAAGGACATAAAGGACATATTCGTTGTCGCCTACGACATACCGCCCGAAGACCACATAAGGATGCAGGCGGCATTCCAGAAATACACCGACCTCGCGGTCAGCAAGACCATAAACATGCCGGCATCCTCGTCCGTGGAAGATGTGGAGAACGCGTACATGCTCGCATGGAAGCTCGGGTGCAAGGGGATTACGGTGTACAGGGACAAGAGCAGGGGCGAGCAGGTGCTGAGCGTCCCTGCGGAAGGGGAGCCCAAGGAGGCAAGGGGAGAAATATAAAGCGGACCGGAGCTATATATACGGAGGTTTTGTTCGCATGAAAGTCACGCTAAGCATAATCAAGGCGGATGTGGGGAGCTACTGCGGCCACCAGGTGTGCCACCCTGCACTTATGGAGATAGCGCGGGAGATGCTGGGGAAGGCGAAAAAGAGTGGGAGGATAATAGACTACTATGTGGCAAATTGCGGGGACGACATGGACCTCATAATTACCAGCGATAAGGGGGCGGATAATAAGGAGGTGCACGGGCTCGCCTGGGAGGTTTTCACCGAAGCCACGAAGAAGGCGAAGGCGCTCAAATTGTACGGTGCGGGGCAGGACCTGCTTTCGGATGCGTTCTCCGGAAATGTGAAGGGGCTTGGGCCGGGGGTCGCTGAGATGGAATTCGAGGAGAGGAAGGCGGAGCCGGTGATGTGCTTCCTCATGGACAAGACCGAGCCCGGGGCGTTCAATTTCCCGGTCTTCAGGATGTTCGCGGACCCCTTCAACACCGCGGGGCTTGTGATAGACCCGAACATGCAGGGCGGCTTCTCCTTCGAGGTTTATGACGTGCTAGGGCACAAGAAGGTTTTGATGAAAACTCCGGAGGAGCTCTACAGCCTGCTTGCGCTCATAGGGGCCAAGAGCAGGTACGTTATAAAGAGGGTTTTCCCGGGAGAGGGGAACAAGGTCGCCTCCTCCGAGCCCGCGGCCGTGGTGAGCACGGAGAAATTGTACCAGATTGCAGGGGAGTACGTGGGCAAGGACGACCCGGTTGCGATAGTGCGGGCGCAGAGCGGGCTTCCGGCGGTTGGCGAGATAGTCGAGCCGTTCGCATTCCCGCACCTGGTTTCCGGATGGATGAGGGGCTCCCACAACGGGCCGATAATGCCGGTCGGGATGAAGGATGCCGTGTGCACGAGGTTCGACGGGCCTCCGCGCGTTGTTGCGCTTGGGTTCCAGCTTAATAATGGGGAGCTTGTGGGGCCGGTGGACGCATTCGCGGACATTGCATTTGACCGCGCGAGGCAGGGGGCGCTGAGGATTGCGGATTACATGAGGAGGCACGGGCCCTTCGAGCCGCACCGGCTCAGCCCCGAGGACATGGAATACACGACCCTTCCGAAGGTGCTCAAGAAGCTTGAGGGGCGCTTTAAGGGGCTTTGAGTCTATTTTTATTTCTTTTCTTTCCTACTTTATCCATGGCAGGGAATGAGAGGCTTTTCTGGTATTCGCTGCTTGTCGGGTTCGTCGCCATTCTCGCCATGGGGATTGCGAACCCGGCGATGTTTGCAGAAGCCCCTGGGGAGGTTGCCTATATTATTAAGATAAAGGATTTCGGCTTCGTGCCCGCCTTTTCTGTGGTTAATTCCGGCACCACCGTAACCTGGGTGAACAATGCCACGGACGCGCAGGTGCTTTCGGTCCCGGAGGCGTTCGGCCCGCAGGAGCTGGGGCCCGGGATGAACTGGAGCTACAGGTTCCTGAGCCCCGGAGTGTACGAATACCGCACCCTTTCCGCGGCCGGGGTGCTGGTTGTGGATTAGCTACTGTTTTTTGGAGAATGCGACGCCCGTGATGCTGAGGAAGAGCACCAGGAGGAAGCCCACAATCCCGCCCAGGATTACTATCGCGAGGCTCCAGAAATTCACTTCCACCCTTATCCCGAGCCAGCCCACGAGCTTGAGCGCGATGAGGGCCACGAGAATATTCAGGAGGAGCCCCCAGGGCCCGAAATGCTGGAACATCACCAGGGCCACAAGGGCCATCAGGATAATTGATATAATCTCCTTTATCATGAGTTTTTCTGATAATCTCATATTTAAAAATGGAGGGGGTCAGAAAGGAGCGTGGAAAATGGGGGGAGGGTCCCCCTCCCCGCGTTTTTCGTGAAAGGGAAACATTAATAATTTGAGTGCAGTAATGCGGAAGGGGGTGTAAATATGGCCGGGATTTCTGCTATGCTTGGGGTAAAGGATATGAAAAAGACTATCGATTTCTATGAGAATATCCTCGGGTTTGCCGCTGGAAGGTTCCTTCCGGACAGGGAAAATGCGAAATATGCGGATTTCAGCAGGTTCGGGGCGGTTTTTATGTTTCAGCCCCTTTCCTCCATGAGGGACGGGCTGGTCGAGAATTTCAGGCTTCCGAAAGAATCCGAGCCGGGCGTGGGCGTGGTGCATTACGTGGAATTCCCGAGGTACGAGGATATAGACGCGTACTATGGAGAGCTTAAGGGAAGGGGGGTTGCGATCGTGAAAGAGCTTTCGGACCGCGCGTGGGGAGCGAGGGATTTCATGGTCGCGGACCCGGACGGGCACCTGATTTCCTTCACGAAGCCGAATGAGGAGGCGGCGAAATGCCTCTCCTGCGGGATGCCTATTCCCAAGCCGGAAGACCACGCGCTTGGAAACCCCAAAAACCCGTATTGCAAAAATTGCGCCGATGAAAGCGGGAATGTGAAGCCCTTTGAGCAGGTTGCGGAAGGGATGAAGAACTACCTCATTTCACAGGGCGCAGCTCCGCACGAGGCGGAGATAAAGGCGAAGGAGCATCTCAGGAAGATGCCCGCGTGGAAAGAGCACTAGTTTATGTAGCCGAAGGCGCGCAAATCGTCCAGCGTCTGGTTGTCCAGAGGATGCTGCGTATTGTTCCAGTAGCCGTACCATTGCGGTGGCGAGGGCTGGGGCGCCGTCCAGTTCTGCTGCGGCGCAGGGGCATTCCCGGGGGCTGGAGGGAAAACGCCCGGGAAGCCGGATGCGGATTTAAGCCCGAGATATGACTCAAGGAGAGAATTCAGCCACTCCAGCACCCCGGGTTCGGATGCAGAAAGGTCGCTCTCCTCTCCGGGGTCTTCGGGAAGATTGAACAGCTCCGTGCTTGCATTCCCTTTTCCCATAGGCTGCGAAAGTATATACTTCCACTCTTCGGTGCGCGCCATGTCCTGCGAAAGCCCCCCGAATGCATAACTGGCGAACACCTCCTCCCTCGCCTTCCTGCCAGGATTCCCCATCGCTTCCACGAGGCTCACCCCGTGGGTTTCGTTGTAGGGGACGCCGAGCAGCCCCCCAAGGGTTGGGGCGAGGTCCACGGTGCCGGCGAGGCTGGAAACTCTCTGGCCTTCCGGGCTTGCGCCAGGGATGTAAATCATAAGAGGTACGTGCGTCGCCCCATCGTACAGCTTCCTGTTCTCGGGTATGTTGTTGAACTGGCCGTTCATCCCGTGGTCGGCAAGAAGCACAACTACGGTCTTCCTTTCAAGCCCCTCCTCCCGCAGCGCATCCAGCACCCGCCCGACCTGCGAATCCACATACTCTATGCTCCTCGCGTAATTGTTCTCCTGGGTGCCGCCTGCGCCTATGCCGGGGGGATGGGCATCATAAAGGTGCAGCCAGAAGAAGAATTTCGAGCCGCCGTGGTTTTTTATCCAGTTTATTGTGTAATTCGCGGAAAGGCCACCCCTCACGCCCAGCTTCTCGTTTATCGCGCCGGTGTCGTAATCCGAAAACATGGAGCCGGTTGCGCATGCATTCGTGCTGAGGCCGCCGAATCCGACGCTTGCACCGGTGGCGTAGTCGGAGGAACCGAACGCCTCAGGGATGTTCGCGATTCCGTCACCCCTGCCGGTCATTATCCCCGTCCCGCCGAAATACCTCCCAGTCATCATTATCGTATGGGAGGGGCAGGTGAAGGTGAAGCCGGTGAATGCATTTTCAAAGAGGAAGCTCCTGGATGCAAGTTCATCTATGTTCGTGGTGTTTGCAAGGGAGTTCTCATTGTATGCGGAGATGTAATCCGCCCTTGTCGCGTCAAGGGTTATGAATAGGACGTTGTAGCCTGTGAGGTCCGGGATGCTGGCTTGCGGGCCTGCTTCCGCCGGCTGCTCCTCCTCCACCCACGGGCGGAGGAGGGAATGCCCGTCCAGCGAATCATTCTGAGGAAGGTTGAGGAGGTCGCGGATGGTGGGGTTTATGTCCTGGAGGGTTGGTTCCCTGTCAAGCTCAATAACGCGGTTTACGAAGAATACTCCTTCAGTCTGGGCCGGGTCAAGAGTGGAATGGTCGCCGGACCATTTCTTCAGGTTCGGTTCCACCACTTCCGGAGGCACCCCCCCAAGCGTCGTCTGCCAGGAGACGCGGTAGCCGGGGTTGAAAGAGATTATGAGGTCTGCGGAATTGTTCACGTAGGGGCCGGAGTAGAGTTCCTCCCGCTTCTGCACCTTCGCGATTACCTTCTGCCCTGTCTGCGGGTCGCGGAGGTTCCTCAGCCTGCTTATTATCTCATCCCTTACCGCTTCGTAGTCTTCCGGTTCAACAATTCCCTGCGCCTCCCTTCCCTTCAGGTTTATATAAATATTTCCTAGGCCCATCGAATACGCCCTGGATTCGTTGAGAAGGACATCGTTCCAGAAGAGCCCCCTTTCCCCGAATAAATTATTTAGCTGGTAATACTGCGTATTCGCGCCCGGCTTCTTTTTCATGTAGCCATTCTCCACGAGCCATGTGTTCAGGTTCACCGCCTTCCGGAAGGGATTGAAGCCGTGGTCGCTCATCACTATTACGGTCGTATCCTCATCCGCCTTCTCCATCACCTTCCCAACCATCTCGTCCATGCGCTGGTAGATGCGGAGGATTTCATCCCTGTAGCGGGCGCGTTCCTCCTCCGGAATTGAGGGGTAGGCGGGGTTCTGCTCGTCCATATACCTGTAGAACGTGTGCTGTATTGTGTCCGTCTGGTAAAAATCGACGATGAGGAGGCCCGGCTTCTTTTCAATCTCTTCCAGCACCAGCTTCTCCTTGAATTCAAGGGTGCGGTATGCGTCCTGGAGGAAGATTGCCTCGGTGGTTGCACCGTCGTTCAGCGCCCACGTGTCGTCCGCCCAGCCCACTGTTTTGTAGAGCCCTGATTCCTGCGCAATCTCATTCGAATAGCCCTCGGGGGTGGAGATGCGGAAGAACGGGTCGCGGGGGTCCATGCTAACCGGCATGAGGTAAAGGGAAAGCGGGTTTGCTTTCATGAGGTAGAACCGGCTTATTCCCTTTATTTTTATGAGCGGATTCACCTCAAACTGGATGTCCGCCCATCCGCTCCATTCGCCCTCCCGCATTTCGTATTCCTTGCCTCCGAAAGAAAGCAATATGGAATTCCCATCCCGGCGTATGCTCATGTTGGTGCGGTACTCTTTCGGGCCGTAGAGGAGGGTTTGCGCCTCGTCCCCCTCAAAAGAAACCGGGACTATGTTCCCGCCCATCTCCGTTTCCTCCCCGCCGGATAGGTCTTCCTCATATACTGTAAACGTGCCCCATGTGCCGCGCAAATCCGGAGTCCCGAGCCCGGAAATCATCTTTCCCCTGAAATCCTCCGCAGGGAAGGTGACCGGGAAATTGATTATTGTGCTCCATCCGCCCTCATCGCTGATTGTTTTCCAGATGGGAATCCCGTCCTTCATATTGTACACTCTCGGCTTCTGGCCTTCCACCTCTTCCCTCTTGATTAGGGCCATGCGGGGCATGTATGTTTCAGGGTCCCGGTCAAGGAAATCGAAAACATTGTGCTTTCCGGGGTTAAGCCCCGTGGCTACGGTGGTCCAGGCAACGGGGGTGTCTGCGGGGGTGGTGGTCTGCAGGCGGGAGTAGGTTCCCTGTGCGCGGAGCCGCGCGAGATTGGGAAGCCTGCCCTCGTCCATCCATTTCTCCGCAAGGTCCGCATCCATGCCGTCGAATCCAAGTATTATGATGCTCTTTTCAGCGGGGGGATAGTAATTTGCGATTGCATTGTAGGCAAAGTAGGCGACTATAAGCAATACTAGCGCTCCAACCGCATAGCTAAGAATAGGCCTTTTCATCGGGAAAATTAGGAGGGCAATGTTTAAATTTGCTCTCTTTCCAATCCATCCGTGAGGCTCCCGGGTTATATTGAATTGTTGCGCCCATTTACGCTCCTCGCGCCGTTTGCAGGGGTGTTCAGCAGCGGGCTTATTGCAGCCGCAGTGGCGGGCATTCGCGCAGAAGGAGTGTTTCTGCCGCTGCTTATTGCTTCCTTCAGCGCGGCCCTCCTCAACGGGGCTTCGAATATCTTCAACCAGGCATGCGACGTGGAGGTGGACAGGATAAACAAGCCTGCGAGGCCGCTCCCCTCCGGGAGGGTAAAGCTGGGGGAGGCGGAACGGGCTGCCGCAGGCACGTATATACTTTCTCTTGCGCTTGCGGCTTTTGTGAATGCGTATTTCTTCATCCTTGCGGCCTTTGCGGCATTCCTTACCATCCTTTATTCGTGGCATCCGGTGCGGCTCAAGAACCACGGATGGGTTGCGAACGGGACTATCGCGGTTTCCCGCGGGCTTCTTCTCACGGTTGCGGGATGGTCCGTTGCTGCTTCTCCCTTTTCTCCGGTCCCGTGGTTCATAGGTTCCATATTCGGATTATTCCTTCTGGGGGCTGCAAGCACAAAGGATTTTGCGGACATTCCAGGGGATTCAAAATACGGGGCGCGCACCCTTCCCATAATCTACGGGGTGGAAAGGGCGGCAAATATAATCGCGCCTTTCCTCGCATTGCCCTTCCTCCTGGTTCCTGCGGGGGTGTATGCTGGGCTGCTTCCCCCGGCGGCGATATTTCTCACCTTCCTTTCGCTATGGGGGGCATATGCGGCTTATCTCATTGTGAAGGAGCCGAAAAAACTTGCGCTCGAGGCGAACCATCCTTCCTGGATACACATGTACCTGATTATGGCCTTCGGGTATATCGGGTTCGCTATTTCCTACCTGATTTGAGGAACAGGTGCGTGCGGAAATAGGCCTGGAATGCGGTTTTCATCAGTTCCAGCTTTGCGAGCTGCACCCTCTGCCGAAGGCTGAGATTGGGCACAAGATAGGCGCACTCTTCCGGAAGCATCACTATGCTGACCTTTATGTTCGGGGCTATCCCGAATGGAATCCCGTAATCCAGGCAGGCGGTGTATAATCTGCGGAATATTGGGAGCATCTCTTCATATTCCGGCGGCCGGAGATTTGCGTAATCCGTGCCAGTGCAGGGGCGGAAGACGCACACCGTGGTCACGGCGCCCATCTTTGCAAAATGCTCAATTGCGCGGATTGTGCTCTCCGGGCTTTCCAGCCCCGCGATTATCTCTCCCGCAACCTTCCCTTTTCCAAATAATTTTGCGCAATATTCTATTGCGCGCAGGAACCTCTCCTGCCCGAGGTACTTTGCCTTCCCGGGGCAGGTTTTTGAGAATTCCTCCGGGTTGAACAATTCTATGCAGAAGGAGACGTGGTCCACCCCCAGCTCCCTGAGGCGGTCGTATTTCTTCAAATCCGCGGAGGGGATTGCCTGCACGCCCACAAGAAGGCCGGTTCTCTCCTTTATCGCCTTTATGTACGGCTCAAGCTTCTCCAGCTCCTTTCCCTCCGGGGAGAAGCCGGAATTGAAATGCACAAATGTTACTCCGCACTCGTCCCTTGCCGCGATTGCCGCCTCCACCACCTCCTGCACGCTCTTCTCCTTTTCTTCCGTATCGCCGAGGTTGAGCCCTACCGAGCAGAATTTGCAGTTCATTTTTGGCTTCAGCTTCCAGAAGCCGCACACCTCCGTGGGATAGATTCCGAGGTAGGTGCCCTGCAAAACCCCTATGCGGTGCATGGGCTTTCCAGAAGAGGTTTTCTTGTCGTAGAATTTTGGGCGGGGGAGAATCTTCACTTCGCTCACTTCCTTTCCGTTCCGCCTTATAACATAATTTCCGTTTTCCTTGTGCAATACGTAAGGGGATTTCTTCGCAAAATCCTCCTCAACCGGGATATTTGTGTATAAACCGCCCGGAAGCATTACCTCGAGGCCGCTCCCCAACCCCCCGCGGGTGCGCAGGAGCCCCCTCCCGTCGTCGTCCGCGCTGCAGCTTTTGTGCAGGCGCATCCCCCTGCAGTAGAGGTCGAGCTTGAGTTCTCCCGGATTAAGACTCACCGTAGGATATCACCTGAAAAATTTAAGAAATGAGGTGCAGCGGCCTTAACCCGGGCCGCCTATCCCGAGGCAGTTACGGTAGTTGTTCCAGGCATTGCTCCGGTCGGAAGACACCGTCCTTACGCTTGTCCATCCGTTCTGCAGCGCCTCCCTTGCAGCGCCCCTGTACGAGCGGCTGCAGGTGCGTATGAAGCCCCTCGTGATGGACGCCTCGGAGTTGAAGCCGGCATAATCAGTGGCCCTCGCATAGTTGTAGAGGAGGTAGTCCTCATTATCCAGGTCGTCTATGCAGCCCTGCAGCAGATAGTATGTATCCCAGTCGTAGTAGTCGTAGCAGTAGTAGTAGGAATACGAGCACAAATAACCCTCTGCATAGCCAAGAAGCTCATTTGTATACTGTATCCTGCAATCCATGTCCCTGTACATCTGCCCAAGGCGCGGGTCGTCAAACCCATTCGCAGACGAAAGGCCGGACAGCAGCAGAACCCCGAGCAATATTGTATATTTGTCCATCATAACCACCTCATGGCTTCCTCAGCAGGAACCACCAGATTCCCGCCCCTCCGAGGACTATTATGCCTCCAAGCGCCCACCACGGGAGCCCGCCCTGCGGCGGCTGCTCCTCGGGCTGCCCTTCTCCCGGAACCTCCACCTCTTCCGGTGCTGCGGGCGGCTGCTCTTCAGGCGGAGGCGCGGTCACGCACGCACCGCCCTGGCATACGAAGCCGGAAGCGCAGTCCGCATCCACCGTGCATTCGGGTGCGGAGGGCTGCTCTGCAGGGGGCTGCTCCTCGGGCGGAGGCGGCGGTGCCACGCAGTTGCTGTTCTGGCAGACCTCTCCTCCCAGGCAGTCCGCATCCACCGTGCATTCGGGTGCGGAGGGCTGCTGCTGGGGCAGCATCGTGATGTTCTGCGGCGGCGCTCCGGAGCCTACAGTAAACATCACATCCTCGTCAAAGTAGCCGCTCTTTGTTGCGGCTGCCTTGTGGGAGCCCGCAACCGATGGGGTGAAGCTCACCTGCCCGCTGGAGTTCGTATTGCCCAAGCCAATCACGTTCAGCGTGCCGCTCACCCAGTAGGATACTTTTACATTTGCGTTGCTCAGTGGAGTGGCACCGTCCTTCACCGTTATTACGAGCTCCTCTCCAACAATCTTGTCTCCTGTTACGGTGATGCTCATTTCACCAAGGCCTGCCGCTTCCTGCCCCCTTGCCGCATACCCTGTGAAGGATGGGACTTCAAAGGTCGCGATGTTATTGTTGCATGCGGAGTACGCAGGGGTGAATGTGTCGCCGTCGGCTATTATCTCATCCCTGCTGGATGGGAGGTCTGCTGAATCATTATAGTATCTTATGTCAGAGCACCCGTCCTTCGGCCTTATCGTGAGGTTCGCCGGGACGCTAAGCTCGGCCACGTCCGTATCCGTGGAATTCATTGAAATGAAGCTGCGCTCTATGAGCATATTCCAGTCTCCCGCATCGGTGTCCGTGCCGGTTATAGTGATTGTATTATACGCAATGCCAAACTCGTCATCATAGCCGAGCCAGAAGTTGTCGGCAACAAGCAGGTCGCCGACATCGACAGCGAGGTATGAATCCTCCATTCCATAAATGGCAAGGTTATCCGCATACACATCCGAACCGCCGACTACATTAAGCCCGTATGCGCCCGCAGGGTTGTCGCGTATGACCACATCGTACATCTCCGCGCCAGTGGAGAAGACACCAAAATAAACCCCCATGCCGTTATTGTATATTTCTGTATCATTAATGTCAGGGTTTGTCTCAGCTGCGAAATATACTCCGCTGCCATAACCGGGAAAGCCATTCTGGTATATGCGGCTGTTCGCAATCCATGTGTTGGCGTTTGAAGATGCATAGACTCCATAAACGTTGTTATATATGTCGCTGTTGTTAACCAGCGTATCCGTGGCTACGCCGGGATATACAAAAACGCCGTAGAAATGGTTGTATATCTCATCGTTTATGGTCATCCTCGCAGTAGAAGAAAACTGCACGCCAGATGTGTAACTGTAACCGCCAGTGTTGTATATCCGGTTTCCGTCAAGCAGAGAATCGGTGGTGCTGGAGTAATAAACGCTTCCATAGTAGCCGTAGTAGCCGCAAGCGTAGTAGTCAAGGCAGTTATCGTATACCTGGTTATCTACCATATCTACGTACGAGCCGCCGTTCACATAAACCCCGTTTGCGGTATTGTCGTGTATCGTGTTCGCTTCCAGGGTCGTATAATCCACGCCGTTAAGGTAGACTCCGTAGTAATTCCCGTATATGTCGTTGGGGTCTATTGTGCCGAAATCACAGTTGGATGCATAAATCCCGTAATAATTGCTGGATAACTGGTTGTCAACTATGGTTACGGAAGGCGACCCGGTGCAATAGAGGCCGTAGTAGCTGCCGTCAAGGATGTTGGTGTCCACATCTATCGTGCTCGAAGAAGTTACGTACACCCCGTTGGTCCCGGAATTTGGTATCTCATTGCCGATTATCTGGCTGTCCGTCACCGTGTCGAAGTAGACGCCGCTGTCTCCGCTGTCATTTATCATATTGCCCCGGATGTAAAGGTCGCCTGAAGAAGTTGCATAAATGCCGTTGTTGCCCTGGGACTGGAAATTGTTGGCGGTTACGTTGTCGAAGTCCGTAGTGCTCAGGTACACCCCGTTGTTGTTGTTGCCCGTGAAGTTGTTGTTGTTCACCACCACGTCCTGGGAATCATACATGTCTTGAGTTTTGCGTTTCCTGAAAAGTAGATAAATTAACGACGTGCATATGGATTTTGAAGTTGATCCCCATGC
>JBFMEZ010000006.1:0-13224 GCA_040753215.1 Microcaldota archaeon | reverse complement strand
TAAAAATCCAAACTCCTTCAAAATGTTGTCGATAACTTCGACGTTAGCGGCGTGCATGGGGATCAACTTCAAAATCCATATGCACGTCGTTAATTTATCTACTTTTCAGGAAACGCAAAACTCAAGCTTTATAAATCTCCCATGCAGGAGTATATACGGTGCTTCTATGGCTCAAAGAGGCGGTGCGCCCGTTGGGAGGAGAGAGGAGGTTCCTGTTCATGATTATGATTGGGCAACGAGGGCAAACAGCGAGTTCTCGGATTTGACCCACGAGCTCGCGGGCCTCACAAGGAGGGAGGCGGAGCTCACAAGCCCGAGGCACGGCCCACCGAATGCCGCGGAAAGGGAAGAGCTGAGGGGCATAAGGGAAAGGTTCCCGGAGCTTACGGAAAGGAGGGATGCGCTTTTTGAGGAACTGCGGCTGCACATAGGCGAGGCCATAGCCGCCACCACGGACCCCGCGAGGCTTTCGGAGCTTAACAGGATAAAGTCTCATCTGGACGAGCTTGCGGGTGCGATGGGCATGGCCGTAACACCTGCCCGCGTTGAAGCGCCGCCGGGAATGGTCCGCGTCGGGGAAGAGCTGCTCACACGCGAGGAATACGATGCGATGGAGGAGCAGGTGCGGAGGGCGCTGTCGCTCGAAGGGATTGCCGCCAGCGAAGGGGAAGTCGCGATGAGGGTTGCCGAAACCCGCAGGGCCCCGCTGCTCACGCCCGAGCTTTCCGAGGACACCACAACCGTGCGCAGGTGGTGGGCGAAGCTCACGAGCCTCGGGGAGGAGAATTCCGAAAATGTTGACAGGCTGGGAAGGCTTCTGGGCAAGCTCGCAGAATACCAGCAGAAGCTGGCCGTCGCGCAGGAGGAGGGAAACACGCGCAGGGCGAATTATTACAAGGGCAAGATAGAGGATTTGCAGGAGGACATCGCTGCACTGCGCGAAAAGATTGACAGGAACATGGTGGAGCAGGCGCAGATGCTCACAAACGTCATCAACAGCCTTCCGGGCGCGCTAGAGGCCGCGAGGGCCGAGCCGTCCCGCAGGACCAGGGAAGACCACGTCCGCAGGCTTGAAGCAATCCAGCGTGAGTGGGAAGACATGCAGGAGAAGATAAGGAAGGCGCTCGCGCTCGAAACTATCCTCGGCGCGCCCTCACCGGAGATTGTTTCCGCCTTCGCAACTGCGAGGGAATATTCCATACGCCCCCTGGATGAGGTATTCGCGGAAGCGATGCGCAGGGAGGAGGCGGAGAGGGCCGCAGCACGGCCCCCTGCAGTCCCCACCCCTGCGGTTGCTCCGCTCGCCGTTGTCCCCGCACCTCCCCCGCCCGTGACCGCCGCAGTCCCGGTGGTTGTTCCAGTCGGCGCAACCTATTTTGAATATTTAAACGAGCACACGGGAAGGAGATACAGGATTTCCATAGACGGCGAGGATTTGAGCAGGATGGGAGTAGATGGGGTTTATGCGCGCGTGCAGGAATATACAGGCACCGCCGCAAATTTCAGGCACCTGCACGTCCAGCGCATCGATGAGCGCGGGAATGTGGATTACACTTATGAGAGCAGGAACCATGTGAGGGACAGGTTCTTCAGGGAGCAGCTCGGCTGGGTGCCGGCCGCGGTCCCCGCAGCTCCGGCGGTTGTCCCCGCGCCCCCGGCAGCCCCGCCCCGTTTTGCCGGCCCTGTCGGCGCGCCTCCGCCAAGGGAAGCCCTCAGGGTCCCGGAGCCGATGCCCGAAGAGTACATCGCCATGGCGAGGAGATACAACCTCACGGACACGGGCCAGGCACGCTCCCTGCTGCGGTTCCAGCGCGGAGAGGGCTCCCTGAGCGTGGATGTGCGCGACTTCGAGCACGCGAACACGATATACAACCTTGCGCTTGCCGAGGGCCGCAGGAGAGGCACGATAGACACCTCCCTGTTTGGGATAATAGAGCCGTCGGCTGCTGGGCAGCCGTATACGGTCTTCTACAGGCCGCTCAGCCCCCTTGAGCTGCTCCAGAAGCAGGCCGCTGAAACGAACAACCCGTTCGGGCTGCTCAACTACGGCGCGAGGTTCCCCCTGGGGCAGGAGAGGAACGGATACACGCTCGATGCTTTTGCAGGGGTGCTGCCGGCATACAACGCCGCGCACCCGGACATGCCCGCAACCTTCACGGGTTTCGGGGACGCGGACATGGTTGCGGCCGACCCAGAGAGCCAGGCGCTCGCATATGTGGCCGATTCCGCGAGGCGGCTCACGCACTGGAGGTTCACCACGCGCGAGAACGGGCTTGATGTCGCGAGCAGGCTCATATACCCCGGCGGCCGCGGCTACGGGCTGGAAACCACGCCCGCAGGGGAGCCCGTGCTCTCCCTTGAGGAGAACGCCGCATGGGCAGCCGCCTTCTGGACCGCGGATGCAGGGAGGGTGATGGTCACCCTGCAGGGAGAGGAGAATGTAGAAGGCATAGACGTGAACATATTCAGCGCGAACATAAACGCCGCGCGCAGGGGCAACGACAATGCGGACGACCCGAAGTACCGCGGGCGCGCCCCTTCCAGGCTTCGCGAATTCTACGACCCGGAGCATCCGGAGCGGCTCGAGGAGGCGCTCGCGGCCCTTCCGCCCGAGATTCGCGCCTCCATAGACGTGGCCGCCGAATTCCGCGGGCAGCTCATGTACCAGGAGCGCGCGAGGAGGCTTGGGGAGCCGGAAAACCCAGAGGCGGTCCTCGCCGCGTGCGTTAACGCCGCGAGGATGCAGATAGTCGCGAAATCCTACGCAGAGGTAGGGAGGGATGTTGCGTTCGGCCGGTTCACCTGGGGCGAAAGGGAATACCCCGTAGGCACAAATTTCATCACGAGGGCGGACTGGGAGGGCCTGGAGCTCAGGGGCTTCGAGGATTCCAGCCTGGACGGGAAGAAATTCGCAGACCTCCTCTTCGTGCCAACGGCCACGGCCGGCGTCGTGCAGGTTGTCGGCGTAGTATCCGGTGGCGAGGTGCAGATGCTCAGGGCGGATGCGGAGCCGCAGCTCTACCTTCTCGACTGGAGGGATTCGGTCGGGCTGGCCGGGCTAACGCGCAGGTGGTCCTACAACCTCCCGATGATTGACATCGGGGCGGCAAACCCGTTCACAAAAACCTACGAAGATATAATCGCGCCGCCTTACGTGGGACTCGGCGCGGGATACGAGGACATAGTGCCGCCGCGCATTGCCGGCCGCAACCTTGAGATGGCATATGCGGAGCCGGCGCTGAGCGGCGTGTTCGAGCATTATTCGCGGGGCGAGGACCTTGACGAGTCCTACTATACGATTTCAAACCCCGTGCTCAGGAGGCGCAACCCGGCCACAGGGGATTTTGAAGCAGCCGGTGCGATGCCGCTTGAGGAGATGCTGGACAGCAGGAACACGTATGTGGAGCTGGCGATGTTCAGGGTGCCTGTCCCGGGCCAGGACAGGTTCTATGCAACGCTCACCCCAGAGGCAAAGGAGAAATACGGCGGCATGCTGCAGAACCCCGACGAGATGGTGCACACGGCCGAGCTGCGGGACGGCAACATATACGTGTATGTGGATACCGCAACCGGAAGGATAGTGGATGCGCTCGACCCGCGGCTGAGGGAGGCGCAGGGCGAGGTGCGGAGCATCCTTATGGGCACCTATTCCTTCACGCGGGACGAGGAAGGCATTGTTAGGGACTACACCATCTTCATGAGGGAGGAGGCGAAGGCAGAGCTTGCCGCGCTGGGCATAACGCTCGGGCCCCTCGATGACGGCAGGGGGCTCGTGATGGCGCAGATACCGGGCAGGAGAATCCTGGAGATGGTGCATGCCGGCGAGCTGGAGATTTCCGGGAACAGCCTGGAGATGCGCATGCGCGTGGCAGACCAGGTGGTCTCAAAAGTCGGCACAAACCCCGAGATTTACCCGGAGAGCGAGGGTTACCTCGCGGTCGGGAGGGTGAACGCGTTCCCCATCTATGTGCCGGTGGAGGCCGAGGCGGCGGGCGCCTACAATTACGATGCGATGGCCGAGAGAAGCAGGCGGCTCGCGGAGCTGCACGAGGAGTTCGCCCGCGTTGCCGACAGCGCAAAGACCACGGAGAGCGCCGAGGAGGAGAGGCGGGCGGAGGGAAGGCTCGCGGAGATTGCAATAGAGAGGAGGCAGATAATGGAGCAGATGCTCGCGGAGCTGGAT
Organism: Microcaldota archaeon; assembly: GCA_040753215.1. Lineage (GTDB taxonomy): Archaea > Micrarchaeota > Micrarchaeia > Anstonellales > Bilamarchaeaceae > CAIXOA01. The sequence continues at coordinate 9,041 of JBFMEZ010000006.1, read as the reverse complement.
TCCGCGCTGCCCGCATACGTTGGCGACGACAGGCGCAGGCTCGAGGAGTTCAGGGACGCGCTCCAGCGGAACATGGGCCCGGACCTGGGGAGCCTCAGGGCATGGCGCGCCAGCATAGAGGAGGAAACCTATTACAGCCGCGCGTACCTGCTTTCGCAGTGGAAGCAGCTTGAGGGCGTGCATGCGCAGTTTGACGGCCTCAGGGCGCAGTACGAAGAAGCGGAGAGGCGCGGCGACGAGGCGGAAATGGGCCGCATCATGGACCAGGGCTGGCTGCTGCTCCTGCAGAGGAGGGAGCTGTACGAGAACATGCTGAGGCACATGGACACGAGCACGGTTGTGACACCGTCCGCGCGGGATGCGCTGAACGTATACAGGGCGGAGATAGAGCGGAATTTCGGCCAGTATTTCGGGGACGTTGACTTTGCAGCCCTCAGGGCGGAGTTTGGGAGGTGAGCATGATGGCACAGGCAATGAGGTATGCGGACGAGACGGTCTGGGGAAGGGCATCGGAGATGGGGACGGACAGGATAGAGGGCATAATCTTCGAGATGTCCGACCCGGGCATATCGGATTTCAATTTCAGGGGAAGGATGCGCGACTTCGTCATCGTGATGGACGAGCTCATCAGGAGATGCACCGCCGAGGGCGCCGCACAGGACGAGTACCTCACAGGCCACGCCGCGAATATGTCCAGCGCGATTGAGGAGCTTTTCAACAACCACCCCGTGGATGACTTCAACACGCCTGCTGAGATGGAGAGGATAAACGACGCGCGCAATGCGCTCCTCGCACTGTTCCAGGTTGTGCCCGTTACAATAGGAGGGGCGCCCGGGGCCGCCGCGCCGGAGCTCCGGCTCCCGGAGGTGCCGGTGCCGGTCCCCACGCAGGTTACCGCATCGCTTGAGGAATTTGACATAGAGTTCAACGAGAATTGGCAGAGGTTCTATGCGCTTGGGGAGGATTCGCTGAACGAGGCAGAAAGGCTCGCGGGAAGGGCCGCATTCTACGAAACCGTTGGAAACCGCTCCGCGGCCGCGGAGGACGGCAATGCGTTTTTGCAGAACCTCGTGGACAACCTGAACGCAAACAGCGAAGCCTCCGGGCTGGCCGCTGACCTTACCTTGGATAAGTTATTGAGCGGGGACTGGGGCGACTCCGGCGGGGTGATAATAGACCGGCTGGGCATGACCGCAGCGGACAAGGATGCAATACTCAATACGTTCAGGATGATAAGCGAGGGGAGGATGCTGGAGGCGCTCAGAAACGCCCCCGAGGGGACCACCCTTGCGTATACGCTCGCCGATATAGTGGCCGGCTCCCTGAGGAACCTTGAGCTGAGGGTCCCGCTCGCTACAATACAGGTCGATTCCAGCGTAAACCTCTACAACTCGGACGTCATGTTCATAAACGCGCTCGCCTTCGCCGAGCTTGTGCTCAGCCAGAAATACGCTGTGGATGCAACAAGGATTGAAACCGGCGCCAATGCAGGCAGATGGTCCCTGGACTTTGTGCCGCAGGGCGACATGGAGGCCCTTTTCGGCGGCGGCGCGGGCGTTGAGGCAGGGCTGTACATAAGCAACGAGGCGCGCTATGTGAGCCTTTCAGTGATGGGCGAGTGGGATGCGAACCTGCAGGAAGCGGTAGGCACGGCAACCCTCAAATATATGGATGCGACCGGGCACCTGTTCGGCATCCCCTGCGACGGCAGGCTCTACGGAGCCATGCTCGCCTCCATAGACACGGAGGGGAGGCTCCATGCGAGCGGCACGATACAGCTTGCGCTCGTCCAGAATGACGACCTTGCGATAATGGTCTCTTTCGGGGGCGCGTATGGGACGGACATAAGCGAGGCATCAAAACAGTGGCTCGCGCGCGTCGGAACAAGGGAGTACTGGACGCTTTCCCCGGGTGCGTTGTTCGAGATAAGGAACCTCGGGGAGGTCGGCGGAGGGCTCGAAAGGATAGGGCTGGGGCTCCAGGGGCTGTTCGACACCGAGGGCGCGCAGGCGGGCATCATGGGAAGCGTAAACTTTTACGGGAACGGATGGTCCATCGGCGCTGAGGCGGGCTGGAGGAGGCTGATAGTCCTGCCGGACCTCGGAAACCTTATAATAGGCGAGGACAAGACCATAGACACGTTGCAGTCCGGGATAAGCGGGCAATTCTAGGTGGGCATATGAAAAAAGCATTACTCCTGCTCCTCTTGGCGATGGTTTCGTTTGCGGCAGAAACCGATACGCTTAGGTACGACGACCGCCTCTACGCCATAAACACGCCCGGTTTCCTTGACTACCTGAATGTGCGCCCGTACATGGAATTCACGGAAACGCTGCAGCTCTCAACCACCGCAAGGGTGCTCTCCGGCGGGCCCGCAACGGACCTTCAGGAGGACGCGTTTGTGTGCGAGGGCTCAATAACCGCGCGGCTCACACCGGACGGGATATGGGCGCGCGGAAGAAACCTCGAGCAGAGCGCGGACTATTACCAGTGCGACCCTCCGGCGAATACGCGGGGGGTGCAGGGCAACGTGGACATAACATGGAGCAATTCCATATACGATACTTTTGTGGGCGAGGACAGGTGCACGGAAGACGAATCCTGCTGGGGCAGGGAAGGGTCCCTCGTACTCCAGCCGGCCGATTATGTGAGGACCGGCACATGGTTCCGCAACAGCGATTCCAGGGCAAATGTCGTTTGCAAGGGGACAACAGCGCTCAGGGCGGGCCCGGGCCTTCCTTCGGAGAGGATTATTGATGGCAGCGCTTCAACCCGCACCGATTCCTACACGCGCGGAACCTACGTTTTCTCCGGGCAGATGGATATTGACGGCTGCCTGGACATACTCAGGCACCCCGACTGCCCGGCCATTCCCGGCTACGTTGGAAGGGAAGAGGTTTACAGCAGGACCGAGGCGCAGCCCGGCACAAGGGCCCCCGAATACTCCGGCACGGTCGGCCCGCTTACCACTTCCATACGGGTGGTAAGCGACTCAGACCTCCGCTGCGGCGCTGAATTCGTGGGCGTAACCCCCTCCCCGCTCAACGTTTCCCCGGGCGGCTCGCAGGCGGTTTCAATAACGGTGAGGAACCCGTGCCCTGCATCTGACCCGCTCTGCCAGCCCTTCACGGTAGGCACAATTGCCGTAAGCGGCGGGTTCAGGTTCACCAGGCCCGCCACGCCGGTGGTCGTGAACCCCGGGAGCAGCGCCCGCATAACAGGGACGCTCTTCGCACCCGAATACGACCCGTGCGTGAATCCGCCAACCCAGCTCACATTCACGGCGGGCGGCACCTGCCCCGGATGCACGGCAACGCCGCTGTCGGGAAGCGTGCCCGCCTACAATGTGCCTTTTGACGCCCCATGCGCACCGGAAATACCCACGGGCGAGCTTCCCAACCTCGTCCCGCGGTTCAACCCGAACGTGCCCACCCTTTATGTGCCCTCCGGGGAACAGCCGGGCCTTACAATAATAACGTGGAACAGGGGGATGAACACGAGCAACCCCGGAGAAACATGCGTGGAGGTTGGCACCTGGGTCCCGAGCGGCGGGTTCATCCCGGAATGGAACAGCACGGCATCCTTCCGCTACGCATATTCTGCGCTTGCGCCGGGCGAGGAGCAGTCCCATGGCCGCCTTGATTTCCTTTGCACCCCGGAAATGAACCAGACGTTCACGGTGCTCGTGGTCGCCGACTGTGGCTACACCACGCAGGAATGCGCCAACCCGCTCATAATGTGCCCGCAGGAGGAAGACAACCTCGAGGAGAGGTGGATACGCTGCCTGCCCCCGGAAATAAACATCACTGAGGTGAATGAGACGCTTGGCTGCGCACTTTCCCCGTCCACACAGACCGGAACCCCCGGCGAGCGCCACGAGGTCGGAATAAGGTGCCCCGGCACGCCGGACGGCACGTGCTTCGGCGTTGACTGGGATTTCTCCACAGACCCCGGCGGCAACGTGACGATAGTGCGCTCCGAATCCGGAGGGAACGACCTCAACGGCTGGGTCGTGCTCGGCGAGGATTCCAGCCCCGGCTATGCGCGCATAAGTGCAGAGGTCCCGTTTGCGGAAGGGAACGCCACCTGCAGCGCTGACGTGGTCGTGCCTTCCATACCATGCGAAGAATTCGTATAGTCCTTTCTTGTTTCTATATTCTTATCTCTTCCCCTATTGAAGGCACAATCACTTCATAGCTCCTTTCCAAACTTTCCCTCATCGAATTCAGCGCATCCTCTTCCCCGTGTATGAGAATGACTTTCTTCAGCCCTTTTATCCCCTTAACAAACTGTATCAGCTCGCTCTTCCCCGAGTGGCCGGAAATCCTTATCTCCCTCACCTTCATCCTCATCCTCACCATCTCGCGGTCTATCTCCACTTCCTTCTCCCCGTCCAGGATTTTCCTGCCGCGCGTCCCCTCCGCCTGGTAGCCCATGAATATTATCTTGTTTTTCGGATTGTGCGCCATCCTCTGCACGTACCCGAGCGCAGGGCCGCCCGTAAGCATCCCAGAGGTGCTCACAATTATCGACGGCTCCTCAAACACATCGCTCTTGTCCTTTCTCCGGGGGGTGTGGAAATAGGGGCTTTTGAAAGGGTCGTCCTCGCTCATCAGTATCCTGTTCTTTATCTCATCCTTCGCATACCCGAGGTTCTGCCGCGTGATTTTCATCCCCGTCCCTATCATCCCCTCGACATAAACTTTTGTTTCCGGGAGCGCCCCTGATTTCATGTAGGACTCCAGCAGCAGCAAAATCTCCTGCCCCCTCCCCACCGCAAAGGAAGGAATCAGCACGTGCCCGCCCTCCTTCATCGTCTCCTTTATCTCATGCACCAGCTTCTTCATCGTCTCCTTCACGGACGGCAGCTCCTCGTTTCCGTATGTGCTCTCTATAATGAGCGTGTCGCAGTGCACGTCCCGCACGCAGCCGTCCAGCAGTTTAGTCCCGCGCACCGAAATGTCCCCCGTATAGAGCAATCTCTTCTCCCCTTCCACGAGCGCCATCGCGCTCCCCAGGATGTGCCCCGCATTGAGCAGCCTCACCCTGTACCCGTGCCCGGAATGGAACTCCTGGCCGAACTCGTGGAGGCGGAAATTCCTTATCGCGCGGTCCACATCACCCTGCGTGAACGCCTCCTCCCCCCTGCGCACGCCCTTCCCCAGCCGCGCATAGTCCGCCAGCAGGACCGCAATCAGGTCCCTTGTGGGCTTGGTCGCATGGATGTGCGGCCTCAGCCCGTCCCTGAAGATGTGCGGCAGGTACCCCGAATGGTCCAGGTGCGCGTGCGTCACAACGATATCGTGGATGTGCTGCCTCATCCCGTCCGGTATCTCCGGATACTCGGTCTGCTCGCCCAATTTTACCCCGCAGTCGAGCATGAGGTACTTCCCCTTCTCGTGGAGCATGAAGCAGTTCCTTCCCACCTCCCTTGCCCCTCCATAAGCGTAAATCTCCATGGGGTAAGTTCGGGAGAAACGTATATAATGGTGCTTAGCGCAATATTACCGGTGCTAACATGAGGCAGGAAAGGCAGGCTGAGAGGGACCAGGCGGAAGAGGCACAGAAGAGAGGCATGACGCTTTCTTACACGTCTTATTCCATACCCGGCAGGGGCTCTGTGTACGTCGCCACGGACAAGCCCCTGGAGTCGTTCAGCGGCATGGACGCCTATGTAAAGTATATTTACGACAACAGGCACGACCGGGACAGGGTCAGGTTCATAAACCTGGATAAAAATAACCTCTATTCTGCGCGCAGCGAGCAGGACCTGATTGCGAAGGAGGTAGCGGCGCAGGAAGACGTCGAGGTAAAGCCGCCTTTCCAGAGGGAGGCGGAGGAAGAGCGGAGGGAACAAACCAGGAGCTTCCCGGTCTCTTATGCGGGAACCCCGGTGCGCATCACTATGGACCTCTCCGGCATGGGCAGGGAAGAGAGGGAGCGGCTGCAGGCGGACATAGACAGCATCAGGTTCAGGCCCGCCGGCGAGGCGTTCGTCCTTTTCGAGAACGATTTCTCAAAGTTCCTCGACAAATACCTGGCCAGCATAACCGAAATCAGGATGAGGGGCCGTTCGGTCAGGATTGATGAGGCGACCATGTCAGAGATCGGAGAGCTGGCGCGGCGCGCGTGAGACAGATGCGAGGAATAGTGTTTTTCTATGTTAGGAAGATATTTAAACATTAAGAATGTAAATAAATAGGTGTAAGCATGGTCGAAGCCGAAGCGATGCGCTACAGGAGAAGGATTGAGGGGATTGATGGGAGGACGTACGAGTTTACCGCCCTTGGCATTGACCTTAACAAGATGACGAGGGACCAGCTCTTTGATTTCGTGCAGGATTATGCCGGCACAAGGAAGCTTACTGTCGAGCTGGTGAGGGAAGACGGGACACGGTGGGCATACAGGTCATCTGATTTTCTTAAGAATGAGCTTTTCCAGAAGCACATAGGGTTCGAGAGGGTGGAGATGCCTGCAGAGAGCATCCTCGCCGCGAGGCCCAGGAGGGTTGCGGAGGAGAGGCAGGAGGCGGCACTATTAACCTTCTGGCTTGGCAGCGACAAATACTCGGTCCGCTTCAGGGGTGAGACTCTTCCCGGAACTTATGAGGAATTCGTGGCAAACAGGGACAAGATAGCCGGAGTATGGGAGGCTGACGGCACACGGATTTCCACCACGGAGTTCCTGAGGCGCGTCAGGGAAACAACGCAGGGCTGAGGCCGGTCCGATGGAAAAACCTTCCCCAGGGAAAACGTCGGGACTGAAACCCACAAACAGACATGCGCCAATACATAATCCCAGATTTGCGCTTCTTCTTGCCCCGCCGCTTCTTGCGATTCCATCAAATGCGGATGCAAGGGCGGTCCGGCAATCTCCCCCCAGGCCTCCGCAAAACAACCCGCAGAATGCCGCTCCCCTCCCCGCTCCGCAATCCATCCCTTACGAAGGCGGAACATTCACCTGCTCATTTGAGAATAACCGGCTGCGACTTATATTTGAAAAGCCGGACGGGACAACGGAAACCGCAGAGCCGGATGTGCTTCCGCTCAGCATGCTCGGAAGGATTTATGCAACTATCTGCGGGGAATACAGGACGATTATAATTTCGGAGAATTACGCCACTGTAACGCTTGGGGCGAGGGACGTTGCGGAGGGGAGGAGGAACCTCGTGCGCGATGACGGGCAGGAGGCGTTCTTCAGCGCATACGGCCTGGAGATGCCGCATGATGCGGGCATTCCAAAGGAATCATTCGTCTCGTTGGGCGCGCTCTTCCTTTTACACGGCAACAATTCCCTGTTTGCGCTCCCGCTTGGGAATTTCAGCACGAGGTTCCAGGAACTGGAGGTGGATGGCGCAAATTCCTCCAGCGCCCGCGTTGAGGCGATGGGCATGCTCTTTTTCATCCAGCCCGGCGCAGTCCCGGTTTCCACGGTTGCATTCACAAATGGGCGGCTGGAGAACCAGGCATTCGATGCGCCGGAAGGGGTGGAGCTGCGCTCGCTCCTCCGCGTGGAAGATACGGAAGAGGGCATCCGCGCAGTCTTTAACACCCCGGACGGGGAGAAAGCAATAAATATCCGGGCTGAGGAAGGGAATCTGGATTCGGTGGTTGTTTCAACCCCATGAGGTGGGCGGATGGCAAGGGAAGAGATGAAGATGAAGCCGGCGCGGGAGGAGATCTCCCCGGAGAGGGCAAAGGAGATAATGAGCTCCACGCCCGTGCTCACCGAGAAGGCGCTTGAGGAGAAGCGGAAGCTCGCGCAGAAGTGAGCACATGGAAAAGAAGAAGCTCTCCCCGCAGGAACTGCGGAAGGATGCGGAGGAGCTGCACAGGATAAATGAGGTCCTCAGGAGCGTCCCGGTGAAGGTTGAGAAGAAGAAAGAGGAGTGAGATGAACCAGAGCAGGCTTGAGCAGGAATCTAGGCAAAAAACAGGCACTGTAAGGCGCATGCCTAGGGCAGTTGCCCCCCTGGCGGCTGCGGCAGCAGCCGTCTCCCTTGCGCATGCGAAGCCCTCTGCGGCTGCACCCGCCTGGCCGGCGCGGGAAGAAAAGAGGGAGGCAATCCCTGCTGCAAAGCGAGTTGCGGAGCGGCCTGGTACGCCGCGCGAAGGGCGCGAAATAATCTTCACGCACGGGCCGCGCATAAGTTCCGCCAGCGGGGACCTGACCACGAGCATCTCCCTCGTTTCAAACCCTCTGCCTAGAACCGCGGCGGAACGTGACAGGACATTTGCGAGAATTGAAGTCGTGTTTGAAACGCAGGACGGCATCCGCAAGGCCATTTACGTGGATGCGCCGACCACCTGGAGGGCCGGCCAGCCAAAGGATATAATCTCAGACCGCGATTCCAGGTATGCATTCCTTATATTTGAAAAATGCGTGGTGGTCGCTCCCGGCCTTTCTTCGGTGCTGCAGGGCGGTGAGGAGGCGCCGCTTACGGTTGAGAGGAACGGCGAAAGCGCGCAGCTCCCTTCCAACTCGTTCCATTTCTTTCTTCCCGAGGATTCGCAGGGGGAGAACCTTTTTACTTACGCCGCAAGCGGTTCCGGCTTCGCTTTCCTCAACCGCGGCGGCGCCCTCCGGATAAGCCCTGTAGACGTTGAGGGGAACTTTCTGAGGACGGACGTAGGCGCGCCCGAGCCAGGCACGCGGCTTTTCTTTGAGCGCGGGCTGCTTTTCGTGGTCAGGCCTGCGGAGAACTGCATAACCGCGTTTGATTCGCAGCTCAACTCCAGCCCGTTCAGCACCGGAGAGCAGCTCTCAGGCAGCCCTGCCGTAACCGCTACGGAAACGGGCTTTGAGGTTACGTTTCCGACAGAATCCGGGGGCCTTGCGAGATACAAGGCGGTAGTCCAGAGCGAAGGGAATCTCTCCAGTTTCATTGCGATGCAGATTGAAGAATAGCCCGGCTGCTCAGTAAATCCGCAAGTGAATAAAAATTGATCGTTCTGCGGCCTGCTCGTGGACAAGACTTCAAAAAACAACCAAATTTCGAAAAAGCATGCCGTGCAGGTGCAGAAAAAGCCGGGAAGGTTCGT
>JBFMEZ010000005.1:0-61835 GCA_040753215.1 Microcaldota archaeon | reverse complement strand
ATAAAAATCCAAACTCCTTCAAAATGTTGTCGATAACTTCGACGTTAGCGGCGTGCATGGGGATCAACTTCAAAATCCATATGCACGTCGTTAATTTATCTACTTTTCAGGAAACGCAAAACTCAAGGAAAAGGATTTAGAGTGGTCTTTTTAGTCGATATGTGCCGGGGGCAAAAACCTTTAATATACATATTAGGTATACAAAATATAGGTGAAATGTATGTTATTGAATTTGAGGATAGAGGGCCTGCCCGAAGAGATAGTGAATGCGCTGGTGGAGCAAGGCATTGCGAGCAATAAGAGCGAGGCGATACGGCTGATGATTTTGCATTACAATGAGCATTTCGGGATAAAGCCGATTGAGCAGTTCATAGAGGATGAGCTTGCGGTAAAGAAGGTGCAGGCGCTGGAGAAGGGGGCGAAGGAAGGGAAAAGAAAGACTCTGAGTGAAGAAGAGGCGCTCCGGAAGTATAGGCACCTGATGAAGTAGATAGAATGTACGCTCTTGAATTCGATGAGGGATGGGAGGAGTATTTCGGAAAGCTGCCATCGGAGATTAAGGTGCGCATCCTGAAGAAGATCGAGCAGATAAAACAGGGGCTGCCCGGAAGACACCTCCATCATGGAGTTCCCATTTTTGTGGAGGAGGTCGGGCAATACAGAATATGCTACTCCCAGGATGAGAAGCGAAAGACCAGGAAAATATACTTTGCAGGCGACCATAAGGATTATGAGAAATGGATAAGAAAAATAGGGCGGGCAGGCATTATGGGATAGAAAAGATGATTATATGAAAATTGACCAGAAGAATGCAACCAGAATGGAACTCAGGGATTACAACTGGACTTTTCTGCTTGGAGGGGCTTTCCTCCTGCTCATATTTCTTGTGAATGTTTTTCTTCATATTTCGGGGCGAGGGGATGCGTCATCCCTGATTTACGTAGGAATATCCGGGATAATCGGGTTGGTTGGCCTTTTCTTATTGGCAGTGGCAAGCGTGGTGAAGGTGGACTTGGACAAGAAAACGAATGAGTTCTCCTTTTCGCAAAAGAAGCTGCTTCACTCATGGGTTGCGAAGCACAGGCTGGATGAGATAATGGGGCTGAGGCTGGAGAAAACCCGATCCGGCGCTACAATCTGGAGGGTGCACACACTCACTTTCTTATTCAAAAAGGGGGCGGCATTGCCCGTTACATTGGCTTTAGTAAGACATAGCAAAGTAATGGATGAACAAATTAAGGTGCGGGCGGAGAAGATAGCGGAATTCATCGGGGTTCGGCTGGAAATTGCCGGTTATTAGTGGTCTTTCGCGTCAACCTGCGTATTTATAAATAGTTCCGCACATATATTTCCAATAGAGAGAAATCTCACGGGAAGGCAGCAATTTAAACCTTTCCGGAAGAAAACATCCACATGGGTTCGGAAATCAAAGTAGGAGACGTAATGTCCAAGAATGTTATCTCCGTCACCCGTGAGGCCGGCATTGTGGAAGTAGCAAAGCTGATGGAAAAGTACAATGTCGGCTCCATAGTGGTTGCGGACAAGAAGAAGGCTGAGGGGATTATCACCGAACGGGACATCGTGAGGAAACTCGTAGGAAAGGGAAAGGATGCGGCCAGGGCGAAAGCCTCGGACGCGATGAGCTCCCCCCTGAAAGTGATAACCGCCGAGGCAAGCCTCGAGACCGCCGCGAAGGCGATGCGGGAATACAGGATAAAGAGGCTTCCGGTGATAAACGAGAAGAACGAGCTCATAGGGCTCGTGAGCGAGGGGGACATCATGAGGATATTCCCCTCTGTCGTGGACCTGCTCGAGGAGCGGGCCGAAGTCGGGGCATAACGTAACGGGGAACCGGGAACGGGAAACCGGCAACGCTAATGGGCTGCGCATAGGATGGCGGCGGGAGCAGAGCGATGACCTGCCTGTCAACAATGCGCAGCACATTATTCTCCTGCTGATTTTCGAGCCTGTGGAGCGTAAGGCATGTTGCTCGAAGTGAAAGTGGTTCCGGACTCGCTGGAATTCAGAATCGAGAAGAGGGGCGGGGAATGGAAGGTATTCCTTACCGAGCCCGCGGAGAGGAACAGGGCGAACACCGAGCTCGTGAAAGAGATGGAAAAAATCACGCACAGGAGGGTGAGAATCCTGCGCGGAGGGAAAGGAAGGAAAAAGGTGCTCGAAATTGAAGGCGAAGAAAAGGAAATCCACAAACTGCTTGCAGACGCGGCACGGACGTAAGGAGTGCGTGCGAAGAGCTGCAAAGGGAAGTGGGGGGAGGGTCAGAATGAACCCTAAAAATGGGGAGGGGGTTGTTGCCCCCTCCGCGTTTTTGGGAGGTGCTCGAAATTGAAGGCGAAGAAAAGGAAATCCCTGGATTACCCGCAGATGCAGCGCGACCGTAAGGAGCTGCAGCGCCTGATGGAAGAGATGGGCGGCTGCACGGCCATGGTCGAGGGGAAGAAGGACGCGGAAGCCCTCCAGCAATACGTGGAAGGGGTGATTGAGGTTTCCGGCAGGACGAGATTCGCGTGCGAGAAGGCTGCGAGGAACGGGCTGCGCGAGGTGGCTGTGCTCACGGATTTAGATGAGAGGGGCGACGAGCTTGCGCACGAAATAAGCTCGGAGCTGCGCTCCTGCGGGGTGAAGCCGAACACGTTTCTCAGGAAGAGGATCGCGAGGGTGCTTGGGATTTCCCGGATGGAGAATTTCGGGCAGAAATACAGGGAGAAGCTTGAGGAGACAAGATTGTAGGTGAGAAATATGGAAGACCGGAGGTTTTTGGGCTCCTTTTTGCGCCCGAGCGAATGCTGCGGCATGAGCGAGGGCAACCCAAAGGCAGAACAATCCGAGCTTATGGCGAGGATTGTGGTGAAAAAAGGAGGGTGGAGAATTTCGGGCAGAAATACAGGGAGAAGTTTGAGGAGACAAAACTGTAGGTGATGGATATGGCAAAGACGTACATTGATACCGTAAAATACATAATTTACGCGGATACCGAAGTGGATGGGATGGTGGACAAGCCTGATGTGGTCGGTGCAATCTTCGGGCAGACCGAAGGCCTGCTCGGGGAAGAGCTGGACCTGAGGGATTTGCAGAAGAACGGCCGCATAGGGAGAATAGATGTGGATATGAACCCGAGGGGCGGCAGGACCATGGGGCAGATCAAAATCCCCAGCTCGCTGGACATGGTCGAGACATGCATAATAGCGGCCGCGGTGGAGACTGTGGAGCGCGTCGGCCCGTGCGAAGCCCGTATAAAGGTGAGCAAGGTGGAGGACACCAGGAGCATCAAACGTGAAAAGCTGGTGGAGAGGTCCAAGGCGATCCTCCGCAACCTTATCCACACGGAATTGCCGGAGAGCCAGGAGATTTCCGAAATGGTGAGGGAGGAGGTGAAGGGTGCGGAGATCACCGAGTGGGGGCCGGACAGGCTGGCTTCCGGGCCTAAGATTGAGAGGAACGAGGCGATAATCATAGTGGAGGGGAGGGCGGACGTGGTCAACCTGCTCAAGAAGGACCTTCCGAACGTGATTGCGGTGGGCGGGGCGAAGGTGCCCCAGGGCCTCCTGCGCCTTTCCAGGGAGAGGGAGGTTACCGCATTCCTGGACGGGGACCGCGGAGGGGACATAATTCTCAGGGAACTCGTGAACGGGGGCGTAGACATAGACTTCGTTGCACGCGCACCCACCGGGAAGGAGGTGGAGGAGCTCACGCGCAAGGAGGTCATGAAGTGCCTCAAGAACAAGGTCCCGTTCGAGCAGGAAAAGGAGGCGACGAGGGCGGTGGTGAGGGAGAGGATTACGCCCTACCAGTCCGTGGAGGACCGGAGGAAGATTGCGATAAGGAGGGCAGAGCTGGAAGCGCAATATGCGAGGGAGAGGGAATCCCCTTCCATAAAGGAGATAGCGAAGGGGGTGGAAGCCGAAGCGAGGCCCCCTGCTGCGCCTGCGGCCGCTGCCCCCGAAATCGGGGAGATAAGGGAGATTGCGGCCGAGCCGCAGAAAACCCTTCCGGAAGCCGCGGAAGCCCCTCCGGGGAAGAGGGTGACAAAGGAGGACCTTGTGGAGGAGCTGAAAGGGCTCAAGGGGACGATGAAGGCGAGGTTCTACACCGAAGATTATGCCCTCATAAAGGAGTTGCCGGTGCGGGATGTGATAAGGAGCCTTGAGGAAACGCAGGGGATACACGCGATAGTGTTTGACGGGATTATTACGCAGAGGCTTGTTGACCTCGCGGAAAATAAGGGCGCGAAAATCCTGGTGGGCGAGAGGCTCGGGAACGTGAACAAGAAGCCCGAAAAGATAGAGCTGATTACAAGGAGCAAATGAGCGGGGCTGGAAACAGTAAACCCGAAACTGAGAACCCAACCGGTGGGCAAACCATGCATGTGTATTTAGAGACCTATGGCTGCACACTCAACCAGGCTGATTCGGACATCATGATGGGGGTGCTCAGGCACTCCGGGTTCCGCATTGCGAAGAGGGTTAGCGATGCTGATGTGATTGTGCTGAACACCTGCACCGTGAAAGGAAGGACGGAGAATAAGATTATTTCCAGGATTGAGGCGCTCAGGAAGCAGGGGAAACGGATTGTGGTTGCGGGCTGCCTATCCATAAATGAGAAAAGGGTGAGGAAGGTATGCCCGGAGGCGGTGCTTGTGCATCCGGGGGCGGTTGCTAGGATTGCGGATGCTGTGAGGAGAGCTGCTGAGGGTAAGGGAGGCGAATTTAGGGAGAAGGCGGCGAAGGAAGGTTTGCCAAGAATCTTCACAAAGCCCATTTTGCGGATACCCATACAGGAGGGATGCGTAGGAAACTGCTATTTCTGCCAGACCAAATTGGCGAGGCCTTACCTGATGAGCTACAGCCCAAAATGGATACGCAGCTGGGTCGAAGAGGGCGTGAAGAAGGGCGCGAAGGAAATCCAGCTAACGGGGATGGACTCGGGGGCTTATGGGCTGGATCTGGGCACGGATCTGGTTGCGCTTCTGGATGAGGTAAGGAGGGTGAAAGGGGACTTCAGGATACGATTGGGCATGATAAATCCAGGGCATGTGAACCAAACCTCCAGAGCAACGGGAGGGCAGAAAGAGCGGAGGTTTGGTTCAGAGAAGAAGATGCTGCCCGGGCTGCTCAGGGTTTTCGGGGACGGGAAGTTCTACAAATTCTTCCATCTTCCCGTGCAGACCGGGAGCGAGAAGGTGAGGAAGGAGATGAACAGGGCGCATTCGGTTGCGGATTTCAGGAAGGTTGTGCAGGCAATAAGGAAGAGGTTCCCGGATGCGTGCATCTCAACCGACATAATCGTGGGCTATCCCACGGAAACGGGCAAGGATTTCGGGAAGACGATGGAACTTATAAGGGAAGTGAAGCCGGACATCGTGAATGTTTCAAAATTCGCATCCCGGAGGGGAACCAAAGCCGCGGAGATGAAGGAAATCCCCACGGGCGAGGTTAAGAGGAGGAGCACGGAGCTTTCGGAGCTTGTGCGCAGAATCGGGGCTGAGAAGAACAAGGCATACGAAGGAAGAAGGGTGGAAGTGCTCATTACGGAGAAGGGAAAAGGAAACGGGAAACCGGGAACTCAAACCGTGAACCAAACCTCCAGAGCAACGGAAGGGCAGGACAAACCAAACGCCAGGAGCCGAAGTGGGCAAAGAGAGCGGGCGTTTGGTTTGGAAGAGCGGAGGTTTGGTTCAGTGAAGCCAGGGACGAACAGGGGAACGGGAGGGCGGCTTCACGGTTTGACCGGGAACTGGAAAGGAAGGGCGAAAAACTACAAGCAGGTCTGTGTTTTCGGGAAGGCGAAGCCGGGGGAAAGGGCCATGGTAAGGATAACCGGCTCCAACCACGGCTCTCTTTTCGGAAAAATAACCGGAAACCGAAAACAGGATGGCGGAAACCGGCAGGTTTCTGCCAGACATCGCCGCAGCGATGCGGAAACCGGTAACTGATTACTGTGCGGGTGGCTCATAAACGAATATGTCCACGTAGCCGAGCGAGGTTTCCTGCTCCTCATCCGCGTATGACGCGGCCCTGCGGAAGCGGTAAACGTTGCCCGACCGGAGGTAGTCCTCCCCTCCCCAGCGGCAGATTTCCGAAATGCCGCCATCCCTGCCCACTTCCTGGAAATAGATTGTGACAGGATAGCCGGAGCCGAATGCCTGCCGGGGGTCCGCATTCCCGCTGCACGCCGGCACCAGCCTTGAGGAATTGATGTGGGCGTCCTTCCAGTCTACCGCAACCCCTGGGCTGAGCGGGGTGAAAAGGATCTCGGAAACGCGGAATGCCTCCTTTGCGAGCAGCTCGTGCCTCTGGTCGAATGCGCTGGTAATCCCGTACCAGTAGGAGAAGAGCGCCATGGCGGTGAGTATGAATATCACGCCCCCGATTATCGCATCAAAGCTGAAATACTGCCCCTTCAATTCAACCACCGCAATGCACCGTTATCACGGCCCTCCCCCTTTCAACGCCATCGTTTGAGAACAGGAGGTGGCCGTTTGCCTCCTCCCCATCCACTTCCACGGCCCCGCCGGATTCCGTTGCGCAGCTTCCTTCTGCCTCATATGATGCATAAGGTATGGAGTATAAATATGCGAATTCCGAAGAGGTGCCGTTCCATGCGGTATTCACGGTCGAGGCGCCGCCCCTGGTGACGAATGCGAGCGAAAACGGCCTGCCGTCTATGTTCTTGTCGAAATACAAATCGTATGTAAAGCCCGGGCCGCCCCTGTATGCAACGATGGCCGCATACTGGAACTTGTAGCCGAACTCCCTGAACATCTGCGACTCGCGGAAGGCGACCTCGCCGCGCTGGGTGAAGTAGGTGAGGGCGTATGCGGCAACCGCAATCAGCAGGAATACGCCTGCATAAACGAGGAATTCAAGCGCAACCTGGCCCTTCCGGTTCCGGGTTTCCTGTTTCCCGTTTCGGGCTGGGAACCGGGAACTCAAACCATGAAGCCGCCCATTCATTCCCCTGATCTCCCATGGCTTCATGGTTTGACCGGGGACTGGGAACTTTCTACTGCCCTGCATAGCTGACCATCACCACCGTGGTTCCGTCCTGCGCCTCCTGCGCGGCGAATGAAATCGGCAAAATCCCCCTCCTTTCGGCGATTACGGGGGCCGAGGAAAGCTTACCGAAAAACGGATATGTTATCTCCGCCATCCCGGCGCGGGTTTCAAGGTTTATCACAACCTCCCTCTCCGAGAAGGTTATGTTCTTCGCGTTTGACGGGATGTTCACGACTGCCACCTTTGCGGCGCCCGGGCCCTCTATATAAACTTCATTTATCGAATCCGCGATTATGCGCGCCGCTGAAGCCGCCTGTATCTGGGAGATGCTCTCGAACCTCACCTGTGCGCCGACAAGAAGGAGGAAAAGGACCGGGATGAGGAGCAGGAGCACTAACCCTACGGTGGCAAGCATCTCCACCGCAGACTGTCCCTTAAGGCTCTTCGCATGAGGCTTTCTCATCATCGCACCCTATGTAATTCTCATCATCCGTGTCGCTGGTCCCTAGGTAGAACTCAGTGGATTCCGGAGTTCCCAGCCTGAAACTGCCCACGTCCGAAACCAGCGCATCCCTGTCCGCGCACATGTACCAGTCCTTGCACCCGGGCATTCCCCTTATCTTCTCGCCCTCCACGTTGCCGAAGAATTCCCTGTCCACGCGGCTGTAATCGTTCCAGCCGGGGTTGTCCGCGCCTCCCGCCCATCTCCCCACCACGAGGGTCTCAAGCCCGATGGGGCTGGTGCGCTCATACCCGTTTACCAGCAGCCTCTGGAGGAAGGAGGGCGCGGCATCCGCATGCACCACATAATAGGAGCATCTCGTGAAATCCCTGAGCTTTTCCACATCATAAACGAAAACGGGGTTGTCCTTCTCATCCGGGCTGTCGAGGACTTCGGTGTAGGAGCTCTGCGCAACAAAAAGGATATAGCGGAAAGAGCCGGGGCCGTAGGCATCCCCATAAACATCGTCCATGAAATCCTCATAGACCACGAAGGGCTGCTCAATCGCGTCTTTTATAACGGGGTCCGGGCATCTCCCGGAGGCGTCCCTGCTCCCGGGGTCTATCGCGTTGAACGTATCGAATTCCTCGGTTCCGCATTCGGTCTGGCTCCTTTCCGGCGCGTCGGTCTGGATGTATGCGCCGAAACCCTGGTAATCCTGGACCGAGATTATGTCGCTGTAATTGCCGATGAGGATTGCGCGGTCGCGCAGGTCCTCGCGCACCCTGCCCGCATCCTCCGCAAGGATGAGGTTGCCGTAGAACCATCCCTGGCCCGCCGAGCCCTGCCCGCGCTTCTGCGGGTAGAATTCCGTGTGCGCCTCCCCGAACGGCAGGTCCGAGGGATAAAGGTACATTCCCTTGTAGATGGTTGCGTTTGCGAGCGCGCCCTCCCTGAGCTGCCTTATGCTCTGCCTCGCGAGGAGCGGATCCATCATGCCGGTCGCATTCACAATGCGGGAGATGTGGTAGGTGCGGTTTATGGAGGTGTCGGTCTGCAGGTCCTTTATGCGGAGGTAGAGGGTGAGGTTCATCTCAAGCTCCAGCGGGTGGGCGGTCTCGTTCAGGGAAAAGTTGGAAAGGGAGAAGGACTCCACCTCGAAGCCGCTATTCGAAAGGGAGGAGTTGAGCTGGCCGAGGAAGCCCCTGAAGCAGTAGGTTTCCGCCTCGCCCGCGGAATAGGATGCGGGCGGGACGGTGTTGTCCAGGAAATGCCCCGCGCCCGTCGTGCAGTTGGATAGCAGCTCGAAATATGCGGCGCGTATGTGGGAATACTCGTCGCCCCTCTCGTCAAGGAGCTCGTTGCCCACGGAGTAATTCACCAGCTTGTAGAGCGTGTAGTGCGCGGCCATGTCCGCATACCTGTCCACCCTCTGCTCGCTCACCTGCTCCGCGAGGGTGGTGAGGGAAGAGGCGCGGAACGCGTCCGAGTAGGTGCGCTCCGAGGTTTCGATTGCGCGCACCCACGAGTATGTGGAGATGAGTATGTAGGAAAGCAGTATGAATGAGATGAGCACGAAGAAGAACCCTTTCCTGCTTGTGAATCTCATGTGTACACCGTAAGCCTCACCAGCTGGAGCGAAACGTCCCCCGTCTCATATTCGTAGGGAGGGGTTCCGCACACCGTATACGGCCCGCTGCAGGTTATGTACCCGTAGGGGCTGCTTCCCGGGTCCCTCGGCTCGTCCACGACCAGGTAGAGGGACTGGGCGGTCGCCTTCAGCTTGTGGTATTCTTTCTTGTTTTTTGAAGCGGGGTCGTCCGCAGTGTCGTACATCAGTGTCCAGCTGCCCGCCTCCTCATCCCAGGTTTCCAGCCTGTAGCCGAACTGCGCCGGGATGAGGGCGCCTGCATACTTCCTCGCCGGGGCCCTGTTCTCCGGAAGCTCGCCTATTATGTAATCGAGATATGCCTGCTCCTCGTCGAAAGAGGTCGTCGCGAGCGCGAGGAGGGTGTCCTTCGCGAGGTAGTTCGCCTGCATGAGGGATGAATAATACGCGGAAGGGACCGTTGAGAAAAAAATCAGCGTGTATATCGCGGCCACCGTCAGCGTGAATGCGACGAACGAATCGAGCGAGAATATGAACGCCTTCCTGCTTCCCATCGCATTAAGCTGGAGTAAAAGTGTTTTTAAATTTGCCTAAGTGTGAAAGGGAGCATTTAAAAACATAAATGGACACAGTAATACTGCGTGGTATGATGGAAAGGAGAATGCTCATAACCGATGCGCTCCGGAACAGCAGGGGACGCGGCCCGGAAGGCGCGATGAGGGCGCTTGTGGAGGCAAAAGCGATAAGGAGCCGCACGGGGCTGCAAAGGGAGATAATGGAGGCCAGGCGGGGGGGAGACTGGCCGCTTGCGTGCGCACTCATACTGGACGATTTTCTCATAAGGGTGAGGGAGCTGCAGAGGGCGCGGGAAGGATATGTGCTCGAAAGGCAGAGGGCGCTTTCGTGCGGGGACACGGGGCTGGTTGTGAAGCTTGAGGTGGAATGGGACGCACGGCTGGGCGTGAGCGGGGGCGAGGACGGCATCCGCGCGGAAACCGCCGATGCGGTTGGGGACGCCCTTTTTGAGATGTACAGGCGGGGGAATATGAGCCCGCGCCAGTGGAGCAAATCTGCGGACAGGATAATGGAGATGCTCACCGGCGGGCTGACGGAGATTCTTTTCGAATCAGGGAAGGGGAAAGTGGAATTCGTGAGGCTGACCCCTGACGAGCTTGAGCGCCTGGGTGCGGTGTGGATGGAAGGCGTGGAAGGGGCCTCGGCCAGGGTGGGAGCTGAGGAAAGAGTTTCCGGCTCCCTGGACCAAACCTCCAGAGCGGAAGTGGGGAAAGAGAGCGGAGGTTTGGTTCACTGAACCTCCACGGCTCGGTCACACCTTGTAGTCGCCTGCGTGGCGGCGATAGGTCTGCCTAGCCATTGGGTGCGGCTACAAGGTGTGAGGAAGCCACGGCCTTTATGCCGAGGAGGTTCACTAGCTTCCGGTTGCCTGACTGGAAACCGGAAACGGAAAACTGGAAACAGGGAACCGCCAGAAGCTGTTTGCATCATAGAAAGGAATAAAAAACCGGGAGCGGAGATATTCTCATTCGTGGGATTCCTATGCGCGAGATTGAGCACTTCGAAGTCAGCGGGAAGCGGATTGTGAAGAGGGTGGACATCAATTCCCCTGTGGACGAGAACGGGAATATCGTGATTAACCCGAGGATAAGGAGGCACGCCGAAAGCATAAGGGAGCTCAGCGACCGCGGGGCGAAAGTAATAGTGACCGCGCACCAGGGGAGGAAGGGCGACCCGGATTTCCTGAGCCTGGAGGGGCATGCGGAAATCATAGGGGAGCTAACCGGGAAGGAGGTGCGCTTCATCCCGGGCACGGACGAGGCGAGGGTGGAGAAGGAAATCTCGGAAATGAAGCCGGGGGAGATACTGGTCCTTGAGAATGCGCGGATGTGGGAGAACGAGGAGAAGGAGATAGAGAACAACCCCCTCACCAGGGTGCTTTCGCGGAACGCGGACATCTACCTGCTGGACGCGATGAGCGTTGCGCACAGGGAGCACGCATCGGTCGTGGGGCTCACGAAATACGTGAAGAGCGGGGTGGGGTTCGTGCTGAAGAACGAGCTCACCGCCCTGAAGAAGATGGAGGGAGGGGAAGTATTGCTCATAATCGGGGGAGGCAAGGCAAAGGATTCCATCAGGATAATGAGCAAATGGCTTGCGGAGGGGAGGGCGAGCAGAGTGCTCATAGGCGGGGCGGTGGCCGTGCTTTTCCTGTATGCGGACGGGTACAGGAACGAGGCGTCAGCGAAATACATAGAGAAAGAGGGGCTGGGCGGATTCCTTGCCGAGGCGAAGGAGCTCCTGGAGAAATACCGCGGCCGCATCTACATTCCTGAGGATGTGGCGCTGAACGTGGAAGGGGAGAGGGTGGAGAGCAGGGCGGATGCGCTCGGGGAAGGGCCCATCTTTGACATAGGGGAAGAAACGATAGAGAGATATTCCGAAGAAATATTCAATACGAGAAAGATACTCGTAAACGGCCCGATGGGGGTATATGAGGTGCCGAAATTCGACACCGGGACGAGGAAGATACTGGAGGCGGTCGCGGAGAGCGGGGCATTCTCGCTTGTGGGAGGCGGGCACACAATCACCGCGATGGAGAAGTTCGGGATTCCCGAGGGGAACTTCGGGTATGTGAGCCTATCCGGGAAGGCGCTCATCGAATACCTGGGCGGAAAGGAGCTGCCCGCCCTAAAAGCTCTTAAAGAGAGCGCTTCAAGGTAATCCGTCCCGAGGCGGTCCTATGGATAAGGCGGAAGGCGCAAGCATCACCGAAGCGAAGGCCTTCTGCGCGTCGCTCCTGAGGGACGGGACGACGATAAAGCAGGTGGGGCGCAGGCCCACTGATTTTACGAAACTAATCGCATGGTCCTCTGTCTCGTGGGCAGATTTTGTCGTTGACGACATGAAGAAGGAGGCGGAGGACATAGCGCGCTCGCTGGACTTCTCCCGCTCGCTCGTCGCGAACCTCCTGGACGGCAGGATTTCGGGGTACGTGGATTACGACGACGAGATGGGGCTGCTCATCCCCGCGGTGACTGTGAAGGGATTCGAGGTCAGCCCGAACCCCCTCCTCGTCCTCATCAAAAGCAACCTCGTGGTTACGATACACGGCGCAGAGGTTGTGCGCTTCGAAAGGCTGAGAAGGTATGCGGAAACGATGATGAGGAAGATTCCGGTGGACGCCTCCCAGCAGGACAAGGTAACGCACGCGCTCATAAGGATAATAGACGAGAACAACGGGAGGAATTTCGACCACCTGAGGGAGATAGAGGCGCAGGGTGACAAGCTGAGCGAGAGCCTCACCGATGTGACCGCGCCCAGGCAGATGCTCGGCACCGAGATATACCACATGAAGCACGCGCTGCTCTCTTACCTGGACGCGCTGTGGGCGACCGTGGATGTGATAAACGCGCTGCGGTACGGGGATGCGGAGCTGCTCACGAACGACCCGCGGCTGCTTGCGCGGCTTGGCGCGCTCGCCACGGATGTGAACAACCAGATTTCGCTCGCGGAGCACCTGAGCGAGGTACTCGCCTCCGGGCTCGAGGTGCTGCAGAGCATATACAACAACCAGCTGCAGATCCTGAACAACAAGATGGCGATGATTACCGCCTACCTTGCCGTGATAGGCACCGCGGTGCTCGTGCCGAACACCATCGCGACCGTGCTCTCCAACCCGGCGTTCCAGATGGGGCCGCAGGACGCGGGCTGGTACACGGCGCTGCTCGTCGGCTCCACCGTGGTGGCGACTCTTATATCGTTCTGGTGGGTGCAGAGCAGGGGATGGCTGCCGAAGAGGCTGGAATGAACCTCAGCACTCAAGATTTTCATCATCCGATAGATAAGTCAGCCCATCCGAGTGCTCATCATCCGTGGGGATTTGGCGCGGACAATATAAAAATCAGTATATCTGGAAGACGAAATCGAAAAGCTTGTAGTCCCATTCCGGCCAGTCCATGAGGTCCATCACCATTGTATCGTACATCTCCCCGTAGGGGTTCCCCTCTGCCCTCGCCCACTGCACGCCGTAGCCGTCCGTGCTGTCCAGCCTGGCCACTATCCAGTATTTGCCCGCGGGAAGAGTGAGGTTCTGGAAATATGCGTAGTGCCAGCCCGGCTCGGCGCCAACCTCCGCGCCGGCTATGGAAGAGGAGGCGATGGGCTCCCCCGGCTTTCCGCCGTTGTCCCTGCGTATCTCCACTATCACGGGCGCGGTTCCGGGGATGTCCGTGGACGAGCGGAGGTACATCCCTACCCTGTGCACCGTAAAGCTGCGCCCGTGCGTGAATGCCTGCGCCTGCCTCATCACATAATTTACTGCATCGTAATAAAGGTGCATGCACGCGTAGCACTCGCCGTAGTAGCCGAGCGGCTGGGGCCTTATGGTCTTCTGCATGAAATTGTTGGGCAGGGCGGATTCCGGCTCCGGATGGAGGAGGTCGTAGCTCTCCACGTAGGCGCGTATGTTGCGGGGCTCCTCGCCCGCGCCCGTGTAGTTGAAGGAGAACGCCTCCATGAGCCCCGGCGTGTCCACCACGCCGTCGTAGAGCGTCTGGTCGGAATCGAAGACGCGGAGGCGGTATGCGGCAGGCGCATACCTCCCGTACCTCTGTACATACACCATCACGGTGTAGTCGTCCCCGATGTAGACGTTCCGGGGCAGCGTGGAGATGTCCTTCACGAGCAGGTCGTAGGAATAGTCGGGGGGCTCCGGCTGGGGGGCGGGTGGCTGCGCCTGCTGGACACAGCCCGCCAGAAGCAAAAGGGCTGCCGGCAGAATTGCGAGGCTGGAAACTGGAAACTGAAAACGGGAAACTGGTTCTGACCGCATGCTGGTAAAAGGAGAAGAAAATTAAAAAATTGGGAGGAAGGCCTAGAGGTTTATCTTGAGCCCGAGCTCCTTCTTGAGCTCGCGGTAGCGGTTCCTTATCGTCACTTCGGTGACGCCGGCAACGTCCGCCACCTCCTTCTGGGTGCGCTTCTCCCCGGTCATCGCGGATGCGATGTAGAGGGCCGCGGCCGCGACGCCGGTCGGGCCCCTTCCGGAGATGAGCCCCCTCTTGACCGCCTTGCGGATGAGCTGCACTGCCTTCTTCTGGGAATCGCCGCTCAGCTTCAGCGCCGTGGCGAACTTCTGCACATAGTAGGAGGGGTCGGTAAGCGGCACGTCGAGGTCCAGCTCGGACTTGAGGAACCTGTACGCCCTGCCTATCTCCTTCTTCTCTATCGCTGAGGCCTTGGAAATCTCGTCCAGCGTCCTCGGTATGCCGTGTATCCTGCAGATTGCATATATGACCGCAGCTACGATGCTCTCGATTATCCTTCCGCGTATCAGCTCCGCCTTGACCGCCTTCCTGTAGAGGAGGGCCGCCGCCTCCTTTATGTCGTCCGGAAGGCCGAGGTAGGAAGCGACGCGGTCAAGTTCCGCGAGCGCTATGGTGAGGTTCCTCTCCATGGAAGTCGCGATTGAGACCCTCTTGTGCCACTTCCTCATCCTGTAGAACTGCGCCTGCTTGCGCGTAGAGATTTTGACTCCCCGGATGTCACGGTTGTACTGGTCTATCTCCGTGACTAGGCCCTTGTTCGGGCGCATGTACTTTATGGGCGCGCCTCCCCTCGCCCTCTTCTCCTTCTGCTCGGCGTCGAAGGCCCTCCACTCCGGGCCGGTGTCCTGCATGCTTTCCGTCAGCACGAGGCCGCAGGTTCCGCATATAAGCTCGCCTTTCTCGTAGTCCTTTATCAGCTTGGGGGAGCCGCATTCTGGGCATGCTCTTTTTTTATCCATAAAATCCATCCTCTGAATCCTGGAACTTCAAAAAAAGCTTTTAGAGGTTTCCAAGAAACATTTATATATTTATGTGTAGAAAGATTTAAATATTTTACTATAACTTCCTTGCGACGCACCCCTGGACCGCGGGATGGAATTCCGCGGTCTCCCAGCCGGATTCCCGTAGGCGCCTCTTGACCTCTGCGGAGACGTCCCTGCTCCCTGCGCGCGGGCTGCCGAAGTAGTGGAAGAGGAGGGCGCCCTTTCTGGAGACTGAGGCGAGGCGGCGGTAGAATTCCGCGGAGTAGAGCTCCCCCGCGCGGGAGAAGCGGGGAGGGTCGTGTATTATTTTCGTGAATTCGCCCTCCAGCCGGGGCACCTCTTCGAATGCGTCCCCGCTGATTATCTCTATGTTCCTGGAATGGAAAAGCTCCCTGCTCCACGGGTTCCATTCCGCGAGCTTCAGGGCGGCGCGGCTGCATTCTATCGTTACCACCTTCTTTGCCGCCTTCGAAGCCGCGATGGCGGTGTAGCCGAGGCCGGTGCAGGTATCAAGCACGGTGTCGCGGGGTCCGATTCTGAGGAGGCGGGCAATTTCCCGGGAATAATCTAAAACGTCCGCAAATCCCTTTACCAGGTGCATCCGCAAGCCGTCTATCTCAAGGACGGGCTTGCCGGCAAGGAGGCGCAGCCTGTACAGGTGCTTGTCGAAGATTGCGAGCTTGTAGAGGTCCCTCCCGTCCCATGCGTAGAGGAAGTTCCCCTTTATCTCGTCTATCGGGATTCCCTCCAAATCCCGGATGGAGGCCCTGCGGAAGGTGCGTCCGAAATCGAAAGAGACGGTTGCGGTGCCCTCTGCGCGGAGCTTGTCCACGACTTCACTGCTTAGATAGATCATCTGGTATCAATCCAGTCGGTTTCCATATACGGCTGCAGGGCTTTCGGGATGCGGATTCCGCGGTCCTCCTGATGGTTCTCGACCACCGCAATGAGCGCGCGGCCGACGGCCACGCCGCTCCCGTTGAGGGTGTGGGCAAATTCAAGCCCCTTCTGCCTGCGCACCCGGATGTTTGCCCTCCTCGCCTGGAACGCCTCGCAGTCTGAGCATGAGCTTATCTCCCTGTAAGTGTCCTGGGAGGGAATCCACACCTCGAGGTCGTAGGTCTTTGCCGAGGCGAAGCCCAGGTCCCCTGTGCAAAGCTCCACAACCTTGTAGGGGAGCTCGAGCTGCCTAAGCACCGTTTCCGCGTCATTAACCATCCCCTCCAGCTCCCTGTAAGAGTGCTCGGGGAGGGAGAATTTCACCAGTTCCACCTTATCGAACTGGTGCTGGCGTATCAGCCCCTTTATGTCTTTTCCATAAGCACCGGCCTCCCTGCGGAAGCAGGGGGTGAATGCGCAGTATTTCAGCGGGAGCTGCGCCTCTTCCAGAATCTCCCCGCGGTGGAGGTTGGTGAGGGGGACTTCGGCAGTGGGGATGAGCCAGAGCCCGTCGCCCCCGGTGTGGTAAAGCTCCTCAGCGAACTTGGGCAGCTGCCCGGTACCCTCAAGGATTTCGCCCTTCACCATGTAGGGGACGTAGAATTCCTTATATCCGCGCGAAATCTGCAGCGCGAGCATGAAGGAGACCAAGGCGCGCTCGAGCCTTGCGGCCCATCCGCTCATCACCGTGAAGCGGTGGCCGCCCAGCTTCACCCCCCGCTCGAAATCTATCACGCCCAGGCGCGGGCCGAGGTCGTGGTGGGGCTCCACATCCGCGCTCTTTTTTTTCGGCGTTCCCCACTTGCGCACCTCTGGGTTGTCGCGGCTGTCCTTCCCCACCGGAGCAGAAGGGTGCGGGATGTTCGGGATGCGGAGCATGACCTGCCTCCGCTCTTCTTCAAACCTCTCCTCTTTTTCGCCCGCCTTCCCCAGCTTTTTTGCAATCTCCTCCCCTTTCTTCTTCAGCTTTGAAATGTCCTTCTTCTCCTTCGCCGCGGCCGCTATTTCCAGCCCTAGTTTGTTCCGCTCAGCGCGAAGGGAGTCCCCCTCTGCCTTCAATTCGCGCCATTTCGCATCCAGCCCCTCCAGCTCCCCCAGGATGGAGAGGTCCGCCCCGCGGTCCGTGAGCGCCTTCCTGAGGAGCTCCGGGTTGCTGCGGATTATTTCCTTGTCTATCATAAGAATACCAGAAACTTATGAAAGAAAATAGATTATAACCATTTGCCTATTTTCCGCCCAGTACGCCCCTGGAGAGATGGATGAACCCGGCCATGAGCAGCGCGGACAGCGCAAACAGGGGTGCGCTGCCGAAGAGGGCGAGCACGAACCCGCTCGCGGCGAGGGTTGCGAATTCCCCTATTCTCCCGGGAACGTAGAGAAGCGCGACATCTGTGGAGAGGTATTTCGCATCCTGCGTTACCCTCACCAGCATCTTCTCCTGCATCGCGAAGGAAACCCCGAAGCCGAAGCCCGCGAGCAGGAGGATGGGGAATATGTAGGCGGGTGCGAGCGGGATGAGGATTATGAGCGGCATCGTGGCGGCCTGGGAGGCGAGGACGAGCTTCCCTCCCATCCCCAGCTGTATCGCGGAGTAGCTGCCGAGCGCAATCGCCAGGTAGAAGAACATCATTAGGGCGCCTATGCCCTCGTAGCTTATGCCGAGCCCGCTCCGCAGGTAGATGGGGAGAAGGAAGGAGAAAAGGGCCGAGAACGCCGCAAGTATGAAGAATATGGCGAAGGAGGCCTTCCAGAACTCCCTGCCCCTCGCCTTCGGGTTCAGCATCTCCGCCGGCTTTATTTTCGCCTCGCGCCCCCTTCCTCTCCAGAAAAACAGCGAGGTAACGAAACTTATGAGCCCGGCGAGAATCAGGAGCTGGAAGAGCGCCTCGAAAGATGCGGAGATTATTATGCCCGCCGCACCGGTGCCTATCGTTGCTGCGAGCATGCGGACCGAGATGAGCTTTGCGAGGACCGTTTCCTTTGCCGCCTCCCGCTCTATCACCTTTGTGCGGTTGACCGCCCAGAAAAAGGAATACGCGGCGCCCTCGAGGAATTTTCCTGCGCCGAAAAGCAGCGGGGTTGAGGAAAACATGTAGATGAGCGATGAGAGCGCCTGGGAGAGGGAGGTGGCAAGGAAGAAGATGCGGGTGCCGAGCACCTCCGCGGCCATGGCCGTAAGCGTGCGGATTACGAGGAAGGCCAGTGGGGAAACGGAAAGGATGATGCCTATCTCCTCTATGTCTATGCCGGTGTGCAGGAGGTAAAGAGGGAGCGCAACGGCGAGGGCGGAGGAGAAGAAGGACTCTATGAAATTCACTATTGCAAGCTTGCGCATGCGGGGATTTCACAAGTGAGGGTTTTTTATTCTTAACACAGAAAGCCGGAATAGTGTAAAAATGGAATTCAACAGTGCAGCAGCGATAATACTGGCTGTGCTGCTCGTGAGCGGATGCGGCCTTTCGGACCTGCTGGGGGGAGGAGGCGGTGCTGCTGTGAGCCAGCTCACGGACCGCAACGGGGCCGTTACGGCCAACGGCGGCACGACCACCCAAAGGGTGCAGACGGTTTCCGGCACGGTGATGAACCCTGCGGGGGCCGGTGCGGACACTTTCGGGGGGGACGTGTTCATCGTGCACAACGGGAACGAGCAGCAGGTAACGCCGGCCCCATGCTCTGAATGCGGCCCCGGGGAATGGGGCTTCACCGGAGACCTGGTGCTGGATTCCGGGAGCAACAACATAATGGTTGTTGTGAGGGATGCGGGCGGGAACACTGTGTATTCGAGCCCTTCCTTCAACGTGAATGCGGACATACCGCCGAGGGACATCACGGTGACGCTAACCTGGGCTACGGATGACAATGATGTTGACCTGCACATATACGACCCGCAGGGCAACCATGCGTGGTACAGCGACCTTGACGGGATACCGGGAGGGAACCTGGACCTGGACGACACGGATGGGTTCGGGCCAGAGACGTTTACCATGGAGCAGGCGGCACCCGGGCCGTATACAGTGAAGGTGAGGTATTATTCAGCGCATGGGGTTACGGCGCCCGTGCCGGTTACGGTCAGGGTTTCGCTGAACGAGGGGCCGTGGCAGACATACACGCAGACCTTCACCGCGGACCAGGCGAACGGGGACGACCCGAGCAACGACTGGACCGTGACCACCTTCACCGTCCAGTAGCTCTCCCTTTTTTCTTTTTTTATTCTGCATTTCGTCAAGTTTAAATAGTGTTCAGGCGGAATAATTCTCCACCCGGCTTAGCTCCTGTAGTCTAGCCCGGTCAAGGATAACGGACTCTCACTCCGTGGACCCGGGTTCAAATCCCGGCAGGAGCATTCTATTTTTATCTGAGTGTTCTCTCCGCCCCACTAAGGGGCCTCCAGTTTCCGGTTTCCCGTTTCGGGTTTCCGGTCCGAAGGTTCAGACCTCAGATAAGCTCTCTGCACTCGGTGGGAGCATTTCACCTTAGGGTTCACCCTTTTCTTGGGTTTGCCCATGCGCGAACATGGGCAAGCAGAGGCATAAACCTATCGCCGGTCAGGATTCGGAAAATACGGGAGGATTTGAATTATTGGATGTAGCCTTCTGGAGAGCAGAGGTTTTAAAGGTCTCGGCAATATCTCACGTGTATTTTTATGTCAAAAGGTGGTTTTTTAAATATATCGGTGCACAATATCATTATCAAAAGATGATATTCAAAATGAGGTGGAGATATGGGTGCAACAGCAGTTCAGGCTAATGGTGGACAGAAATACGAAAGGACGGCTGATCCAAGAAGGATGCTGACTCACAAACTGCTTACCGAGGCCATACGTACTGACTGGGAAAACGTCCGTAGATTCTTGCCAGCAAGAACAGCGACCTCTATAAGATACGGCAAAGGTGCAACTGAGGCAGTAGCATGGGACGAGGGGGGGAAAGAAACTAAAATATACCTGCCGTTTGAAAACGGCTGGTATGTACCGGACGGGAATCCATTCGCGATTCCGAACGGCCGTAAAAGCAACAAGGCAGATCCAGATGCTCTTTTTCTTGTGCGTCGCCAAGATGAACGCTTTAGCGGCCCTCTTGGGCGCGGCGACCGCTGGTACGATGACCTCAGGAGGCGCAACGTCTACGCCTACGACGTCGTCGGGTGGTCCGTTGATTCGGGGGTGGCGTTGGTTGGCCGCGACGCGATTGTCGCAGGCGACAATGCGCCCATTGAACGAAGCGTCGTTCAATCGGGAGCGGCCGCGCCGCTGGTCGGGGTGGCGCAAGAAAAGCTGGTTAATGTTGCTGACCCGAAGGCCTTATTGGAAAGGGCCTCGCAATTAGAAGCAGCAGCAGAAGAGCTTACAGAAAAATTGGGCGGTATGTTAAGCTCTGAGGCTTATGCAAGGTTGATTAAGCCGACTGTAGATGAAGCAGCCTTCCTAAGAGAATTGGCAGGAAAAATAGAATCAATACAGCCAAAAGCCTGATCTTATCTTTTTTAACTTTCTATTTCTAAGTAAATTCCCTTGCTTGTAGGCAAGGGCCACACACTCGCTTATAGTGCCAACAATCGCCTGATTATTGGCTGTGAAATACAGCAGTGACAGCTAGTAGTTTATTCTTTTGCGAAAACTGGAACTGCAGTGGAACACGTAAGGCTCACCTTGCTGGAGCCAAAGCCGTGTTGTTTTAATAAGCGGGTTACATTGGGCGGCCCTCTTGGGCGCGGCAACAACTGGAACGATGACAACAGGAGGCGCAACGTCAACGCCAACAACGACTGGTCCGATGATTCGGAAATGACTCTTGCCTACACTCTTGGGATTTTATTTCTTTTTCTTATCGTTGTGTTCTATGAAGAGCTACACAAAGGGGGAAGATGATTATTGCGCGAAATAGGGTACATAATTTTTGCACGGTAAAGCCACCTGTGAGGTGGCTGGATGGCCGTGATAACCGTGCAGGAGAAACTGGAGATTCTCAAGAGATTGCAGGAAGGGCAGTCTGTTGCTGAGACTGCAAAGGAGTTTGGAGTGAGCAGAAGAACGGTTTTCTACTGGAGAAAGAGGTTTGACGGAGGCGTTGAATCCCTTCTCCTTCAGAAAAGAGGTCCAAAAACCAGCTCCAGGAAGAAAGTCGATGCTGAGCTTGAGCAGGAGATTCTTGAGCTGCGGCTCAAGAAGAAATGGGGCTACCGACGTATAATGTGGCATCTCAGACGAAAGAGGGGTGTCGGCCTCAGCAAGAACACCATAAGATACTGGCTCAGGAAACATTCGATTCCTCCGAAGAGAAGGAAGAGAAAGGGGAAACGTCGGGGCAGGAAGTACCTGCCCAATGAGAAGGTTCTCATTGACATCAAGGAGCACAGACTGAAAGGAGTCGGAAAGGTCTATACCTACGTTGGAATAGACAGGTGCACCAGACGGGTGTTTGCAGAGTCCTACCGACGAAAGACAACTGACAATGCCATAGACTTCACGAAGAAGCTCATCCTTGCGTTTGGCTTCATGAAGATGATCCGGATAGACAACGGGAGGCAGTTTGTCTATCTTGTCCCAAAGAAGAGGAAAAGAGGCAGGCCCAAGAAGGTGAAGAAAAGCAGGCGCAGGAAAAACAGGTATGGGGAATTTGTCGAATCCCTCGGGATAAGGCTGAAGTTCATAGACTTCGGAAGACCCAACCAGAATGCCCATATTGAGAGGGCAATAAGGACCCTGAAGGAGGAATTCCTCGACGTCCAGAGGTTTGAGAGGCTGGATGACCTGAACAGCAAGCTCAAGGCATTCCTGGAAGAATACAACGAAGAGAGGGAGCATGGGGGCCTTGAGGGCAAGACTCCTGCCTCTGTCTGGCAGGAGAAAAAGGCTTTAAGCAGATATGCAGAACATTATCCAGAAACAGTGCAAGAATTATTTGCACCAAATCGTGCAAAAATCATTTGACCGCTACGAAGTCAATTAGTTGATTGCTACTAAGCAAATCTCTTTCCGCACTACACATTAGACTAAACGGTTTCGCTTCCCTTCCTGCTCCGCACGCCGAAATCAGCCATGCCGGCGCTCCAGGGGTTTTCGTATTTGTCGCTCAGCTGTTCCTCCGCGGATTTTGCGAAAATTACCGCGGAGCGCACGTGCTCTTTTTGGATTAGTTCGGATTTTTCAGACTTGGCAAGGTCTCCGGCTAATCTAATGAGCCCGGATAAATTCCTGAACCTCAATGTAAGCCCCTTCTTTCCGTCCGCCTCCTTGCATATCCTTCTGGATTCTTCTAGAAGCTCTTCTACTGCGGCGGAAGAAGCATGTGGTATTTTTCCGTCTCCCTTGATTTCCTGCGCAACGAACTGTGTCACTTTTGTTTGGTTTTCCGGAGTGTCTTCCATGGAAGTGTTCAGAAGAACTTCGTAGCCGCTTCCCCTTATGCGGGAGCGGAGGGCGGGGCTCAGATTGCCCAAATCGTTTATGTTCAGCGCACCTACTAAAATGAAGTCGCAGGGAACATCTTCCACCCTCACTGCTGCGCCTGCGCTGTTGGGATTCCTTCCGGTAATCGCAAACTTCTTCTCCTGCATCGCGGTGAGAAGGAAGCGCTGGGTTTCTCCCAAAGTAGCCATCTCATCCACAAAAAGCACCCCCTCATGCGCCTCATGGACCGCGCCCGCGACCACACGCATGTAGGGCTGCGTGCCGATTTCCGGGTGCCCCCCATACGGGTCGTGGCGCACGTCGCCGAGGAGCTCGGTCTCATTATTGCCGACGACCTGCACGAAGGTTGGGCGGCTGAGCGGGACTATCACTTTCCTCATCATCTTCGCTTCGTATTCTTTTCTCGCCTTCAGCTCTTTTTCCGTAAGCATGCGGACGCAGTCGTCATTCGTACGCTCATAAATCAGCATCTCCTCGCTGCCGTCCATGCGGGTGCGCACCGCCTCCACCACATTCTTCTGCGAATGCTCCGGAAACCGGAAACCGACAACCGGCTTCCGGACCTTGTCCGCGCCGCAGTGCGGGCAAGAGGGAATCCGGGAATGGGAAAGCCCGCCGCACCTCCTGCACCTCATCCCAAGCTGCTCGGAGACGAACCCGGGGACTTCCCCGGGAAGGAGAACTACTCCGAATTCCTTCGGCTTCTCTGATTTTATCATGTTGCCGCTGCGCACGGAAAGCACGGGCTTCTCCGGGCGGGATGGGTTGTGCAGGACAGAAACCTCAAATCCGGGCCTGGGGAGAAGGCCTGCAATTGCGCGCGCAACCATGCTCTTCCCTGTGCCGGGCGCGCCCACAAGAAGGAGATGCCTGCGCTGGGAGGCGCACACCCTGGCTATGCGGACCGCGTTCTCCTGCCCGATAACCCATTCGAGAGGGTCCCTGGGCAGCCCTATCTCCGCGGTCGAAGAAAAATCCATGCGCATATTTCCTGCGCACACTATAAATAGCTATCTTGAGCTTTTCCAGAGTACCTCGAAATAGTCGCGGAAGGAGGAGGCGATTGCGGGGTCAGACACCGCTATGGTAACCACGCGCTCCGAGAAGATCGGGATCATGATGCTGTCACGGAATATCTCCACCCAGGCTGAGGCGCCCTTGTGCAGGTAGCGGACCTGCGTGCGGCTCCACTTCTCGCGTATCCTTCCGAACTTCTTCACGTCGGTGTTGTAGATGGCGCGCATGTCCACGCCCATGGCCCTCCTCCTCTTGTGGAACTGCAGGAGGTAGTATTCAAGCCGCTCGAACACCACAAGCGGCGCGCCCATTATCAGCAGCTCGTCCCCTTTCTTGAGCTGGGAGAGGAACTCGTCCTTGACGGACTTGTACCCCTCCTCGCCCTCCACCATCCTTATCTTCAGCCCCCTGGCCTCCTGGATGCCGAGGGACGACAGGTAATTTATCGTTTCGCCCATCGCCTCGGACTTGCTCTCGTAGGTCCTGCGGAGCATCTCCGGGCCGGTGGATGCATACCTCTTCACATAGTTCGTGAGCACGCAGGAGAGCAGCCCCATCTTTGTGAGCTTGTTGAGGGAATCGTAGACCTTTGAGCGGTTAAGGTCCAGCTCCGAGATTATCCTGCCGGCCCTGCAGTTCGGGTTTGCGGATACGTAGAGGTAGATGTCCGAGTCTATGGGCGTGAGCCCAACGAGTGCCAGCGCACCCTTCACCTTCCCCCTGTCCATGGGGAAGATATGGGAGTTTGGATTTTTAAGTGTTTGCAGAGTTGTTCAGCCCCACATTACAGGTTTTCTTATAAATCGCTTTTGTGCACCTTGCGGGTGGTGGGATGGATATGGAGGAGCTGAGCAGGAAAATCGCGGAGGGGCTCGATTCCCTGAGGAAGACAAGCTACTGCGATAAGAAGTACAAGAGCCCGAGGATGAACTTCCTCTTCTAGGGGCTTGGAAAGGGGCGGAATCGGGGGCCGCGAGGCCCATTGGGGTGGGGGAGCAAGGGGAAGCTCCCCCTCCTTTTTGTTTATTGTCTATGGACAAAATACAAAATCAGCATTAGTAGTTGGAGGTTTTTGGGCTCCTTTTTGCTTGCCCCGCAGGGCATACCCAACGGCAGAGCCGAAGCGAGGCTGTGGCGGAATTCCACAGAATTCTGCCAGACATCGCCGCAGCGATGCAGATGCCGGGCTGAGGCGAGAAAAAAGGAGTGTGGGAGGCTAGGGAGAAGGAAATGGGGTGGGGGTTGATGAGAATCTTCCTTCTCCCTCCTAGCCTTGCCAGCTGGTACGCGTGAATTCACTGTTGCGGAAGGAAGAAAACCTTCCTCCCCGCCTGCCTTTTTGCGAGCATCCCGAGCATGCAGAGGCGGTTGAGGCGCGAGCTTGCGCCGTTCCTTCCCCTGTACCCGAACTCCGCCTGCACCTCTTCCGCGGTCGCCTTTCCCCTCTTCCTGACGAAATCCATTATCTTCTCGTCAAGCTCGGGGAGCAGCGGCTCCTCCGGGCCCGCAGGCTTCTCGATCGCCTCGAGCCGCTGGAGGATGTTCTTCAGTATCCGGTTCGTGTTCTCCCTCTCTTCAAGGAGCTGGAACATCAGCTCCCCGAGAACCACCGGGTCCCTGAACTTCTCCAGGTTCTGCTGGAGGTCTGCGGAGATTTTTTCCCGCAGTGCCGGGCTGCTTACGCTTTTAAACCTATCCTTCGTATCCATTCCAATCTTCCGTGCGTCTCGCTTCTGGCCGGCACCGGCCGGGCAGATGTGCGCTGGCTGTTGCGGCAAAGCGCTGCAACAATCATGATATAATCATGATAGGTTTTTTAAACCTATCTGCGCTCTCCCGCTAAAAAATGTGATTTTATGCCCCTCAAAGAGCTAACGCACGAGGTCCTGGAAGCTTTTTCGAAGAAAAACCAGAAGAGGATGAGGAAGGCGCACGACAAGATCGTGGAAGAGCTGATGCTCTCTTTTTCGGGCGGGATGTTCAAGCTGGCGGTTGCAGCGTACGTGCTGTCCAAAATACTGGCGAAGCCGAGGTTTTACGGGAGGGCGTACAGGGAAAGCCTCGAGAGGATTGCGCAGATACTCGCGCACATGGAGGCCAGCGCGGCGAGGCCCGAGGAATACGATACGGCGGCGGACAACCTGGAGGAGACGATAAGGGAGATGGAGAGCGAGGACCCCAGGTTCGTCAAGACGCTGGTGGAGAAGGGGAAGCTTAAGACCGCCGCAATCCTGTATGCGCAGGGGATGAGCCTGTCCCTTGCCGCGGACCTGACCGGGATTTCCAAGCAGGACATAATGGACTACTCGGGAAAGACGATGATGGCGGACAGGGTGGCGGAGGCGGTGGGCATTTCGGAGCGCGTCAGGAAGGCGAAGAAAATATTCGGGGGATAGGATGGAAAACGGGGTGTTTTTGGGCTCCTTTTTACCCGGGACTACAGGCAGAGCCGAACCGACGCTGTGCGGAGGTGAGGCGAGTGAAAAAGGAGGGGGATAGGATGGCGCGCGACGTGGTCTGCGACTCCAGTGCGATCATCTCCCTCACCGATGCATGCCTGGCGCATGTTTTCTATTTCCTCAGGGAGAAGGCTGGGGCACGTTTCATCGTGCCCAATTCGGTCGTGCAGGAATGCGTGGACAAGCCGCTGCACATACCGAACAGGGACTACAGGTTCTCCGCCCTCAAGATAAAGGACATGCTTAATGACAGGATACTGGAGAAGGTGGATGCGGACGTGGCCGGAAAGACGCAGGAGCTCGGGAAGGTGGCGAACTCGCTCTTCTTTGCGCGGGGCCGGCCGCTCAGGCTGGTGCAGGCGGGGGAGCTTGAGATGGCCGCGCTCGCTGGGGAACTCGGCGTCGGGAGCGTGCTGATGGACGAGAGGACTATGCGGCTCCTCATAGAAGCGCCCATGAACCTGAAGGACCACCTGGAGAAGGAGCTGCGTGTGAACATAATGGTGAACAGGGAGAACCTGGAGAAGCTGCAGGAGCTTACGAAGGGGATAACCGTGGTAAGGAGCACGGAGGCGCTAATCGTGGCGTACGAGAAGGGCTTCCTGAAGCATTTTGACGAGATTGAAAAGGAAGTGGCGGAGGCGGCGCTTTACAGGCTGAAGAGCGCCGGGTGCGCGATAAGCTTCAGGGAGATAGAAGAGTACATAAAGGGCGTCGCATGATGGAAGAACCCGTGGTAAGGATTGCGATTGACAAGCGGGAAGAGGGGTTCGCGGAATTGCTGAAAGGGCTTGGGGCCGAAGTGGAAGAGGGCACCCTGCCAGTTGCTGATTTTGTTTGTTCCGAGAGGGTCGCGGTGGAGAGGAAGACGCGCGACGACTTCGAGAAATCGGTGATGGACATGCGCCTTTTCGAGCAGCTCAAGAGGCTGAAGGAAAGCTACCCGCGCGTCGTAGTCATCGTGGAAGGGGAGGGTGGCGCGGGGATTCTCACGAAAGAATCCCTCATGGGCGCATACTCCTCCGTGCTCGCGGATTTCGGCGCCTCCATATTCTTTACGAGGAATCCGGAGAAGACCGCCGAGCTGATTTTCCATATCGCGAAGCATGAGCAGCTCGCGGAGAAGAAGCCCATGCGGGTGACCGGGGCCCGGAAGGGGCTGACCATCTCGCAGAACCAGAAGGCGATTGTTGAGATGCTGCCGATGATCGGGCCGAAGATTGCGGACTCTCTCCTGGAGCATTTCGGCAGCGTCGGGGCGGTATTCGATGCGAGCGAGGATGAATTGCTCAAAGTGGAGGGGCTGGGGAAGACGAGGGCGCGGGCAATAAGGAACGTGATTGAGAAGAGATACGAAAAACCGGCTTCTACTTCTTCTGGATATTGAGATGCTCAAGCAGGTAATCCAGCACGTGCTCCTGGAAGTGCCTGTTGGTCGGGTGCCCGAGCTCCGGCCCCGCCTGCAGAAGATAAGGGTGCGGGGAGAAATGCGGCACGGTTATCACGTAGCCCTCCAGGTCCGCCGAGGCGAAAACGTTCTCCATCCCGCCCCTCGCCCCGTATATTTTCCTTACGTAGTCGGAGCGCATCGCCTCCTCTTTCTTCATTATGCGCCCTTCAACCGGCTGGTGCAGGAAGTTGAACGAGATTGCATGCTCCCCAGTTTCCCCGGAGAGGAGGTTTTTCGCCTTCTTCCTGCAATCCACCGAGAGGGAGAGGTTCGCCCCGTCCCATTTCGCCTTATACTCGTCCCTTGTGAAATGGAAAAGGAGGTAATGGCCGAAGAAATCCACCCCCGCCTCCTGCGCAACGGACTTGCTGAGCAATACCATGTAATTCCCTGGGAAGAAGATGGAGCGGGTGGAGCCGTGCGAGAACATCGCGCCCATCTTGTTCCCGTCCAGCATAAGCTGCTGGAAATAGTTGTTTATGAGCGTGTATGCATTCCTCGCCTCGAAGAGCGGCCTGCGGATTTTCAGCGGGAAATCGAGGGTCGTTAGAAGGGAATTTTTCACCGAGGGGAATTTTTCAAGGAAGGATTTAGAGCGCCCAATCCTGGCGAGGTCCTCCTGCACCATGGCATCCATTTTAGTAAGATAGGAGGAGTTCGCGAGGGCTGAGCAGAGCCTGCACATGTCAGTTTCCTGTTTCCCGTTTCGGGTTTCCCGTTTTCGGCTTTCCGGAACCGGAAACCGGTGGCTGGAAACCGGATGCTCCGGCTGCCCCCCCTATTTCTTCCCGCCTGCCTATGTCTATCTTCTTCAGCCCTTCCACCCTGGTCTTGAGCGCAACAAGCAGCAGCGCCTTCCTCGTCTCGTGCTCCTGGCCGCCGCCTTCCCTGAATTTAAGGCTCAGCGTGCCGTCCTTAAGCTCGCATTTCTCAACGACGCCGGAATCGGCGCAGAGCGCCTTAACCTTGGATTCCGTGTCGCTGAAAACATCAACGACAAAAAGCCTGTATGAAACCGAATGGCCTGCGAAGGGGTGGTTGAAATCGACCATCACCCTTCCGTTGCCCACGCTCCTCACGGTGCCGTACATCCTTTCCCTGTCCGTATCCACATGTATCACGAGCCCCGGCTCGGGGTTCACGCGGTACTTCCGGAACTCCGCAAAGGACATCACCCTCAAAAGCTCCTTCTTCCTCTTCCCGAACGCCTTCTCGGGCGGCAGCGAAACCTCCCTCCTCTCCCCTTTCTTCATCTGGCCCACGGCCTCGAAAAGCCCGGGTATCAGCCGGTCCGTCCCGAATGCGAGGAGGAGCGGGCCCTCCCTGCCGTGGAGCTTCCTCGCTGTCTCGCCGGAAGTGGAATCGAACACGTTCCCGTCCTCGTCCCTTCCCTCCAGCTCCAGCAGCAGCATGTCTCCCTTGCTGACCATCTTTGCACCTTTTGGAAAGTAGATTGTGCAGGATAAGATTTTAAATCAGGGCGGGCGAAATAAAGAGCCTGTTGCAAATTACGAATGCGGCATAATCTCTGTGGTCTCCAGGTCTTGGAGGTCCTGGAGTCTTGCGCGTCTCCGAAGACCTGAAGACCATGCAAGACATGGAGACAACTGCAAGACCTGGTGACAACAGCTAACGGGCATCGGTTTTAAATTTGCAACACCCTAAATAAAGCCATGGCGGGAGGCCTGCTCAATGCGGCGCGGGATGCCGGAAAGGACATGCTACAGGAGTTCTATTCAGCGGTCCTCGGCTCTTTCAAGGTAGCCGCAGGGATAGCGTTGGCGGCAATCGCGCTCGGGCTTCTCCTGCTCACGCTCTACCTGCTCACAAAAAAGAAAGAGTAATATTTTAAGAAATAAGCGGGGGAGGTATGATTACGCTAAAGAGAGGAGTTCGGTCGACGCCCCGTTGTAAGGAGAAGTAAGGAAGAGGGGCGGAGAGCGAATGGGGGCGGAGCCCCCTCTTCCTCTTGCCGCCCCAGTAGCTCAGTGGTAGAGCGCTCGCCTTGTAATCCAGTCCGGGAAACTGGAAACAGGATGGCGGAAACCAGCAGGTTTCTGCCAGTCATCTCCGCAGAGATGCGGAAACCGGTAACGGGAAAGCGAGAGGTCGGGGATTCAATTTCCCTCTGGGGCTAATATGGAAGAACTGCTCATAATTACAAAAAGCTCGGAATGGCAGAAGCTGGTGCGCAGGCTAGGGGTCAGGCAGTTCCAGGAATTTATCAATTCGGCGATAAGGGAGAGGACGCTCATACTGATGGCCAAGCCGGTTAGCCTGCGTGAAGAAAAGGAATGGTCAAAGTCCGCGGGCAGGGAAATCGGCGCGGGAAAGCTGATAAAGATAATTCTGGCCGTCGATGGAAAGCTGGCTGGCGTGTGCGACGTGCAGAAGGGCAGGCACAAGCAGGGGCACAACGCGACATTCGGGCTCATGGTGGTGAAAAAGCACCGCGGAAAAGGGTACGGAGAAATGCTGCTGCGGAAAGGAATAGAAGTCGCAAGAAAGAGGTTCAGGCCGCACAAGATGTGGATCGAGCATATCGGCGGGAACGAGCCTGCGAGAAAATTGTATGAGAAGGCCGGTTTCAGAGAGGTTGCAAGGCTGAAGGAATACGTCAATCATTTCGGCTCATGGAGAGACAGGATTATAATGGAATATAAACCGGGCGGGAGGCGCTAGGGGTGCGTGCAAAGAGTCTTACAGTGAACCTCCACGGCCTAAAGGCCGTGGCTTCTTCGTAGATAAAGGGCAAATGTATTCCTGCTGCCTTTAGAGGAAGCCTCGGCTCTCCTCCCCGGCATAAATGCCGAGGCTTCCTCACACCTTGTAGCCGCACCCAATGGCTAGGCAGACCTATCGCCGCCACGCAGGCGACTACAAGGTGTGACCGAGCCGTGGAGGTTCAGTGAAGTGGGGTGGGGGTCAGGAGGACCATCAAACTGGGGGGAGGAACCCCTCCCCGGGGGTCGGAGGCTTTGATTTATAAAAAGTTGCGGTATAAAAGGAAAGAACTCTCCAGAGTTGATGATAATGGGAAAATTCGCAGAAGCCGACGCAGTCATTTCGGGCATATGGATATGCAGGAGATGCAAGGGAAGGAACAAGGCGGGCGCGGGGAAGTGCAGGAAATGCGGCTCCACCTATCTCCGGCCAAAGAAGAAGGAGATAAGGGCTAAGAAGTAGCCTTCCTCAGCTTCTTCATTATTTCCAGGAATTCCCTCAGCCCCATCCTTTTCAGCTTTTTCCTCATCGCATCGAGGAATTCCACATCCGCGATGAGGAGGTCCGCGATGAGGGTGCGCTCAATGGACTTCTTCTTCCTCAGCAGGGCGAGGTACCTCATCCTCGAGAGGGGCGGCAGCTTCTGTATTATCCTGTCCTGTTTCCTATCGGTTTCCTGGAGGGCCTTTATCGCCTCCTCCATCACTATTATCTGCTTTCCCGCCGCGCGCACGAGCAGGTCCCTGTTCGCCTGCAAATCCCTGAGCGCATCAAGCGCAACCATCTCATCCTCCCTGCCCTCGCTCTGGAGGCGCTGCTCAAGCCTGGCGAATGCCTGGGCAGGGATGTGGACCGCCGCGCCCCCGCCGAACGGCTTGGGGTTCTCCACTTCTATCCTGCTGAGCACGGATTCGAGGATGTAGGGGTTTACTCTCTCCATCATTATGGGGCTGGAAATGAGCGAGTAGGGGCCGTACATGGACTTCTGGCCCGCTGCCTCCTCCACCGCCTGCTGCTCCGGGCCGGAATAGGAATCACTCTTAATCGTGAGCTTTTCCTCCACCGTCTCCACCTTCCGCAACTCCGGGTTGTAATAAAGAAGGCTGAATTCCGTGACCTGCCCGGTCTCAAGCCGGGTTTTCTGCTCCGGGGTTCTGGTCTCCGTCCTGGAAGCCCTCTCCTCCCTTACCGCCTTCTCGGATTCCTCTGCCATCACCTGCGCCATCTGCTGGTAGCTCATCTCCGCCTGCCTCAGCATCTGCATGAGCAGCATCGGCACAAGCATCTGGTCCAGGACCATCTTCTGCTCCATGAGCGGGCTGACCTTTGAGAAATCGAAAAGCTGCTCGAATACCTTGCGCATTGTCGCAGGCATGGATGGATTAGGGTGTTGCAAATTTAAAACAGATGCCCGTTAGCTGTTGTCACCAGGTCTTGCAGTTGTCTCCATGTCTTGCATGGTCTTCAGGTCTTGTGTGACTTTCAGGACCCTCAGGACAACCCAAGACTTCACGCCGTGGAGGTTCACCAGACTCCAAGACCCCCAAGACTAGGAGACCACAGAGATTATTAAAGCCGATGCCCATCAGTGGTTGTCTCCATGTCTTGCATGGTCTTCAGGTCTTCGGAGACGCGCAAGACTCCAGGACCCCCAAGACTAGGAGACCACAGAGATTATTAAAGCCGATGCCCGTTAGCTGTTGTCACCAGGTCTTGCAGTTGTCTCCAAGTCTTGCATGGTCTTCAGGTCTTGTGTGACTTTCAGGACCCTCAGGACAACTCAAGACTTCACGCCGTGGAGGTTCACCAGACTCCAGGACCTCCAAGACCTGGAGACCCCAGAGATTATTAAAGCCGATGCCCGTTAGCTGTTGTCACCAGGTCTTGCAGTTGTCTCCATGTCTTGCATGGTCTTCAGGTCTTCGGAGACGCGCAAGACTCCAAGACCCCCAAGACTAGGAGACCACAGAGATTATTAAAGCCGATGCCCATCAGTGGTTGTCTCCAAGTCTTGCGTGGTCTTCAGGTCTTGTGTGACTTTCAGGACCCTCAGGACAACTCAAGACTTCACGCCGTGGAGGTTCACCAGACTCCAAGACCCCCAAGACTAGGAGACCACAGAGATTATGCCGCATTCGTAATTTGCAACAGGCTCGGATGGATAAAGATGATAAGGAATATAAGGGTTATTTGGAGCTGATGAGCTTCCTGAAAACGGAAGCCGGCGCATCTGTCCTTATCCCCGTGGGGGAGAAATGGGTGCGGGAAGCGGAATATTTCCTCTTTTTCAGGGCCGCGATTATCTCTTCTATCGGTTTAGGGTTGCGCAGCCCAAAACGCCTGCAGCTCCTGTGCACATCGAAGAAGTAGGGCGGGAAATCATCTTCCGCATGCATAAGCGAGAGGAGCTTTCCTATTTCGGCTTTATCCCTGTAACTGCGCTCCTCATTCAGTTTTGCCATCTTCATCACGTGCTCCTTTGAGTGCAGATTCCCGAGCCAGAGCGGGCCGCCGTATTCTGTTCTGGATTTGCACCTGGGGCATTTTTCCTTTGGAATCGGGGCCCCTTCCATCCAGAGGCATTTAGGGCAGAAGTTTATGTAGCCGATGCTTTTCTCATTATTCACTGCTTTTTCCGCGCCTTTTTCCAGGCGGAGGAAGATTTTGAAGAAATGCCTGTGGGAGAGCGTGAAGAGGGGGACCATCCCGAAATCGAATTCCGAGGCGAGGCCTGCGAAATGCTTCAGCAGGATTCTTGCGCCCGCTTCGTGGCATAATTCATTGTGAAGGGGGCGGGAATGGTAGTATTTGAGGCAGGCGGCATGGTGCGCGCCGCAAAGGACCGCTGTGTCGGTCGCGGTGGCGGAGACGTAGCCACTTTTCATCCTCCGGAAGGAACGGATTGCGAAATGGGAGTAGGGGGCCGGCGAGCCGAAGGGGTCCAGTTCCACCAGATTGTAGGAACGGCCCATAAGATGATGGTTGAAGTCCTCTTCAAAGAGCTCGCCCTTTACGGAGTTGGAGGAGATGTTCTTTCTGCATAGCGCGGCTGCGTTTTTATCAAATTCAACGAAAGAAACATGCGAAACGTTGGGGTTTTCTTTGGCATATCGTATTCCCCTTATGCCTGTGGAGGAGAAGCCGTCGCATATTTCTATTTCCCCCTCTATTGCGCCGACTGCAAGGGAGGAAATGGACCTGCATAATTTCATGTGAGGGTTGTAGAAGGATGAGCCGGATTCAAACTGGATGTTTTCTTCCTGCATGATTAGACCGGTGGGATTTGGGCATAATCCTTATTTAACCTTTATTATTGAATAGTGCCCATGGCAGAAGAGATTCCTTACCGGAGAAAGGCTGAGGCGGAAAAGGGCGGGAAGAGGAACTATTTCCTCTATATAATGGTCATCTTCCTCTCGCTGGGCTTCATATTCCTCATGCTGTTCGGGCTGCTCGCACTCTCGAAAGGCGCGAACGTCCCGTTCGGGAAGTGCGTGGGCGTGGTGGAGATAAGCGGGCCCATCACGACCGAGGAGGCTCCCGCATCGCTTTTTTCAGAGGGCATGGCCGGCTCCTACGACGTTGCGAGGAGGATAGGGAAGATAGACTCGAGGGATGACGTGGGGGCGGTGCTGTTCGTGGTGAATTCCCCGGGCGGAAGCGTGGTTGCGACCAACGAGATATACCGGGCGGTCAACGGCCTGGAGAAGCCGAAGGTCGCATATTTCAGGGAGGCGGCCGCGTCGGGTGCGTATTACATCTCCACCCCTGCCGACTACATAATCTCCGAGCCGAATGCGCTCACGGGGAGCATAGGGGTGATAATGACCGCATACGAGATGGAAGGGCTTTTCAGCAAGATCGGCGTGAATGAGGTCTCGATAGCAAGCGGCGAGCTGAAGGACATGGGGACCCCCTTCAGGAACATGACCGGTGAGGAGAAGGCGCTGCTGGGGGAGGCGGTGAACGAGACGTTTGAGGAATTCAAGTCCGTGGTCCTCGAGCACAGGGGCGGGAAGATAAACCAGACCATGTTCTGGGAGGTTACGGACGGGAGGGTGCTCACGGGCAGGATGGCCCTTAGTGCAGGGCTGGTGGACGCGCTGGGGAGCAGGGAGGACGCGCTCGCAAAAGCCGCCGAGCTGGGCGGGATTGGATACGAAGGAGATGTGCCGGTCTGCGCGATAGACGTGAGCAGCACCGAGGCAGGGCTGTTCAATGCGAAGGGCCTGCTTGGCGGGATTGGGGCGCAGGGCGGGGGGTACAGGCTGGAGTACAGGTGAAGGATGATGGACCTGCTCGCGATAATCCTGTTCATAATCCCGGGCTACGTGGCGAACGCAGCGCCCGTGCTGCTCGGGGGCGGGCAGCCGCTGGATTCCGGGGCGAAATTCACGGACGGCAGGAGAATCCTGGGCGATGCGAAAACCGTAAGGGGATTCGTGGGAGGAGTTGCCGCCGGGACGGTTGCGGGAGGGGTTCTGGCGCTGTACGCCCCGCTTCCCGCATTCGGGGGCGCATGGGCGCAGTACCTTTCGGGCTTCCTTCTCTCCCTCGGGGCCCTGGTGGGGGATGCGCTGGGGAGCTTTGTGAAGAGGAGGATGGGGATTGAGCCGGGAAAGCCGTTCTTCCTGGACCAGCTCGGGTTCGTGGTCGTGGGGCTGCTGCTCGCCTACCCGGTCTCCTCTGCGCTCTATTCCCCGGAGATGGTCATCTTTATAATAGTGCTCTCCTATTTGCTGCACATGGCTACGAACGCCGCTGCGAACAGGTTCGGGCTGAAGGCGGTCCCTTGGTGAACCTTATGGTCGCCTTTGTGATAGGAGAAAGTAGCGGGATGGCCGCGGGGTGCGGCCATGAGGTTCAGGCGATTTGATGGCTGGGATAGAAACCTTAATCACATTCGGGCTTATATCCGGAATAATCTTTGCGGGCTTTGTCGGGGAACTGATATTCAGGAGGCTTGGCATACCATCAGTGCTTCTGCTTCTTGCGCTGGGCTACATGCTGGGGCCGGTGATGCACCAGCTGGACGTGGAGACGCTCAGGAGCCTGAGCTATATAGTGGGGCCGCTTGCGCTTGTTATTTTGCTTTTTGACGGCGGGATGAGGATGAACATCTACCAGCTCATCCACGAGGGGAGCAGGGGGGTGCTGATGGCCGTGCTGGTCACCGTATTTTCCATCCTGGCCACAGGGGCGATATGGGTTGCGCTCGGGTACGATTTCATGATGGGCGCGGTGCTTGGGGCTATAGTGGGGGGAACCACCTCCACGATGGTGATGGCGATAGTGGGCGGGATGAAGATAAGCGACAAGGCGAGGCAGTTCGTGCTTATAGACTCCTCCCTCACCGACGTGCTTGCGGTGGTGCTCACAATCTCGCTCATGAGCATGATAATAACACAGAGCGCAACCGTGCAGGGGACCGGGAAGGAGATACTGGGAAGCTTTTCGATAGGGGGAATGATTGGCGGCATCCTCGGCCTCATATGGATTGCAGCCAGCGAAAAGCTGAGGCAGATTAATTTCTTCTACATGCTCACGCTTGCGATACTCCTTTTCTCCTAC
The DNA here is from genome assembly GCA_040753215.1 of Microcaldota archaeon. Taxonomy (GTDB): domain Archaea; phylum Micrarchaeota; class Micrarchaeia; order Anstonellales; family Bilamarchaeaceae; genus CAIXOA01. The sequence continues at coordinate 26,372 of JBFMEZ010000005.1, read as the reverse complement.
ATATTCGCGGAATATTTCGGGGGCAGCGGGGCGATTGCCGCGCTTGTATTCGGGGTTATGCTCGGGAATTACAAGGAGATAGGGCATATGCTGAAATTCAGGGAAGTCGCGGAGGGGACGCAGCTGTTCGCGTTCCAGAACGAGATCGGCTTCCTTGTGCGCGTATTCTATTTCGTGTATCTGGGGAGCCTGGTCGTGTTCGGGAGCATAAACTCCATCCTGGTCGGGCTTGCGGTAATGGCAGGGCTCATAGTTGCAAGGGTTGCTTCCACCAAGATAGCAACTTTCGGGAGCGACATCTCCCAGTACAACAAGTACATAAACGTGTTCATGCCCAGGGGGCTGGCCGCTGCGGTGATGGGGAGCTATCCTGTGATGGTGCTGCTCGAGAGCCAGAGCGCAATTCCTGCGAATGTATTTAATTCGCTTTATGCGCAGGCAAACCTCTTCATGGAAATCTCCTTCGTCGTGATTGTGGTTAGCGTGGTGCTTACCGCGATCGGGGTATTCGTATTGAGGCGGATGGATGAGGCGAAGGAAAGGGAAGCGCAAAGGATTGAGGAAGAGGTGGAGGCGAGATTGGGGAAAGGCGGGGAAGAAAAGGCGCCCGGCGGAGGGGAAGGGGAGAAGGGCAGGAAGGAAGGTGGGGATGTTGGAGGAAAAGCTAAAGAAGGCGCTAAAAAGCAAAAGGGTAGTTGAGCACGAGGGATTCCTCCGCTTCTCGGAAAAAGTGGGAGGGGTGCCGCGCGGGACAGTCGTTATTGGGGAACGGGTGGTTCCCGGGTATCCGAAAATAAAAAGGGTATTTGTGCTGGGGAAGGGGGTTGGGAGGAACATCTCTTCTCCGGAATTCATCGCGGAAGAGAAGATAGACGGATACAACATAAGGGCCGTGCTGCATGAAGGGAAGCTCTATTGCTTTTCGCGCGGGGGCTATGCGGATTATTTTGCAAAAGAGAAACTCATGGAGGAGAAGGCGGCCTGGAAATTCTTTGCGGAGAAGCCGGGCTGGGTTTTGTGCGGGGAGATGGCCGGGAACACGCCGCACACCCCGCCCACGGACGAGTATGACGTGAGGTTTTTCGTATTCGACATTATTGATGAACGGGGCGAATTTACCCCTCCGCTGGAAAGGAGGGAGATTTGCAGGAAATATGGGCTGGCCTCCGTGCCGCTTATCGGGAGGTTCAGGCGCGGCGAGATCGGGAAACTGAGGGAGGCGGCGAGGAAACTGGACAGGGAAGGGAAGGAAGGGATGGTCCTCAGGGGCCTGGGCGCGGAAAGGGAAATCATAAAGCACGTGACTCCCTCTTCGGACATAAACGACCTGATGGAGAACTCAGCGCAGATTTTTGACATGCCCTCGGGGTTCATGAAGCAGAGGGTTTTCAGGTCTGCGGTTTCCCTGCGGGAGCTTGGGCTTGGGAAGGAAAGGTATGTGAGGGTACTGGGGGAGGCGCTCTATTCCGGGCTTCTGGATGCGCTTGCCGAGGGGAGGGTGGAGGAGAAATACAGGATAAGGGTGCGGGATTTGCGCACCTGGGACAGGATTCTTGGCGGGATGGGGAAGGAGGTGGAGATAAGGGTAAATGGAAATAAGAAAAAGGGCGGATTTTACGAGATAAATTTCACAAAAATGCATAAGGAAGGGACCAGAAGGATGAGGAGGGCGCTGGAGGGGCATCCGCAGGAAGATTGACCAGTTCCCAGTTATCGGTTCCCGGTTTCCAGAACAGGACTAAGCCTTCTTTTTCTTGCGCAGGACTGCATGGAACTTTGCCGCGTCTATCCACTCGCATCCCACCTTGTTTGCGAGGTGGAATATTCCCTCATCGCTCGTTACGATTGCGGCCTCCAATTCGTATGCGAGAAGGACTATCTCGAAATCCTCCTTGCTGTCCACTATCCCTGCGCGCATGGAATCCCGGTATTTGTCCCGGAGGCGGCGGAGCTTCTCATCGTTGTCCGGGCGGTTGTCTATTGCGAATTCCTCGGCGAGGCGGAGGCCCTTGTTTACTCTACCTCTTACATCATCTATGAATTCGTAGAAGACTGCGGCCGGGAGGTGGATGGAATAAATGTTGGGAGCTTTTCTCTTTACTACGCCCTCCAGGGGATGCAGGTTGGGGGCGAAATTGGAAAGCTCCTTCCAAATGGAGGGGGGCATGTAGAAATTGGCGTTGAAATCCCTTGCGAGGGTTGCGAAGTGCTCAACCGCCTCCTGCGGGGAATTGCCGAAGGGGGCACGGGCCGCCGGGTTTACGAATAGGCTCGTGTCGAGGACATACTTTTTCAGGTGCTTCATGCTGGGAATAAGGCGGCAGGGAATAAAAAACTGCGTCTGCGCGGGATTTTTAAGGTTTTTGTCGTAATATATAGATAGGAATGGTGAGATAGAAATGGGCGCAAGAAAGATTACTGCACCTCAGTACCCGGGAGAAAGGCCAATCGGGATGCCCGGCCTACACAGGGCTACCTTCTGGGATAGGGATGTGTTCGACAAGCTGCTCGCATCCAGGAGGGCGGATGTCCCCGAGAAGGAGTGGAGGCGATTCGTAGATTTCCTTGCGCACGCGCCCGCGAGAGTGGAGAGCAGGGCAGCAAAATGGGACAGGAAACAGATTCCCCGCTCGCTGGACGAGATACGCTCTCCTGTGGACGAGTTTGTGTGGAGGCTCCAGCTATTCGTGAAGTGCACGGACAAGACGCAGGTGCCCACAGTAGAAGAGTACGCCGCCAACGAGTACAACAAGCTGAAGTTCCGCGGGACAATACCCTATGTGGACCAGGCGAGGTCCACGGCAAGCGCGAGGGGCAAGGGCCAGGAAGAGCTGGACGCGACTGTGCGCGTGATGCACACTTATTTCCTCGCAGCGATGGGCATATTCAGGTTCATGAGGGACACCCTGGTGGGTGATGCGATTTCCGGGGTCATACCCGCTCCGGAGGACAACCCGCAGGTGAGCGCGGTGGAAGGAGCCAGGTTCCTCCTCACCCTTAAGGCGCTTTTTGAGGTGCACAACAGACTCGTTGACATAGAGGAGAAGACCACCGGGAAGAGCATATATTCAAGGCTGAAGATAAGGGGCTCGCTCGCAACCGGGGAAGTCTCTATAATGAAGAACGACATCCGCAGCACAATTATATGCGAGAAGATGAACTTCGCGGCGAGACTTTCGGGCATTCCTGCGGAGATGGAACTCATAGTGGACGGGGAGACCGCGAGGCACATCGCGCCCTACTTCGAACTGAAGAAGGTTAGGGTGGCTGGCGTGGTCGAAGACGAGATTGCGAGGCTGGAGAAGGAGCTTTCGGAATGCACACCTCCTGCAAAAGGCGAGGAAAAAACCAAGAAGGGGAAGGAGAAGCTGCTGAGGCTTATAGACATCCATTTCAGGCTCCACACGCTTTATGAGATAATGTACCAGGTGTTCGAGCTCCCGAACCTGGACGACGAGGAACTCAGGGGCATTAGCAAAAAGAAGACCGAGACTCCTTTCAGGGACAGGATGGAGGCACATGACGCAGCGTTCCTCAAAACGATAGATGATTTTGATGCGGTAAAGCTGCTCGGGCTGGACAAGGGGATAAGGGAAATAAAGAGGAGGGTGGAGAGCGACTACAGCACCGAGGCGTACAACAAGGTGCGCAAGCTCCACCTGAAGGGGTATGGGGCAGATGCGTTCGCAGACCTTTACCAGCTTTTGGGATACAAGCAATTCCCGAATGATGCAGATTCCACTCCAGAAACATGCAAGTTCAGGAGGATGTACCTCGAGGGAGATGTGCTTGCGGAGGACGGGAGGAGCAGGATAGAGGAGTTCGTGGATGCTGTGGCCGCCGCACATTACATTTCGCCGAGGGCGGACTTCAACCCGGGAGTCGCGGCTTACCTTATGACGACGATGCAGCTCACGGGCTCGCCTGACTTCGCGTACCAGAAGGCGTGCAGGGCGGTGGGGATGGCGCTCCAGCTGCTGGGAGAGATACAACAGGACTGGGGAAACCAGAGGAACCAGTTCCTGCAGAAGGCGCAGGAGGATTTGGTGGGAAGGGGCGTTTTCAGCAAGAACGGCAGGCTGAACGATTACAAGCTGGCCGATTATCTGGCGGAATCCGTTGTGCTCCCGGCCCTGCTTGGGGAAGTCGGATTGCTCAGGCTGGGATGCGAGAATGGGAGGGACCGCGGCAGGGTTACCGACATAGGCCAGTGGCTGGGGCGCGACAAGTCTTCATTCACGCCTGCGGAAGAGGCGATAAAGAGGGCGGTGCTGAACCTGCACCTAGAGAGCGCGAAATTCCTCAGGGAGGTAAACAAGAGAACGGAGGAGGATTACAATTACGAGCTTTTCCCCGCAAGAACCATAAAGATTATAGAGAACCTTTCATACAAGGACCGCTGGCAGGACATCGCCGGAAGGATTGACGCGGCCGATGCGCTTGCGGCGGAAGTGGTTCTCACCTCCGGAGCAATCCAGTCGATGAGGAAGCTCAAGGCGTACAAGCTGAACAGGGGCCAGAAGCCAGTTGAATGGAAGGCGATAATGTTCGAGCTGAAGAAGCTCAATCTCCATCCGTCAATGGTAGGGATGTATTCTGACCTGTTCCTGGAGAATGGGGCGGCCGCAGCGGCATAGGATTATAAACGCCGGATTGCGAAAAATCGCACATGGAGACCTTCGCGGAATTCCAGCGCCGCAGGAATTCTGAGTTCTATTCTTCTAAAGAGGGGCGCATATATTCTTCATTTAGGACGTTTGCACATTCTTTGAAATTCGCGGAGGCAAATGCGGTTGAGTTTGTGCGGCGGGCGCCGCGGAAGGGGAAGCTGCGCATCTATGAAATCGGGGTTGGGGATGGGACTTTTGCCCCGAATTTCCTGAAGGCGCTGCGCAGAAGAAACAAAGAGGTTGCGAAGCGCACAACCTATGTGCTATGGGATTTTTCGGAAAAAGGGGTGGAGCGGGCTGCGGGAAAATTGAAAGGATTTGATTTCGAAACGGTTGTGGCGCCCGCCTGGGATTTGAAAAAAATGAGGAAGGCGAACTGCGTAAAGGCGAACGAATTGCTTGATGACCTGCCCACGCGGATGCTGGTGCGGAGGGGCATGCGCATATTCGAAGTGATAAGGGAGGGAGAGGGGTTTCTGGAGCTCGAGGCGCGGCTGGATGCGGATATACATGCTTTCATGGAGGGGATGCCTGAGGGATATTGGATTCCGGTGCCGGAGATTGGATTGGGGTGCGTGCTGGGATGGAAGAAGAAACTGGCGGAGGGCGGATGGATTGATGTTTTTGATTACGGGTTCGCGGACGCGGAGGGGATGCGCGCGCTTCCCAGGAATGTATGGAATTCGGCGGTTGTGCGGGAGTTCTCGGGGCAGGTAACGGTTGATGTGGATTTTGCATTCCTGAAAAGGCACGCGGGCGGAAGATTGGAAGCGCAGAAGGATTACGTGGAGAGGGCGCTGGAGAAGGACTTTTGGGAAGTGGAAGCTGGAGGCAGGCTGGACTATTATTCGTATGATGAAGTAAAAAAGAATGAGAAGAAGCTGGAGGAGGAAGGTTACGACATCGGAATGCTGCTGGCAGGAGCGGAGAAATCGGACTATTTGCACCTGGAAATAATCAAATGAGCTTCACGAAGCCCCTGCCTACTTCGGGCAGATTTGCGCCGAACAGGTTGGTGGAGGAAAGGATGAAGCTCATCGTAATCACCATCGCTATGAAGGGCAGGCAGAGCAGGTTCACCATCACGCCCGCGACCGCGTTGCGGAGCTGCTCGAAATCGGACATCGCCTCCTGCTGGACCTTGTTGGCCCAGAGGAACACCTTTTCCGGCTGCCCGGGGCTGTTTATGTTGCACATGCCCGGTGCGGCAGGCGGCTCCGGCACGCCGCAGTAGAACGGGTTCATGGAGAGGTTCACCGCGAGGAGGTAGGCCGCGGGGAACACGAAATAGAAGCCGGCAACGAAGGCGAGCACGTATGCCCCCGCGCCGCGGGTCGGCGGGAAGGCGCGCAGCAGTATGCCCGCCGGGAAGAAAACCGGAAGGGCGAACGCGGAGATGAATTTGAGTATGTGCAGGAACACGAGGAACAGGAACGCGGTGAATACCACATAATTGATTATGTTCATGGCGGTCTGGGTGAACGGCTTAAGGCCCCAGCCCGTGCCCGTATCGGTCATGAACGCGTCCTTTGAGAAGGATTCGGCGAAAAAGAGCGGCGAGGCCAGCGCATAGGTGACGCGGCCTATGTCCCTGAGGCAGGAATAGGTCTTGTTCATGTAGAGTTCGGAAAGCCCGAGTATCGCCTGGTTCTCCCCGAGGGGAAACGCCCTGTCAAAATCGTCCATGGTCAGCGGCATTCCCTGCTGTGCATAATTGGCGATGAGTATCTGCTTCATCGCGTTTAGGAGAAGGCCCTGCCCGAAGCTGAACAGCCCGTAGAAGAACACCACCAGGAGGAAGGTGGAGAAGGCGAATATCATCTCGGCCTTCGCCCACTGCTCAAGGTTCTTGTTCTGGAATAGGCGGGAGAGCATTATCATCACTGCGGAGAGGGAGAAGGAGAGGAGCACCACCACCAGCGAGACCTGCATCCAGTCCATCATATCAGCCTCGTAAGGTTCGTCACGTCTATCTCCTCGCCCATGGATTTGCTCAGGTACCTTATCGTGGTCACCAATATAAGCGTATTGAAGGCGGGGAAGAACAGCCCGACCATGAACGCATAGCCGGCTGCATTCGCCGAGAGGTATAGCAGCCCGAACGCGAGGAAGCCGATGGCTGAGCGGACGACCAGCCCCACGAAATCAAGGACCGCGAGCGCGCTGCCGCCAAGGGTCTCTTCCCTGGTGCTGTCCTCCCACCAGCTGACGAAATCGTTGCCCGCGACCCCGGATGCGTCGCTCCAGAAATCCTGGATTATGTTGTCCCTCAGGGAGAGTATGGGCTTTAGCCCCGCCTCGCCCTCAAGTATGGTCAGGAAGGGATAAACGAAAAGGAAGCCCAGCGCTATCGCTATGACCGTGCCGCCTATCCTCCTCGTGGGGGTGAAGCTGCGGGCGAGCAGCCCGAGCGGCAGGTAGTACTTGAGGTATCCGAACGAGACGAAATTGATGAGGAAAATCTGCACCTTGTTCACTATGAAAGCTATTACGAGCACGTTGAACGCGTTGGTCAGCCCCGGCTTCACGGTGGCCGCGAGGCCGCCCGTGGGCTGCACCTGCGTGCCCACCCCAAGGGGTCTGCCGGTCAGCGTCATTGAGCTTATCATGTCCAGCCCGCTGTACAGCCCGTAGAGGGCGGTCGTTATGTCCATTATGGAAGAGGAGAACTGGTCCAGGTACCAGTTGGACGCCTCGTATATGTTATAGTCCTGGGGCGCGGAAGGGGCCGGGAAAAGCCAGGAAGCCCTCACGTTGCACGCCAGGTCCGCCGCTGCGAAAACCCCAATCATTATCACCACGGTGATGAAGACCTCGTACAGCTCCAGCTTCGCCCAGCCCATCCCCTCCGAATTCTGGAAGAAGCGGTTTATGAGGTAGAGGAGCGCTATCGTGCCGACGGATACGAGAAGCGCGGCGGCGGAAAGGAGCTGCCAGTCGGGCAGGAAGCCCGCGAAGAGCTCCTGCGGGGTAGTCCCCGCCTGGCATACTCCGCTTACTATCATCTCCGTCATCCGTACCACCTATATGAGCTTAACGAAAGCGCTCACGTTTATCTCCGTGCCCAGGAAGCGCGCAAGCTCCTTCGCGAATGTCAGCGTTACGAATATGTTCAGCAGCCCGAGGAAGAAGCTCAGCACGAAAACCGTGTATATGATGTCCTTTATCGTTTCTATGAATACGATTATCGTGGAAAGGACCAGGAGGGGGCCGAGCAGCGTGCCGGTGATGATTTTTATCCCTATCGCGAGCAGCCCCACGCCCCCGAAGCCGGTCTCGGCCACGAAAGTGGAGACGGCGTTCTGTATGGGCGTCCCGTAGGTGAGGTCGCCGTACCTGCGCTCGAACGCTTCATAATTGATGGCGAGCATCATGGGGTAGACGATGAAAAGCGCGAAGGCGAAGGCTATGAGGGCGTTGCCCCCTCCGCGCAGGTGCGGGACGCTGCGGAGAAGGATTCCGAGCGGGAAGAACACCGGCATCATCACGCTCTGTATGAAGCAAAGCAGGCTGAGGTTCCCGAGCCATTCGCCCATAGCAACCGAGAGTAGCGTGGCGGAGGAGCCGACGCCGTCTATTACGGGCCTTATAACCGCGCCCAGGTTCATGGAAATGCCGGAATACGCCCCCATCTTCCCGAACCTTATCGGGGCGGTGTAATACATGTACAGGAGCGTATTGTAGAAGCCGAGCGAGGAGGTGTCCGTGGATATCTTAACTATCATCTGCTTGGAATAGGAGCTGGCGATGCTGATGAAGCCGCCGCTGGTGCCGTGCGTGCCCACCACGACGTTCTCGATTATGCCGTAGATTGAGAAGAACGCCGCCACAATCACAACCGTGAGGATTATCTCGTAGGCCTCCTGCTTCGCAAGCGCGGAAAGCACGGGGGAATCGAAAAGCGTGCCTATCATGTAGAGGATTGCGGTAGCGAGAGATATCGCGAGAAGCATGACGAAAGCAGGGGTGAAGACGCCCTCAATCCTCTCGGGGCCGCACACGCCCGTCCCGGAAAGCCGCTCCAGCCAGGCGTATTCCCTTTCCGCGAGGGCGCCGCCTATGTACCTGCCCGCATCCTCCGCCGGCTGCTGGGAGAAGAGGAGCGGGAGAAGGAACATAAGGAGCAGCAGCCTCTTCATAGGTCACACCAGGTGGGTAAGCCCCGCGATCTCCACGTCGCCTCCGAACAGCGGGGAAAGGCTCTTTATGGCCGCAACCGTCGACATGATTGAGATGAAGGAGAAGAAGAGGGAGAAGAAAACCATCCTCGCAACCCCATTCACTATCCCGTTCTCGCCAAGTATCCAGTCGTCGAACTGCGCGCCCCACGCGAACCCCGAGAAGGGCCACGCAATCAGCTTCCCCATGAGGGAGAGGAACTCCGCCCATTCGCCGCCCGCGCTGAACCCCTCCGGCCTTTCGCTCGGGGGCACGCAGAGGTTTGCATTCCCTGTGAGGGCCGGCGCATCGCCCACAAGGGAGACCGAGCCGTCCGGATTCACCACCGCCTCCGGCTCCCTGAGGATGCCGTTCAGGTCGAATGTCTCGCCGCCGGAGGTGAAGGTGAAGTCCACGATGGGAGCGTCCATCACATAGCCGTCGGCGTCCGCCTGCATCATCCCGGTGATTACGAATGCGCCCAGCACGTAGAAGGCGGGGTACACATAGTAGAGCGAGACTCCGGCGGCCATCAGGAGCCCTCCGAGCCGCCTCATCGCGGGGAAGGCGCGCAGGACCGCGCCGAGCAGGAAGAAAACCGGGAATACGGATTTGTCTATGAATTCCAGCAGGATTTCCTGCAGCTTGAGGAGTATGAGCGACTTAATCCCGAAATCGAACATGTAGGAATACATCGCCATGGGTATGTGGAGGTAGGCGGCGAACGGCGCGAAGGATATGTTCCCGACCGCGGGCACGATTGAATCCCCGGAGATGCTCATGCTGGAGAGGAAGGAGAAGCGCGAGTACTGCCTCAGTAGGCTGTAGAGGAAATAGCTGCTCTGCCCGAAAACCGTGGAGAAGAAGCTCTTGGCGATTTTCACGTGGCACGGGAGGCCGGAGTATTCCGCGAAGCCCTCAAGGTGGTCGCAGATGGGCGTCGCCTCGCCCGAAGAGGCGTAGTGGTAGAGCGAATAGTTGAGGAAGCTGCCTATGCCCCCGTCCGCAAGCGTGAATATGAGGGCAGCCAGCGCGATGATTACAACGGAATAGAATGCCTCGGTGAGCTCCATCCTGGACCATGCCCTGAGCTGGTCGTTGGAGAGCAGGGAGCCGAGCATGTACGCGAGGGCGATGAGGGAGAGCGCCGCGAGTATGGCGGCTGCCGCAAACGGCATGTACGCGGCGAAATCAATCACTGCGAGCATCATCCTTATCCCTTCCCCGTGAGGAATTTCGTGAAGGCGTTTATAAAGGAAATCGTGAGGGACATCGCGAGGGCGGGAAGCACGAGCGCGGGCAGCGAGATGCTGGCTATGCCCTCGAAAAACGGCGCGAGCAGGTAGAAGCGGAAGAACCATACGAACGGGAAGAAGCCGACCGCCTGCGCGGAAACGGACGGGTCGCCGACCATGTCCGCAACCCAGGACGGCGCGTATTCCGGTATTTCGCTTCCGATGAGGCCTGCTGGGAGCGTGGTGTAGGGGTCGTAGCGCGTCCCGTAGAACGCCCCCCACATCTCGTCGAGTATGTGCGCATTTATCGTGAAAAGGAGGGGGAAGACGGCCTGGAAGGATATGGCGAACACTATGAGGTAAACGCCCGCATCGCGCGTGGTGGGGAAGAACCTGAGCAGCACCCCCGCGGGCAGCACGAAATTTACCATGAGCGCCTCAATCACGTAGAATATCACCACCTGCGCGCTGAGCGTGCCGAAGAATGCGGTGAGGGTGAAGGTGAGCACGCGCACCACGCTTATTATGGGGTCCAGCCCCGCGACCTGCTTCGCGAGGAAGTTCCATACGGTCGGCCCGTGCCTCCCGTAGAGGGAGTTCCAGAAGCTGAGCTTCACGTCAAGGGAAACGAGGTCTATGTAGGCGGGGATCACCCCCCTGTTTATGGTCTTGTGCAGGAAGCTCAGGGAGGCGTTGATCGGCGGCTCGCCGGCTATCGCGGTGCCCGCGGCGTCGAAGCCCATCAGCATGAGCAGCGCTATGCCGAAGATTATCACCGACATGAAAAGGTGCTGCAGCTCCACGTTTGCGTATGCCGCCATCTCGGGCCTGTTGAGGAAGCGGGAGGCCATGTGCAGAAGGGCGATGTATGCGGTGAGCAGCACCACCGTCGCGCCCGCCATCGTGTAGTATGTTTCGTAAGCCATTCACACAACCTTCGTAAGCCCGAGTATCTCAATCTCCCCCCCTATCACGTGGGAAACGCTCCGGAATGCCGTGACGGCTATTATTATCTCGAAAACGAAGGTCACCAGCACGAGCACAGCGAACTGCACGAGCGAGATTATCTTGTCCATCATGAAGAAATACGAGAAATGGATGAAGGGCGACATGTTCGGGGAGAGCAGGTCGAAATTGTAGCGGGTGAAAACCGCGCCGAAGAACGCCAGGAAGAAATCCCTTATGCCCCCGATCAGGGAGCCGCCCCCTCCGCTGATGAGCCTCCTGAGCACCCCCCCTTCCCCGCGCTCGGTGAGCTCCTGCAGCTGGCCGGACCACTCGTCCGCAAGCGCCCTGTCCATCTCCGCAACGTCCCTTCCCTCGGGCGGCTCGCAGAACACCGGCGCGGAAGGCGCCTCCACCGCCGCAATCCCGCCCGCCTCCATCAGCTTCCCGAATATCATGTAATGGGAGAGCAGTATGGATAGCGGGTAGGCGAAATAGCCGGCGAACGCGATCGCTATGAGGCTCGAGCCGGTCCTCCTGCTGAAGGGCATCGTGCGCATAATGAAGCCGGCGGGAAGGAGCACCGTGTATGTGATGTCGCGGAAGAACAGGACGAGCGTTTCCCTCCCGTACGCGAGGGCGTAGAGGTAGCCCACGCTCTCTATCACCGTCACCAGTGCGTTGCTGAGCAGCTCCAGCCCGCTGAAGGGGGAGAGCGAAACCCAGACTATGAAGGCGGGGGGAAGGCTCACCGGGATGTTGAACCCTATGGTGGAGAGTATCCCTATCACGAACTCATGCGCATAGAGCCGGAAATAGGTGCTGGCAAGCCCGTTCTGCACGATGCCCAGGGAATAGAGCGCAAGGTCTATGTGGTCGCAGCCCGCCCCGCCGCAGGCGGCTGCGGAGGCGATTGCGGATATCGCCGCCGCGAGGGCCACGAAGGCGGCGAAGAGGAGGGCGGTGAATATGAACTGGGAGAATTCCTCGCGCGTGAAGGCCTCGAGCTGCGGCGAGGAGAGGGCCCTGGAGAGAAGGTAGTAGAGTATTATTGCGACCAGGGAGAGCATAAGCGCAGCGGCTACGAAAGGGTTGAAGGGATTCGCCTGGAGCACCGGCAGGAAAACGCCGCCTGCGAGCATGCCTGTATTCCGTGAATAACGTATATAAATATATTCCAACGAAGAATGAGCAATCCTTATCATTAAAGATGGTTCCCATGGACATGCAGAAAATCGGGCCGAAATGGAGGGATAGATGGGAGCAGGCGGCGGCCTATGAAACGGAGGCGGGCAATGGGAGGAAGAAGTACATAACCGCGGCGTTTCCTTATCCGAACTCCCCGCAGCATGTGGGGCACGGGAGGACCTATACCACTGCGGACATCTATGCGAGGTACTGGCGGCTGCGCGGCTATAATGTGCTCTTCCCGATGGCGTTCCATGTTACCGGAACGCCAATCCTGGGGATGGTGAAGAGGCTGAAGGAGGGGGACCCGGAGCTTCTCGGCATATTCGAGAACATCTATGGGATACCGCGGGAAACCGCGGAAGGGCTCACGCAGCCGGAGGCGCTTGTGCTCCATTTTTCGCATGAGATTGAGCAGGGGATGAGGGAGATAGGGTATGCGATAGACTGGAGGAGGAAATTCTACACCTTCGACAGGCACTTCAACAAATTCATCCAATGGCAGTTCCGGAAGCTTAAGGAGAAGGGGTACGTGAAGAAGGGGACGCACAGGGTCGCATGGTGCCCCTCGGATTCGAATGTGGTGAGCGCGCATGACACGCAGGGGGACGTGGACCCTGAGATAGAGGAGGTTACGGGCATAAAATTCAAATTTGGGGATGGGTGGCTGGTGGCTGCAACGTATCGTCCCGAAACAATTTACGGGGTTACCAACCTGTGGGTGAAGCCTTCGGAGAGGTATGTGAAGGCGTACATGGGCAAAGATGCGGTATACATAGCGGAGAAGGCGGCGAAGCTCCTTTCGCTGCAGTTCCGCCTTGAGGTTGCGGAAACGCTTGAGGGGAAGGAGCTGGCCGGGAAGGAGGCGGAGGAGCCTTACGGAAGGAAGATACCCATCCTGGAAGCGGAATTCGTGGATGCCGGGCAGGGGACCGGCGTGGTGATGAGCGTGCCCGCGCATGCGCCCTACGATTACCTCGCGCTGCGGGACCTGGGGATGCCGGGAAAGCTGAGACCGATTGCAATCCTTTCTTATCCGGGAATGAAGAGGATTCCTGCGCAGGAGATTGTGGAGCGCATGGGGGTTGTGGACCAGAACGACCCCAAGGCCGAGGATGCGACTGGCGAGCTGTACAAGACCGAAGCACACACGGGCGTTATGAGCGTAGGGGATTTCAAGGGCATGAAGGTCCTTGAAGCCAAGGAGAAGGTGAAGGAGAGGCTCATAAGGGAGGGGAAGGCGGTTGCATTCTATCTGCTGGCGAAGGGGCCGGTTTATTGCAGGTGCGGGGCGCAGGCGGGGGTGAAGCTGGTTGAGGACCAGTGGTTCCTGGATTACGGGAACGCGGAATGGAAGGAGAAGACGAAAGAATGGCTTGGGAAGATGAGCCTCATGCCGGAGAAGGCCAGGAAGGAATACCTGGGGACGATAGACTGGCTGAAGGAGAAGGCATGCACGCGCGCTTCCGGGCTTGGGACCCCTTTCCCGTACGACCACTCAAAGATAATCGAGCCGCTCTCGGATTCCACAATCTACATGGCTTTCTATACGGTTGCGCACCTGCTGAAGGACGTTGCGCCCGAGGAGCTTTCGGATGAATTCTTCGATTACGTATTCCTGGGAAAGGGGATGGGGAAGAAGGAATGGGGAAAAATCAGGAAGGAATTCCTCTACTGGTATCCGCTGGATTCCAGGCATTCGGCCGAGGACCTCATCAAGAACCACCTCCCCTTTTTCGTGTTCAACCATGCGGCCATCTTCCCTGAAGAGCATCTGCCCAGGCAGATTGTTACGAACGGGCTTGTGATGATGGAGGGGAAGAAGATGAGCAAGTCCTTCGGGAATATCCTGCCCTTGAGGAAGGCGGTCAGGGAATACGGGGCTGATGTGGTGAGGTTCTCCGTGGTTGCCGGTGCCGACCTTGCACAGGACACGAATTTCGAGAGGAGCGTCGCGGATGGTGTGCGGGGGAGGCTGGAGCACCTCTTTTCCCTTCTTGAATACGCGGGTGAGGACGGGGAGGGGAGGATGGAGATGTGGCTAAAGTCCCGCATGAGCAGGAGGCTGTCCGCCCTTCCGGGGCTTTACGAGAAGCTGGAGATGCGGGCCCTTGCGCAGAACGTTTTCTACGAAGTGATGCACGATTTGCAGTGGTACCTGAAGAGGGCGGGGAAGCCCAAACTGAGATGGTTCTTCAGGAACTGGGCCGTTGCTGTTTCGCCTTTCATGCCGCACATCGCGGAGGAGATTTGGGAAGCCCTCGGGGAAAAGGGGTTTGTGATTGATGCGGAATTCCCGGAGGGGGACCCGGAGCTCGTGGACCCGGGGCTGGAGATGGGCGAGGGGCTCGTGGAGGCTGTACGCTACGATGCGGAGAAGATTGCGGAGAGGGTTGGGGCGAAGCCGAAGAGAGTATTTGTATATGCGCCGGCTGCATGGAAGTTTGATTCGTATAAGCTGCTGATGGAAGAGAAAGACATGAAGAAACTCATGGAATCCGGGAAAAAGAAAAAACTGGATATGGAAGCTTTGGGCAGGTTCGGGAAGGCGCTGATGGGGAAGGTCCATTCGTTGCCGGCGGTGCTGCCTGCGGCCGAGGAGTATGCGTCACTTTCGGACGCGGCTCCGTTCCTGTCCAGAGAGCTGGGGGCGGAGGTTATCGTGAGGAAAGAGGAGGAAGGCGGGCATCCAAAAGCCTCCAATGCAATGCCGGGGAAGCCCGCAATTGTTCTAGAGTGAAAGGAATGGCAAACGCCATACGCGTCCCCAGGAAAAAAGGGGAGGAGATGCGCAGGAAACTCTCTTCTGCAGGAATCCTTGACGAGGGATATTTTCCCTTCCATGACGAGAAGTATGTGTATTTTCCGGTGAAGCGGGGGTTGCGTGGCTATAAGATGGTTGAAATCGAAGCAAGAAAGAGGGAAGTGCGGAAGAGCTTCAGGGAAATGCTTGCGGGGATTGCCGGGAAAGAAGCAGGAGGGATATTGTCTTCTTATGATGTCATCGGGGATATCGCGGTGCTGGAGATTCCTGAGAATCTGCGTGCGAAGGGGGAGGAGATTGCGGATGCGCTCCTTAAAGCCAACAGGAACGTAAAAGCCGTTCTCAGGAAAGAAGGCGGGATGGAGGGCGAGTACAGGGTGAGGAGGTTTGCGTTTCTTGCGGGGGAGAAGAGGACCGAAACAACGTACGCGGAGCACGGGGTGCGCATGCGCCTGGACCTCGCGAAGGTGTATTTTTCTCCCCGGCTGAGCCATGAGCGCGGGAGGGTTGCGGGGAAGGTAAAGCCGGGAGAGAACGTATTGGTGATGTTCGCGGGAGTGGGGCCTTTTGCGCTTGTGATTGCGAAAAAGCAGAAGGATGCAAAAGTTTATGGGATTGAGCTGAACCCGGATGCGGTGCGCTATTTTGAAGGGAACATAAAACTGAACGGGATGCAGGGGAGGGTCGAGGCGGTTCGGGGCGACGTTCGGGAGGTGGTCCCGGGGAGGTTTGCAGGCGTTGCGGACAGGGTGCTCATGCCCCTGCCGAAAAGCGCGGAGGACTTTTTGGGCGTTGCACTGCTCGCCGCCAGGAAGGGAGCGATTATACACTTCTATACATTTGTAAATAGGAAGGGCGGAAAGGAGGCGGCCGTGAAAAAGGCTCTTGAGGCGGGAAAGAGGGCGGGCAGGGGAATAGAAATCCTTGAAAGCAGGGAAGTGCGGCCCTTCTCCCCCGGCACGGTCCAGGTTGTTGTTGATTTCAGAGCAGCCTGAGGAATGCCACCCCGAACGCCACGATGAGCGAGAGGAGGATTCCCGAGAAGATGAACGGTATCGCGGGAAGGAAGACCTTTTTCCTCCATGCATAGACCAGGACGAATGTGACTCCCGCAGCCGCACCCATCATGGTTATCAGCGAAAGGACGGGATGTATCTGGTAAGCTGAGACCTCCACCATGATGGGGAGGGCGAGGTCCCCTGTGCCGAGGTCGAGGCGGGATTCCGCCCCGGTGGGCAGCCTTTCCTTCGCGGTAACGGTGAAGCTCATGTCGTGCCTGATTATCTCCCTTGCCATCGAGACCATGTGCCTGGTGCGGAAAACGGCTATGTAGTCGTATACGGCCATGAGAAGGAAGAATATGAGGGATGCGAGAAAGCTGAACGTGAAGCCGAAAACCGCGCCTGCGCCGGCGCTTGAGAGCACCGCCGCGAGGTTTTTGAGCAGGCGGATGAAGTGCTTCGCAACAGCGAGCAGTACGCCCAGCAGGGCCGCGAGCGCCATCGCAGGCAGCGCATCGGCTATGAACGGGCGGATGAACGCATAGAAAAGTATGGAGGAGGTGACGGAAATGACGAGCATCTCCAGCAGCGCGAACAAAAGCTCAATGTGGAGCTTCATCATTACGAGGAATACCGCCGCGCCTATCAGGATGTACAGCACAAAAAGTGGCAGGGAGGAAACCCCGTGCTCGACGGCTATGTATTCCTGGACCACGGGATTGGTCCTCGCATCCTCAAGGATGAATATGCCCGTGTAGAGGCCGAGGAACTGCGTCAGGATGAACATGAAAAGGACTTTCTGCAGCACGTTCATGCTATTTCTCCCTGCCGACCAGGCTCACCCAGCCCGGCTCTTTCTCGTAGATGTCCCCTTTCTGCAAAAGCTCCCTTATTATCCTCCTGGCCAGCCCCGGCTCTATGCCCGCCGCTTCCGCATCCTTAAGCACATCTTCTATCTGCACCGCCTCCGTGTCCCTCGTGCGAGCCCTTATGATGTCGGTTATGCTCTCTATCTTTTCAACCTGGGACCTTGCCTTGCCGGTCGCGATTATGTCCACATCTATCCTCCCTGTCTCCTGGTCCGTGAGCACTTTCATGAGCACGTATCTCATCAGCGTTATTGCAGCGTCCGCATCCGCCTCCTCCACCTCGTTGCTGAGCCGCAGCTTTGCGTGGGCCTCGGAGAGGCGCACCAGCCCCTCGATGTACCTCGGGGTGATGGGCACCGAGCCGGAGTTCTTGCCCAGCCTCCTGAGTTCCACGTAGAAGTTCTTTATCTTTTCCTTCGCCCCCTCCCCGAGCACGGGATGCACGTAGCGCCTCGCGTATGCGATGTATTTCTTGAGGAGGCCGCGGTCTATCAGCTCGACCTCATCAGGCAGCGACGAGGAAGTGCCAGCCGCCGCGGCCGCATGGGAAGAGAGAATGTGCTCCGCCAGGGTGGAATCCTTTTCCTCATCGAGTATGTCCATTATCGGAAATATGAGGTCGAACCTGGAGAGGAGGGAGGGCGGGACGTCGAACTGGTCAGCGAGGTTCTTCGTCTGGTTGAACCTCCCGTGCTTCGGGTTGGCCGCCGCGATTATCGCCGTCTTCGCCTTGAACTTCGCGACTATCCCCGCCTTTGCTATGGACACGGATGCGCTCTCCATCACCTCGTGCATTGAGGCGCGGTCTTCCTCGTCTATCTTGTCGAACTCGTCTATTGCGCACATGCCGTTGGATGCGAGCACCAGGGCGCCCGCCTTGAGCGTCCAGCCCCCGTCGCCCAATTCATCTTTCTCGGCGCTGGCGGTAAGGCCTGCCGTGGATACGCTCTTTCCGCTCACGTAGATGCTCTTGGGCGCGAGCGTAGTGATGGATTGCAGGAACCTCGTATTATGCACGACCATTCCATTTGCGATGAAATTATGAGTTGTGTCTACCTGCAGGTCATAAACCCATTTTTCCCTGGGCCTTACTTTCTTTATAGACTTGACCTTATCCCAGAAGATGTGGGATTCAGAAAGAAGTTCAATAAGCCGGATGTTTTTCTCTGCATTCGGCAAAGCACGCCCTCTGAAGGCGGAAGCCACCCTGCCCAGTGTTTCCCTCGAGGGGCTCCGGCCCCCCTTTTCCAGATGCCTGTATGCCGGCTTTGGTATTCCGCATTCTGCCTGGGTGAGACCAAGCATGATCCTTGTTTCTCTGATAAGAGAACTGATGTTTGGGATTACATCCATATTTGTGTTGAATTTCTTTCCAAGAGACCCCAGCTTCCTTTGCTTTTCTCTGGATGTGAAGCCTATCTTATTCCCATATTCGACTGCATTCCTCCCAAGGATGAAAAGCCGGTGATACCTTGTCTTCTGGTGATTTTTCGCGTTGGTTGCACGGGAATATGTTTCGTGAAGCTGGGACATTATCCCAAAGCGGAGGAGCAGAAGCTGCACACGGCTTAGAAGTTCCCTGCTTGCTGAAACTACGGTCAGCCCTGCTTTGTGGACACCTGCTTCGCAGCCAAAGTATGCCTTTAGAAAAGCTGCAGCAACATCATCTGGGCTCTTCATTATTTCATCAGGAACATTCTTCTCAAAGGATGTTTTTTCCATTCCGAATCTTGCCAGAATTCTCCCGAGTTCTACTGAAAATGCAAATGCCGTTATCGCATTTGTGCGTTTGTCCTGCCTTAGCGATGTGCACAATCCATAGGAATAGAGAATGGATGCGAAATCATCCAGCACATCCTTGTCATTACTTGTAAGGCTGATTTCGTATGAGGTGGTTCTCCTGAAATAGCCATCTCCGCAGAGATATCCGATTATTCTTGCGAAGCCCTCATCCAGATGGCTGGGGAGGGAAATCTTGTTTGCATTTGTTTTTCCCTTCTTCAGAGCCGGAAGCTGCTGCAGCTTTCCCCTAACCGGAATGAAATGCGGAGTCGCTATGAATTCTCCTATGCCAAGCTCGCTCGCCTTTTTTGCGGCTGCGTGCCCACCAGATGAGACGAAAAAAGGGTGTTCAGGAGTTACTGTAACTTTCTTTCCGGCCCCGGTTTCCACCTCATACATATATTCCGGTGCTTCCAGCTTCCAGAAATAGGTAGCCTTTGATTCCGATACTTTTCCGTCCAAATCCAGGGAAAGAAGATCATGGTTGCTCACCGCATAAACCCCGTCCTCCACCTTTTGCTCTCCTTTCTCCTGCAGGACTTCCTCCACAACTTCGCGTATTTTCCTTACCGAGCCATCTGCAAGAAGTACTTCGGAATCGCCATCAGCGCATTTGGCCAGGCCCGGGTCGCCGATGAGTAGTATGTGCACGTCGTCCCTGAGGGGCGCGTCCCCCTTCATCACCTTGTTTTTCGTGCCCCCAAAAAGCTGGAGCGCCAGCGCCTCCTTTACCTCGTTGTATCCATAGATGGCCGGCGCGACGGAGAATGTGATTTTTTTCTTCAGCATAGGGTCGCGTGAAATCTCTATTATCCTCTTCTCATCATCGCGGTTCAGCTCTATCTCCTCGAAATCCCTCTTGAGGCTGCGGACATGGACCGCCTCCACGCACCTCCCGTATATGTATTCCCTCTTCTGCTTTATGCTGGTCGGGATTTTCAGGCGCAGGATTCCGCATACTTCTATATTTTCCCCGGGAGTTATCTTGTTTACAAGGTCGTCCTCCAGCCAGATTTCCATCTTTGCGGCCGGGGAGCCGCCGCTCACCTTCTCAAGCAGGTCCTGCACCTCGGCTTTCTGGAGGTCCACGAACGTGCCTTCCTCCTCCACCGGTACGAGGGCGAGCTTCTTGCACGCATCGCACTTCCTGGGCTCGTGGAAGTTCCTCCCTACCAGGACCTTGTATTCGGACTCGCAGGCCTGGCATTTGTACTTTGCCATCTTCACCTTGTGCATGACGTCCGTGCGCTTGGTGACGACGCCCTTGAACGCGACGAGCTCGTTTAAGCTCCTGGAGCCGATGTGCTCGATCATCAAATCGGAAGAGGGGCCGTTGAAGAAGCGGACATGCGGCTCGAATACTCCTATCCCGGAGGGAAGCGTCATGTTGCGGTTCCTGATTGCCTGCTCGGCTGCTTCTACTACTAGTTCCGGAGTGGCGATTAGTGCATCTGCAAGGGAGGTGTCAAACCTCTCCAAATCGTTATAGTCCACTTCCACGCTCCTTATTCTTGGATAAGCGAGAAGGACATCGGTGAGCTTTTCCTTATGGATGGTGGTGAAGAACTCTTCGAAGGAAGAGATGAGAGATGATAAATCCTGCTTCTCAGCCATTCGCCCACCCCGGGCAGGAACTTGCGTAGAGGATTAGGTTGAGAGGGTTATAAAAAGTATCTATGGTTTGTTTCCGGTAATCGTTCGTGTAAATGCATGGAGAACATGAACAGAAAAAGTCTCGGGAAACTGGGGACCGGAAACGGAAAACTGGAATGGGGTCGCCGGGATTTGAACCCAGACAACCAGCTCCCGAAGCTGGCAGCATACCAGGTTAGCTCACGACCCCTAATAAGCAGGATAAGTTGGGCTGGATAGTTTTTAAATATGAATTGGTGGCTAGGCAAGAGTAATCTCTATTCTCTCCTTTCCCTTCCCTATATTCTTCCTCTTCAGCCTGATCTGCCCTATTTCCTTCGCATCCCTTGGGTGGGTTCCTCCGCAAGGGCATTTCCATTCCCCGAGTTCCCACCATCTGCGCTCCGGGTTTCCGGTTTCCGGATAGGTTTTGATTTCCGCGCCCCTGGAAATTAGTTCATTTGCTTCTTTTTCCACTTCGGAAAGGATGGGGGAGAGGGATTCCGGATACTCGTAATCTATGCGGGATTTCCCGGAGGTCACGTTGGAGCCAATCAATTTCTTTATTCCGGTCTTCTTCTCGAAAATGAACCAGACTATGTGGGCCGCGGAATGGAGGCGCATAATTTTCATCCTTTTCTCCGCATCTATCTTCACTTCCACTTCACTCCTGGGAGAGAAGGTAGGGGTGGATTCTAACACGTATGTAATATCATTGCCCTCTTTGCGGGCTTCCTTTACCGGGATGCCTCCTATTGTTCCTGAATCGGATTCCTGGCCTCCGGAAAAGGCGAAGAAAACGGATTGGGAGAGGCGGACTTCGTTGCCGTTGATTGATTCAACTTTTGCAGTACACTCCTTAAGGTAAGGGTCTTCCCAGAATAATTTTCTCATATTCCCACTATTCACTTTGGCTTATAGGTACCCCACTTCTCCAATGCCTGCGCGAGCTCGGGGGAGGTTCTCGCCTTTTCCTTCAAAGTTTCCCCTTCCATGTACGCATCCACTGCCTGCATTGCGGCTTTTGCGCCAGCGCGGGTGCCCTTTGGATGCCCATGTATGCCTCCGCTCACAAGGAGAACGAGGTCGGTCCCGTAGATGCGGAGGACATCCGGCACGAGGCCGGGGTGAAGCCCTCCGGAAGAGACCGGGAAGGCGCTCTTTATGTGGCCCCAGTCCTGCGGCATAAGGACGCCCGGGAGGGGTTTTATTTTTTGGTCGCGGAGAACTTCTGCGATTGCGGTAACTTCTCTTTTGCTTCCCACAAGCTTCCCTACTGCAGTCCCGGAATGAATCTGGCTCACACCGATTAATCTCATGAGTTTTGCCAGGAACTGCATTGTGATTCCATGCTTGGGGTTGCGGTCAAAAGCCGCATGCATAGCCCTGTGCGCATGGATTGCAAGGCCGAGGTCGGAGCAGTAGTCGCGCATGGTCTGGACTGCGGCGGTTCCCGCGACCACCACATCAATCATGCAATAGTTCCATCCGTAGTCCGCGAGCATGTCCGCGCGCTTCTTCATTATGTCCGTGGGAGCGGTTATGTTCAGGAATGCGGACTTCTTCTCTCCGGTAAGTTTCTCCGCCTTGTCCCTCATTTTTGTCATCAATTTTACGCGCTCCTCGAAGCGGTTGAAATGTGTGGAGGTGAGGTTCTCATCATCCTTCACAAAATC
Organism: Microcaldota archaeon; assembly: GCA_040753215.1. Lineage (GTDB taxonomy): Archaea > Micrarchaeota > Micrarchaeia > Anstonellales > Bilamarchaeaceae > CAIXOA01. Next base: position 4,452 of record JBFMEZ010000005.1, on the reverse strand, counting down.
GAAGCCGCCCATCCAGGTCTCAAACCCAATCTGGGCATGTTCTGCCGCACTAAAACCAATCTTCGGCTTGGGCACCGCGCCGGTGAGGGGGCGCCTGTATATCTTCATCATCTTCCTTATTCCTTCCATTCCGAAATGGGGGCCACGGAAATGCTTCATATAGGCGGGGGGAAAAGTAACGTCTATGAGGCGGAGGTTGCGCAGGGCCCTCATCCCGAATATATTGCCAGCGATTCCGGAGAGGAGCTGAACTGCGTTCCCTTCCTCCCAGAGCCCGATGGGGTATGCAATCTTCACATAATTCCCGTCTATTTCGAATGCTGTCGCCTGCAGTTTCTTCATGCGCGGAGGCATCTTGAATAACGTGGTCCAGGTGCCGGTGGAGCTCTCGGATGCAACCCTCCCCACGGCCTCGTGTTTGCTTATGCCGGCTTCGGGTTCAAAGTAGAATAAGACAACTATATCATCCTTCGCCGGCTTGTAATGCAAATCCACAAATTCCTCATACCAGCCTATTTTTGCCATAGGAAAAGCCACGGAAAGAAAGAATAAATAGCTAGCGTTTGGGCGCAAGATGGGCGGAGGCTATTTTCGCCACTCCCCGCACCCCGTCCCATCCCTTTTCCCATTTATCTATCATTATGCGCTTCTGGAAAAAAGGGGCATCGGTAACGAAGGTTTCGCCTTCCCCGCCTTCCAAAAAGGGGTGGACTCCCTTCTTCTGTACTAATTGGAATTTTGTTCCGAGAAGCTCGGGGCCTAATCCTTCCGCAGAAACCGCAGTGATGCAGGTTTCGAAATATTGCAGGACTTCGGAATACATTGGCTCTTTTTTTCTCCAGAGCGGAGAGTATGTTGGAATTCCAAGCGATTCTCCGATTGCATCTATTCTCTGCTTCTGGTAATCGCTGTCTATTGCTCCGGTGAATATGCCATCTATATTCAGGTTGCGGAGGGCATTTTCCAGCGCTGCGAGCTCTTCCTCCCCTTCTTTCGGCTTTACAAAAATCTGGGGGAGCCCCATCGCCTCCGCCTGCAGTTTTGTCCATTCAATATTCGGATGATGGAACATCATCGAGTATTCCGCGGGCTTCATCGTTACAAGAATGGGCGACCACGCGGACTCCAAAGCGCAGAATACGGAAAAGCAGGAATCCTTTCCACCCGAGAAAAGGCACGCGACCTGCACCCTACCCACCGAATTGCAGCTTTATCCAGAGCATGAATGCGAGGCCGATCGCGAAGGTCAGGAAGGTGAGCACCTTCTCAATCCCTTTGGACTTATGCATCTCAGGGATGAGGTCCGCGCCGGCTATGTAGATGAAGCCGCCCGCGGCGAACGGGATGAGGTAGGCGGAAACGCCCTCGGCGGAAGTGGCGAGGAAATAGCCAAGCAGGCCGCCGATTATCACCGTGCACTGGGCGAGGAAGGAATAGAGGAGGGCCTTCTGCCTGGTCTGGCCGCCGTGGAGAAGCACGCCGAATACCCCAAGCTGCTGCGGGAGCTCGTGGGCGATTATCACAAGTGCGGTGGCAATCCCCAGCGGAATGCTGGCGAAGAAGGCGGCAGCCATCACGAATCCGTCAATCGTGTTGTGCACCGCATCGCCTATTACCATCGTATAGGTGAAGGGGTGGATTTCGCAGTCCTCGTGGTGGTGCCAGTGGAAATAGCCCTCTATCGCGAGGAATGCGATGAAGCCCGCAATCAGGATTATGGACATCTGTAGCGGCTCAAAGAATTGCGCGGATTCCGGGATGAGGTGGAAGAAGGCGCCGCCCATAAGCGTCCCCGCGGCAAAGGCGGTGAGGTGGAAGGCCAGCTTTTTCAGCAGGTTTTCCTTCAGGTAGAAGGAGAATACGCCTGTGAAACCAAGCAGAGCATCAAGAATAACTGCGGCGAGAATCCAGAAGAAAAGTTCCATGTTCCCCTTTCTGGAATGGGGAAGAACGTTTTTAACCCTTCCCTGGAAAAGAGGATGGGGATTTTGATGAGAAGGATACTGCTGTTTCTTGGAATCCTTGCAGCCGCATTTGCGTGGGTGAACCCGGCGGCCTCCAAAATGATGGAGCCGGAGTACGACTATGTCGCGTGCAATGCGCAGTTCGCAAGGGGCTTCGTGGAGATGAGGGAGAACTGCGCGCTTGTGCACGAAGTGCCCGTGCTGGACTCCTCCGGATACCTGGAAGACATTGACGATGCGCTTGCGGACGCGCAGGACGCGATTGCGGACGGGAACAGGATTGAGTTTGGCGCGGCGATGTGGACCGCGAGAACCGAGATGCTCTCCCTCGGGCTGGCAATCATAGGAGATGCGTTCCAGAACAAGACGGCTGCATTCAGGAGATGCGTGGACGAGGGGACCATGCCGCTGAAGGACGAGCTGGAGACGTGCAGGGCTGCTGCTTTTGAGAAAGGGAAGGAGGCCGCGCACGAGTACCTGGCGAACGACCTTGAGCGCGGGCAATCCGAGGTCGCGGAGCTGGAGGCGATGGGCGCGGATACGCTCGGCATGGAGAGAATTTTGGAATACGGGGAGGAGCTGGACGGGGACATAGATGCGGCTTATGACTCGCAGGTCGCGGCAGAGGTTGTGAAGCTCTACCAGAGGCACTCCCGGCTGGTGCTGCTGTTCAGGCTGGAGAAGATGATGAGCATCATGGATTATGCGGAGACGATAATCGAGGCGGGGAGCAACAGCAACAAGGAGGAGCTGCTGGAGGAGATTGCGGATTTGAAGGGGGATACCGAAGACCTGATTGATGAGTGCGCATATTCCCCGGAAGTCGGGAGTGGATACGGGCTTAAGAACGGGGAATGTTGGAGCGACGCGCTCGCGCTCATGGCCAGGTTCAACGGCCTGCAGGCCCTTTACTGGTCCGGGAGGTAGATGCATATGAATGCCAAAATACTGGTAGTTGCCTTGCTTGCATTTTCTTTGCTTTTCTTAGGGTGCGCTAAGAGGGGTGGTGAGACTCCGGGTGCGCCTGCGGCGCCAGGTGGCGGAGCCGGGGGGGAACAGCCGGCGGGGCAGCCATCGGGAGGGGAGGCGCCCGCAGGAACGGTAGCGCCACCTGAACAGGATTTGGGCGGATTGTTCAATGTGGACACGGAGAAGCCCGAGGAAGGGGCGGGTTTTGAGATTCCTGCTGCAGGGGAGTAGGTTTCCGTGGCTTACGAGAAGTTTTCCAAGGATGAGCTGATACTCCGGGATGAGCTGGCGATTGAACGCACCAAATTGGCGGAGGAGAGGACCTACCTTGCGTATATACGGACAGGGATGACCGTCGCGATGGGCGGGATATTCTTCGTAGGGTATTTCCGGGAAGGGGTTTTCGCATACATAGGGTATTTGGCGGTCCTGCTTGGTGCGGCTTTCTTTGGATATGGTTTCTACAAACACAAGAAGACGATGGGGCTAATAAGGCGGATAGTGGAGAGCCTGCATCTGCCCAGGATGAAATAGCTACTTCTTCAGTTTTTCATTCTCTATTCTCATGCAGTGGTCCATAATTACTTCTAATCCTGCTTTCCTTGCTTTTTGGGCTGCTTCCTCGTTTATGATTCCTAATTGCATCCAGATTACTTTTGCCCCTACTTTTATTGCCTCATTAACTATGGGAGGGACGTCTGCGGAGGGGCGGAAGATGTCCACTATTTCCGGCTTTTTTGGGAGTTCGGAAAGGGATTTGTAGCATTTATGCCCTCCGATTTCTTCTGCGAATGGATTCACCGGGTAGGCCTCGAAGCCGTGGGCGAGGAGGTACTCGAAAACCGTGCGGCTGTCCTTTGTGGGGTCGCGGGAGGCGCCGACAACTGCGACGACCCTGAATTCCTTAAGGATTTGCGGGATTGACATGGTTCGTAAAATAGAACTTATAGTTCTAAAATACATACCATATGGTTCGCCAAATAGAACTTATGGTATAGAAATCTAAACCATATGGTAAAGCAAATTATGCCATTCGGCAAGATATCGACCTAGGCGCCTTCGGAAGCATTTTAAAGTGTGGCGGAGGAAAACTATTGTGATTTTATGTATAAAGTCTCTGCAGTAGTGGAGAAGGAAGGCAAATGGTATGTGGCCCACTGCGCAGAATTGCATGTCACCAGCCAGGGCACGAGCATAGAGGAAGCTCTTGAAAACCTGAAAGAAGCGGTGGAACTATATATCAAGCATGCGAGCCCCGATGAGATAGAGCACCTTCGGGAGATACATGCGGAAAATCCGATTATTGCTACCCTAAGTGTTGGTTGAGGATGAAACTTCCTGTTGTTTCCGGGATGGATGTAATCAAAATCCTTGTGAACCTCCACGGCCTAAACAGACTGTCCGATAATTCTTTGGCGGTTTCCAGTTTCGGGTTTCCAGTTTTGAACTGAAGGCAGCTAATTCCTTTTTCTCTTTATGATAAGGTAAACTTCTCTCCCAAGATACTCTTTTGGGCAAT
>JBFMEZ010000004.1:0-70481 GCA_040753215.1 Microcaldota archaeon | reverse complement strand
AGAATCATAGAAAAAAGAGTCACTTCTTTCGGAACAGGGGCCAAAGTCGACTGCCCAAAAGAATACCGAGGTCGGCGGGCATACTTGCTTATCTGTAAGGATTAGCTTCTATTTTTGTCCCACAGCCGCTAACGGGCATCGGCTTTAAATCTGCAACAGCCTAAGCCCGCCCCGCAAGGCCGCAGGAAGCGCACAACGTCATCACCATCAGTGCCGGAAGGCAGGCCTGGGCGGCAGGCGCTTCCGGGGCGGAAGGAACGCAATCCGCATCAAGGCCATTCCCGCAATCCGGGTCGCATATCCCTTCGCTCAATCCGGCGCAGTAGCCGTCCGCATTTTCAACGCTGCAATCGGACGGGCAGGTAACCGAGGTTTCGCGCGCATCGCACACCCCGTTGGAATTGCATTCGTATGGCCCGGGAAGCTCCCTGCTGAAGATGATGGCGCTCCCGTGCCGGATTTCCAGCTTTCTCGCTCCCTCCGCGTAGGGAAGCCTCACCGCGACCGGGACTGTTTCCAGCGGAGTTGGGGGCTCGCCCAGAAGGGCGAACGTTACCGGGAAATTGCGGGAACTTACCGCATTCCCGCTGCTGTCCAGGAGGCTGGCCGAGTAGGGGCCTTCCTCAAGGAAGCGGGTCGGCTCGCCCTCGCCTATGAATAATGCCCTGAGAGCCACCCCGTCATTCTGGTCTATCTCGAACAGAATATCCGCAACAAGCCCGTAGGAAAAAGCTACAACCCAGAACAGAACCAGCGAAACAAACCGCATTCTCATTCGTCGCACCTCAGGTTTTCAATGCTTTCCAGATGCCGCAGCGAAACTTCATCATGGGCGCGCGGGCCTCCGGCATTCGCCCAGCTCATTATTGACCTTCCTCCAAAGGAATTTAAATTCCCCATGCAGCATTTTCTGCAGCCCGCTCTCTCGTAGCTGCCAAGGTCGCACCGGTTTTCCAGCTCGAAACTGAGAATCCGCTCATCCTCCCAGCAGCAGTTCCCTTCCGTGTCGCAGCCGAGTCTGGCCTCAAGGGGATTCGGCTCTTCATCGCACAGGCCGAGCCCGGGGCAGCTGCAGTACTCGTCCTTAAGGCCGAACTGGTGCCCCATCTCATGTGGCGTTGCGTAGTATGCATCGAACCTTTCGAGCATGGCGGGCATCGATTTTATGGTATAACCGACACTATTTCCGCTGAATGAAGAAGGCGGGGCCAGGCCGACAGCGAAATCAAAGGTGCGGCTGGTGCAGATTGCGGTCATAATATAAAGCGCCATTAAGTTGTTGGAAGCGCTCAGATTTTCCATGGGAATCACAAGGCTGGCGTTTAGCACGTCCATCTTTACGAGCCCGCTGCAGTTGGCGAGAGAGGGGATGGAATCCAGAAAGGCGCGGTGGTGGCGGGCTGCAATATCCTGGAATGGGCCATACCGGCTTTCCCAGTTCACCGGAACATATATTATGCGGATTTTCGGGCGCTCACATAAATTCCTGAAACAGACATCGGGTTCCCTGCAGCCTGAATCATCAATGCACCAGTTCCCGATGGAAAGATTTGCTTCTTCAAGAAAGATGATGGGGCCATAATTATAGGAATACGCCGGCCTAACCGGTATAGGTCCGGCCCCGGTTTCATTAACAGTGGCGATTACGGTCACATTCAGTTCTCCGGAATCCCCGAACCTGAGATACGAAGTGCTTAATGTGAAATATGAAGCGAGATTTTCCACGCGGACCGTTTCCGTCACTACGCTTGTTGCTTTTTCATCCAGAGCGCTATCAACAAAGGCTATGCCGCGCACTTCTGATGGGGAAGTGGCGTCCCTGAAAAACAGATAGAATGCAATCGGGCCGGTTTCCCCGGCCATGCCCATATTCTTCAATACAAATGTGGTGCTGAATGTGTTGTTTGAGAGAAGTGCGGTGCCATGGGTTACATTTATTACGGAGAAGAACCTGCCGACTGCGAGGCCAAGGTTCTCGTAATATGCGCCTTCCGGAGTGCCTGGATATGCCGGCCGGAACCTTACCACAAACTCATTTGCCTCTCCAAAATTGAAATCGCCGTAAGGGACGCTTATGAGCAGGTTCTCGCTGCTGTCAGCATACCTTATTCTTTTCCATCCTTCGCCCGAATTGCCTAGGCCGTAGCCAAGGCTTCTGCCATTGAACCTGATGCTCTCGACCTGCATAAAACCTTCGCGGTATGGGTGCGGCTTTCCGTAGGACCCGAAATACAGGTTCACCGGTTCCGTTATAACCGCGTCCTTTCCGGGCTCGAAATACGGCATGTGGAACCTGAACGTTTCTTCAACCAGCCCGTTTGCCGTGGTTTCCTCCATCCTTAGGCCAAGCCGCTCTGCATCTATTATGGACTCGTTGAGCAGGCCCGCGCCTGCAGCGTTGGCATGGTTTCCGGCCAGCAGAATAATGAGAAGGAACAGCAATTTGAGGGAATAGCGCAGGATTTTGCCGGCCTTCTTTGGCGTACCCATATCGCAAAGGATGGGTGTTGCAAATATAAATGCCTAAGCTTCCGAAGCGCTAAACCCGGAAGAAATAATTGGTCGTATTCTCATCCAAATTTATTCAATTTTGGAACTTTTCAGGCCAAAAGCAGCTGGAAACTGGGTGGGATGCAGGTTAATAACCGTTGGCAGGGCAAAATGCGCATGGCAATCACATGGGAAGATTTTGAGAAGGTGGAATTGAGGGTGGGGACTATAGTGAACCTCCACGGCCTAAAGGCCGTGGCTTCTTCGTAGATAAAGGGCAAATGTATTCCTGCTGCCTTTAGAGGAAGCCTCGGCTCTCCTCCCCGGCATAAATGCCGAGGCTTCCGAGCCGTGGAGGTTCAGTGAAGGTGGAGGATTTCCCGGAGGCGAGGAAGCCCGCGTACAAGCTGCTGATTGATTTCGGAGAACTCGGCAAAAGGAGATCTAGCGCGCAGATTATGCACCTGTACAAGAAAGAGGAACTCGTTGGGAAGCAGGTCATCTGCGTGGTGAATTTCCCTCCGAAGCGGGTGGCGGGGTTTGAGTCCGAGGTGCTCACTACCGGGTTTGTGTTGGGAGACGGGAAAGTCGTGCTTGCGGTTCCGGAGAGGAAGGTGCCTGATGGGAGCAAGCTCGCGTAAAAGTTGCTGAGGACTATACGAAATGCACAATCTCATTCAGCATAAATAAGAAAAGCAGGAAGAGTATTATGCCGGAAACAAGGTGTATCTGCCTTATGTATTTCTCCTTCGCGTCCCCTATCTGCTCCACGGTCGCATACCCGAAATAGACCGCGAGCGTAATCGCAATCATCGGAAGGATGAAGACCAGGTTATAGACCAGGAGGTAGGTGAGCGTCTGGAGGGTTGCTGCCTTGGAAACCATCGCCAGAACCATGAGGTAGGGGCCCGAGGAGCAGGGAAGAAGGAATATGGAGCAGAAGAGGGCTGCGACCGCGACTCCGGGGAGGGAGGTTGCGCGCTCAATCACGTTGTGCGCATAGGGGCGGAGGAAGACCGGCATTTCCACAGCAAGGAAGCCGGGCCTGTAATTGAAGTAGGCGTTTATCTCAAGGATTGCGAGCAGAAGCGCGCCTGCGGTTACAACCTTGAAGAAGATGTCAGTTATGCCGGGGCTGGCTAGCGCCTTCAGTATTCCCAGCCCGAAAAGGAAATACATTATGTAAACCACGATGAAGAAAACCACCCCTGAAAGGAGCATCTGCTTCCTCCCTTTGGAGATGAGGATGAGGCCGAGCAGCATCACCATTATGGCGAGCGTGCAGGGGTTTATGGAATCCACGAGTGCCGCGCCGAGGAGGACGCCCCAGGTGAGCTGGGTGGTGGGGTCCTGCTCCTGGAGGGGGCTCACGGAATCTATTGTTGCAGTGGTATAAACCCCGGGCGGGCAGGAGTTGTTCCGGCAGAGGGCGAAGAGGCTCTCCCACTGGTATTGTTCCATCTCCCCTATTATCATCGTTGTGTTTTCTACAAGTATTGTGGGGACTCCGCCCTGCGCAGGGTCCTGGCCGAACCTTTCGTATATTGAGAACATCTCCGCGCGGTTTTCCGCATCCTGGTAGATTTCCTTCCTTGTGATTTCGAGATTGTGCTGAGGGCCTATCTCGCTGAAAAGCTCTTCGGTCCTTGCGCAGTGGGGGCAGCCCACCCCGTAGTATAATGTTACGTCCAGCGGGAATGCGAGAGGCAGGAGCATGAGTAACAGTAGCAATTTTGCCTGCATGGTCTGGGATTGGGGAAAAAAGGTTTATAAAAGAGGGAGATTTTGGGCGGGAAGATGCTGGAGACTCAAACCAAACCTCCAGAGCCGAAATGGGGCACGAAGAGCGGAGGTTTGGTTTGACCGGAAACCGGAAACTGAAAACCGGGAACTGGATGGCTAACCGCAGGCCTGCGCAAGGGCCGGGATTGGGGCGTAGGAAGAAACGTTCGCGGACGAATAGCCGCTGAACAAACCGCACAGGGAAGCGGAGGCATCCGAGGAGGCGGAGATTGCGGTGCCATCGGAGATTATTGCGATGTTTCCGTTCAAATCCGTGCGGAAGAGATTAACCGGGCTTATTCCGCGGGCGTAAATGTTTGCGAGCGGGATTTGCCTCGGGTGGAAATAGCCATCGGTTACGCTTCTTGCCCTGTCTGTGGGAATTGCATAATATTGCGCATCTACCGCAGCAAGGAATTCCGGGCCTGAGGAGGTTGCGCTCCCGTGGTGGCCCACCTTTAGGAAGTCTGCGCGAACCCCTTTTTGGATTAGTTCCTGCTCGCAGTTTTCTTCGCAGTCGCCTGTGAGCAGGAAGGAGGTGTTTCCATAAACCATGTAAAGGATGATGGAATTCTCATTCTCATTTGAGAAATCGCGGCTGGAGCTGAAGCATCTTCCGGGCGTGGAATAAGGGGCGATGAGCTTTGATTCGGAGAGGCAGGAATCAATTTGCAGGGTGGTGTCCTGTGCGACATGGATGAAATCGTATCTTGAAGCGTAGAGCTGGAAATCCCTCTGCGCCCCGCTGGAATAGTTGCCGCAGTTCCCGTTATCATAGACCTTTGCTACTTCAAAATTGGAAAAGACTGCGGGCATCCCTCCTATATGGTCCTCATGGTAATGGGAGGCGATGAGGTAATCTATTCTGGAAATGTTCATGCGCTGGAGGAAGGAGACTGCATTTGTGGAGGAGTTCGGCTTCATTTCCGAGCCGGCATCTATCAGGATGGTTTTGTTGGACGGGGTTATAATGAGGATGGAATCCGCCTGGCTCACGTTTATTATGTAAATGCGGAGGGGGCCGCAGCCTTCAGGGATTGATGAGGATGGATTCTCTGCGGGGCGGGCTGAAATGAAGATTGCGATGGCGGAAATGAGCAGTGCGAGGAAATAGAGCAGAATCCTCCTGCGCGAAGCCATGGATGTGGGTTCTCTATATATGTATATAATAGGTGCATAAGGAAGACGGAACAGGAAACCCGATGGCGGAATCCGCAGATTCTGCCAGCCATCGCGAAGCGATGCGGAAACCGGAAACCCAGAAAATGAGCCAGCACTCCAAATAGTATGCAGGAAATATCCCGCCGGCCGGATTTGAACCAGCAACCTATCGGTTTCTACTTTCGTAGAGAATCAAGCTACAGCCGATCGCTCTACCGTTGAGCTACGGCGGGTAGAACTAAATAGACGGCAAGGTGTTTTTAATCTTTTGCGGAGCCGGCGCGGGAAGCGCCGCTTTGGGCATATTCTTAATGGAATATTTTTATCAAGAATATATAAATATGGGAATAACCGCCTATTTCCCCGGGTGATAACAATGGTGCACGGATTGAATATAATAGTGGGGCTGAACAGGAATGCGGGCGGCAAGGGCGGGCCGAGCATTTCGGAGAGGTACGGGATTCCCCGGGGTATTGCGCTGCATCCGCGGTCTGCGAGGGAGTTTGTGAACAGGCCGTGGGGGCAGGACGAGCTGGCGGGCCCGGACCTGCGCGCGGCATACAGGAGAAGCGACAGGCCGTTCGGGAATAAGGATTGCAGGGAAGAGGGGCGTTGTCCATGAACTTACGGGAGGAATGCGGTTAGGATGCGGTAGGCGATTCCGCCAAGCAGGATTGCGAAAATTATCTCAAAAGCGGAGATGGCAAGCGCCTTCTTCCATCCGAATTCCCTCCTGAGCGTTTCTATTGTTGCGAGGCAGGGAATGTAGAATATCGTCACTATTGTGAGGACGAGCATCTGCACCGGGGTAAAGAGAGAGGAGAGGTCTGCCGTCCCGTAGAGGACGGCGGGCAGGACCACAACGAGCTCCTTGCGCACCACCCCAAAGAGGAGGAGGGTGCCCGCGAATGCGGGCAGCCCGAGCCAGCCAGAGGTTAGGGGTGAGAAGAGGCCGTTGAGCGCACTGAGGATTCCCGCGAGCTGCAGGAGGGCTAGCACGAGCCCGCCTGCGATATAATACGGGAACACTATTGTGAGCAGGGATTTCGTGCGGAGGAACGTCTGCTTCGCGGCAACGGAAAGGGAGGGGACCCTGTAGCGCGGCATCTCCATTATGAGGCCGACCGGCTCGCCGGGGAGGATTCTGAAGGCTATTTTTGCAAGGGCTGCCACCACTATGAGGTTGAGAAGGTAGATTGCGGCTGCCCACTGGATTCCGAGGAAGGCGCCGACCAGGGCAAGTATGACAACCGTGCGGGCGGTGCAGGGGACGAGCGTTACCGCGAACGCGGTGATGAGGCGGTCCCTCTCGTATTCCATCATCCTGCACCCTATGCAGGCGGGGACGTTGCAGCCGTATCCGAGGAGGAGGGGGATTATGGCTTTCCCATGGAAGCCTATGCGGTGGGCGATTCCGTCAAGGAGGTAGGCGACGCGGGTGATGTAGCCCGTGTCTTCAAGGAGCGAGAGGAGGAAGTAGAAAGGGAGGACGTAGGGGAGCACGAGCGTGAGCCCTGCAACGAACCCTCCTACAAGACCCTCCCAGACGAGGTTTTCCGTGAGGGCGGAAGGGGGAGGGCGGAATGCATTGAAGAAGTTCCCGATTTCCGAGGAGAGGAACCCGCCGAAAGCGAATATGGAGTAGAATACCCCGCCGAGCACGATGAGCATTATGAGGTAGCCGAAAAAGCGGTGGGTGGTGAGGTCGTCTATCCTTTCAGCAAGCCCTCCCTTCTGCGGGGTGGATATCTGGACCCGGGATGCGATGCTGCCCGCGGTTGCATATCTCCTGCTGCTGAGCGCTATGGAAGGGGGCTTAACCGAAGGGGTTCTTTTCGACCTGCGTTTGCCACTCTTGCCTGCGGCCTCTATGCAGCGCCAGATGAGCTCCTGGACCCCAATCCCCTTTGTGGCTACGGTGGGGACGACGGGCACCCTGAGGAGCCTGGAGAGCTTCTTTTCGTCTATTGTTATTCCCCTCTTCCGGGCGACATCGGACTGGTTCAGGGCGATTACGACCGGAACGCCGAGCTCAAGGAGCTGTAGCGTGAAAAAGAGGTTGCGCTCGAGCGCGGCGCTGTCTATTACATTGATTACCACGTCGGGCTTTTCCTTTGTGATGTATTCCTCGCTCACGCGCTCCTCTATGGAGAATGTGGAGAAGGAATAGATGCCCGGCAGGTCTATCACATCCATCTCATAATCGTGGAAATGCAGCTTGCCTTCCGCCATCTCCACGGTCTTTCCCGGCCAGTTGGCGACATGCTGCGAGAGGCCGGTGAGATGGTTGAAGAGTGCGCTCTTGCCAACGTTCGCGTTCCCCGCGAGGGCAATCCTGAGCTTTTTTGTGCCTGGAGAACCGGATGGCGGAATCCCGGAAGGATTCTGCCATGGTGAAGTTCCGCAGAACTTCGCCAGTTGTTGCCGAGGCAACATGGAGTCATCGCGAAGCGATGTTGAAATCGGGGACTGGGAACCGGAAGAGTGGCAGGGAGCGGGCATCCTACTTTACCTCCACGAAAATCCTTCCCGCAACCGCCCTCCCCAAGGCGAGGGTGGTGCCCCGGACGGATATCTTCACGGGCCCGCGGAAGGGCGCGGCCTTGATCAGCGTTACGGGGGTTCCCTCCGTGAGCCCCATGTCGGCAAGCCGCTGGGAGGCCTTTGCGCCCGCATCTATCCTTTTCACCCTTCCCTTCTCCCCGGTGCGCAGGGCGGTGAGGGGCACGAACCCGGCATCGAGCACCGCCTTGCGTATGCGCCTCTCCACCTCATCGGAGACCGCGTGCTCGAGGATGCAGGCCTCCTCATGTATCCTTCTGCGCACGCCTATGAGGGCGAGGAAGCCCTCTATTATCCTGTGCTTGCGCAGGACCTTCCTCCCCTCCGCGGCGCCTTTCTGCGTGAGCGCTATCCTCCCGTACCTTTCAACCTCCACAAGCCCTTCCCCTGAAAGCTTGCGGAGCATCTCGCTCACGCTTGCGGGGGAGATTCTGAGGCGGGAGGCGATCTCCTTGACGCGGGGCTTCCTCCCCTCTTCCTTGAGGCGGAAAATAAGCTCAAGGTATTCCTCCATCTCGGGGCTCTTTTTATGCATAAATGTTAGGTGTGCCTAATGATTTATAAACCGATTGGGGATGCTGTGCACGACGGTGGTCTTCGGGTCTTGCAAGTAGTCTTCATGTCTTGCAGTAGTCTCCGTGTCTTGGGAGACCCCGGGGACCTGAAGACTCCAAGACTACAAGACCGGGGACTCGGAGACCCCCAAGACTCCGGGACAATGGGGGACTGCTACAGCTCGACGCACTGGTGCATGAACTCGAAATTCTGGGAGTCGAACAGCCCCTTGTCGCTCAATTTTATCTCGGGTATCACGAGGAGGGAGAGGAAGGAGAGCGTGCCCATCGGGTGGCGGAACCTGCAGCCGAGCCCGTGCACCTCCTCCTCCAGCTCGTCTATCCTGCGGGCGACCTTCTCCGCGGGCTGGTCGCTCATTATCCCGCCCACGGGAAGGGGCAGGGTGCTCATCCTCCCTCTTGAGAGGACCGCTATCCCGCCCTTCATCTCTGTTATTTTGTTCACCACCCCGCACAGGGAATCCGCGCTGCTGCCCACCGCGATTATGTTGTGGCTGTCGTGGGCGACGGAGAGCCCGAACGCCCCGTCCTTCAGGTCGAAGCCGGATACGTGCGCCCTCCCCATCCTCCCGTGCCCGTACCTCTCCACAACCGCCAGCATGTTCGCCTTCCTCGCCTGGGCGGGGGTGAGGAGGAGCTTCTGCGTGATTATCTGGTCTTCCCGCACGCCCACCGCATTCACGCGCCAGCATTTCCCGGGGAGGTGGATTTCGAATTCCCCTGGCTTTTTCCTTGCGCAGCGGAAATTGTTCACGGGCCTTGCTGGCCTCGCCCTGAAGAGGGGCTTGCCGTTGTCCGCGACCCATTTCCCGTCTATGTGGACGGAGCGGATGCTGAAGAAGCGGAGGTTGTCGCATATTGAGAAATTCGCGGGCAGGCCTGGGGCTATCCCGTCCATCCTCAGCTGGTAGTGGCGGGAGGGGTTTATGCTCGCCATGCACACCGCATCCACCGGGTCAACCCCGTTCTCAACCGCGAGCCGGAGGAGGCGGTCCATGTGCCCGTGCTTCAGGAGGTCGTCTGGCTCCATGTCGTCGCTCACCAGGCATTTCATGCCCTTGCAGCGTATCAGCTCGCGCATGTTCTTTGCTGCGGAACTCTCGCGCACGTATATTACCATGCCGAGGCGGGCCTTCTCGTTCGCCTCGGAGAGCTTCGTGCACTCGTGGTCGCTGGATACCCCCTCGGAAACGTACTGCCTCAGCCCTTTCCCGGTGAGCAGAGGGGCGTGGCCGTCTATCTTCTTCCCGTATTTCTTTGCGACCGCAATCTTTGCCATCACCCGCCCCTCCCTCCTTGCGACCGCGGGATAATTCATCATTTCCCCGAGCGCGACTATGCGCGGGTTATGGAAAAGCTGCGCAATCTGCTTCGGGCCTATGGAGGAGCCGGAGGTCTCGTAGGGGGTTGCGGGCACGCAGGAGGGCGCGGTGAAGAAGCATTTCAGGGGGATGCTTTCCGAATCCCTGAGCATGTAATTTATTCCCGCGAGGCCGCACACGTTCGCCATCTCGTGGGGGTCGGTTACTGTGGCGACGGTGCCGCGGGGGACCACGAGTTCTGCGAAGCGGGAGGGGCAGAGGAAGGAGCTTTCCATATGTATGTGGGCGTCTATGAGGCCGGGGAGGATGAAATGCTCAGGGGCGCGGCCGAGCTCTTCCACGGAGGTGAAAATCCCGTCCTCCCACTCTATTCTCGCGGGGTAGGTCTCGCGGGTGAATACGTTTACCAGCTGCCCGGAGATTTCCCCCTTCATGGATTAGAATTGGGGTGTTGCAAATTTAAAACCGATGCCCGTTAGCTGTTGTCACCAGGTCTTGCATGGTCTCCAGGTCTTGCATGGTCTCCAGGTCTTGCATGGTCTCCAGGTCTTGCATGGTCTCCAGGTCTTGCATGGTCTTCAGGTCTTGCATGGTCTTCAGGTCTTGCATGGTCTTCAGGTCTTGCATGGTCTTCAGGTCTTGTGTGACTTTCAGGACCCTCAGGACAACTCAAGACTTCACGCCGTGGAGGTTCACCAGACTCCAAGACCCCCAAGACCAGGAGACCACAGAGATTATGCCGCATCCGTAATTTGCAACAGGCTCGGTTGTGGCACCTAAAGAAAAGTATTTTAATCATCTTTGCGCCTATCCTAAGCCATGAAGCGCGAGGAAATAATCCAGAGAATAAAACAGGTGCTTGCCGGGCACGGCATAAAAAAAGCATATTTGTTCGGCAGCTTTGCAAGAAATGAGCCGAAGTACAATGACATAGACATAGCGATAGAGCCGCCGAAAGGAAAGTTCTCGCTCCTCGACCTTGTTGGCGTGGAGCAGGAGCTTGAGGATAAGACCGGAAAACACGTCGACGTCGTTCTGCTCCGCTCAATGAAGCCGCGCATTCTGAATCATATCAAAAAAGACATGGCGGTGGTATTCTGATGGCGGCGGAAAGGGATGACCTAGTGTATGTCGACGATATTCTCGGTGCGTTGGGGCGGATCAAAAGATATTGTAAGGATGTGAAAAAAGAAGAATTCGTGGAGAACGAAATGCTGCGGGATGCGGTTGTGAGGAATCTTGAGATAATCGGGGAAGCATCCTCAAAGCTCAGCGAATCGTTCAGGAATCGGCATAAGGAAATAGAATGGAGAAAAATAATAGGGATGAGAAACAGGATAATCCATGCGTATGACATCATTGATTATGAAATAGTCTGGGATGTTGTGAAAGCCGATTTGCCGCAGCTTGAGGCAAAACTGCGGAAATTGGCCAAGCCGGAGTAATCTATTTGTGAGGCTTATGCTCTCTCTTGTAGGCTTGGGAATTGCATTCGACATTACATTAAAAGGATTGAAAGAGGCAAAGGAAGCGGATGAGCTTTATTTAGAATCTTACACAATGCCTCTTGAAGAAAATAAAATCGCGAAGCTCGAAAAACTAATCGGCCGTAAAGCGGCCCGCCTTCCAAGAGACAAAGTTGAAAGCCCCTTCCTAATCCAGAAGGCAAAACAGCAGCACGTCTGCCTGCTCGTGGCCGGCGACCCCCTCGCCGCGACCACCCACATCTCCCTGATCATAGATGCGAAGAAAGCCAAAATTCCAGTCCGCGTAATCCACAACTCCTCCATCCTCTCCGCCGCATCGGGAAAGTCCGGCCTCCAGCCCTACAGGTTCGGAAAAACCGTAACCTTGGCATATTGGAGGAAGAATTATGAGCCCACTTCCCCTCTCAAGTTAATCGAGCAAAATCTTTCCGGGGATATGCATACACTTCTTCTTCTTGATACCGACCCGGAGCTTGGCCCTATGGATGCAAAATTCGCCCTCGAGCAATTGGAAAAAATGGAGAAGAAATACGGGAAGAAAGTTTTCGATAAGCTGGTCGTTCTCAGCCGCATTGGCCACTCGGATGAGAAAATCTCCTACGGCTCCCGTGAACAACTAAAGAAAAAGAATCTCGGAAAGCCGCCCTTCTGCCTCTGCTTCCCCGCGAAGCTCCATCCGATGGAGGAGGAATGCCTCTCCCTACTCTAATATCTCAACCGCATCCACAACCCCGTCCCCGTCCTCATCAAACCCCTCCACCACTTTCGCAAGTGTCTTGGGCCGCACAGCATTCCCCTTCTCCAGCTCCCCCATCCGCTTCACTATCGCTATGACCGCCGCCCTTGTCCCGTGCTGGTTCAGACCCCCCACGACCAGCACGCTTTTTTTCGCCGCAAACGGGCTTTTCACCAGCTCAACCACACCTATATTCTCCGCATACCTCTTCCCCGAAAGGGTGCTCCGCAGCTCAAAATTCCTCTCGTCAAACCTTATGGGCAGCGAATCGTTCATCTCCGCGACCAGCGTGTTCACCTTCGGCCCTCCGGCGAGTATGAGGTTCCTCTCCCTGTCCGGCGCCCTCACCTGCGTGTCCAGCGCATACAGCGGGAAGCTGAAGGACGCATGCTGCCCGAGGTACATGGCAAGCTCCAGCGCTCCAAGCTCGCTTGCCCTTGCCCTGTATTTCCCGTGCGGGTCCGGCGAGCCCACCACCACCAGCCCGTCAAAGAACCCGTTCCTCACGAAAGGCTCCAGCATCCTGGGCGTCTTCTTCCCTGCCCCTCCGCCCTCCTTCCATGCGCGGGGGTTCACGACCACCGCGAACCCGTCCGCCCTGCACGCGTATCTCTTCGCCATCCCCCCGTTCAGCTCCCTGTATTCAACGAAATCAATCAGCCCCGCCTTCTCCAGCAGCCTTATATGATAATATATGGTCTGCACGGGCAGCCCCATCCTCCTTGCGATTTCCGCGGGGTACGCTGCACCTTCACACAAAAGGCGCAGTATCCGCATCCTCTCCCCGGACAGGACCCCGGCGTCCCCTGCCGCCACCTCCCTGCAGCCCATCGCCTTCCCTTCTTCGTCCACCAGCCTCATGCATACCACTATCAAATTTTTTTACATACTATTAAAGTTTTTTCAATAGTAGTATTAAAAAGGCTTTGTTCCACCTGCTTAACGTTCTGGTGTTTGTATGTGCGGGATAATCGGCTATGTGGGAAACAGGAAGGCTTCCGAAATAATAAATAACGGCCTCCGGACCTTAGAATACCGCGGATATGATTCTGTAGGCATTGCAGTTGATACCCCGCAGGGAATAACCATACGCAAGGACAAGGGGATGGTGGATGAAGTATCCGCATCCCAGCAATTCACTTCGCTTGATGGAATAACGGCGATAGGCCACTGCCTCCATCCAGATACATACGTGCAGTTATCTGACGGAAGGGTATGCAAAATAAAGGACATCGCAGAAAACGATGAGGTCTGCACCTTAGATTTCGGTTCGCTCCATTTCAAGAAGCAGAATTGCAGCTTTTTGGAGCACAGGAGCCCTGCAGAACTTTATGAGATAAAGACTCCGGTCAATTCAATCATTTGCACTGGAGAGCACCGGATGTTTGTTTTTGAGGATCAAAAAATAATTGATAAGAAAGCAAAGGACCTCAAGACCGGCGACCTTATGGTATGCGCAAAGAGAATAGATTTAGATGGCTCACTGCAGCCGCTCAGAAGTGTCCCCGCAAAGCGCTACTATTCCTACGGCCGGGATGTTGTGGACGATTTTAAGGCGTTTCTGAAGAAGAATGGGATGGCCCGCAGGGAGTTTGCCGCTTCATCAGGGTTAGATGAATCCATATTGGCACACTTCATAAATATGGACAGAAACCTGGAGGAAGCTTTTCTTGAAAAGATCTGTTCATCCACAGGAATAAGCAGAGGCAGGTTTAAGCCTGTTTATTCAATACACGGTAAGGACATAACCCTTCCAGAAAAAACAAGCATGGAGCTTTTGCAGTTCCTCGGCTATCTCATAGGGGATGGAAATGTGAAAAAGAGATGCATCCGCTTCAAGGATGCAAGGAAAGATATTCTTGAAAGTTATGCGGCGTTAGCCAAGAGCCTATTTAACCTTAAGAGCAGAATAGTTAAACTCCCTGAAGCAAATGCCTACATGCTGGAGATGAACAGCAAATTTGTTTGCGACTGGCTAAGGGAAAATTTTCCGGAGATTTGCATGCCTTGGGAGAAGAAATCGATTCCAGTATTCTTGGGCAAAACCAGTAAAAATGAAATCGCAGGACTTTTGCGCGGCTTATTTGATGCCGAAGCTGCTTGCGGCATGCGTTCGCGACAGATAATGATAAGTATGAGAAACCAGCAAATAATCCGTACCGTACAAATCCTACTTCTTAGGTTTGGGATAGTTGCATCATTCTCGGTTAATCCTACCAAATGGGGTCCATCCTACAGGCTGCAAATCAGCAATTTCAACGGCATCTCTGCTTTCATGAAGTCCATAGGTTTTACCAGCTGTGAAAAACAGGAAAAAGCAAAAACAATCCTGTCTTCCCTAAGACCAGGCATTTCCTTCTCATACAAGTCGGTTCCTCTCACCAAAGGCGAGATTTCTTCGGTTTTTGAGATTAAGAGCCGCTCTTTGCGGCCAAAGGACGCTTTCTTTACAGAAATGGGCGTTCTGCAGTTTATGGATGAGCTGGAAGAGGATTCGGAGGCATTCCGGGCGCTTTCCAGATTTTTAGAGAGCGACGTTATCTCCCAGCCAATTAGCGAAATAAGGAAGTTTGCAAGCGATACCGAGAAAGTGTACGATATCAGCGTTCCAGGAACAGAGAACTTTATTGCAAACGGTTTAGTGAGCCACAATTCCCGCTGGGCAACCCACGGCGCACCCTCCATGGCGAATGCCCACCCGCACACGGACTGCACAGGGAAAATCGCAATAGTGCATAATGGGGTGATAGAAAATTACCGGGAACTGCGCGAAGAGCTGAAAAAGAAGGGCCACAGGTTCTCGTCCGAAACCGATTCGGAAGTCTTCGCCCATCTCGCGGAGGAAGAGAAGAAGGACGGAAAAGACACCTTCTCCGCATTCCTTTCCTCCCTGAAAAAGCTGAAAGGCTCGTTCGCAATCGCCCTCCTCTCGCAGGGCGAGAGAAAACTCTACGCGGCGAGGAAGAACAGCCCGCTTGTAATCGGATTCGGGAAAGACGGGAGCTTCGCCGCCTCGGACATGACCGCGATGCTCGCGCATACGAAAACCTTCGTGCCGCTCGGCGAGCTTGAAGCCGCAATCCTGAGGCCGGAGTCCATAAAATTCTATTCTTTGGAAGGAAACGAAATACAGAAGAAGCCGATGACAGTAAACTGGTCCGCGGAGATGGCGGAAAAGGGCGGCCGCCCCCATTTCATGCTCAAGGAGATATACGAACAAAAGCATTGCGTCACTGATTCGCTCGCAACCGATGTTTCCAGGGCCCACTCCCTCCTGTCCCGGTTCAAGAAACTCCACATAACCGCCTGCGGCACCTCCCACCATGCGGCTTTGGTGTTCAGGCACCTCTCCCAGAAATGCCTCGGGAAGGGCTGCGATGCGATAATCGCCTCGGAATACCCGTTCGTCGCAAACCCCGACAGCGAAACCCTGGCAATCGCAATCTCCCAGTCCGGGGAAACCGCAGACACGATGAGGGCGCTTGAATACGCAAAGAAGGAAGGGGCAAGGATACTCGCCCTCACAAATGTGGTCGGCTCCTCCATCACCCGCATCGCGGACGAGGTAGTCTACCTCAATTCCGGGCCTGAGGTCTCGGTTGCGGCCACAAAGACCTTCACCTCCCAGCTGGCAGTCATATACAAGCTCCTTTTCCCCGGCTGGGACTTCTCCGGAATCCCCGGGCTGATAAGCTCCTCGCTCGGCAAGGAGGAAGAAATAAGGAGAATGGCTGAAAAGCTGAAGGGAAGGCAGAACCTCTTCTTCCTCGGCAGGGGCCTCTCGCTCCCGATTGCGATGGAGGGGGCCCTCAAATTCAAGGAAATCTCCTACAGGCACGCGGAAGCGTATCCCGGGGGGGAGCTGAAGCACGGCCCCCTTTCCCTGATTGAGGAGGGGGTCCCGGTCATCGCCCTCGCCCCGGATGACGAGAGCGTATACAAGATGCTCGGGAACATAAAAGAAGTGAGGGCAAGGGGCGGCTTCGTAATCTCCCTCACCGATAGCAGGGAAATCGCGGAGGAATCCGATGTTTCGATAGCCATCCCGAAAACCGACCCGCTCTTCTGCCCCTTCGCGTTGGTTGCCCCGCTCCAGCTCCTCGCCTACCATGCGAGCGTGGGCGCAGGCATAAACCCGGACCGCCCGAGGCACCTGGCTAAATCTGTGACCGTCGAGTAGCCTCCAGATTCCTTATCATCCCTGGAATCTCCCTTATGGAATCCAAAACAAAATCCGGCTTAATCCTCCCCTGCATCGCTTCCGCACGGGAAGTTACTCCGGTGAGCACGAGCGCGCTCACCATCCCCTCCTCCTTCGCCATGAGTATGTCCGTCTCCAGCTTGTCCCCAACCATTAGCGCTTTCCCTTTCTCCAGCCCGTGCTCCCTCACAATCAGGTCCAGCATATACGGCTCCGGCTTCCCTACCACAATGGGCTTCCTGCCGGTTGAGTATGCGAGCGCGGCGACTATCGCCCCCGCGCCCGGAAGCAGCCCGTCCTCCACCGGATAAGAGGGGTCCTCGTTTGTTGCGATGAACTCCGCACCGTTCACAATCGCCCTGAATGCAAGCGCAAGCTTCTCATAAGTCAGTTTCCTGTCCAGCCCCGCAACCACCACTTCCGCTTTCTCGCTCTCTTCGCATGCAAGCCCCGCCTCAAGAAACTCGTCCCTCGCCATCTCGTTAATCACGTACACGCTCTTCCCCGGGAAATTCTCCTCTATGTATTTCACCGCGCCGTAGCTGGTGGAATAGACCTTTTCCTCGCTTGTCCTTATTCCCGCGGAAAGCAGTTTCCCGAGGAAATGCTTCCTTGTGCGGGACCCGTTGTTTGTGAGGAAGAATACCCCCAGCCCCTCCCGCTCCATCGCGTCAACCGCTTCCCGCGCCCCGGGAATCGCGCTCTGCCCCCTGAACACAACGCCGTCCATGTCAAGGATTACCGTCTCTATATTCATTGCATACCTCGGTGGTTTCCTGTCAAACCGTGAAGCCGCCCTTTCGTTTCCCTTTTTTCCCATGGCTTCACTGAACCAAACCTCCAGAGCAACGGAAGGGCAGGAAGAGCGGAGGTCTGGTTCACGGTTTGAGTTACCGGTTTCCGGTTCCCAGTCTCGTGCTCATCTCAGCGTCCCGAGCAGCATCTTCTCCAGCTCGATCGGGTACCACACATCCAGGGCCTTTATAGCGTAATCCAGCGAGGATTCTGTTTCCGCATAAATGTCGAACAGCAGGTCCCCGGGCTTGACCCTGTCCCCCTTCAGCCTGTAAAGATAAACCCCCGCCCCCCTGTTTTTGGGGGCGCCTGCCGCGCGCGCAATCTTGGAAATCCTCTTGTTGTCTATGTGGCTTATCTTGCCCTCCCTGTCCGCCTTCACGGTATGCTTATACTGCCCGATGGGGAGGTCCGACTCCCTCACCTTCGGGTCCCCTCCCTGCTCCGCGATTATCTCCTTCATCTTCTCCCACGCCTTGCCGTTCTGCAGGAATGTCATCGCCGTGTCGTAGCCCTCTCCCTCCTTAACCTTCCCTATCAGCTCGAACAGTTTGCCGGCAAGCAGCGCGCTCTTGGACCTGAGGTCCGCTGGCCCCTGCCCCTGCAGCACCTGCATCACATCCTTCACCTCCAGCGCAGGCCCTATCCCGTTCCCCACCGGCTCCGAGCCCTCGGTGATGAGCCCCTCGATCACCATGTCCAGCCTCTTCCCCAGCTTGATGAAGTCCGCGCCGAGCCTTTCCGCATCATCCATGTTCGCGACCTTGACCCCTCTCCCCAGCGGCAAATCCACAACCACGTACTGCGCGCCCACGCTCTTCTTCTTCGCGAGTATGCTCGCGAGCAGCATCCCCCTCGGGTCCAGCGCAAGCGGGTTCCTTATCTTTATCAGCCTGTCGTCCGCGGATGCAAGGTTCATCCCGCCCCCCCAGGCAATCGCCCCGCGCGTCTTGAGCACGACCCTCTTCATCTCCTCCACGCTGAAATCCACCGGCGCGAGCACCTCCATCGTGTCCGCGGTCCCGGCCGCGGAGGTGATTGCACGGGAAGATGTTTTCGGTATGTAGATTCCTGCTGCCGCAAGTATCGGCACAAGCACCATAGTAGTCCTGTTTCCCGCAACTCCGCCCACACAGTGTTTATCCGCAATTGGCGACACTTTTAAGTCGAGCGTGCTCCCCGAACCAACGATGGAATTGGTGAGCGAAACCACCTCCTCCTCGCTCATCCCGTTTATGTATGTCGCGGTAATCCACGAGGCCAGCTCCGCCTCGCTCAGCCTGTTGTCCATGAGGTCGTCTATTATAGTATGTATCTGCAGGTCCTCCAGGCTCTCCCCGTCCAGCTTCTTTTTTATGTACTCAACGCTCGCGGGCCTCTCCATCTTGGCTATCTGCACTATGTCCCCTTCCTCCATCTTCAGCGCACGCGCCACATCGCCGAAAACCCCCACCTCCCCCCTCTTCACCATTTCCCTGCTCAGGTCCACTATGCACACGAGCTCCCCGCCCGTGGTTTTCAAATCCACCCTGTACCCCTGGTAGATGTCATTCTCCACCGCCTCCTCCTCGTTCAGCACAACTATGTGCCTCCCGGTGGTGATGTCTATCACGCGCGCCTGCACTATGTACTTCTTCTTCTCCCAGAGCTCCTCCTTCTTTTTCCTCTTCTCCTCTTCCTCCTTGCTGAATATGTGCTGGTTGCCTTTCGCTGCCCTCGCCTTCTCCACCTTGCTTTCCTTTCCCTTCCCAAACAAGCCAATCATACTATTTCCCTCCCGAGCTTCTTCATCGCTATGCTCCACAATGCCTGCGGCGGCACAACCCCCGCATCTGTCACGTACCCGTTGATGTACCTTGCGGCAGTAGCATCGAACGCGGGGTTGGAAACCTTCACTCCCTTCGGCGGCCTCTCCCACACCTCCGCAGGGTCCCTTTCCTCAATCTTCTCCCGCGCCCCATAAATCGTGAGCGGGTCGTACTTGTACAGTTCCGCAGCGGAATAGAACGAAACGTCATTCATCCTCGCAAGCCTCGCAACCACGGAGGTCCCCACCTTGTTTATCAGGTCCCCCATCGCCGTAATCGCGTCCGCGCCCACCAGCACAAGGTCGGCCTTCTTCATGAACCTGTTCACCCCCATATCCACAGTTAGCGTCACATCTATCCCGGCCCTCGCCAGCTCCTCCGCTGTAATCCTTCCCTGGTACCTGGGCCTGGTCTCGCAGCACACCGCCCTCACATCCTTCCCGTCAGAATGCGCCTGCTTCAGTATCGCGGTTACCGTGCTGGAATGGCAGTGCGTGACCACCCGCGCCTCATCCGGAATGAGCATCGCGCCGAACTCGGCGATGTTCGCAATCGCCGCCTCCAGCCTCGCGAGGTACTTCTCCTCGTCCTTTGCAATCCTCCTTTTCAGTTCGGGGATGGATGCATATGGGCTGCTCGCGATCTCCGAAGCAGCGAACTGCACGGCCTCCCTCACCATGTTCCTGAGCATCGGCTCGGTCGGCCTCACGTGCATTATCTTTTTCACCGCTTCAAGCAATTCCCTGCGCAGCTGCTCGCGGGTTTTCGCCCTTGAGTCCTCCACAGTCCAGACCACCGCGCGGATTCCCGCCTTCGCGACGTTCCTCGCCCCCTGCACCTTCAAATCCCTAATATCCTTCAATAATTTATCCACCCTGTTCATATCAGTCACCAGTTTTCAGTTTCCCGTTTCCACAAGAGGAAGGGAGAGCGCCCCCCTCTCTTTAGGGTAATCATAACCCCCCGCATTATCATCATCCAACTCCCTCATAATCCAGCCTGACTTTCCCCAGATAGACTCCCGGAGTATCCGTAACCCTCCCGACCACCTGCGCGCCAATCCCGTGCCTTTTCATGATCCCGATTATTTTCCCTTCTTCTCTTTCCGGAGCAACCACAACCATCCCGGTCCCCATGTTGAAAGTCCTGTACATCTCCACTTCATCTTCCACGTGCCTCCACAGCTCCATGAAGATTCTCCCGGGCTTCATCGGCGCATCGATCAGGAACCCGTATTTCCTGTTCAGCCTCATCAGCTTTGAAAACGCCCCCCCGGTTATGTGCGCAAGCCCGTGCACTTCACAGGCATGCAGCATCTCCATCACCGGCTTCACATAAATTTTGGTAGGAATAAGCATCTCCTCCCCCCACTTCCCCGCATCCAGGGCTTTTCTCGCAAGCGAATACCCGTTCGAGTGCAGCCCGGAGCTTTCCAGCCCTATGAGCATGTCCCCTTTCCTAATCCTCTCCCCTGTGGTAAATCTCTCCACCTTCCCGATGACCGTAAATGCAAGGTCGAAGGGCTTCTCCCCTCCCTTAATCACGTCCCTCATCACCGCGGTCTCCCCGCCCACGATGTCTATCCCGCTCTCCTCCGCCCCTGCGACCAATCCTTTCATTATCTCCGAAATCAAATACTCGTCCTCTTCCGCAACCGCGAGGTAATCCACGCCCGCGAGCGGCCTCGCCCCCACGCATATTATATCGTTCACATTCATCGCTATCGCGTCTATCCCCACAGTATCGTATTTCCCGAGCGCCTGCGCCACCAATACTTTGGTTCCCACCCCGTCCGTGTGCATCGCCAGGGTTTCCTTCCCTATTTTCACAAGCCCCGCGTAATGGCCGATGAGCGCGCCCTTCTTTCCCGCAAAAATAGCCCTGCTTATCGCGGACTGTATTCCCCTCACTTTTTGTATGTCTATAGCATAGCGCTCAGCCATGCCCGGGTTTCGGGGATAATATATAAAAAGGTAAGGTGGTCAGGGCCGCACCACTTCCGACCTCCCGTCCTCATAAACCCGCGTAGGCACATTATGGTATGCGCTTATTACCGTCCCCTCCGCATCAAGGTTGTAGCCTGTTGCAGATTACGGATGCGGCATAATCCCTGTGGTCTCCAGGTCTTGGAGTCTGGTGAGGTCTTGAGTTGTCCTGAGGGTCCTGAAAGTCACACAAGACCCGAAGACCATGCAAGACTTGGAGACAACCACTGATGGGCATCGGCTTTAATAATCTCTGTGGTCTCCTAGTCTTGGGGTCTTGGAGTCTGGTGAGGTCTTGAGTTGTCCTGAGGGTCCTGAAAGTCACACAAGACCCGAAGACCATGCAAGACCTGGAGACAACTGCAAGACCTGGAGACCATGCAAGACCTGAAGACCATGCAAGACATGGAGACCATGCAAGACCTGGAGACAACTGCAAGACCTGGAGACAACTGCAAGACCTGGAGACCATGCAAGACATGGAGACAACTGCAAGACCTGGAGACAACAACTAATTGGCATCGGTTTTAAATTTGCAACACCCTGGCCACAACCGGAAACCGGAAACAGGAAACCGGGAACTGTCATGTGCCTGCCACCATGCGGAGGAGGTCGCGCAATCCCGGCGCGAGCCCTATTATTATGAATATCAATAGTATGTAGCGCTTCTCATCATCAGAAAGCTTTTCCTTTCCCACAAAATAGGAGGCTGCGAAGGCGATTGCGATTTTTATGAGGTAGAAAAGGAGGTAGGTGTCCAGGAATTCGCCAACCGCGCGGGAGATTACGTGCTGCTCGAAGTAGGGGATTCCGGCGATGGGGGAGAAGACGTCTATTATGTAGAAGGTGGCTGCGCCATCAAGCGCTTGGGCGCCGACAACGAGCGAGCTGGGAAGGCGGCAGGAATCCGCAGATTTCTGCCGGTTATCCCCGCAGAGATACGGATTGCGGAAATAGCAAAAGGCAAGCGCAAACGGGATGGCGGCCATCAGGAGGACGGGGACCGCGTGCATCCAGTACCGGAGGAAGGGGAGGAGGAGCAGGAAATGGAATGCGAAGAGGGAGAGGCCGATGTATTTGAGGTATCGCATGCGGCGGAAATGGTGGAGGGCGGCGATGGAAAGAAGGAGGAGGGAGGCGACCACAACGTAGATGCCGGGGGATACGGTTATGAAGCCGTACTGGTAGAGGCCGGTGCTGAGGACGAATTGGTGGAGGGGCGTGGCGGCTGTGAGGGCTCCGGAATCAACCGCATCGGTGACCACGCGGGCGGTGGAGCCGAAGAGGACGAATGAGAGCGTTCCGTAGAAGAAGTCGTTGTTGATTTGGATTTTGAATTTTTTGAAAAGGAGCCAGAGGGCATAAACGGCGAGAATTGCGAGTGTGGCGTAGAAGAGCGTATTCACGAAGTTGTAGCCGGTGCGCTCCGCTATGGGATTTATGAAAAAATCTGAAACGAAGTCGGACATGGTAGAGAGATGGTTTGGGAGGGAATTTAATACTAACCATATTGTTGGAAAAGTCAATGCGCAAGAAGTACGAGCGAAGAGTGATAAAGAGAAGTGGAAGGGGGGTATGATTACCCTAAAGAGAGGGGGGAAGGCGTTCCCCCTTCCTCTTGGAGCCTGTGCGCTCCGCGATGGGATTTATGAAAAAATCTGTAATGAAGTCGGACACGGGAGAAATTGGGAGAGGAGTGAATTTAATCCTTCGCATGGAAAATATGGCGTATGAATGCTGATGAGTACATAGCATCCAGGGCGAAGCTTATAGAAGAGGCGGTGCTGGCGGAGATACCGGGGGAGCCGGAAGAAGTCTACGGGATGCTGAGGGAATTCGTTGCGCGCGGCGGGAAGCGGATAAGGCCCGTGCTCACGCTCGCTTCGTGCTCGGCGTGCGGCGGGGACGAGGGGAAGGCGATGCCGTTTGCGGTTGCGGTCGAGCTGTTCCATAATTTTACCCTCATACACGACGACATCGAAGACTCCTCCCCCATGAGGAGGGGGAAGCCGACGCTGCACATGCAGTACGGGATTCCTATGGCGCTGAACGCGGGGGACGCCCTGTACAATATAATGTGGAGCTCGCTGTTCAGGAAGGTGGGGCCGGAAGAGCTGCATGGCGGTGCGCCCATCATGTTGAGGGCGTTCCGGATGGTGGCCGAGGGCCAGGGCATGGAGCTGAGCTGGTACAGGGATAAAAAATTCGATGTGAGCGAGGAGGATTACCTTAGGATGGTGGAGGGGAAGACAGCTGCGCTGATAGGCGCTTCCTGCGAGCTGGGCGCCTGCGCCGCGGATGCGGAGGAGGGGGAGAGGGGAGCGCTGAGGGAATTCGGCGAGAAGACCGGGCTTGCGTTCCAGATAAGGGACGACGTGCTGAACCTCACGGCAGACCCTTCGAAATACAGGAAAAAGATAGGGGAGGACGTGGAGGAGGGCAAGAGGTCGCTGATTGTGATACACCTCCTTTCGAATTCGCCGGAGAAAGTGGGGAGGAGGGTTGCCGGCATACTCGGTAAGGCGAGGAAGGGCGCGGAAGAAGTGGGGGAGGTAATCGCGCTGGCAAAGGAGTACGGCTCGGTGGAATACGCATCGGAATACGCCGAGAGGCTGGTGAGGGAGGCGAAGCGGAGCCTGCGGGCCATGGGGAATGCCGGGGGCAGGGAGATGATGGAGGCCCTCGGGGACTACATTGTGGAGAGGGAGAAATAGCAAAAATGGGAAAAGTATTTAAATAAGCAGGAGGAATACTGGGCCATGCGACCGACCGCCAGCATCCTGATAGGGTTACTGCTCATGCTCCCCCTGATGAGCGGGGCCAGCGTTTCCCAGTACCTGGGCGCAGGCGAAGAGGTCACCGGCGAGGAGACTTTCACTGCGGACGGCTCGGTGTATACGCTGGCGTATGTGGGCGGGGAGCCCGGCCTGCTGCTCCGCGGCGACGGGAGCGTGGTGACGGAACCGCAGGAGATCTCGCGCGCGCTCATGCTGCATTTTTCGGAGCTGTACTACCCTTCACCGGCAGAGCTGAATTCGCTGAGGGGGGAGTTCGAGCTTTATGACTGGAGCAGGAACAACGGCGATTTCTACAACAACATGAGCATAAAGCTGCCGGGGATGAGCAGGAGCGTGGGGATAGAGGAGGAGGTGTGCAGGTACAGCCTCTACCTTAACGTGTTCCCGTGCACGAACAGCACAAACTGCGTATATTCGGCGATGATGCTGTGCGACGAGCTGGGGGATGCGATAGGGTGCAGCGACCCCAGGAGGGACGTACAGCCGCACGTGGAGAAATTCGCGTTTGCCAGCAACAACATGACCGCGGGCATGAACGCGATTTTCGGGTACCTGGGCAACCTCAGCCCGGGGAACATATACGGCAGCCTCACCGCGATAGGGGCGATTGCGGACAATCTGGATGATTATGAGAAGGAGATAGAGGGCACGAAGTTCAGGCTGCCGCAGGGAGGGGAGAGGTGCACGGACTGCATGGGCCTCTGCCCGAGAATAATCATAAATGAAAGCCACCTCGAGAGCGCAAAGGAGAAACTGGACGCGATGCTGGGCGAGACGGCGCTGCTCGGGGACTACGATGCGCTCGGGGAGAGCATGGGCGAGGACGCCGTGGAAAGGGTGGAGATGGCGAGGCTGAGCGCGGAGAGGGCGTATTACCATTCATTGTACGATACGGACAGGGAGAGGGCGCAGAAAGCGGTTGAAGAGGCGGACGACGTCCTTGCCGTGGTGTCGAACAGCTCGCTTAACTCCTATGCCGCAAGGGCTGAGGCGCTCATGGCGAAGATTGACGCGGACCTGGCCGCAGGAAACTTCTCGGATGTGAACGCGTCGATGGCCGAGCTGAGGGCGAAGACGAACATCATAGAGGCGGCGGTGCCTTCGCAGTGGGCGATATACAATTCTACGGAAAGGGCGAGGGCCGAGGCGTCGCTTTCGCTTTTCATACTGGAGACCTCCTCGCTGAGCGGGGAGCAGGAGGCCGCCGCCGCGGCGCTGGCCGCCAGGAAGAGCGCCCTTGACAGGGGATTCGTGAGCGGGCTCAGCGCGGAGAGGTACGTCGAGCTTGCAAACGAATACAACAATATCACGCAGGGCGCGGAGCCGATCGTGCAGGGGGTGGAGCAGAGCACCGCATACCTGAGCCCGTTCAGGGCGGCAGCGAAGAGGACGAACGAGGGGCTGGAGAGCCTGGTTGTGGCGATACAGCCCATGGACAGGAGCGAGAAGGACAGGCTTTCGGATTACGCGCCGGCGGTGCTATCGGCGGTTTCGTTCTTCTCCCTCGGCTCGCTGCTAACGTTCGCTTTCCTTTTCGTTTTCGCTGGCCTTTCCTCCCGCCTGAAAGGGAGGGGCGCCATGTTCGTGGGGTTCCTCATCCTCGGGCTCGGGCTGCTCGCGGTGGGTGCCGTGTCCGCAGGGGTCTATCTTACGCTGAAAAGCTCTTCCTCGGAGGCGGACTTCAGCACATTCAGGTCTTCGCTGCAGGGCGCGGACCACGCGTCAGTAGTGCTGGAGACGGAAGGCGTCAGCGCGGGCGCGGCCTCGGAGATGAGGGGCTGTGCCGCGAGCATCGCCTCCCACCTCTCGCCCAGAAGCGTTGACGTGTACGAGAAGCTGGATGGCGAATGCGTCGCCGGGCAGACAACGCTCGGTGACTGCTACGACAGCATACAGGAGCCCATAATAACGCTGCGGTACTCCGCGATGCAGGCAAGGCCGGAATTCTCGGCGGTGTTCGTGGACAGCGCGGTTTTCTCAGGGGACGAGCAGTACTTCAGGGAATGCGAGTTCGCGGAAATGCTCTCCGTGGAGCCCGCCTCCCTTGCAGAGGAGCCGCAGAATGAAAGCAGCGAATGGGTGATAGAGTGAATCAAACGCCCGGGGTTGGAATGGGGAGAATTAGCAGAGGTCTTGTTCGATGAATGAGCGGGCTGCGGCCGCGGGCGCACTTATAATCCTTGCCGTGGCACTCGGGGCATACATATTCTTCAGCCAGCCGGGGGAGGCAGACCCCTGGGCCGGGAGGGAGCGTGTGGGAATGGGCGAGTTCGCAGCCGGCCTTTCGGACGCATCGGAAATATACATAGTGATGGACCTGCGCGGGGCGGGCATCTCCGTGCAGAGGAACATAATGCAGTGCAGCGCGGACCTCGCCGGCAGCACCGCCCTGGGCGGGAAGGACAAGAAGATATACTCGCTTGACACGGAATGCCTGAGGATAGGCGACAGCGAGGGCGGAACGCCGCCATCGCTCCCGCTCCCGCAATGCCTTTCGGAGATAAATGCGGCGAGGGGCGCGCCCTCGAAGGCATTGTTTTACGTGAGGGCGGCGGACGAAACGCTCATCTTCGCGAATGAGCTTGTGGTGGGGATGGGCGAGAATTATAGATTCATGGACTGCAGCGTAACATCAAGGCAGCCTGCACAGAATGCGAGCTCTGCGGAGCTTCCGGCAGGCGGGAGTGCCGCCACGGAAGAGCCTGCGCCCCTGGAACCGTCCGGTCCTGCTCCGGTTCCCGGAGAAGAAATCCCGGCGCCGCCTGTGAATGTTTCCTAATAAGTGGTCCTGTATTTGAGGAAGGCGCCTATTCCCCCGAAGCCCTGGAGGAACTGGTTCCCCTCAACCGTATTTGTGGATACCACTTCTATCTTTATCCCCTTCTCCTCCGCGTTCTCAATCAGGTAATCTATAAGCGGGACGATGCCCGTCACTTCCATCTCCGCGCCGCATTTCGGGCACCTGACGGGCTTCGGCTCCTCGCGCATCGGCTTTGAGAGGGTTTCGCCGCAGGAAGAGCACTTCCATTCCACCATGTTGAACTGGAGGCCTTCCGAGACCAGCACCGTTGCCGCCTGCCTGCTTTCGACCGCACCCATCACTTCCCTCAGGCCGTAGGTCGCCAGCCCCCCGCCCACGACCTCCTTTATGAATCTCTCGACGAGGGCGCGCTCCTTCACGGCCCCCTGGGTCTCGAGGATGGACTCCGCCTTCGAGAGCGCTTCGCGGATTCCGTACTCGTCCGTGTAGCCGGTGTCCACAACCCCGAGCACCTTTATCTGGTAGTTGAACGGGGACATCTTCACGAAGAATTCCTTGGTGGGGCCCGGGCCGCCTACAACCATCCCCTTTATGCGGCCGAGGAAATGCTCGTCAACCGCCTCGCCCACCCGCTTGTAGTATTTCTCTATGGACTCCTCTATGAGCCGCTCGTACCTCCGGGCGGACTGGCCCCCCTTCCGCACCTTCGCATGCGCGTGGGAGATGAGCTTCTTCACGACCTGGATTTCCGTCCCGCGCACGATTGCGAGCGTCGCCTCCCGCCCGTCCATCGCGATAACCCCGTACACGTCCTTCGCCTCCAGCATCCGCTCAAGGGGCTCCAGGAAGAAGCGGGAATCGCACCTGTATATGGATACGTTGAGCTTCTGCGGCGGCTCCAGGGAGAAGAGCCTTATGTCGGTCTTGGCGGGGTTGTCCGAGACGTTGCCCGCGAAGACTGCCAGGCCGTTCTCCGGGGTCTGCCTGAACATCTTCATGTAGTTGAGGATTTTTTCCAGCGCATCGGTCACGTTCGTCCGCGTCTGCTTGGACTTTATGTTGGAGGCCTGGGAGAGTTCCTCCCTGAGCTTCCCTGCGGTTTCGTGGATAGGGTAGCCCGCGGGTATGAATACTGAGATGAGCTGGGTGCCGCTGCCGCTGAACTGCTTCAGGCTGCGCACCGTTTTTTTCAGCTCGTATTCCTTTTCCCCTGCCATCTGTTTTCACTTCATTCAAGTATTCTTGCCTGGCCGCTCTCGAGCATGTATTTTGCGACCACCATCTTCAGCTTTCCCTCTTTTGCGAGATGGCGGACCTCCCCGCTGCTGTGGAGGATGCAGTCCTTCATCGCCTTTGCGTTCGCGTCCGTGCTCGCCTCCACATTACCGCTTACTACGGACGGCTCTATCATCCTCATTATGTCCTTTATGTGGCCCTCGCACTTCCCGCCGGCGCAGCAGGCGGTCACCGCGCCGCATTTCTCATGCGCGAGAATCATGAGAAGGGGGGTGTGGAGGTGGCCCACCCCGTATTCTATGCTCCCGATTGCGACATCATCAACTATGTTCCCCGCGGATTCTATCGCGAACACCTCGCCGAGGTCCGCATCGAACATCTTCACAGGGTCCACGCGGGAATCGGAGCAGCAGACAACGGTCGCGAACGGGTGCTGGCCCGCCGCCAGTTCTTTCCTCCTTTTCACGACATCATACTGGGTGAGCTTTCCGGCCATGAAGCGCCTGTTCCCCTCCAGGAGGAGGGACAACGCCTCCTCTCCTGTCTTTGGATTTCTATTCATAAGAAACACGTATGGTTTCTTTACCGCAAAGGTTTAAAACCAGGGGGCGGAGAGAGGGATGTGGCGGATGAGAAGGAAGAGAAGAGGTGCCCGATATGCGGGGCGAAGATGGTACACAAGGAGGGCTGCACCGAGTGCCCGCAGTGCGGGTATTCTTTTTGTGAAGAGGCGTAGTTTTATAAAAAGATGATTGGTAGAATTATTCCACTTGCCCTCAGTGCGTAAGAAGTGCGGGCAAAGAGTGGCAAAGTGAAGTGGAAGGGGGGTCAGAGAGTTCCCGGTTCCGTATCTCTGCGGAGATAAATGGCAGAATCCTGCGGGATTCCGCCATCCCGTTTAGGGTTTCCGGAAGCTGGAAACAGGAAGCCGATTGGGGGAACGCCTTCCCCCTTCCTCTTGGTGCCTCGGTAGCTCAGTTGGTAGAGCGCCTGCCTGTTAAGCAGGAGGCCGTCGGTTCGAGCCCGACCCGGGGCGAAGCAGTTGCCGGTTCCCAGTTTTCGGTTTCCGGTTTTCAGTTGCCGGTTTCCGGTTTCGGAAACTGAGAATTGGTAACTGGAAACTGTTTATTCCTCCGGCGCTATGTGGCGCAGGGAGATTTCCGCGGACATCAGATCGAAAACGATGGTCGTAATCCTGCTCTCAGAAGCGAAATGGATGAGGATTTTGCTCTGTTCGGCATCGTAGTCTGCGACCAAAATGGAGCCGGGCCCGATTTCGTTTTCATCAAACTCGAAGACCCTCCTCTCCGGCTCTCCTGTAATCGGGTTGCGGAAATTGAATGCAATCCTGCCTGGAAGCACGACAACGAATACGTCGCTGCCTACGTTTGGGGTGTGCTCGGCCGGGATGTTGAAGTATGGGCTTTCCGTGGTGCCCTGGTACAGCATCTCCGCCCTGTCCGGCTGCCCGGACCTTACCAGCTGGCTGGTAAGGAAGAGGTCGTAGAAGGAGAACCGCCCCCTCTCGCTGTAATCGGTCCTGCGGAAGGTCCAGTCGCCGAGCACCCCTTCCAGCCCGGAAAGCTCCACATGGTAGTTGCCCGAGCGGCTGCGCAAAGTATTCAGGAAGGAGCGGAATTCCCTCTGCGGAAGGGTGTTTGGGGCGATTATTACCATTTCGGATGAGCTGTACGTGGTTGTTGCATTTTCCTGCACCGCCGCCGCGCCGCAGCCGGAAAGGAATGCGGAGAGGAAAAGCGCGGCCCTGCGGGAAACAGGAGACTGGAGACGGGAGACCGGGGGCTGGGTACGGGAAACTGGGGACTGGAAACCGGGAACTGCCGGGGAGAGTTCTTGCTGGGGGGAATGTTTCATACGTATAGAGTGTGGTTTAAGATGTTAATAAAGGTTTCGTTGTGGGGCAGTGCGGTTTATAAGGTTTATTTTTGAGAAAGGCGCATGGCCGGTAAAAACATCCTTGTTCTGGGCGGAATGCTGCTCCTGCTTTTTGGATGCGCGGAGCAGATTGTGGAGCCGGGCGCGATTGCGGTGTGGCAGCAGAGGAACGGAGGGGACTGGGATATAAGGTATTCATTATGGTATGACAATGCGCGCATATGGTACACACCGGAGGGCAGCGCAACAGCGCTCATCGCGGACCTGGAGGGCGACGACCACGACCCGTACGTGGATTCGGACGGGAGGGGCGCGGCGATTGCGGTATGGAGCAACGCGCAGCCGGGGTTCTCGCATATTTATTACTCTATATGGAAGGAAAGGTGGAGCCCTCCTGCCGCGGTGGCAACGCCCGCGGGATACAGCATGGACCCTGCAGTGGCGATGATGGACGAGGGCAGTGCTGTTGCGGTATGGGTGCAGAAGGACACGGCCGGAACAACGAAACTCTACTATTCTGTGTTCAGCGGCTCCAGGTGGAGCGCTCCCGCGGAAGTGAGCGGGCACATGAGGGTTTCGATGCCTGAGCTGAAGTTCAGCCCGGGCACCGGGGCGTATTTCCTCATATGGACGGAAAACAACGGGACGAGCACAAGGGTTTACTCATCAATCTACAAGGGCGGGGAATGGGCTGCCCCTGTGCAGATTCCGGGGCAGGCTGAGAATGCGGTGCTGGACAACAATGTGCCAACTGATGAGAGGCTCGGGCTTGCCGCAGCGAAAAACAAGGCCGAGGCGTATGCGGTATGGCCCACCACCAATGGAGCGGTGTATTATTCAAAATGGGCGGGCGCAGGATGGAGCAACGCGGCGCGGCTCTCGGACGGGGGGATGCCCGATGCGGATTATGACGCCGCAGGGGCGCCTTACACAGTGTTCATAAAGCAGAATACGCTGTGGAGCAACCTGAGGAGCCTTTCGATGATTCCGGGGACCGGCGCGGACAGGAGGCCCGCCTTCGCATTCCTCAACGAGGGGATGAGCGCGCTGGCCCTTTTCTGGACAACCGCCTCAGCGCCGAGCGACATATTCTTCACGAGATGGGACGGGATGCTCTGGGAAGCGGCGAGGGTGATTGAGGTTGTGCCCGGGGAGGACAGGAACCCGGACGTCTCCCCGCTGCTGAGGGTTTTTGAGATTTATGAGGATTTCAACTTCACATTCTGCGGGGACGGGGCTGTGCAGAGGCCGAACGATTTCGGGCAGCTGGAGGAGTGCGAGGCAGGCGTCGCATGCCCGAACCCCGATGAATGGTGCGACCTGGACACGTGCCTGTGCGAGAAGATAGTCACGCCCAACGTGACGTGGTGCGGGGACGGGGTGATACAGAGGCCGAACACGTTCGGGCAGGTTGAGCAGTGCGAGCAGGACGCGGACTGCGCCCAGGGGCAGAAGTGCGTGGGCTGCGAATGCACCGTGGAGACCGTTCCCGGCGGCACGCACATGGAATGCAGCGGGGAGAGGTGCATAAGGGTGCAGGGGACTGGAGAGGACGAGTGCACGAGCGACGAGCAGTGCAGGGAGCCGGAGCAGCTGTGCGGGAACGCGGTGAGGGAGGGCAGCGAGCAGTGCGACATAGGCGGGGGCGCGAAGCCGGACGGGAGCCGGTACCCCGCGGGAAGGGACACCTGCACGGCCGGGCAGAGCTGCAGGAGCGACTGCACGTGCAAGCCCGGGGTTGTGACCCCGAGGTGCGGGGACGGATACATATCGCACATGTTTACCGGAGGTGGCGGCAGCGAGGAGTGCGACCTGGGGGGGAGGTATGGCGGCCCGGTGCTTCCGGACACGTGCCCGCCGCCCACAACGTGCTCTGAAATAACCTGCAGGTGCGAGGCGCCGCCGCAGGTGGAGGACGGCATGCATTACGGGTGCGCGGAAGGCGGATGCATACTCATGGAAGGGGAGGGGCCGAACGAGTGCCTCTTCAACAGCCAGTGCAGGCACAGCGAGTGCGGGCAGGGGACTTGCATAGAGGTGATGACGCCCGGGACGAGCGAATGCGACATGGATTCGGACTGCAGGCACACCGAATGCAGCGGGGACATGTGCGTGGAAGTCCTCGAGCCCGGCCGGGACGAGTGCAACACTGATGCAGACTGCACGCACAGCGAGTGCAGGGAGGGGACCTGCGAGCAGGTGTCCGGGCCTGGAAGCGACGAGTGCGATGCGGATTCGGACTGCAGGCATTACGGGTGCGTGGGCGAGAGCTGCGAGCTGCTTTACGAGCCCGGCACAAGCGAGTGCGAGGCGGATGCGGACTGCGTGGTCGCGTACTGCGGGAACGGGAGGGTGGACGCGGGCGAGGAATGCGACGGGCAGGCGGGGTGCGATTCCGGAGGGGTGTGCAGCGAAGGATGCACGTGCGTGTACCCGCCCTCGCTGAGCTGCGGGAGCATCTGCGGCGAGACGCCCGGCGCGGAAGTTGTCGCGCAGGGGCTGTCCAGCTCGCAGGAGTGCAGCTCCAGGGTCACGGGCTACTACGACACGCCGGTGTGCTACACAACCTGCAGGTATTCGTGGTTCTACAGGGTGGACAATATCGCCGGGTACGACAGCTGCTGCTGCGGGATGGTGAAGAGGTTCCCGTGCACGGACTGCCCGGGCCAGAACCCGCAGTGCCCGCCGGAGAGCACATGCGCGGAGAATGCGCCGAGCTGGTATTCGCCCTGAGCTTTCTTTTTACTTCTTTTGTTTCCTGTGCAGCAGGTGCACCGCTGCGCCAAGGACGATGAGCCCGGCCCCGTAGAGGATTGCCTCCATGGAGAGGTAGAAAATCAGGAAGAGGGAAGCGAGGGCTCCCAGCACCGCCGGGATTGGGATTGGAGGAACGTCTAAACCGAGGACTGGAAACCGGAAGCCGGGGACTGAGAACGGCACGCTGAACGCCCGCTTCGTGCGGTGGTCGTCCAGCCTGAGCTTTATCACACTCACGTTTATGAGGAAGAACGCGATGAGGGCCGCGAAATTCGTTACTTCGGCTATGATGACCATGTTGGCGATGAGAAGGAATAAGGCGGCTACCACGAAGGCGAAAAGGACCCCGAAGTGCGGGGTGCAGAACCTTTCATTTATCCTGGAGAGGAATTTTGGGAGGGAGTCG
Source organism: Microcaldota archaeon (assembly GCA_040753215.1). Classification (GTDB taxonomy): domain Archaea; phylum Micrarchaeota; class Micrarchaeia; order Anstonellales; family Bilamarchaeaceae; genus CAIXOA01. The sequence continues at coordinate 37,723 of JBFMEZ010000004.1, read as the reverse complement.
CTCTTCGCCATGCCGTAGGAAAGGCGGGAAGCGGTTATGAGGCAGATGAGCACCGTGTTGCCTGTGGAGGCGAGGGCGATGAGGGAGAAGATGAATGCATACTGGCCGAGGAGGGGGAATACAACATCCTTCACGGGTGCGGTGGAGGCGCCGAGGACCCCGGGCCCCACCAGGAGCAGGGCGGCGATGGAGAAGGCGACGTAGAGGAACGTGCATATTATTATTGAGAGGATTATCGCGCCGGGAATCGTGTGCTTCGCATCCTTCGCCTCCTCGCTCTCGCTCGCAATCATCTCAAAGCCGAGCATCGCGAAGAATACGAGGGCGGCGCCCGCAAGCGCGGGGGTGAGCCGGAAATCCATCAGATCCGGATTTGCGGAGCCGAATAGGAAGCCGGCGGCGATTACGAAGAGCAGGCCGCCCACCTCAAGGAGGAACATCACATCGTTGAGGAGGATGGATTCCCTTATCCCCACCAGGTTGACTACCGAAAAGAGGAGAATTACCAGGAACGCCGCGGCCATGACCGGGAACGCGATTATCGAAGCGAGATAGTTCCCGAATGCCATTGCGATTGCCGCCGCGCCGACCATCGCCTCAAAAAGGATGAGCCAGCCGGTTATGAAGCCGAGCATGCGGCTGTTCAGGCCCCTGAGGACGTAGGTGAACGAAGAACCCGCCTGCGGGAACATGGAGGAGAGCTCCGCGTAGCTCAGCCCCGTGAGGAGCGCGACAAAGGCGGCGACGAGGAAGGAGAACCACACGCCCGTGCCCGCGATTGCGGTTGCGGCGCCTATGAGCGCGTATATCCCGGCGCCCACTATTATGGAGATGCCGAAAATGGTCGCGGTCGTGAGGTTCAGTTCGCGCCTGAGCTTTGCCATACCTATATCCTGCTCCTTATCTTCTTCACCAGCTGGAGCCCGGTGTCAAGCTCTATCTGCTGGTACATGAAGTGGTAGAAGAGGCGGTACGCGAGGGCGCTTATCACGGCGAGCCCTATGAGGCCGAGCGTGGATTCCAGGGAACTGGTGAGGGGGGTGATGAAGGCGCTGAGGCGGGTGTTGATTATTGAGAAGACTATTGCGAGCACGAAGAGGAGGCCGAAGACGACCGCGGTGGCTATGAGGGGCCTGTCCATGCGGAACTGCCTGAGGATTGCGCGGGAGGAGAAGCCGCTCTTTTCCTCTATAAGGACTATGAAGAGGAGGACGACGAAGAAGGATGTCACGGAAGCGAGGAGGGAAACGCCGAGCCCCAGGAAATTGAGCACAAACAGGGCGATGAGCGCCGCGAGGAGGGATTCCGCAAGTAGCCTCATGCAGGGAAGATGGGGAGCAGGGGTTTTTAAGAATTGCGAAGAGGACGGGGTGCAATAAGATTACTTATTCCGGGCCGGGAAGAATAATTGCCTCGTTTTGCCTACCTTTACCCGTAATCGATGTGTATGAAGGCCCTCTCCACGACCTCTATGCTCTCCACCGCCTTCTGCACCTCCGCGCCTATACGGTGGGTCTGCTCCGGCTTCAGCTGCCTGCTTAGGAGGATTTCTATCTCCGCGTGGATGCGGTCGCCTATGTAATGGGCGCTTACTTTTTCCACTTTCTTGACTCCGGGGACCGAAGAGGAGGCCGCGCGTATCCTCTCTATCGTCTCCCGCGGTGGGCTGGCGCCCATCAGGTAGCCCACGCTCTCCTTTGCGATCTGCCAGCCGGAGAACCCTATGTAGAGGGCGATTATGATGGCGGCTGCATCGTCGAAAACGTCGTTGCCGGACAGGACGCCGACGAGGCCGAGGACTGCGATGGAGGATGCGAGCACGTCGTTGCGGGAATCCACGGAGATGGAGCGGAGAGAGGCGCTGTGGAGCTCCTTCCCGAACCTGCCGAGGAAATAGGACATCCCGGATTTCACTGCTATGCTGAAGAGGAGGGCGGCGAAGGTAAAGAGGGTGGGGGCGATTGCGGGATGGCCGAACAGAAGGTTGCCTGCCGCCGCGCGTATTATCTCGAACGCGAGTATTCCCTGGAAGACCGCAACCATGAAGGCGGCAAGGGGCTGGGCGCCCCTGTGGCCGTAGGGATGGTCGGCGTCGGGCGCTTCCCCGGAGATTTTCACGGAGATGTATACGATGAGGTAGGAAACTATGTCGGTGAGGGAGTTGAACGCATCCGAGAGCACGGCGAGGGAGCCGGAGAGCAGCCCCGCGGTTATTTTCACGGCAAAGAGGATGATGCTGAGGAGCCAGGCGGCCAGGCTCACCTTTGTTTCCTTGTCCATTGGGGGGATTTGTTTAGGGAGAGCTTAAAAGAATGACGGAAATGGATGCTGTAAGCTGTTTGCTGAGCGGTCGCACAGGCGGGCACGGGTGCCGAGTCAAAATGCTCGCGCCACCACCGGTCGCAGACCGGTGGCTTGCAAGGGCGCTCGCACCAAGAGCATTTTGACAGCTGCATTCCACCCTCCACCACCCATCAGAGATGGGTGGAATGCTCAATTTCAAACTGGTCCAGTTCCAGGGAATGGGAAGCGAGCGCAAGGCCATGCACCACCAATTGGGGTTTAAGTTCAATATCCGTTACGTTGAAGCCGGGGTTGCCGACTGCATCAATCACCAGCTTTTTGCCCTCTTCGCTATTCTTGCTCTCCAGCAGCAAACCGTAAAGGTTGTCCCGTATGTACGAGTGGAAGAGCGCAATGTCGATACCGCTCCCTTGGACCAGCACTTCAACCCTTCCATCGTCTAGGCTGAAGACGTTCCCGCGCCTGAAATTCCTTTTAATCATTTCCTGCAGTATCACTATCCAGCAGCCGATGTGCTGGACGCGGTTCTTTTCGGTCTTCGGCTCGATGTAGGATAAGGCCTTAACCTCGCCTTCGTCCGCCATATCGTCATCCTGGCCCGCCACAGTTTAAGAAACTTATTGCACGCGCGCGAAGAGAACCTTTTTAAACATATCCCTTTAAAATGGAATGCCACTGCTAGCTGTGGAGTTATCTGTTCCCAGCACCCAGCATCCGTCTTTCGGAAACTGGGGACTCACACCGTGAAGCCAGGGAAAGCAGGGAAGCGATTGAGCGGCTTCACAGTGTGACTGGAAACCGGAAACTGGAAGCTGCTCCGCCCGGGTGTGCCCTTGAAGAAAGAGAAGCCGAATATCGACGTATTGAAGCACCATCTTGTCCCCAGGATGGAGATAGTGAAGGAAGAGGAGAAGAAGGAACTGCTTGAGAAGTGCAAAATAGACGAGAGCATGCTCCCGAGGGCATTGTCGGACGATGCCGCTGTTTCTGCGCTGGGGGCGAAGCAGGGGGACATTCTGCGCATAAAGAGGAAGGACGAGACGGGGGAGTACGATTACTACCGGCTGGTAGTCTGAGCGGTGCCTGGTGGGAAAATGGCCAATGCATTGATGGAGTCTTATTTCAGGACAAACAGCCTCGTGAAGCAGCAGCTCGATTCCTACAACCGTTTTGTGGATGTGGGGATGCAGGAGATTGTCGGCAGGGTCGGGAAGATCGACACGCACGTGGAGGGGTTCTCGCTCAAGCTCGGGAAGATAAGGGTGGAGCCGCCGAGGTTCTACGAGGTGAAGGGAGGGTACAGGCAGATCCTGCCCGCGGAGGCGAGGCTCAGGAACATCACGTACGCGGCGCCGATGTTCCTGGAGATAATCCCCCTCTTCAACGGGATTGAGAGGCCGACCTATTCCGACGTTTACATAGGCGAAGTGCCGGTGATGGTGAAGAGCAGGCTGTGCTACCTCGCGGGCATGACGAAGGACGAGCTGATAGAGAAGGGGGAGGACCCGGAGGACCCGGGAGGGTATTTCATAATAAACGGCAGCGAGAGGGTGCTGGTGGGCATAGAGGACCTCGTCCCGAACAAGGTGATGACCACCGCGGAGAGCAGCGGCACTGTGGCGAAGGTGTTCTCCACCCGGCACGGGTTCAGGGCGAGGTGCGTGGTTACGAGGACGGCGGAGGGGATGCTGAAGTGCGAGTTCCCGGCTACGCCGCCGGACCTTTCGCTCATCCAGGTGCTGAGGGTGCTCGGGCTGGACAAGGATGCAGAGATAATGGACGCGTTCTCGGGCGAGCCGATAGTAAAGAACGACATCCTGCTCAACCTTGAAGAGGAGGAGAGCAAGACGAAGGACGATGCGATACAGACGCTGAGCAAGAAAATCTCGCCGGGCCAGCCGGAGGAATTCCGGCTCGCGAGGCTGGACAACCTGCTCGAGACATACCTGCTGCCCCATCTGGGGGTGGAGAAGGCGGACAGGAAGATGAAGGCATACTACCTCATAAGGATGGCTGAGAAGTCGGTTCGCGTTGCGCACAAGAGGATGAAGCCGGACGACAAGGACCACTACGCGAACAAGAGGGTGAAGCTGGTGGGCAGCCTCATGGAGGAGCTTTTCAGGTATGCGTTCCAGTTCCTCATCAAGGACATCGTATACCAGGCGAGCAGGGCGGATGCGCGCGGGCGCAAACTGCAGGTGCACACGCTCGTGAGGCAGGACACGCTTGTGGACAGGATAAAGTATGCGATGGCGACCGGAAACTGGATTGCCGGGCAGACGGGCGTCTCGCAGCTGCTGGACAGGACGAGCAACCTCGCGATGCTTTCGCACACGAGGAGGGTGATATCCCCGCTCAGCAAGAAGCACCCGCACTTCAAGGCAAGGGACCTGCACGGGACCCACTGGGGGAAGCTGTGCCCGAGCGAGACGCCGGAAGGGCCGAGCTGCTCGCTGGTGAAGAACCTCTCCATGCTCGCGCAGGTAACGCGCGGGGCGGAGGAAGAGGAGATAACGGACACGCTGAAGAAGTTCGGGATAGAGAGGGAGTGGAAGAAATGACGGGGCCGGTGAGGAAACCGTAAACGGAAGCAGGTGCGTACTTATGGCTGAAGAAAAAAAGAAGAAGAGGAGAAGGGGGAAGTGCGCAATCTATGTGAACGGGAACCTTGTGGGCTTCCATGCGGAAGGGGAGGGGCTGGTTTCCAGGATAAGGGAAAAGAGGAGGACGAACGAGCTGAATTACGAGGTAAACGTGTATTACAACGAGAGGGCGAACGAGATACACATAAACACGGACGCGGGCAGGGTGAGGAAGCCCTACGTGGTCGTGGAGGGCGGGAAGAGCCGCCTGACGGCGGAGATACTGAAGAAGCTGCAGGCGGGGCAGCTCACATGGGAGCACCTCATAAAGATGGGCGTAATCGAGTACCTCGATGCAGAGGAGGAGGAGAATGCGTACATAGCGCTGAGCGAGGAGGAGATGACGCCCGAGCACACGCACCTCGAGGCGGTGCCTTCGGCTATATTCGGGGTGACGTCTTCGGTGCTGCCCTACCCGGAGCACAATTCCGGCCCCAGGATAACGATGGCGTGCTCGATGGCGAAGCAGTCCCTCGGGGTGTACGCGACCAACTTCACGCAGAGATTCGACACGCGCTCGTACATAATGTATTACCCGCAGAAGCCGCTTGTGCAGACGGACGCGTACAGCGTTCTGAACATGGACAAGAAGGCGGCCGGGCAGAATTTCATAGTCGCAATCACCACCTACAAGGGCTACAACATGGGGGACGGGGTGGTGGTGAACAGGAGCGCGATAGACCGGGGGCTGGGCAGGGTGATGATGTTCAAGACGTACGAAGCGGAGGAGAGGCTCTACCCCGGCGGGCAGAAGGACAAGATTGAGATACCGGGCCCGGACACCGTGGGGTTCAGGGGCGAGGAGGCGTACAGGCACCTGGACGACGACGGCATAGCGCACCCCGAGAGCAGGGTGGAGGGGAAGGCGGTCCTGGTGGGGAAGACGTCTCCACCGAGGTTCCTGGAGGAGATTTCCGTATTCGGGGTTGTGGAGGAGAAGAAGCGGGAGAGCTCCCTTTCGCTGAAGGGCGGGGAGAAGGGCGTCATCGATTCCGTGATGGTCACGGAGGCGCCCAGCGGGAACCGCCTCGTGAAGATAAGGGTGAGGAGCGCGAAGGCCCCGGAGGTCGGGGACAAGTTCGCATCGAGGCACGGGCAGAAGGGCGTGATAGGGCTGGTGCTCCCGCAGGAGGACATGCCCTTCACGAAGGACGGGATTGTGCCGGACCTGATACTGAACCCGCACGCCATCCCATCAAGGATGACCGCGGGGCACCTGCTGGAAACGCTGGGCGCGAAGGCGGGGGCGATGGGCGGGAGCGTGATGGACGGGACCGCATTCACGGGGAATACCGAAGAGGACTATGTGAAGATGCTGAAGGAGAGGGGGATGGACGAGTACGGCGAGGAGTGGCTTTACGACGGCATTACGGGGAAGAGGGTAAAGATGAAGCTGTTCATCGGGCCGGTTTATTACCAGAGGCTGCACCACCTCGTCTCGAACAAGATGCACGCGAGGAGCAGGGGGCCTGTGCAGCTGCTCACCCTGCAGCCAACCGAAGGGAGGGCGAGGGAGGGAGGGCTCAGGTTCGGCGAGATGGAAAGGGACTGCCTCATAGGGTACGGGGCGAGCATGGTAGTGAGGGAGAGGCTGCTGGAGGAGAGCGACAAGACAGTGCAGCACGTGTGCCAGGAGTGCGGGATGCTCGCGCACCACGACCTGATAAAGAACAAGAACGTGTGCTCGCTCTGCGGGAGCAGCGACGTGGTGCCCATCGAGATGAGCTATGCGTTCAAGCTGCTGCTCGGGGAGATAAGGTCCATGTTCATATTCCCGAGGATAATACTGGAAGAGAAGGCGTGAAGTGGTATCTATGGAAGATATAGAAAAAGTCATAGGAAAGATAAAGTTCTCACTTTTCTCGCCTGACATGGTCAGGAAGATTTCGGCCGCGCGGGTGATAATACCGGATACATATGATGACGACGGGTATCCCATAGACGGCGGGCTCGTGGACTCGAGGCTCGGGGTGGTGGACCCGGGGCTGAGGTGCAAGACGTGCGGGGGGCGCGTGAAGGAGTGCCCGGGGCATTTCGGGCACATAGAGCTCGTGAGGCCGGTGATACACGTGGAGCTCGCGAAATACATCTACAACATACTGAAGACCGCCTGCCCGGAATGCAAGAGGGTGGTGGAGGCGAGCGGGAGGAAGGCGAAGGGGGAGTGCCCGAACTGCGGGGCGAAAATCCCGGACATAAAATTCCTCAAGCCCGCAACCTTCTTCAGGGACAACGTGCAGATGCTCCCGACCGACATAAGGGACTGGCTGGCCGGGATCCCGAACGACGACCTGAGGAAGCTTGGGTACGACCCGGATTTCGCCAGGCCGGAGTGGGGCATACTCTCGGTGCTGCTCGTCCCGCCGGTGAACATACGGCCGTCCATCACGCTGGAGAGCGGGGAGAGGAGCGAGGACGACCTGACGCACAAGCTGGTGGACATAATCAGGATAAACCAGAAGCTGGAGGCGAACATAAACGCCGGCGCGCCCCAGCTGATTATCGAGGACCTCTGGGAGCTGCTGCAGTACCATGTTACCACATACATGAACAACGAGACCGCGAACATCCCGCCGGCGCGGCACAGGAGCGGGAGGGCGCTGAAGACGCTCGCGCAGAGGCTGAAGGGGAAGGAGGGGAGGTTCAGGTACAACCTCCTGGGGAAGAGGGTGAACTTCTCGGCGAGGACCGTCATCTCCCCGGACCCGAGGCTCAGGATTGATGAGGTGGGGGTGCCGCCCGCGGTTGCGGAGGAGCTCACGGTGCCGGTGCAGGTAACGGAGTGGAACGCGGAGGAGTGCAGGAAGTACGTGCGCTCAAAGGAATACCCGAAGGCGCTGTACATGCTCAGGCCGGACGGCAAGAAGATAAAGATACCCGACGAGATGCGCGAGCAGATGGCGGAGGAGCTGAAGGTGGGGTGGGCGGTGGAGAGGCAGCTCAGGGACGGGGACGTTGTGCTGTTCAACAGGCAGCCGTCGCTTCACAGGATTTCGATGATGGCGCACGAGGTGAGGGTGGTGCCGGGAAGGACCTTCAGGCTGAACCCCACGGTGACGCCCCCGTACAACGCGGACTACGACGGGGATGAGATGAACCTGCACGTGCTGCAGACGCAGGAGGCGCAGGCGGAGGCGAGGTACCTCATGAAGGTCGAGGACCAGATAATCTCGCCGAGGCATGGGCACGCGATAATAAAGCCGCAGGAGGACCACGTTTCCGCATCATACTTCTTCACGAAGGACGGGTCGGCATTCACGAAGGAGGAGGCGTCGAGGCTGCTGCTCACCGCGGGGATAAAGGAGCTGCCGAAGCCGGACAGGAACGGGATGTATGAGGGGAAGAAGCTGTTCTCCATGCTCCTCCCGAAGGGGCTGAACACGAAAGTGAAGTCAAAGCTCGGTGAGGAGGTCGTCATCAGGGACGGCGAGCTTGTGAAGGGCGCGGTGGAGAGCAGGGCGCTGGAGAGCGAGCTCCTGGAGCAGATTTTCGTGAAGCACGGCTCCCGCGCGGCAAGGGAATTCCTGGACAACGTGACGAACATATGCCTGGAGGCGCTGTCATGGAGGGGGATGAGCGTTTCCATGAAGAACTATTCGCTGAGCGCGAACGCGGGGAAGAAGGTGAAGGAGATAGAGGACAGGTCGAACAGGGAGATAGAAAACCTCATAATGCAGTACAAGAACGGGAAGCTGGAGAGGTCGCCGGGGCTCACGCTCAAGGAGACGCTGGAAGGGAACATAATGATGGTCGCGAGCAGGGCGAGGGACGAGGTCGGGAAGGTGGTGGAGGGCGACCTCGGGATGGAGAACTCCTCGATAATCATGGCGAAGATAGGCGCGAGGGGGAGCCTGCTGAACGCGATACAGATGTCCGCCATGCTCGGGCAGCAGGCGGTCAGGAGCAAGAGGCTCACCCGCGGGTATTCGAGAAGGACGCTGCCGTTCTACAGGAGGGGCGCGCTCACCGGGAGGGAGAGGGGGTTCGTGTTCGCATCGTTCAGGAAGGGGCTCAGGGCGGACGATTTCTTCCACCACTCAATGGGAGGGAGGGAATCGCTGGTCAACACCGCAATAAGGACGGCGAGGAGCGGGTACATGCAGAGGAGGCTCATCCACGCGATGCAGGACCTCGTGGTGGACGACGACCTTACCGTGAGGAACGGGAGGGGCGCGGTGATCCAGTTCAATTACGGCGGGGACGCGAAGGACCCGATGCTGGCCGCAAGCACGAAATATGCGGATGTGGCAAAGCAGGATGATGTTGATACAGTGTAGGTGGGAATGATGAACAAGAAAGCTGTCATAAACCCGTATTCCGCTGCGGGGATAGTCGCCGCGCAGAGCCTGGGCGAGCCGGGCACGCAGATGACGATGAGGACCTTCCACTACGCCGGAGTGGCTGAGCACGTGCCCACGGGCCTCCCGCGGCTCATCGAGCTTGTGGACGCGAAGAAGGAGCCGAAGAAGCCGCTCATCAACATCTACCTGAAGGCGAGCTATGCGAGGAGCGAAGGCAAGGTCAGGGAATTCGCGGAGGAGATAGAGTCCATCACCCTCTCGGAAGTCGCGGACATAAACGAGGAGATGGGGAGGAGAACCATAAGGGTCGCTGTCAGGGGGGAGGATGCCAAGGCACTGCACGTAACCCCCTCGATGGTTGAGAAGGCGCTGAAGAAGGCGGCCGGAAACATAGAGGTCACGAAGGAGGACGAGAGAACCTTTGCGGTGAAGGTGAAGAAGGAGGGCGACGAGCCCGTGCTCAGGGCGATGAGGAGGCTCGGGGTGAAGCTGGGGAAGACGCTCGTGAAGGGTATTGCGGGCATAAGGAGGGCGGTGGTCGTCAGGGGGAAGGACGAGTATTTCGTGAGGGCGAGCGGGTTCAACATAAGGGACGTGGTGCTGAGGGCCGAAGTGGACCCGGAGCGCATCTATACCAACAACGTGATGGAGATACTGAAGATATTCGGCGTGGAGGCCGCAAGGAACGCGCTCGTATTTGAGATAAGGCAGGTCATGGAGATGCAGAACCTGTTCGTCGACCCCAGGCACATAATGCTGCTTGCGGACGCCATGTGCGCTGACGGGAAAGTGAAATCCATAGGCAGGCACGGGCTGAGCGGCGAGAAGGCGGGGGTGCTGGGGAGGGCCGCGTTCGAGGAGACGATGAAGCACCTCGTGAACGCTGCGGTCACCGCGGAAGAGGACAACCTCGTGGGCGTCACGGAGAACATAATCGTGGGGCAGACCATCCCGATAGGGACCGGAAGGATGAGGCTGAGCATGAAGGCAGGGAAATAGGCAGGTGTTGTGAATGGCAGAAAAAAAGGAAGAGAGGCCGGAAACGGCTGAGTTTCCTGAAGAGGAATCCGGGGCACCGGAAACCGGAGGCGGGAAACCGGTGAACCAAACCTCCAGAGCAGGAGTGGGCAAAGAGGGCGGAGGTTTGGTTCAGGAAACAAAGAAGCGGGGAAGGGCGAAGAGGGAGAAGAAGGAGGTTGTGCGCAAGAGGAAGAGCCTGAAGGAGAGGGAGAATCCCCTTTCCGCGGCGCTGAGGCTTGCGGTGGAGAGCGGCAAGGTGGAGTTCGGCTCCAAGACCGGCATAAGGGACCTCCTGCTGGGGAAAACGAAGATGGTGCTGGTTGCGAGGAATGCGCCCAGGGGGCTCAGGGAGGACGTGGAGAAGTACGGGAAGCTCTCGCGAATCCCGGTCGTGGAGTATCCGGGCACCAGCATGGAGATGGGCTCCATATGCGGAAGGCCTTTCCCGGTGCTCGTGCTGACCGTGAGGAACGAGGGCGTTTCGAACATACTTGATTTTGCGAAGAAGAAGTGAGTTGAGCCCTTGGAGATTAGCGAGGACGAGCTGGGGATAATAAACCTGTTCGCATCAATCTGCGGGGTAATCCCCACGGACATGGTAAGGGAAGGGAAGAACTACGTATTCCTTGTTGAGCCGATGATGCTCGGCAAGGCGATAGGCAAGGAAGGGGCGAACATAAAGAAGCTCAGGGCGAAGCTCGGCGGGAACGTGATGATTGCGAGGGATGCGGACAACGAGGAGGATTTCCTGCGCGGGTTTTTGAACAACGTGCAGATTCTGGACGTGGAGAGGAGGGAGGCGCCGGGGCAGGTCGCGCTTTTCATCACAATAGCCGACGTGCAGAGGGGGATTGCGATAGGGAAGGAAGGGATGCGGATAAAATCCCTCAAGGCGATAATGAAGAGGAAGTTCGGGGCGGACATATTCCTGAAGACGAGGAGGACCGTTTAGTGGCTTATTTTTTTAGTTATCCAGATTGGAACCCCGAATAAGAATACATAAAATGCCCCGAAGAACAGGATTCCGGCTATGTCCGTAAAGCCGGTTATGTTGTGGAAAAGAAACAGCTCAGCAAGAACACCGTATACGAAGAATACTGCTAGAGAGGATTTTCCCAATCTTTGTACTACTAATGAGAAAATAAGGGATAATGCCCCATAATAAACAATCATGAAGAGCGGATAGCTGAGCAGGGGAAGGGCGTGGCCGGCGAGGAGCGGGCCGATTATCTCTCCAAAAAGAATTGAAAAAATCCATGCGATTATCCAGTAGCGTATGGCTGGAAAGCTCAATCCGCGCACCCAATCCTGCTTTCTATCTGGTCTTTTGTGAGGAGGGTTCCGTATTTCTGGTCATCTATCACCAATACAGGAGTGGAGGTTATCCTATAATAGGATTTGAAGGTCTTAATCATGGATATTTCTTCCACATCCGCAGGGAATGCATATACTCTTGCGTTCGGGCATTCCGCCCTTACCTGGTCCAGAACCCTTCCCTGCGCCACGCAGGCAGGGCAGTCGTTGTATGCGGAATAGAAGAAGAGGATGGGCTTTACGCTCGTGTCGTTGCATGCCTGGGAATATTCCCTTAGCATAAGGTAAAAGCGCATGTTTGCAAGGAAGTACTTTTCCCTAAGTTCATTGTAGCCGCCGAAGAAGACGCTTGTGCTCCTGCTCTCTTCCAATTCTCCGTAAAGGTTGTAGGCGTGCTGGGCGGTTTCGTTCAATTGTTCGTTGAGGACGGTGCATACGGAAGAATCATTATGCGTCTGCAGGAATAAGGTAAATAGGAGCGTGTTTTCCATGTCCTGCTCCATGTCTGAGAGGCGGGCCTCGGTGGCTGCGTAGCTGTTGGACTCTATTTGATAACCAACGAAGATGGAGATGGCGAACAATAGGATTGTGATTATTGCCGCCTTTGCGAGGATGTTCCTGCTCACTTCCATCTGTAATCACTCCGGTTTACTTCCTTGAAGAAGCTTATGCAATAGAAGAATGAGATTACCGTGCCGTAGAACAGAAGGAATACTAAAGTTGGGGGGATGTCGCCCGAGCTGAACTTCTTTTTCCCTATTTCGTGGCTGAAATAGACCGCCAGAATCCAGGGGCTCACGAGGATTAATCCCATGGCGATTACGGATGCACCCACGACGACCATCGTGCTGAGGTCCAGGATTGGGGCCCTTAATGCGATATTTGAGAGCATGTATTGCGCCGTCCAGCTTAGCTGGTTCAGGACCAGCCAGAGGAAGGAGAAGCTGAGGACAATTCCTGCAAACTCTGCGGTGAAGGAGAATGGGAACATGAACATCCCGAAGTATCCATATTTTGGGTTGAAGAGCATATCCGAATATTTGCGGAGGTTGTAGAGCTTTCCCCTGTACCAGCGCATCCTCTGCCTGAATAAGCTCTTTATGTCTCCGGGAACATCCGTGTAGCTCACCGCGTCCGGGGTGTATTCTATCCTGTAGCCGTGCCTCCTTAATCTCCACGCCATCTCCAGGTCTTCGGTGATGTTCTGCTCGTCAAAGCCGCCCACGTCCATGAAAGTGGACTTGCGGAAGATGGTCGTGGGGCCGGGGGTGACGAAAATGGCGTCCATCGCGCGGCTGGTTATCTGCGCGAAGCCGAAACCGGTCAGGTATTCTATATCCTGGATTTTCTTCAGGAGGGAGTTGGGATTTTCTACTCTAATAAAACAGGTTACTGCGCCCACTTCATCGTTCTTCATCAGCGTTGCGACCGCATCGCGGAATGCTCCGGGTTCCGGATAGGAGTCGGAATCCACGCAGGCGAGCACCTCCCCTTTTGCAATCCTTGCGCCCTTGTTTATGGAGGCGGCCTTTCCTTCGTTCTTTTCCTTCAGGAGGAGCCGTACGCCATCCATTTCCTTGAGGAGCTCCCTTGTCCCGTCCGTGCTGCCGTCGTCCACTATTATGATTTCCATCTCTCCCGGGTAATCGGATGCCTTCACAGCGGTTACGCATTTCTCTATGGTGGATTTCACGTTGTAGGCGGGGATTATTACGGACAGTAACGGGTATTTTTCCGGCTGCGGGGTTTTGATTTCCTTCTTTTCAAGGAAAACTACGAGCAATGTCATCGTAAGGGCCAGAAGGAAGAGGTTGGGGATGAGCATCACCCAGAAATAGCCCAGGCTGCGTATGGATATGCCTATGAACAGGCCAATGAGCAGTATGGCTGCGATTGTGAATAAGGGGCGCGGCTTGCCCTCAATCTGCAGGCTCATACGTGGTTCTTGACGGTATATGGTTTTTAAACCATTCCATACGTAATTTACGAGCTTATCTTCATCTTCTCTGATGGAGATAGAGGCAGTCATCTCACTTTATGGTGATAGGATGGGTAATGGAGAATTTGCAGGGAGAAATGTCAAACGGAACAGGAAGAAACACAGGTGGCTCTCCAAGAGGTGGAAGAGGAGGACGCTCAAGCTCAAGGAGAAGTACGACCCGCTGGAGGGCTCGCCGCAGGCGAGCGGAATAGTGCTGGAGAAGGTAACGCTGGAGCAGAAGCAGCCGCACTCAGGGCTCATCAAGTGCGTGAAGGTGCAGCTTGTGAAGAACGGGAAGGTGGTTTCTGCCTTCCCTCCCAGGGACAAGGCGATTACGCTCATAGACGAGCACGATTCCGTGGTCATCGCCGGGCTGGGCGGCTCCCAGAGGGGGCAGATGGGCTCAATCCCGGGAGTGAGGTACAAGGTCGTGAGCGTGAATGAGGCGGACCTGCAGGCCCTGAGGCACGGGAAGAAGGAGAAGCCCAAGAGGTAGAGCGGATGAAAATGTTCGGAAAGTACGAGACGGATGAAGTGGAGATAAAGGACCCCAGCCTCAGGACCGTCGTGTACTTCGGGTCCCCGCGCGTGCACACGTTCGGGAGGCACCAGAAGAGGCAGCACGGCAAGTTCAAAATCAACATAGTGGAGAGGCTGGCGAACAAGCTGATGCGCGGCGGGACCGGGGAAAAGACTTCGGGAAAGGTGATAAGGACCAAGGGGAGGCTGCAGGGGAAGAAGATGCGCATCATAAAGGTCGTGGAGGAAGCCTTCGGCATAGTGGAGAAGAAGGCGAAGGCGAACCCGGTGCAGGTGCTGGTGAAGGCGCTGGAGAACTCTGCCCCGAGGGAGGACGTGACCAGGGTGTCGCACGGGGGGATAAGCTACCAGATTGCGGTGGACGTTTCCGCGACGCGCAGGCTGGACCTCGCGCTCAGGAACATCACGCTCTCAGCGCTGATGAGGGCCTTCAACAAGCCCACATCGCTCTCCGAGGCGCTGGCTGACGAGGTCGTCTATACCGCGAACGGGGACGTGCAGAATTCCTATTCCATAAAGAAGAGGGACGAGCTTGAAAGAATGGCAAGGAGCGCAAAGTAGCCCTTTTTAGGTGAAGCTGATGGGAAGAAAGGAAATCGTAGTCGAAGAAGTGCAGAAGCTGATGAGCGGGAAGGAGCAGGTAAGGAACATCGCGATTGTCGCGCACGTGGACCACGGGAAGACGACGCTCACGGATTCCCTTGTGGCGAGGGCCGGGCTCATCTCAAAGGAGCTGGCCGGCGAGCAGAGGATAATGGACTTCGACGTGCAGGAGCAGGCGAGGGGCATCACAATCAAGGCGGCGAACATCTCCCTGGGATTCGAGTACGAGGGGAAGCCGTACCTAATCAACCTGATAGACACGCCGGGGCACGTGGATTTCGGCGGGCACGTTACGAGGGCGCTGAGGGCGGTGGACGGCTGCGTGCTCGTGGTGGATTCGGTGGAGGGCGTGATGCCCCAGACCGAGACCGTGCTGAGGCAGGCGCTGAAGGAGAGGGTGAGGCCGGTCGTTTTCATCAACAAGATTGACCGGCTGATAAACGAGCTGCAGCTCAACCAGGAGCAGATGCAGCAGAGGCTCATAAAGGTCATAATAGGGGTGAACAAGATTATTGAGGGGAACGCGCCCCCGGAATTCAGGAAGGAATGGCTCGTTGCGGTCGAGAAGGGGAACGTTGCGTTCGGGAGCGCATTCAACAAATGGGCGGTCTCCTACGATTCGATGAAGAAGAACAACATCGGGTTCAGGGACATTTACGAGACGTGCAGGAGCGGGAACCACGCGTCGCTTGTGGCGAAATCCCCGCTGGACGAGGTATTGCTGGGGATGGTCATCAGGCACCTGCCGAACCCGGTTGTTGCGCAGAAATACAGGATACCCGTGCTGTGGAAGGGGGACCCAAATTCCGCCGAAGGGAAGGACATGATCCTCTGCAACTCCGGGGGGACTGCTGTGGGCGTGTGCTTCGGGATCGTATACGACGAGCATGCGGGGGAAGTCGGGGTGATCAGGCTCTTCTCCGGGGAAGTGAAGAAAGGGGACATGCTCTATGTGGCGTCCAAGAAGAACTTCTACAAGGTGCAGCAGGTTGGCGTATACATGGGCCCGGACAGGGTGCAGGCGGAGAAGGTGGATGCCGGGAACATCGGGGCGATTATAGGGCTCAAGGACGTGTATATAGGGGAGACAATAAGCGGCAGGGAAGTGGAGCCGTTCGAGCAGATAAAGCACTACTCCGAGCCCGTGGTCACGAAATCCATAGAGGCGAAGGAGAGCAAGAACCTTGCGAAGCTGGTGGAGGTCCTGCGTGGGTTGTCCAAGGAGGACCCGACGCTGAGGGTTGAGCTTAACCAGGAGACAGGGGAGCACCTCATCTCTGGGATGGGGGAGCTGCACCTTGAGATAATAGAGTACAAGATAAGGAACGAGAAGAAGGTGGAGATAGAGACCTCTCCTCCGATTGTGGTTTACAGGGAGAACATAATTGGAAGCTCTCCTGTGGTGGAAGGGAAATCCCCGAACAAGCACAACAAGTTCAAGCTGAGGGTGGAGCCGCTGGACGAGAAGATTGTGCAGGCGATTATAGATGGGGCCATCCCGGAAGGAAGGCCGAAGGGGAAGGAGCACGTGCAGAAGCTCGTGGACCTTGGGATGGAGAGGGACGAGGCAAAAGGCATTTGGGACATCTACAAGAGGAACATGTTCATCGATGTGACCAAGGGTGTGCAGTACCTCAACGAGGTGCAGGAGCTTGCCCTGGAAGCATTTGAGGAGGCAATGGACAAGGGCCCTCTCGCTAAAGAGAAGGTGAGCGGTGTGAAGGTGGTGTTGGAGGATGCGACACTGCACGAGGACAATGTGCACCGCGGGCCTGCGCAGATTATTCCGGCGGTTAAAAGACCGATTTATGCGGCGATGCTTGTGGCCGGAGTTACTTTGCTTGAGCCGAAGCAGAAGGTGCTGATACAGTGCCCGCAGGAATATGGCGGGGACGTAATCAACATGACCAATGGGAGGAGAGGGCAGCTGCTGAACATGGAGCAGGAAGGGGAAACGGTTACGATTAATACCGTTTTGCCTGTTTCCGAGATGTTCGGGTTCTCAAATGCCTTGCGTGGGGTTACGCAGGGCCGCGCAATCTGGTACCAGGAATACTACGGGTATGAGAAACTGCCGAAGGAGCTCCTGAACAAGATTGTGAGCGAAGTGAGGAAGAGGAAGGGCGACAAGCCGGAGCCGCCAACTCCCCAAGAGTTCCTTGATTGAGGGTTATTTTACCCTCTTTGTTTTCTTTTCTTTTTAGCGTTAGCCATAAGGATTTAAAGGGAAAACGGGTTGTGTAGTCATGATTCTGATACTGGACAACGGTTCCCAGTATACGCACCTCATAAAGAGGAATATGAGGGATTTGGGGTGGGAAGGCGAGATTCTCAATAATAAGACCGCATTGATTGCGGAGGTGGAGAGCCGGAAGCCGGAGGCGATTATTCTAAGTGGGGGGCCTTCCTCGGTTTATACTGGAGATAATGGAGTTTCTGCGCAGGTCGTGAAGAAGGTTGCGGGTGGGTGGGATGTTCCGCTTCTGGGAATCTGCTACGGGCACCAGTTGATTGCGCACGAGCTGGGCGGGCAGGTGGCGAAGGGAAGCTCCGCGGAATATGGGCTGGGAAGGATTACGGTGGATAAGGAGGACTTGCTTTTCAGGGGGGTTCCTCCTGAATTCCAGGTTTGGGTTTCGCATTTTGATGAGGTAAAGAAGATGCCTCAGGGATTTGAGGCGCTTGCGCACTCCTCTACTTGTAAGGTTGAGGCGATGAGGCATAAGGAGAAGAGGATTTTTGGGACGCAGTTCCATCCGGAAGTGTGGCATACGGAGAATGGAGAGAAGATTCTGGAGAATTTCCTTTCGTGCATCTAATCCTGCGAAGAAATCTGGAAGACAAAATCCACATCCTTTCCCTCCCACGCCCCGCTTGCGCCCTGCGTGCGGTCAGAAACCATCGTATCATCGGTTGAGCCGATGAGGTTGCCGGGGCCCCTTCTCCATACTACGGTCCCTTCGGATTCTGGCCTTTTTAGAATGAGCCAGTATCTTCCGGGCTCCAGTTGAAGGGAGGGAAAGGAGACGAAATGCCATTCGAATTCCGTGTCCAGGGAAGAGGCGGGAATGGATGCATCGGCTATGAGTTCGCCTGAGGGAAGGGAACCCGAATCCTTCCGCAATTCCACGGTTATTGTTGAGTTTTCAGGCGGAGGGGTGTAGTATTTGAGGTAAAAGCCGGCTTTCCTTAGCCGGATTGAGGCCTGGAGGTCAAATGCCTGCGCCTGCCATATCTGCCTTTCCACTGGGTCGTGCCAGAATTCCACTTCAGGGAAATCCTCTTCCCTCAATCCGAGAGGGTAGGCGGTGATGGAGATGGAGCGGGATGCGGCTTCGGTTCCGTTGCGGAAAAGCTTTGCGGCGAGGGTGTGCGGGCCATCTTCATGCACATCCCATTCGATTTTTGCCTTTCCATCTGTGAGGGGATTGGAATCGTTCAGGATGATGGATGCGTACTCTTCGCCCGCATCGGTGTTGTCGAACAAGCCGAGCTCGAGCGAGGAGTTGGCTGCGTTTGGGGAGAGGGAGATATAGATTTCATAGCTCTGGCCGAGCATATGCCTTGTGCCCTCAAGGGAGATGGAATTTATGGAATAGGATTCGGTGCTCCTCTTTGCGCAGCCTGCGAAGAGGAGAAGCGAGAAGAGGAATAGTGCGATTGGTTTCTTCATGCGAACATCTCAGAGTACCTGTGCCTTTTTGCCGTTATAGTGGATCACTTCCTCGTAGCGGAGGCCGAATTCCCCGGAATAATATACGGAAGGCTCCAGAGTGAAAGTTGCGCCTTCCAGCGGGTCCTTGGACTTTTTGGAGAGGGAAGGCAGCTCGTGCACCTCCAGGCCAATGCCATGCCCGATGGAGTGTGGCGGGAAGGGGAGGCGCTCCTTCCTGTATAGCTTTTCCGCCAAGTGGGCGATGTCAGAGCCCACGGAAAGGTTTGGGATTTCATCCACTATCTGTGCGAGTATGCGCTTTAACTGGGCGTAGATTTTCTCCTTCTTCGCATCCCTCTTCTCGAAAAATACGCGGGTGAGGTCGGAATAGTAGCGGCGGGAGGAGACTCCGTAATCCACCAGGCATAATCCGGAAATCTTTTCATCCGTCGGCTCGCAATGCGGGAAGGACGAGTTCCTCCCCGAAGCGACTATGGGGCGGAACGCGGGGCGGAGGCCTTCCCTGTAGGTTTCGGAATAGAGCCTCGAGGAGAGCTGCTGCTCTGTCTTTCCGAAAGAATCCTTTCCAAGTTCTATTATGGCCTTCCCTGCGCGGGCCGCCTGCCTCATCAAAAGGAGCTCGCCTGCGGATTTCCTCACGCGGGCTTTTGCGAGCTGCTCGGAAACATCCACGGGCTTTGCGAATGAGCATATTTTGCTGAAGAAATAAGCGGAGATGCCGCGGAAATCCGTCTCTATTTTCCTTCCGCGGGAGAGTTTCTCTATTTCTTTCAGGGGGTCTTTTTCGAATGCAATTACCTCGCCTATGAATTTCTCCTCAGCGTATTCCTTGTTCATCCTCGAAACCAGGAGGGTGCGCTCCTCCCCATCCTTAATGAAAAAGGAATTGTCTATGTCCACCCCGGAATGGTAGAAGAAGTTCGCGTTGAACCTGTCTCCCCTTGCAAGCAGAAGCATGCGGGAAGAATGTGGGGTTAGGGTTAAATAGGTATTTGTGGGGGCGCTTGTCCGTGCGCCGGGAAGCGGACTAGTTATCTAGGGCTCAAGCACTATTTTCATCGCTTCCTTGTGGTCGAGGGCTTCGAACCCTTTCTCTATTTCGTCTAATTTGAAGCGGTGGGTGACCAATTTTTCCAGTTTCACTGCGCCTGTGCGGAGGAAAGATGCGGATTTGTACCATGTGTCGAACATCCTCCTTCCGTTTATCCCGTGCATGGTTATGCCGCGGAAGACGACATCCTTGGAAAAATCCACTTCGAAGGGCTTGGGGAAGACACCGAGGACGGAGACGCGGCCTCCTGCCTTGGTTACTGCCAATCCATCAATGAGGGACTGGGGCGCGCCGGCCATTTCCAAAAATACATCCGCCCCTTCTCCGTTGGTTGCGGCCATCACTTCCTTGCGGACGTCCTGCTCCTTGGGGTTGAGGACGATATCTGCGCCGAAATCCTTCGCGAACTTCTGCCTGAATTCGTTTGTGCCTGAAGCGATTACCAGGTCTGCGCCTGCCGCCTTGCAGAGGGCGACCGCGCACACGCCTATGGGGCCCATCCCGGAGATGAATACGGTTTTGCCCGCGACCTCGCCTGCGAAAACTGTATGGACCGCGTTGCCGAGGGGCTCCTGGGCTGTTGCGACCCAGTGGGGGATTCTCTTGTCATTTTTCCACGCGTTCCGGCAGGGAAGGGCAAAATATTCCGCAAAAGTCCCGTTCGTATCCACTCCTAGAATCTTTACATTCTGGCAGATGTGCTCCTGGCCGGTTTTGCACTGGAAGCAGTAGCCGCAGGAGATATGGGTTTCAGCAGAGACGTGGTCTCCGGGCTCCAAGCCCTTGACCGCTTTTCCTGTTTCTACTATTTCCCCGGAAACCTCATGGCCGAATATGTATGGAAGCTTGTTGCCTATCCTGTTCTTCGCCCAGTCGTCCCAGTGGTAAATGTGGCGGTCGGTTCCGCAAATGGAGGTGGCCTTTACCTTTATGAGGACTTCATCATCATTTGCTTTTGGGATTTCCGCCTCTCCTACGGATAAACCGGGCTTCGGCTCCCTCTTCCAGACTGCGCGCATCTTCCCTTTCATAAGCATACCCTTGGAAAGATGCGGGAGCAGGATTAAAATGGTTTCACAAAAATTTCCGGCAGGCGACGTAGGGCGGCTGGTTAGGATTAAAAAGAAGAGGGTGAAAACCTGCCCCATGAACACGAAGCTTCAGAATGAGCTGGGGATGGAGATTGCAGAGCTGGAGAAACAGAACCTTCTCTGGAACCCGAGGACCTTGAATGGGCCGAGCGCTGGAAGGGCGCTTGTGGATGGGAAGGAGGTGGTGATGCTCTGCTCGAACAATTATCTGGGGCTTAGCAACCATAAGGCATTGAAGAAGGCGGCGATTGAAGCGGTGAGGAAATACGGGGCGGGAAGCGGGAGCGTGAGGCCGATTGCAGGGACTATGGATTTGCACCTGAGATTGGAGGAGGCGATTGCGAAATTCAAGCATAGTGAGGATGCATTGTATTACAATACCGGATTCACTGCAAACAGCGGGGCGATTCCCGCACTCCTTCGGCAGGGAGATGTGGTGATTTCGGACGAGCTGAACCACGGGAGCATAATAGACGGGGTGAGGCTGGGGAAAGCGGAGAAGATGATTTACAAGCACAAGGACATGGGGGGGCTGGAAGCCGGATTGAAGGAGGCGAAGATGAAGAATCCCGGGAGAATAGTGATAATTACGGATGGAGTCTTTTCCATGGATGGGGATATTGCGCCCCTTCCGAAAATAGTGGAATTGGCGGAGCAGTATGATGCGGTTACCTATGTGGATGATGCGCACGGGGACGGGGTGCTGGGGGAGCACGGAAGGGGAATTGTGAATCACTTTAAGCTGGAAGGGCGCGTTGATTTTGAGATGGGGACTTTTTCTAAAGCTTTTGGAGTGATGGGAGGGCTGATTGCGTGCTCCGCGGTTTCGAAGAAATTCCTCCTGAATAAGTCGAGGACGTGGCTGCTTACCGGTTCGCATCCGCCCGCGGTTGCGGCGGCCTGCCTGGCTTCCCTGGAATTATTGGAGAAGGATGATAGATTAGTCAGGAAGCTCTGGAGAAATACGAAATATTTCAAGAAAAGAGTAAAGAAGACAGGATTTGATATAGGGGAGGGCGAGACGCCGATCACGCCACTAATGACCTATGATTCGGGGAAGGCGCAGCAGATGAGCAGGAGGCTGTTTGAGGAAGGGGTGTTTGCCTTGCCCATTGTGTTCCCGATGGTTGCGCGGGACAAGGCGAGGATAAGGATGATGATAAATGCAGCGCATAAGAGGGAGGATTTGGACTTTGCGCTCGGGAAAATAGAGAAAGTCGGTAAAGAATTAGGGATAATATGATTTTTGCACGGCAGATTTTTAAACACACTTATCCAGAATTATAAACATGGCGATGCAGATTTGTACCGGAGACGGATGCGAACCGGTACGCCAGCTCAGGGCTAAACTGGACGACTTAACGAAAAAGCTGACAAAGTACGGAGATAGGCTGCTGAGGGAGACTGCTCTCAGGAAGAAGGCAGAGGATGCGGCGATGAGGGACTCCGTGACCGGAGCTTTCAACCGCAGGGGGCTGGAGTACAAGTTCGGGGAGGAGCTGTCAAGGCAGAGGAGGTCCCGCAAGATCTTCTGCATCATATTTGTGGATGTTGACGATTTCGGGGCATTCAACAAGAGATACGGCGAGCACACAGGAGACAACGTCCTGCGCGGGCTTGTAGAAGCCGTGAGAGGGTGCCTGCGCGGGTATGATTCTGTTTGCAGGATTGGGGGAGACGAGTTCGTGGTGCTGCTCCCGGAAAGCCAGTCGCTGGTGAATGCATGCACCGTGGCGGAACGCATCAGGAGGAGAATAGAGGCAGCGGAAGTAATGTCCCAGGATGGGAAGGCCCTGCATATCAGCATAAGCATCGGGGTGGCCGCACTGGATGGGACGGAAGACCTGCAGGAGCTGATAGACAGGGCAAATAGCGCAGAAATGGCGGCCAAGAACGCGGGAAAGGGCGCAGTATTTGTATTTGTCGATGGAAAGGCGCAGGAAGCCGGCATATATCTGGAAGGTCTCAGGGCATGCCGTGATGCCTCTGCCACATAAGTATTATCCCTTAGGCTTCCTTCCGCGCATAGAAGGGCCTTTTATTTCCGGGTATTCCTTGGAGAGCATCGGGCGGTTTGCGTAGGGAAGGATTTCGAATACGGAGAGGATGGCATTGTAGAGGTATGCTATTTCTGCGGGCGAGCCTTCTATTCCCTGGATTGCTTCGCCAATTGCAGCGTAGGATTTTCTCTTCCCTCTTGTGAGCTCTGCGGCCTTTGCATCCAGCTTCGCCTTATCCAAGCCCGCGAAATCGAATGCCTTCTTTACCAAAGTTTCGTTTATTCCCGCGAGGATTCCTGCTATCTCCCATTTCTCCACCCCCGGCTCGATGAACAGCTTCTTTATTGCGACCCATTCCCTGCATTTGGAGACGAGGGAAATCCTTGTGCCGGGGGCGAAGGATTTGGGCTTTATGGAGGATTGGGCCATCCCCGGAGTCAGCTTTGGGCTGAAGCCGAACCTCGCGGGGAATTTTGAGAAGAAATAGGATTCTGCGACCGGGATAAAGGTGTTCTTGTCGTTTGATGCGTCCTTGAAGGCCTCGCGGAGGGATTTGGCGGCGAGGAGGGCAGTCCCCGCTTCTTTTGGGCCTTTCCCTGCGTATTTTGAGAGTTCCCCATCCAGAATGGAGGTGTTTATGCCGCTGTATGCGAAGGTGAGTGCATCTATTCTCTCCGAGCAGTAGGCGGCTGCATATGCTACATCTTTTTCCGAAGCAGAGGAGAGGTCGAATGCGATTCCTTCCTTAAGTTCCGGGAGAGAAACCTCCAGTTTAAGTTCTTCAGGCATGCTTGCACCTTTTGAGTATTTCCTTTGCGGCTATCAGCCCTGTTGCGGCGGCGGGGATTATTCCTCCGGAAACTCCTGCGCCGTCTCCCGCGGTGAAGAGGTTCTTCACTTCCTTTGTTTCCAGTTTCTTCGTGATGTCCAGGCGGATGGACTTGAACTTCACTTCAGGGGCGTAGAGAAGGGTGGATTGGTCATTCACTCCGGGAATCACCTTTGCGAGCATGTCCAGGCCGCCAACCAGGTCTTCTACGATGCGGGCGGGCATCGCCATCGCGATATCCCCAGGGGTGACATCCTTGTTGGTGGGCTCAACGTAGGATTTCTCTATCCTCTCCCAGGTGGAGCGGTGGCCGGCTTTCAAATCACCCAAGCGCTGGAGAATTGCTTTTCCCCCTCCGATTGTTGTTGCGAGCATGCAGATGGACCTTCCATACTGGGTGGTATTTTCAACTGGCTGGGTGAGCATCATGCGCACAAGGAAGGCGAAATTGGTGTTGTGGGATGTTTTGTGCTTCATAGCGTGGCCGTTTACGGAGACGAATTTTCCATAATTTTCGGTGATTACGAATCCACTTGGATTACAACAAAAAGTGCGAACAAAATCATCATATTTGGAGGTGCGGATGTGGAATTTGGGGTCCCAGCTTATCTTTGTGAAATCGTCCATCACTTCGTTGGGGACTTCTACACGGACTCCTATATCCAATGGCCCGTAGCGGAAGCTAATTCCTTTCTCCTTTGCGAGGTCGAGGAGCCACTGGGAGCCCGCGCGCCCCGGAGCGACGATTACATAATCTGCGGGAAGGATGGATGCCTTTTCCCCTTTCCTTATTTTTACCCCGGCGACTTTTCCATTCTTGAGTATTATGTCGCTGGCCGCAGTTTTGATTAGGACTTCCAAACCGAAGGATTCCATCTCCTTGTTTATGGAGCTGACCACCTTGGGGAGCTCGTCGCTGCCTATGTGCTTCTGCCTGATTGGGATGTATTTGAGTCCTTCCTTCATTGCGCGGATTTCCAGATTCCGTGCTTCCGGGCTTATTTCCGCCTTTTTGGGCGCTCCATGGTCGGTGAATATCTTATCCACGTATGAGATTAGGGATTCTGCTTCTGAGCGGGGGACGAATTCCATGAGGTCCCCGCCTATGAGCGGGTGGAGGTTGAGCTTTCCATCCGAGAAAGTGCCTGAGCCGCCCATTCCGGCGATGTAGTGGGGGCCTGCGGAATCCTCCTTTGAGATTGCCTTTTTCCTTTCTTCAACATCTAGGCCGGCTTCTACGAGAGTGACTTCCTGTCCGTTTTTCGATAGCTCGTAAGCGGCGAACATCCCTGCAGGGCCTCCGCCGATGACTACTATTTTGGACATGGAAACCGCAGAAGAGAGTATAAGTTAGAGTTTAAATGGATTGCTAATTCAGCCAACGAGCTTTTCAAAAACAGGGCTGGAGCGAGGAACATAAATGGATTTGATTGCTGGCGCTTCCATTGTTTCTTCCCTTGGCACCAGTTTGGAGCCTTGCTGCACCAAAACTTCCCTGCCTGTTCTAACGCTAGCATTCGTCCAGGTGATTGTAATGCCACTATCAGCAGCTCTCAAATCAACGACCTCGGACAAGCCGGAAGCCGCTATCCAGTCACATACGCCCGGATTCATCCCGGCAAAAGCCCATTCAAAAAAGAAAGCACTGTCAGAGAGATTTAGGAGCCTGCCGCCTTCCTCAAGAGTGAATACATTGGATTCAACTGAAGCATTGGTTAGTTTGTTGCGAAGCGAGAAATTTCCGCCCCAAGAATAAGGGCCGTTGAGCTCCCATTCCACGCCTCCCGCAACAATGGTGGTATTGAATTCCTGGCGCATCCAATCCCCGATACAGTCCTCACCTATCAGTTCGGAGTAGGAATCTTCCTTAGCGACTTTCACGGAACCTTCTTGCGTTCCTATGAAAACCCACGTGTTGTTGGATATTGCCATCGGGATTCTTGGTGGCTCGTAGGGGAATTCATTGGCTGAACCTACCCCTGCAGAGGCAGGAAGGTTCAGCTCAAATTCTATGATAAGGCCGTTTTCATCAAGGGTTTCTGTTTCCGTATAATTCAACTGATAAATGCCGTAGTAGCTACCTCCATAAATGCCAGAGAAAACGGTTGTCCGCTCGTAGTTCTCCGGCTCGGCAATTTCGGCGGTTTCTTCCAGCCCATGCACAAGCGGGATGCTTTCGTTCTGAGCCTGCGAAACGCAATTTTCGGTTTCCAGGAACTGCAGTAAATTATTCTGGATTAGAATTCCGGAACAATCGATGAAACTTTCCCCGGAGGGCCGGCCGGTTGCCGGGTCAATAAAGATGCGGAGGCGTATGCCCTCCCAGTTCTGGGTGGTGTTTGTGATGGGGGATTTATCCACCCGATAATCCACGGTAAGGGCGCCGCTCCGGTCCACGGAAATTTCTGCGTTTGGATATTTTTGGAGGAATGCCCGGGCTTCGGGCGTCTGGTTTGCTGCTCGTATGTATACCTCGTCTGGAACTCCGTTATCATAGAAAGTATTCGGCTGGGTGCAGCCGAATATAAGGAATGCTGCGAAGATTGTTGCGAGAATATGAAATCTCATGGGAAGGTATCGATAGCATATATTAAATGGATTCCGAAAGGCGGGATGTGGTGGGTAAGAAAGGGCATCTGCTTTTAAATATTTGTTCTAAAAATAGAACTTATGAACCTAAAAAAAGAACAAATACGAATAGAGCAGATTGCGAAAAAAACTACTATTTCGGTGCTGAGGGTGCTGCTGGAGAGGCCGTATGCCGCATTTTCCATATCGGATTTGGCGAGAGAGAGCAGGGTGTCGAAATCAAACGTGGTAGCGGCGCTGGGGGCGCTCATTCGCGTGGGGGCAGCAAGGCAGGCAAGAGGTGGCAGAAGGAAACTGTTCAGGGCGGATGCGGGGAAGGGGATGGCGCTCGCCCTCGCGGAGCTGTTCATGCAGGAGAGGATTGCGGGGCTGAGGTCGGAGGCGAGGAATGCGGTGGAGTATTTCCTCTCAAGGGCGCCCGGGGCGGAGGCGGTGGTGCTGTTCGGCAGCCATGCGTACGGGCTGGGGACCGCGAAGAGCGATATAGACCTGATGGTGGTGGGCGAGGCGCCGAAGGGCGCGGATTTGCTCCCGTACAGGTTCGAGGTGCACAGGAAGGGCTGGGAGGAGGTGGAGAGGATGGAGGACTTCGTGGCGCTGGAGGCGGTGATGAATGGGGTGGTGTTCAGGGGGATGGGAAAGCTGTTCGGGATAAAGGCCGGGCTGCGGGGCTTCCCGAAGGCGTATGCGCTGTTCCGGCTGGGGAAGGCGAAGGAATACGCGGAGAAGGCGAAGGGCGCGCGTGGGGAGGCGAAGAAGTATTATAAGGAATTGCTGAGGATTACGCTGGGGGAGCTGGAATCCCTTCTCTATGAGGGGAAGGTGGTTCCAAAGAAGATGATTAAGGCGGAGAGGGGAATAGAAGAAATAGAAGAGAAATTGGGGAAGGAAGGGGAAACCATATGGCTGGGAGGGACCTGAAAAGGGCGAAGGCGCTGCTCGCTTCCGCGGAGAAGCTGTTTGAGGACGGGGACCTGGCGGGGGTTTCGGGGCTCGCCTACCAGGCGTTTGAGTCCGCGCTTATCGCCTTCAATAAAACCATGAAGGGGAAGGATGTTGCTTCCCACCAGTACAGGATGGAAACCGCAAAGAGGGTGTTCTCGGAGCATAAGGAAGATTTGGATTTCCTCTGGGAGATGAGGAACATAGATTTCTATGGGAACGTGAGACCCGGGATTGACGCGGAGCTTGGGAAGGAGAAGGTGGAGAAGGCGCTTGGGACTGTGAGGACGATTATAGAAAGAGTGGAGGAGCTTATTCTTTCGAATGAGGGGCTGGGGAAGTAGTTTTAAAAACCCTCTTCGGCATATAAACAGCTACCACCGATGAAGTGGATGCTCCGGAAACGGAGCAGATGAAAAATGAGGTGTATAGAACAGATGAAATGCTCGAAGTTTTTGGGCTCCTTTTTGCGCCGAGCGAGTGCTGGGGCACGAGCGAGGCAACCCAAAGGCAGAACAAACCGAGGCTGTGCCGAGGTTTGTGATGTAAAAAGGAGAGAGGTGTATGTATGCCGAGTTATGTAAAATTTGAAACACCAAAGGAAGTAGTGGACGGCGTAGTGGAAGCTCTTTCAGTCGCAAAGGACTCCGGAAGAATCCGCAAGGGGATTAATGAAACTACAAAATCCATTGAGAGGAAGGCCGCAAAGCTCGTGGTGATTGCCTCTGATGTGGAGCCCGAGGAGATAGTTATACATATCCCGATGCTCTGCGAGGAGAAGGGGATACCCTATGTGTACGTGCCCACGAAAAAGGAGTTGGGCGCGGCGGTCGGGATTCCTGTGCCCACATCTTCGGTAGCGGTGGAGGACGCGGGAGGCGCGAACGAGATACTCAACAATGTGCTGAAGAGGCTCCCGAAGCCGAAGCTGGAGGAGAAGAAGCACGAGCCGAAACCGGAAACCGGAAGCGGGAAACCGGAAGCTGCCCCTGAGGCACAGCCCCCGAAGCCGAAAAAGCCGAGGAAGCCAAAGAAGCCTGTGGAAGAGAAAAAGGCTGAAGAGAAGAAGGAGTGAAATAAATGGCTGACGCAGTGGCTGCGGAGATCGTGGAGGTCAAGGTCAAGACAGGAGTCTATGGCGAGATCTACCAGGTGCTCTGCAAGGTGCTGGAAGGGGCCGAAGCAGGAAGGGTCATCCTCAGGAACGTGAAGGGGCCTGTGAAGAAGGGGATGGTCATAATGCTGATTGAGCCTGAGAGGGAAGCGAAGGAGATAAGGGCTAGGTGAGCATATGCCCGGATGTTCGTTCTGCGGGGTAGATATCCCGAAGGGAAGCGGAAGGCTTTACGCGAAGAAGGATGGGACGCTGTTCTATTTCTGCTCTTCCAAGTGCATGAAGAACCAGCTGAAGCTGGGGAGAGTGGGGAAGAAGGTAAAGTGGGCGAAAAAGACGAGGAAGGCGTGAGAATATGGAGAGGACGCTGATCTTGTTCAAGCCGGATGTGCTGCAGAGGGCCATTCTCGGGGAGATAATCGCGCGGTTTGAGAGGAAAGGATTGAAGATCGTGGGGCTGAAGATGCTCAAGATGAACACTGCGACTGCGAAGGAGCACTATGCGCACCTTACTTCCAAGCCTTTCTATCCGGGGCTGGAGAAGTTCATGACGCACCACCCTATTGTGGCGATGGTCGTGGAAGGGGTGGAGGCGGTGGAGGTGGGAAGGAAGCTCGCAGGGGCGACGAATGCGAGGAAGGCGGAGGCGGGCACCATACGCGGGGACTTTTCCAATTCTACGAGCAGGAATGTGATACACGCTGCGGATTCGCTGGAAATGGCGCAGAAGGAGATTGCGAGATTCTTCAAGAAAGAGGAACTCTTCGAGTACCCGCTTGTGCTGCACGAATATTTCTATGCGGAAGACGAACTGAAGTGAGTTCCCTTTAATTCTATTTCTCGTGCTTAAACGGGGAGAGCAGCATAACCAGCGGTATCAGGAAATAAACCGGGCCCGCGAGGCCCGTATCGTAAAAGCTGATAAATATTGATAATGTGGAAACCGCAAGCACGACCAGGTTCCGCCTCTTTCCGATTTCTATCTGCCCCATGCCCACCCCCTCGTGCAGCAGGTGCGGATTCCTGCCGGCATACCACAGGTTGAGGTACAGGAAGGAGCCGAGTATGAACATGTTCGCCCCGAACATAGTCCAGGCGATTGAATCACCCCCGTAGTCGCCAACGAGCCCGGTCGTGAATGGGACTAATGCGACGAACATCAGGAAGAGTACGTTTATCCAGGTGTGCTTGTGCTCGGTCGCCTTTATTATGTGGAATGCCTTTGAGTGGTTCATCCAGAAGCTTGCGAGCAGGAGGAAGGCGATTGCATAATTCATGAAGCGGAGCCACTCGTGTGAAATCAGCTCCCTCAGCTCGGCATCGGGCAGGTAGATTATGCCATCCGGGTCGTCGGGAAGGGTTATGGAGAGGACGAGGAGCGTCATCGCGAAGGCGAATATGCCGTCCGTGAGGGCCTCGAGCCGGTTCGTTGCGAGCCATGCACTTTCGTCTGCCATGGGGAATGGATGGATTATGAGCTTTTAAACGTTTTCTGGTAGGTCAGCGTGAAGGCGTGCCATAGCATCCGGAGGCCTTGTCGAGGAGGAACATGGCTCTGATAGGATCGAACCTGTTTGCCAGAATGGCGGCAAAAAAGTAGGCAGATGCTGCGGAGCAGTATTTTCGGGAATCGAGATAGCAATTCCCGGCCTTCTCGAAAAGCTCCGAGGATTTCTCCGGGTCGTTTTCCCTGCAGAGCTCAGCGGCGGACGAGAACAGGCGCGCGGCGTCCAGGGCGTCTCCGGATTTCAGCTCCCTTTCGGCGGCATCAATAAGGACCTGGAGGCTCCTCTGGAGGGATTCACCCCTCCCGGAGGCAAGGCGCTCCGCAAGCGCGTGCGCCGAAGCCGCGTCCCCGTGCGAAGAGGCCTTTCCGTAGCTCTCGCCCGCCTTTTCCAGGATTTCGGAGGCCCTGCGGGGAATTTCACGGAAGAGAAGGACTGCCGCCTGCGAGTAGGACGAGGCGGCATTGCAATTCCTTCCGGAGAGGGAAAACAGGCTGCCGGCCTTCTCAAAGAGCGCAGCCGCCATCTGCGGCTTATACTCCATCACCATCATCGCGGAGGAAAGCAGCGCATTGGCAGCGGAGAGATAATTTTTGGATTCAAGCCTGGCGTTTGCCTCCTGGAGCAGCTCCGAAACCGCATTATGCACCGCCTCCTCCCTTCCCTGGACGCTCAGGAAGCGGAATGCCGATGAGAATGCTATTGCCGCATCCTCGTATTTTCCGGTCCTGAGGAAATATTGCCCGGCCCTCATGAAGAGGCCGGATGCGAGCCGGGGGGACAGCTGGGAGGAGGCGTATGCCGCGGAGAAGAAAGCGCGGGCGGCCGAGAAGTAGCTCCCGGCTTTGAGCCTGGATTCCGCGGCTGCGGCGAGCGAGGAGGCCGGGGTGTAGTGGAGGGCGGTGTTGAAGGTCCCAAGCTTTAACGCAGAGGAGAAGGCGACGGCTGCGCCGAGGTAATTCGCCGACCTTGCGAGGCCCTCTCCCGCGCTTAGCAGCATTCCTGCCGCTTTTGCGGGCTTCTTTTCGGAGACGAGTGCCGCGGCGTGCGAATAGGAGGCGGCTGCGGCGCCGTGGCGGTTGCATTTCCTGTAATTTTCGGCCGCGGCTGTGTAAAGCCCGGGCGCTTTCTCGGGAACGGTTAGTTCGGAAAGTACCGCAGCGGAGAAGAGGAGGTCGGCTGCAGGGGAGAAATTCCCGGAATTGCCTTCCTTCCGGGCGCGGAATATGAGGCGGGGGACCGTTTTTTTGGAAAGGGGTGTTGAGGGGGCAGGGGCAATCGCAAAAGCATGGGAGTAGGAAGAGCGGACTCCACGCTGGTTTCCGGCTTTGGAGTAGTTTTCCGCGGCCCGGAAGAGCAATTCCGCCGTTTTCCGCGGGGATGCCTCCGCGAGGAGGGAGGCCGCCGCGAAGAAGGAAGACGCGGCATCGTTGTGTGCATCGATTATCTGGGATCCGGCGGAAGGCTCTTCGAGTGCAGCACCTATTGCTTCATAGAGGACTGCGGCCTTCTCGTAGAGTTCCGCCGCTTTGCCGGAATCCTTTGCTTCCTCGAAAAGAATGGCGGCGGCGCTATAGCTCTCCGCAGCCTGGCTTCTGGAGAAAATGGATTCGTAGTGTTCCGCCTCCATCTCGAGTTTTCTTGCCTCCTCCATTTTCTCCGCGATTGTGAGGGAGGGTCCCCTGCGGAAAGCCCCTTCGTCGCTTGGCTTTTTTCTCCCAAAAAGCTCTATTGAGCTGAAAGCCCTGCGGCGGGAGGGCATGGGAATGGCCTGTTTTGCGGCTTTCGCGACCTTTTTCCCCATGGGCGTATATCTGGGTGCCGGGAATAAAAAAGAGAGAGTTCCACGATTGTGGAAGTGCGCAACGGCGATTGTGGAACGTGGTGCATTATATATTTTCACGGCGTAATTCCCGCATGAGGGGAGTGCGGCACGGGGGATGGCGGCAGGAGCTGGGGAGGCGCATCACCGCGAAGCATGTGTTTAAGAAATTCGGGGAGATCGCGGCTGCAAAGGGGCTCACGGAAGAGGTGCTTGCGCGGATAGGCGGCTCTTATCTGGTGGCTATCACCCGCCATTATGCGAACCTGATAGATTGGAAGGACCCGGATGACCCGCTCATGAGGATGGTGTTTCCGGATGCGGAGGAGCTGCAGGCGGGAGGGATGAAGGACCAGAGCGGGGAATGGCTGAACCGGCAGAGGACGGGCGTGCCCGGGCTGCAGCACAAGTACGGCCCGACCGCGCTGCTGATGGTCGCGGGGACGTGCGCGGCGTATTGCAGGTACTGCTTCAGGAGGAGGGTGGTGGGCACGGAGAACGAAACCGCCGCGGACCTTGAGGCCGCATTCAGGTACATAGAGGGGCACCCGGAGATAAACAACGTGCTGCTTACCGGAGGGGACGCTTTCATGGCGCCGGATTCCCGGCTGGCTGAAATCCTGGGGAGATTGAGGAAGATAGGGCACGTTGGCGTGATACGGCTGGGCACGAAGATGCCGGTGTACCTCCCTTCGCGGTTTTCCGACCCGGAACTGCTGAAGATGCTGGAGAGCCACAGTTCCGCCGGCAAGAGGGTGTGCGTTGTATCGCATATAGACCATCCGCGCGAGCTGGACGCGCTGGCGCTGGAGGCGCATGCGAAGCTGATGGGCGCGGGGGTGCACCTGCGCTCGCAGAGCGTGCTGATGAGGGGGGTGAACGATTCCCCGGACGTGGTTGCGGAACTTTTCAGGGCGATATCGGATGCGGGGATTGCGCCGCACTACCTCTTCCAGTGCAGGCCGGCCGCGGGCGGGACGCACTTCGCGGTTCCGCTTGTTGAGGGGTACGGGATTGTGGAGCGGGCGAAAAGGATGCTCTCCGGGCTTGCGAAGAGCTTCCGCTTCATAATGTCCCACGTGAGCGGGAAGGTGGAAGTTGTTTCCGTGGAAAGGAGGGGCGAGGGGATGATGGCGGTGTTCAAGTACCACCAGGCAAGGAACCCTGAGTTCCTCGGGAGGTCCATACTCGTTTCCTACGGAGAGCCGTCGTACTGGCTTGACGACGTGTTCGGGCAGCCGCACCAGATAGTGGCCGGGAGGGGGGCGGCGGAATATGCGCAAACGCAGCTTAAGCTGCTGGCCTCGGGCAACTAGTTTAAACTCTTTCTTGTGAAACTACGGATGGGATTCTTATGATTTTGCCAAAGCAGCACATACTTTCTTCCGCATTTGTGAAGGATTTCGTGGGGGATTCGCAGTTCCAGCCCGCGGGAGTGGACATGACGCTGAAGAAGGTTTTGGCTTTTTCCGAGCCCGGGAGCATAGATTTCGATAATAAGGATAGGAAAATCTCGGGGACGCATGAGGTCCCTTTTGAGGACGAATGGGTGCATCTTGCGCCGGGATGCTATAAGATAATGTTCAATGAGTACGTGAAGATTCCTTCGGATGCGGCGGCACTATGCTTTCCTAGGTCTTCTTTACTTAGATGCGGAATGACGCTGGAATGCGCGGTGTGGGACCCGGGGTATGAGGGGAGGAGCGAGGCCCTTCTTATAGTGTCTAATCCTCACGGCGGGAAGTTCAAGAGGAATGCAAAGGTGGGGCAGCTTGTTTTTGTGAAATTGAGCGAGGGGACGAAGGAATTGTATTCCGGGAAATATCAGGGCGAAAACAAATGAGAGATTTCAACTGGTCTTATCTTGCGCCTTCTCTGGGAATAGGTGGCGGGATAAAATCTGAGCCAGAGTCCTTTCTGGTTGAAGAAATAATGCTGGACGGGACGGTGCTGGAGGAAGGGAAGAGAGTGGAGCGCGAGGAGGGAGAGGGGAAATTTACCTATTTTGTAATGGAAAAAAGAGACTGGACGACTGCGGCCGCGGTGAAGGAGATATCGAAAAGATTGCACGTGGGGCAGAGCAGGTTCGATTATGCGGGGACGAAGGACAAGACCGCGGTTTCTGTACAGCTGGTTTCTGTTTTCGATATTCCTCCGGAAAAGGTCCTCGCGATAAAGGTGAAGGATATCTCCATTCTTGGGGCATGGAGGGCAGTGGAGAAGGTGAAGATGGGGGATTTGCTGGGGAATAGGTTTACGATTACCTGGCGCGGTTCGGCCTACGCCCCGTTGAAGGCAGAGGGCAGCGGAAGAGGGGCGGAGGGCGAAGGAGAAAATCCAGAGGCGGAAGAGAGAGTAAATGGTATACATCTGGAGCTGGGCGGGAAATTCCCTAATTATTTCGGGCCGCAGAGGTTCGGGAGCACGAGGCATAATACCCATATTATAGGGGAGACGCTGGTGGCGAGGCAGTTCGAGGAGGCGGCGATGGAGTTCCTTTGCGCTACTGCGGGGGAATTAAACGAGAAAAGCGTGGAGGCGAGAAGGCTGCTGGCTGAACACATGGATTTTGCACGGGCGCTGGGGGAATTCCCTAAGCATCTTCGGCCGGAGAGGACTATGCTCGCGTGGCTTGCAAAATCGCCGAATGATTTTATTGGGGCGTTCAGGCAGCTGCCTAGGCCTACTTTGCTTATGTTTGTGCATGCGTTCCAATCTTACTTGTTTAATGAGATGGTTTCGGAAAGGGTGAAGGAGGGGGAGATGGCGCCGGAAGAGGGGGAGTATTTCTGCGCGGAGAGGGGTGGATTCCCTGTGGTTGAGAAGAAGGGAGATGCCTGGCTCTGTGGGAGAATTATTGGGTATGAAATGATGCCGAACGCGCGGGAGCAGGAGATTCTGGACAGGCACGGGATTTCGGAGAGGGATTTCAAGATTAAGTCTATTCCTGAGATAAGTTCTAAGGGGGCATACAGGACTCTATTTGCACCTTACGTGGATTTCTCATTTGTTGAGAATAGGTTTAGGTTCTCCTTGCCCTCGGGGAGCTATGCGACTTCCTTATTGCGGGAGTTTATGGATGCGAAAGTGTGATTTCCATCAGCATCTTACTTTAGCGCGTAATCAAGCGCGGCATCGGCATGCAACTCCAACGTATTTAGAAGCTTTTTAGAAGAGTCTTTTTGTTTTAGAATCAACGGCAGTTCTGTGCAACCAAGAATTACAGCTTCTACTTCGTAATTGTCAATTATCCTGAGAAGTTCCATCTTGGATTCATCCTTAAATTTTCCGATACATAACTCGTCAAAGATAATTCTGTTAATCTCATTCTGCTCACTTTCTGAGGGCGTCATAACTTCAATCCCATATCGCTTGCAAACTTCTTTATAGAAAGTAGATTGCATTGTGAACTTTATCCCCAAGAGCAAGAGCTTCTTCAACTCCTCTTGTTTTGCTTTTGCGGCAGTGACTTCTGCGATGCTTATCATAGGAACTTTCGCCATCTTTTTTACTTCCTCAAAAACAGCATGCGGAGAGTTTGCTGCCATGATTATAAAATCAACGTTAGCATTTTCCAGATTCCGGATGCCTTCCATGATGTACTTCACGTACCCTTCTTTATCTCCATTATTCTCAAAATCAGTGAATTTCTGGAAGCCCAAGCTAAAGATCACCATTTCGGGATAATAGTAATCTCTGTATTTTTCAAAATATTTCCTTAAAATTAATTCGTAATATTTTATAGTTGATTCGTGGCTTATTCCGCCAAGAATGCCTATTCTTTTTGCCATTTTATCTGTATCTCCTTTCCCACTCTTGCCTCATACTGATTTGTTTATTGTCCTTTAAATGGTCTGTGGCGAGGATGCCATCCAGATGGTCAATCTCGTGTTGGAAAAGTTCTGATAAGGCGCCTTCAAATTCTTCTGTTTTGAGATTGCCTTTTTCATCAAAGTATTTTACCTTGATTTTTTTGTGTCTTTTGATTTTGACAAAGAATGCTACGTCGAAACTAAAACAACTATCCCAGACTTCAAGCATTTCTTCACTTTTTTGAATGATATCGGGATTGACCATCACCAGAGTCCTTTCTGGTATTTGCATATAGATAGCTCTTTTCAAATGGCCTATCTGGGGGGCAGCCAATGCCCTGCCTACCCGTTTTATTTTCTGGAGATGCGTCAATGTATCTCTTAGGTCCGATACTATCTTTGCAAGCCCATCGTCGAAATTTATAACTTCTGATGATTTTCTCCTTAATTCCGGGTTGCCTATCATTAGGACTTCTCTAACTGCCATAAACATCCTACGGCATCATCTTTATAAACAGTTTTTCTCCTAGAATAGGATTACGACTACGTGACTTACGTAGTTTGGGGTTTTTGGGCTCCGGTTTTCGCAGAGAGCGTGAAAGTGGGCTTGAGGTTTTTGGGCTCATTTTTGCTTCTGAGCGAAGCGAGGATACCCAAAGACAGAGCCGAAGCGACGCTTGGCGGAGCTGAGGCGAGAAAAAAGGAGAGCAGGGGTGGCGGAGCGGCCAAACGCGCTAGCTTGAGGGGCTAGTGGCTTAGTGCCTTCGCGAGTTCGAATCTCGTCCCCTGCATTGTAACACAGGTTCGGGTCAGAACAGAACCCTGTTTTGACCTCCTAACCGAGGGCTGTTCTGAGGGGCAGAGGTTATAAAGGCTGCTCTAACGGCGTTTTTACCAGCAGAATGTTCAGAGCTTTATTTTAGCCAAGAATTTTCCAACCTGTCTGGCGACTTCATCTTTTTTGATTTCACCATCAGTAAATTCTTCGACCTGATAAGGACCCATGGCTTCGGCATCCTCGAACCTTTGTCTGACAACAGACAGGGAATGCTTCATGAGTTTTTCCTTTTCAGCCGCGAGCCTGGTTGAACGCGCCCTTTTGTTGAAATAATCAGCAGCCTTTTCCGGAGAACCGTTGAAAAACGTCAGCATGTAAATATCATAGAAGTCCTTGGGCTTCGACCTTCCGCTTATGGCCTGCCCTTTCAGACTGAACGAACCGACAATGTCAACCACCCTGACCGTGGAACTGGCCTTTCCGTTGCCTGGAAGAACAGTACTTATTTCTTCTTCGTAGTTGAAATCAAACGCTATACTCGAACCGTCGAATGCAAACGCGCCGAGGCCCTCTTGTACTGGCCTTATATGCGCATATTTCAACCCTTCGCGGTCGCATAAAAAATCCAGGTGTATGGAATATTGTTTCCTATCGACAGGCGAAGGCACGTCTCTGAAAAACCTGAACTCGTTTTCCTGCACATACCCAAGCTTAAGGATGCTTTTCACGATGGTTTCGTATTTTTCCATGATCTTTGTCCTGAGCACGAAATCGATGTCTATGGAACCACAGTGCGGACGGAATCTGTTGGATATGAAATAGGGAGCCCATCCTCCGGCAAGCACCATATCGTCATGATAACGGTTAAGTGCGAGTGAAAGCTCCAGCAGCGCCGACCTTGATGCCTCTGTTTCTGCCTTTGCATACATGGTTCATCCCTTCCCTGCCCATTCTTTTTCGATTTTTTTGTATAACTGTTCCGCAGCCTCCTCCCCTCTTGCAGGGTAGTTCAGCAGATCGACATAAAGCTGGATATTTGATACAACTTTGATGCCCCCAATATCCCGCACCCCATAGAAAATACTGGAATCGTCAGGAATGGCGAAAATTATATTTCCTGCCTGTTCGGTGGGCTGCAATTCAAGTAATTCCGCCCATTTCCTGGCATCCTGTTCGGATTGAACATAAAGGTGGATATTTGTTGGCCTGACGTATGGTGCCACTTGCAGAGCTCCGACCAAGGTTGTCAGGGCATAAGGAGGCCCTTTTTTGGATTTCATCTTTTCCAGAAATTTCTCTATCTCCTGTTCGGATGTATAATAATGAACAAACTTATGCCGGCGATTATAGGTATTGTAGGCCGCCCAGCGTTTAAGCAAAGTCCAGGGATTCATCAGTTTGAATTCGCCTCTCTTGCTTTCCCGTATGGCATAATTTTCTTTTAGCAGGGTGTTGACTACTGCCTGGGCTGTGCCAAGGGAAACCTGGGCCTCTTTTGCAAGGTTTCGTAAATCCCATGTCTTCGGCCACTTCACGAGCAACACTCTCACTACTCTCGAAGCCTTGCCTTCGAACATATTTTTTGCTTCTACCATACTCTTTTGGTATGTATAGTTTTATTTAAATATGTATGGTTTTATTATACATAATTAAACTATGACGTTGTGTATGGTGTCATTTATACCTAACTTCGCCAGATTAGTATAAAGGTTACGTCTGCCTAATCAGTTTGATACCCATGAAAAGGCAAAACGTAACCTTCGGAATAGGTAGCGTAGCCCTGATTGATAAAGCTGACGCCCAGACAGG
>JBFMEZ010000003.1:0-57869 GCA_040753215.1 Microcaldota archaeon | reverse complement strand
AAAAATCCAAACTCCTTCAAAATGTTGTCGATAACTTCGACGTTAGCGGCGTGCATGGGGATCAACTTCAAAATCCATATGCACGTCGTTAATTTATCTACTTTTCAGGAAACGCAAAACTCAAGCAGGAAACATAAATGTGTTAATAGATAGGTTTTTAAGTATGTTGGTGCATAAATATACTTACCAAATAGAGAGGTGTAATCATGAACGGTTGTGGTCAAATCCAAGGAAAGGAATTGCTAAGGGTACAGGTTCAGGGTCAGCCCAGGAACCTCGTCGTTCTCAGGGCGGGCGGTTCAACAAGGCTTTTTGACGCCCATCCTTTGGTAGATGGCTTTAATGCAGAACATGGAACCAAGCTTACGGTCGTGTCTCACAAAGTAGCAGATGCTGCACTGACCGTTGGGGAAACATGGAGAAGCCTGCCTGCTTTTGTAGTTGATGCTTCTATTGCTTTTGAAAAGCCAGGAATCAAATTAGGCGACGAGATAGTCTTTTCAGTAGAAGGCAATCCACGCGTGGTTCAGGCTACGGGCAGATATAAAGGAGAACAAGATGTTGCATTGGTGGGTCAAGGTTTGACATCAGCAGATATTGCTTATACGATAAATGGCAAACAACGAACTCTTCAGGAGCTTTTACGGGCCAATGGCATTGAATATCTGCTGGCATTAGACCTTAACGCAGTAAGCGAAATTCAATTGCTTACGGCAAATGACAGATTAATCATGGTTCCGAATTTTCCTCCCTCAACTGGCCGGTACATGCCACATGCTGAAACGGGCATTCCTCATGGCAGACAGACTGAAGGAAAGGGCAGTAGGCATTTATGGAGACCAGATGGTTCTGGCGCGGGCCTTGTTGCCCGCGGCGACAACTGGGACGGCTACGTCGACAGGCAGTACGTCAACGCGGACTACGTGGCGTCCAACAGGCTCGGGGTGGTGGCAGAAGTCCCCCAAGGGGACGCCGCAAAAATTGAGGCCCTCATCAGCAAACCTCCGGCTGTCAAAACAGACGAAAAGGCGGTTATCGAAGTACCTGGTGTTTCAATTGCTAAATTAAGCGAATTGTATCAGGGAGCAACAGGCGCTGTTGAGAGAATGAGCGGGGTAGTCGATGAACAACTCGCGGCACCGCTCAGGGAGTTCCTGGCAGCCATTGGAAAGGCACGTTTTTAAACGATCTCTTCTTTTCTTTCATTCCTAGGGTGCAAGCCCTAGGCCACACACTCGTCTGCAGTGCCGGCTCTGACCGGAGCTAACTACCCCCTTGATGGGGGGTTGGTTCCACTAGGAGGGGGTGCTCCCCCGCCTGGTGTGCCGGACATGAAATTCAGCGGCGACAGTGAGTAGGACATAGCGACTGAAATCCTGAAGCCGCGGTGTCGGTGCGAAAGCGCCAAATGAGCAGATGGGTTACTTTGGGGCCTTGTTGCCCGCGGCAACAACAACTGGAACGACTACAACAACAGGCAGAACGTCAACGCGGACTACCAGGCGTCCAACAGGCTCGGAATGACCTGGGCTTGCATTCTAGGATTCTTCATTTTCCTCTTATGTGGGAGCCATGGAAACGAACAGGAACTTGTATCCGCAGCTTTGCTCTTATGAGAATCTCAGGCTTGCCTTCATAAAGGCAAGGAAAAGAAAAACAACGAAGGAATACGTCGTTGAATTCGAGGCAGACCTGGAAAGTAATCTTGGGCAGCTGAAAGGGGAGCTGGAGGCATTTTCCTACCGGCCGGCTCCATTGACAACCTTCACGATACGCGATCCGAAAACAAGGAGGATAAGCGCGTCCCACTTCCGGGACCGTGTTGTCCATCATGCTCTATGCAACATCATAGAGCCGCTATTCGAGAGAAATTTTATCTACGACTCCTTCGCTAATCGCAAGGGGAAAGGAACGCACGCAGCGATAAGAAGGTTTGAGCGGTTTCTACGCAGAGTAACCGGAAACGGAAGACTGGAAACAGGAAACCAGAGAACTCTCCGCCCCCCCCCAGGAAACTGACGGAAACGCAGTTGTCGGCTTTGCCCTGAAAGCCGATATAAAGCACTATTTCGACAGTGTTGACCATCAAATTCTGCTGGAGATAATCCGGCACAGGATAAGGGACCCTCACGTATTATGGCTGATAAAGGTCATCCTGGAGCATCACAAAACAGCCATACCCGGCAAGGGAATGCCTCTAGGCAACCTGACTTCGCAGTTCTTTGCAAATGTCTATCTCGATGAGCTTGACCAGTTCGTAAAGCATGCGCTGAAAGCCAGGTATTACCTCCGTTACGTGGATGATTTTGTTATACTGCATCGTGATAGGGCGCTGCTTGAACGCTGGAAAGACGAGATATCTACTTTCTTGCGCGAACGGCTGGGACTTGAGCTGCATCCTGAAAAATCAAAGATCATCCTGCTGAGAAAAGGCATCACCCTGCTCGGCTTTCGGGTATTTTATCGGTATAAACTGCTGAAGAAAAGCAACGCAAAACGGATTTGGAAGCGTCTTGAGAGATTTGGCCGTGGATATGAGAAAGGAGAGATTGGCAGAAAAGAGGTTGTGCGGAGCCTGGAGGGCTGGCTTGCCTATGCCGGCTTCGCTGATACGTACAATCTACGTCGAAAAGTGGCTGCAAGATTCAATGAGCTTTTTGGCAGCCATAAATAGAGCTTTATAAGCTCTGCTCCTCAGAATTCTCCTCGGTAAGAAGGGCTTAGATGTGCCGGAGTCGAGACAGGAAACAGGAAACTGGAAACCCCCTGGCCGAACAGGCGGGGGCTGAACACAGACGTAGTATGAATGCAGGGGAGGGGATTCGAACCCCCGAACCCACTAAGAGACGGGCTCCTGAAGCCCGCGCCGTTGGCCACTTGGCTACCCCTGCTCTCCTTTTTGCTTTCTGCAGTTGGGTTGCCCTCCGCTTCGCTTCGGGCGCAAAAATGAGCCCAAAAACCTCAGGCAGAAGGGTCGCAACAGACCTAAAGATGGAAGGAAGAAATTAAAAAGAAATTACCCTTGCCCTATCCCTCTTCCCTGTCCATCAGCTCGAGGGCTTTCCTCACGCTCATGCCCTCCCTTATCCCCAGGTCCTCGGCCCAGCTGGTCGTGCATTTCACCTTGGCGGAAAGCAGGTCGTTCACGTTTTTGACGCCGGCAACGAAGGCCGCGACGTCGCCGACCTTCTCCGCCGTTTCCCTGTTGATGTAGCTGCAGGCGATGTACCCCTTCTTTGCCTTCACGACCACCATGGGGAGGTTGCCGAGAGTTTGCTGGAAAGCGAAGTACTTCCTTCCGCAAAACTCCACCTCCTGCATCTCAAAACCTCTCTCTCCTCCTTGCCGCGATTTCTTTCTTCCTCTCAAAAATCTTCCTGTGCTTGGCGCAGCTTATGCAGTAATACACGATGCGCTCGGAAAATGCGGTTACGTTCTCCTCCCCGCGCAGGTCGGTGCTGAACGCGCTCCTCTTGCTGTACTCAACGGCCTTGTCCCGGGGGACCGCCCTGCCGCATGATTCGCAATAAAGAAGCCTTTCCCTTCCCCTTCTGCTGCCCATCGCCATCATCCCTTAACGGTTTCTTCTGCCACGCCGGGCAACGTCCCGCGGAGCGTATGACTATTATTCATAACTCTTTAAATTAGTTCCGATGGAAAACCGCGGCGCTCCGATGGAAAATTGCGCATCATGCGCGCGCGATTTCGCGCACCGTGCCGAGCCTGGCGCCATTGAGCGAATACACCGCGGCTTCCCCCCACGAAAAGAGGCCGTTGCGGAAAACCGGCCCGAGCCCGCCCGTTTTCCCGATGTCGTTGCCAAGGAGCGGGTTGAAGGAGGGCATCAGCACAAGCCGCAGGCCCGGATTGTGCCGCCCGTATTTTGCGGAAATCCCTTTCCTGTCCGGCGGGCAGAAAAGCCAGACGGGGCGGGGCTCCTTCTTCCCTCCCTCAAAGAATGTCAGCTGGGGGTGGTTGTGGCCCATGAGCATGGTCCTGCACCGCATGAGCGCGGGCGATGGCCATGCATGGCCGTGGAAAAGGCCTGCCCCGTGCAGCACCAGGCCGCCGGGCCCGGCGGTTTTTATGCCCGGGACTCTCTCGAGGTTCCCGTCGTGGTTTCCCCTGCAGACGGTTATTTCCGCATGGGGCCTTATCGCATCGAAATAGCGGAACACCTCCTGCTCGACACCGACAACGTTCTCCTTCACGTCGCCGAGGATTGCGAGGCGCCTGCACCCTGTCTCGCGCAGTAGGATGAGCGTTTTTTCTATGAGGAAATCCGCGAGCCCGCCGAAGCGTATCCCCTTCCTGAACAGCCCGCGCTCCATCCCGAGATGGAGGTCGGCTATGACCAGCGTGTCTTCCAGCACGGCTGCTTCGGCGCCGTAAACAAGTTTCATTTCACTTTCAGCGCGTATCTTCCCACCGAGTTTACCTGCGCCACCTTTGCCACTTCGGACTTCTCCGGGTCGAGCACGATGAGGAGCCCCGAGAACCTGTCCGTCAGCTCCGTGGAGCCGCAGTGCGGGCACTTGTCGCCGCTCTCAACAACGAACCTGCATTCCCTGCAGACTTTCATGGGGATCCACCCTTCTTCTCTTCCTTCTTCTTCGCGGGCTTCTTTGCGGCGCGCTTCTCCTTTTCCGGCCCAAGCCCCTCGGCACGCATGGTCAGGCCTATCTTGGTGTCGGATGTCGTGGCGCGCAGGCTCACGGTGGACACCTTCACCGTTACCGCGTCCCCCTTCTTTATGCTGGAGCCCTTGCGGGTGCCCAGCGCCTTGGTCTTCTTGTCGTAGAAATATTTCTCGTTCCCGAGCTGCGAGATATGTATGAGCGCATCGAGCGGGCCGATGGAGGCGAACGCGCCGAACTCCACCACCTCCTTCACCTCGCCGTTGAAAACCTCGTTCACATGGGGCATGAAGGTGATGGCATCGAATTTCGTGTCGTAGTATATGCCGCCGTCGCCAGGGATTACTATGCCGCTTCCGCTCACTCCCACGTTCTCCACCGCGATTACCAGGCCAAGCTCGCGGACAATCCTCCTCTCGTATTTGTCGCGCAGGAGCTTGGTGACCGCATCGTCCAGCTTCATCACGAGGAGGCTCGGGGGGAGCCTGACCTTTTCCTCTACGGATGTCCTGTAATACATGGCAAAACCTCAGGGATTAGTGGATGGATTGTGTGCTG
Organism: Microcaldota archaeon; assembly: GCA_040753215.1. Classification (GTDB taxonomy): domain Archaea; phylum Micrarchaeota; class Micrarchaeia; order Anstonellales; family Bilamarchaeaceae; genus CAIXOA01. The sequence continues at coordinate 52,674 of JBFMEZ010000003.1, read as the reverse complement.
AAAAGCTTAAAAACACACCTCAATGATGGGCATTTCCAAACCTCCGTTATTCCGGCTTTTGGATAGGGGCATACTGGCCTGTCGCAAGATTATGGAAAGACTCGAGCCAGCCGCAACGACCGTCTATAACCCGATATCCGTATCCTTCAAACGCCCTTTTCAGATCCAGGTACCGCGCCTCGCTCAGGGGAACCATGCCTGGAGGGGTTACGTTGCCGGGCAGGGCATCCCTGAACCGGACCGCAAAGTACGGCGGCGGCAATACGCCCGCTATCTCTGCAGGATTGCATGGCGTTTGCTCATAGAGGGTCAACCACCCACGACTAAAGTCGTGGGCTTGCCGGAACTGTTGATATGGTTCCAACAATAGGCCGGTTGACAGACGGCCCCAGGACATTACGCAATGCGTTTGCCTGTTCCCTCAGATTGAAGGAAGCGTTAAGGTCAGCGTTGCAGGAATAGCCGCAGTTCAGGCATTTAAAGAACCCCGCATTCCGTGGCCTGATGGAGAGCAGCTCATGGCATCTACTGCAGGCCTGGGAGGAATAAGCTGGTGGAACAGTCACAAAGACAATTCCCTTTCCCACTGCCTTGTATTCCATGAAACTCTTCAACTGCCCGAATGCCCAGGTGGAGAGGAGCTTGTTCAGTTCCCTCCCCCTTCTTTTCGCCCTAATTCCGCGCAGGTTCTCCATCACAATTATGTCCCCTGCACCCAATCCGCTGACTATTTTCTTGCTAACCAGATGATTGATGCTTCGCATAAACCGTGCCTGTCTGCCCTTGAGCTTTCCCAAATGCTTTCTGGCAGACTTTGTGCCTTTGGACTGCAAAGCGCTTCTCAACCTCTGGATTCTAGCAATATGATGCTTCACACCCCTGAAGAACTGCCCTTCGGAAGTTGTGGCAAGGTTGTTTATGCCGACGTCTATTCCAACAACCTTGGAGCCCAGGCTGCCTTTGCCTGGTTCAACTTCCTTGGTCACAACAACGTTCAGGAACAGCTCCTTTCCGGATTTGGAAAGGGTTGCGCTCCTGATTTCCCAATCTCTATAAGCCTCCATGTAATATTCCGGGATAAAAAGTTTGCACTTGTACCTTCCATTAAGGGTGGAGAGGGAGCATTTCCCGGAAAAATCAAAAGAATAGGAGCGCTGGTCGTATTGGATGGCAAGCTCCCTGGAGAAATCAACCTTACGGTTTTTGCAGCCCTTCTTCGTCTCAAGGGCAGATTTGATTGCCTTGCAGGTCAGTTGGGAAGTAAGCTTGAACCTGGAACGCAACTCCCTGTAGAGTTTCTGGTGCAGGGTTTTCCACGACTTTATTTTGTTCGCACGGGCATAATCGTAGGCGAACTGGGCCACTCTGGAGAATTCCCTCATTGTTTCTATAAGCTGGTCGGAAGCAGGGACTTTGAGCCGCATTGTGGCCTGCACCAGCATGGCAATCACGAGACAGTTCTTACGAATGCAAAGTTCCTTTATAAGCTTTTCATAGGTGTATTTCCACTAATAAAGGGTGTCGCAATTCCTTCCATCTCTGAAGAGATGGGCTTCCTTGCGATGACAGGGTGAACGACAGGTTGATTTCCCTGCGGTGACTGCCGTGGGTTCCGTTGAACCAGCGCTCGCCGAATTTCCGGATTTCTTCAAACGGAAGAGTCGCCATTGCAGTCAGCTTTTCTCTTTCGGTTGGATTTGTGGAGCCGAGGGAGATTTGCAGCTGGACCGTCCGCTGGTATGTGCCCGCAAATGAGAGGAGGCCTTCAGCTGCCACGCGGCTGCGGAACGTGTCCGGGAATGTGGTCGATACCTTTATGGGCAGGGAAAAGCGTTCAAGAACGGCGAGAATACGGCTGAACTGCCTGTTGAGAAAGGGCTCGCCTTCCTTCACGAATGAAATTTTTCTTGCCTCGGTCCCCTGTCCAAGCTTTGCCTCGCCAGCCAACTTCTCCAAAAGCCGAATCTGGTCGCAGACCTCTTCCGGCGACAATTCCCTTCTGAATCGCTGAATATTGCATATCGTTCTGCATCGCACGGGGCATCCGACCAGGCTCGAAACCGCATAGATGTATTTGAACCGCCGTGTTTCGGGATGATATGTCCCGAAACTGCACCGGAAGCCATAGCCGTCGTTAGTTTCCATCTGTGCCTGCAGGCTCAAGCCGTTGAAGATAGCTGCGGATGACACTGCCAGCCTTTCCGTCCGGAACCGGCGTGGCTCGGCAACGGGCTCTACCCCGGCAAATCCCCTTCTATCCCTGTTGGTGGAGCTTGCCGCACCACCCTGTGTTGTTTGTTCTGCATATCATATCCACACCTCCTTTATGTTTTCATCGCTTTCCAATCCGAAACAAATGGGGTAATCAAGCTGAACTCGGGTCCAGCGGATTTTTTTACATAAATAAGATTAGTGGTGGCCGGTCAGGCCTTGGTCAGAAAGAGAACGTTCCTACTGCCAACCATGAATAAGTATGTGCGAAGAAACTTTTAAAACTATATGCCGAGCGGCAGTCCCTTGCCTTTCATCATCTTTTCCAGCTTCTTGCGCAGCCCGCGGTCCTTCCGGAAGCGGCCGAACATCTCCTCCATCTTCGTGAATTCGGAGATGAAGCGGCGCACGTCGTCCAGGGAAGCGCCGGAGCCCCTTGCAATCCTTTCCATGCGGCTTCGGCTCCTGCGCACAAGGGAAACGTCTTTCCTTTCTTCCTTTGTCATGGAGGAGATTATGGACTCGTATCTCTTCAGCTTCTCCTCGCCCTGGTTCATCATCTCGCGGGGCACGTCGGACAGCCCCATCATGGAGAACACGGAATCGAGGGGGCCGAGCTTCTTCGCGGCCTTCAATTGCTGGTAGAAGAGGTCTACGGTCAGTTCGGTCACCTCTTCGGGGGCGGTTATCTCTCCGGATTCGGAGATTTCCTTTACCTTTTCCATAAGGGATTCTAAGTCCGGGATGCCTAGAAGGCGGCCGACGAACTTTTCGGAATTGTAAACCTGGAGGTCCTCCATCTTCTCGCCCACGCCTATGAAGGCGATTTTTGAGCCCGTGGCCGCAACTGCGGAGAGCGCCCCGCCCCCCTTCCCGCTGCCGTCCATCTTTGTGACCAGGACGCCCGTAATCGGGGTGAGCCTGTTGAATTCCTCTGCTTGGCGGCCCGCGACCTGGCCTATGTCCCCGCTGACCACGAGGAAGGATTCGTCCGGCTTCAGGACGCGGATTATGGCGCTCAGTTCATCCGCGAGGCGGGAGTCGAACGCGCTCCTCCCCGCGGAGTCAACCAGAAGAATGTCGTCCTTGCTTTTGCGGAGGGCGTCCTCCACAACCTTGTAGGCTTCCTTCTCGCCTTTTAGTGTGTAGTAGTTGACGCCGACCTGCGCTGCCAGTTGCTCCAGCTGCTCCTGGGCCGCGGGGCGCTCCACGTCCGCGCCTACTACTCCCACCTTGAGGCCCTTCTTCTTGTAGAAGTAGGCGACCTTTGCGGCGGAAGTGGTTTTTCCGGAGCCGAAGAGGCCCATTAAAAGGACTTTATGCTTGTCCAAACGCGGCTCGTAGGAGGTGCCCATGAAGGAGACTAGCTCATCGTAAACCACTTTCAAAAGGTGCTCGCGCATCGTGAGGCCTTTGGGGATTTCACCTGCGGATGCGCGCTTCTCTATGCGCTTGGAGAGCTCGAATACTAGCTTTACGTTCACATCTGAGGCGATGAGGATGCGCTGCAGCTCCTTTATGAAGGATTTTAGAGTGGCTTCATCTACCACTGGGGCGCGGGTAATTTTATTTATGAGAGCGCGGAGGCTCCTGCCCAAATCCATGGATTAATTTTGAGCAGTGGAGTAATTAATGGTTACGCTTTGGGGAGAGTACGATGCCTTTTCCGTCTTCAGGTTCGGGCCTTCTGCCTTTTATCCGGGAGACCAGGCCGCCAAAGAGGGCAAAGGCTGCGCCGGCCAGCGGGACGCCCACAGGAATGTCTGCCTGGGAACTTTCTTCCGGAGCGGCTTTTTTGATTATGAGGATGTCCGCGGACCGGGCTCCGGTGCAGGATGTGCTTTCTACGTATATCTCATACTCAAGGCCGCCATCCGTTATTTTGAAGGAGTTCGGGATTTGCATGGAAATTGAATCGGAAGGGCCGTTCTTTCCATGGGGGTAGACGCGAAAATTGGCGGATTGGACGGTACGGCCCTCAAGAACTATTGTTGCGCTTCCTATGGGAAAATCACGGTTCTGGAAAAGGCGGGCATGTTTTTCCGGTGTGGGGCTTCGGACTTGCAGCCTAATGCGAATGACGCGCTTGCGAGGAGGACGCTGTGGAGGAATTTTCTCCTCTCAGGACTGAAAGCCGGGGGCCCGGTTTTGGGAACTGTTCCGGCTGGCTTCATATGGCATGCGCCTGCAGTCATTCGCACATAGAAAGCGAAATCAATGCCCATTTGGAGACGAGGAGGTCGCCGCGGGCGACTTCCACAACCTCTATCTTGTAGGTTCTGGAGGCGTCATACGGGAACTCCATGCTCTCGCCCTCGCTGAGTATCATGTTGCCTATCTCGTTGTCGGAGCTGTCGAGGAGGGCAATCACGGCGCTGTATCTGGAAGTGCCATCAACCGTGTCGCGCTGCACGTCATCCAGCCTTGCCTTCACCGCCCCTATGGATGCGAACTCGCCCACATTGATGACGCCGATTGAGCTTGAGAGGGTGCCATCACAGCCCATGTAGCCGGAGTCCCTTGCGACCACCAGCTTCACCGAGCCGGGGCTGGCTTCCAGGGCGGCAATCCCATAGCGGGCATAATCGAGGTCCACCATGGTCTGGGGATCCCCGACATTTACGGAAACGCTCTTCACTTCGGCGCAATCGAGGTATTTGTCCAGAATACTTATTTTTACCCGGGTCCTTCCGCCAGCCTCAGAAATCTCCTCTACCTTGAAAAGATAGCCATCTTTCTCAACCGCATTCCCAACGGAAACCGAGCATACTGAGATTGCGCTGTTTTCGTACGAGCACCTCCCGGAGACGGTTGTTCCTTCGCATGTATTCAGCTCTACGAACGTATTGGTGCAGCCTGTGCCGGCTTTGGAAAGGGCTGCCGCTCCCGCGAGGCCGGCTGCGCCGGAAAGGACCTGCCTCCGCGTCATCCCGCGGCCGGAAGGGGCGGGTTGCCGTAATTGCGGCATCTCCACTTCGGGTTCCCTGCCGCGCCTTCCTGTGAAGCCACGGAGGAACTCCCTCCTGCCTGAATCAACCGCCCCGCCATCCTTTGCCCCGGTTCCGCTAAAGTGGTTGTGTCTTGCCATTGTATCATCTCATTGTGATTAATGGTACATAATTACGCTAGCAATATTTATAAACGTACTCTTTCTAACACATCCTCATGAGGCCATTCGTCACAGATGCGGTGATTGTAAAGGAAGGGAAGATTGTGCTAATTAGGAGGAATAAGGAGCCATTCAAAGGGATGTGGGCGCTTCCGGGAGGGTTTGCGGAGGAGAATGAGACGGCAGAGGAGTGTTGCGAAAGGGAAGCGCGGGAGGAGACGGGGCTGAGGGTGAGGGTGGGGAAGCTCATTGGAGTATTTTCGGACCCGGAGAGGGACCCACGGGGAACGGTGGCGGCGGCTTATCTGTGCGAGGTTGTTGGGGGAGAGCTGAAAGGCGGAACTGATGCAAAAGAGGCGAGGTGGTTTTCACCGGAGGAATTGCCGGAGCTGGCATTTGACCATGAAAAGATAATTGGAGAGGCGAAAAAACTTATTTGAGCAAAAGATTAAGAAAGTTTTGAACCATAAATGGTTCATATGAACCAAAATTGGTTCGGTGATAGGATGGACGCAATAGAAATCCTCTCTTACAGCAGTGCGGCGCAGGCATTCAGGGTCCTGCTCAAATATCCAAAAAGGCAGTTCAGCATAAGGGAGCTTGCAAGGGAGGCAAGGGCGCCTTTTTCATCCGTGCTAAGAGCGGTGCGGCTCATGGAGAGGGCCGGGCTGCTAGAGATGGGGAAGGTGGGAAGGAGCAAGGCCGTGAGGCTGCATAGGTCGGCATACACAAAAAGGATTGCAGGGATTCTGGAGGCGGGGGTTTCCCTGCAGAAATTCGCTGTTGAAAAGCTGAAAAGGATGCTAAAGAGCGAGAAAAAAGTCAAGGAGGCCTGGCTTTTCGGTAGCGTGGCGAGGGGAGAAGAGAAGCTGGAAAGCGACATAGACATTGCGATGGTTGTGGAGGCGGGGTACGATCCGACGCCGCTGGTGTTCAGGATTGTGGATGAATACGGAGCAAAGGTAGTCCCTCTGCTGTTCAGGACAAAAAGGGAACTTGACAGGTTTCTGGAAGGAAAGGAAAAAGTGACGTTCAAGTAAAACGGATTACTGGAAAAGAGGTCGGCAAATTATTATAAACCGGGAAAAACCAGAACCGATTATGAACGATTACCCGGAAAGGGCAATACGGGAGGCAGAGGGCTGGCTCGCATCGGCGAGAGAGAAACTGCATGATGTACAGGATGAGCCTGCGCTTGCGAACGTGTGCTGCGCGCTGGCCATCCATGCGATAATAAGGGCGAATGATGCGCTGAGCCTGAAACATCTTGGGATAAAAGGGACAAGGCACGATGATCTGGCAGCGGTTTTTGCAAAGCTGATACGGGAAGGAAAACTACCAAAGAGCGACGAAAGGTTCGGGAAGCTCCTCGTAAAGGCCGCGGGCGACAAGAGTGGGGCGGACTACGGAAAGAAAGAATTCAGTTACGAAGATGCTGAAGAGTACGTAGAAAATGCGGAAGAATTTGTGGATACGGTGAGAAGCAGGATTTGATTATTTCTTCTCCTCTTCCTCTATAATCACTATGTCGCCGAGCGACACCAGGTTTTCGTGCTTCTCGCCGAAAGTCACCCCGCGCTTGGCAGCGGTCTTGAGGGTGCGGGCCTTCCCGTACAGCTCCTTGAGCGTTTCGCGGATTTTCTTGAGTTCCTCCTCTATTTCAGCGATGCGCTTCTCCGCATCCAAAATGTCCTGCTGCACCAGCTTTTTCTTCCTGCGCGCGCGCTCGACCTGCCTCATGCCCTTGAGCTCCTCCTCCACCTTCTTCACGTCCTTCACCATCTGCCTCTCCATCTGGGGGGTGAAGGCCTGGGTTGAGATGCGGAACTCCAGCTGGCGCAGGCGCTTGCGCACGGGCCCCACGCGCACGTTCTCCGTCTCCTTGAGGAACGGCTCCAGCGCCTTCTCCTCGTATTTCTTGTAGCGGATGCGGCCGTAGTTTTTCTTTATTTCTTCGATTAGGGCGGCCTTCTTCTGCTCGAGGTCTTTTATCTGGGATTCCACTTCCTCTAGTTCCATTGCATCACAGCTATTGAGAATTATTGCAGAGAAGGTATTTAAGAAGAAACATTTAAAATGGATGCGAGGGCCGGAAATGGAATTCGCAATAGTTCTCGTGGAGCCGGAATACGACCTGAACGTGGGCATGTCCGCCAGGGTGATGAAGAATTTCGGGTTTTCGGATTTGCGCATAGTTAAACCCAGGTGCGAAGTGGGGTTCGATGCTGTGAAATACTCCAAGCACGCGGTGGGGCTCCTGAAAAGGGTGAAAAAATATGGCACGCTGAAAGCCGCGGTGAGGGGCTGCGGCCTGGTTGTGGGGACGACGGGGATTCTGGAGAGGAACAAGGGAACGATACGGTCTGCTCTGCCGCTGAAGAAATTCTGTACCGGGCTGGGAACTGGAAGCTGGGTGCCGGAAACTGGGACGGTTGCGCTTCTCTTCGGGAGGGAGGGGATTGGGCTCAACGAGAAGGAGATTGGGGAGTGCGATTTGCTGGTGCACGCGGAGGCGGATTCCGGATATCCTGTGCTGAACCTGAGCCACGCGATGGCGGTTGTTCTGTATTCGGTGAGGATGGCTTCCGGGAAAGGGAAAAAGATGCGTGAAGGGAGGATGAAGCCTTCGGAGAGGCGGGCGCTCACGCATATGTTTAAATTAGTGGCGGAGAAATATAAAGTTCGCAACCCGGAAAGGTGCAGGGTGGCGTTCGCAAGGGTGCTTGCGAGGGCGAACCCCACGAGCAAGGAGGGGCATTCGCTGCTGGGCGCGTTCCGTTCCATAACGGAAAATTCGGGGGGTCATGATTACCCTAAAGAGAAGGGGGGCGATGAAGTTCCGCAGGACTTCGCCAGACATCGCCGCAGCGATGCGGATGTCCCCCCTTCTTCTTGGAGGCGGAAAAGATGAGCAGGAAATTCACGCTGAACGAGCTGATTTCGCTAACGTTCGATTCGAACCCGGAGGTGAGGAAGCAGGCGGCGATGGAGCTTTCCCACTACGACGACCCGGGGGCTAATTTTGCCATACTTGAGCTCACTTATGACAAGGATGCGAGGGTAAGCGGAGCGGCGAGGGAGATTCTTGACAAGAGGAAGGCCTCCCAGCCGCAGCTCATGTCTTTTGCGGATGTGTTCTCAAAGGGGGAGGAGAAGAAAAAGGAAGAGAAGCCGCAGACCGCGGAAGAGACAAGGAAAGTGGAGACAGTGCGGGAGAAGATGCTGAAGCCCATCCACCAGCTCATGGAGAGGAAGCTGGGGAAGGAGAAGGCTGAAGCGATGAAGAGCAAGATGATGCCCACCCTTGAGAAAATATATCTGAAAGCGGTGGGGAAGAACGGCCAGGTGAACGAGGAGAGGGGGAAGGCCGTGCAGGAGATGCTCACCGATTACCTGGACGTGATTTCCGGGGCTGAGACGCACGTGATCACGGACGAGGGGGAGGAGAAGGGGCAGACTCCGACCGTTCCGGAGAAGGCGGAGGAAGTGAATGATGGGCCGGGTGAGCTGGAAACTGAAGACCGGAAACCGGAAACCGGGGTGGAGCTGGAAAGGGTGGGCACGAAGGAGCTGGAGATGGGTAGGGCGGCGCGCGAACTGGAGGAGGCGGCAGCGGAGTCTGAGGTGGAGGAGCTGGAAACCATTGACAGGAAACCGGAAACCGGTGCCGGAGCCGGGACGATGTTTCAGCTTGCATTTGACACAATGATGGCCTCGGACGGGGACGAGGATGTGATGAAGAAGGCCATGGAGAGCATGGTGAGGAATGCGGAAGAGGAAATCAGGCTTGCTTTCAGGGTCGCGAAGGAGAAATACAAGCAGATGAACATCACCCACCTTACGGAACTGAAAAGCGGGATGAGGAGGGTGAATACGGTTCCGCTTTTAGTAAAGAATATAGGGCACAGGGAATACCAGAAGAGCAAGAGGGTGAAGGACACTTTTACGAGATTGCTTGTGGCGGATGAGGAAGGGAATGAAGGAGTTATTTATTTATTCGATAACAGGGGCGGGATTGTGAAGGAAGGGATGAGGGTGAAGATAGAGAACGGGTATGCGAAGACTTTTGCGTTTGCGGGAGAGACGGCGCTGACTATTTCCAAGAAAGGTAATGCGTATATAATACTTTGATTATAGCCTGCAGGCTTCAAGCAAGTATACTATTTCGAAAAAGAAGGGCTTCTGGTCAAGGATTTGGGCCTCGAATCCCTTATTCTTGAGGATGAGGATTGTCCTTTCTATTGAATTGAGGGAACTCTGGATGAGGAGTAATCTTCCGTTTGGGGCGAGGAATTTGTCAAACTCTTCAAGGAAACGGTCCAATGTTTTCCTTCCGTCCTCCCCTCCATCGAATGCGTAGTTGAGGTTGCCGGGAATCCTTTCTTCTCTGGAAGTCGGGAGGTAGGGCGGATTGAAGAGGATGGAGTCGAATTTTCCTTCCGTTTTTTGAAAAAGGTCGGATTGCAGGAAAGTTATATTGCGGACTCCGTTCACTTCTGCGTTCCTTTTGGCGCATTCCACCGCTTCGGGACTGATGTCGGTGGCGAAGACGGAATTGGAAGGGTTGGTTTTAGCATTCAGGATGGAAACCAGGCCGGAGCCGGTGCCGATTTCAAGGATTATTCCCTTAAGGCTGCGGGAATGGAAGGCGAGGAGTTCTGAGTCCTCCGCGGGCTCATAAACTTTGCGGGAGATGGAAAGGGAAAGGCCGAAGAGCTCCAAGGGATCACCTTCCGTTGCCATTACTTGGCAGTATGTATTCGCTGCGGAAATTCTCGAGCCGCTCCGCGAATTCCCTGCTCCGCGCCCAGATGTATTCTGAGAGGGACCTCAGCTGCGGCTCTTCAAAGGAAATGCTGCTGACGCCGGAGAGATCCGCCGCGAAAAGCTGGGTTTCGCCCATGGTCAGGTGAACCCTGCGCGTTTCGGAATCGTAACGGGAGCCGTACGGTCTGAACCGGCATTCCGGCCTGAACCCGGAGACCCGGAATATCTTCTCGCTAGCGGCAAGGCCCGGGGGAAGATAGCTCTCCTCTGGAAGAATGGTATATTCCCTGAATGCTGCTCTGAGCGGCCCGAGGTAATCGGTGCCGTCATCCGGAAGCCCCAGCTCCAGCCAGCCGAGGAGTAGCAGGAATTGCGTGTTCGCACCATAGACAGTTATCTGGCCATGGCGCGGCGCATAAACTCCCTCAAGGCCGCGCCTGAGGAGGACCTCCCTCGGCTCGCAGGAAACTATCCAGGCGGGGGCGACCGGGGCAATCGCATCCTGTGGGACGGGGAAATGCAGGTCGTCCTGGACATAGCTGACGAGCCGCTCGGTGTCCTCCCGCGCAAGCATCCTTGAAAGCACCGCGAGCGTATTGTTTACTATGAGGCGCACGTTCCTTCTCAGCTTCTCGGGCCTGACCTGGCTGAGGCTGTGGAGGTTGTCGAGATTGTCTGCGGCCTTTATTACCCAGGCGCTGGGATTTCCGGACTCGTAATAAAGCCTGCGGTAATAGCTGTATCCCCTCCTGTCGTACATGGAATGGTCGTATTTGTCTTCTGTTCCGTAATAATGGGGGGAATCCGGGTATACCCAGGTATTTCCGTCCCACTTTGGCTTGGTCAGCCATAAAACCATGTTCGCGACGTTGTTTCCGAACATCCTGCGTATGTCCTCGATGCGCACACCGAAGTCTTCCACAACGTCGTGGAGAAGGGCGGCGATCGTCTGCTGGAGGTCCTCCACCCTTCCCCTGCCCACGATGGCTATGCGGTATGCGACACGCTGGGCATGCTGCAGGTAGTCCGAGCTGTCATCCCGCACGCGCTTCACCCCGGTTTCCGGGTCGGGGCATTTTTCATGGTATTCTCCGAGCAGGTCGCTGGCTTCGTGCAGCTGCATGAGCTGCCGGGGACTGCACCTTCTGTATTCCCCCAGCTTGCCGGCTATCATTTCTATTGTTATGGGGGCTTCCGGGCAGAAGAACGCGGCCGGGACCCTCTTCGCGCTGGAGAAGCCGTCAACCAGCGGAGCGACGGAATTGCTCCTTCTCCCTCTGCCGGGGACTGAAAGCTCCAGCTGGCTAGGTTCGCGGAGGGGCTTTCCGATAGGCAGCTCAAGCTGCACCCCCCAGGGTGGCGTGGACATTCTTGGCACAGACATAGCAAACAAACATAGTCGCAGAAAGAGTATTTAAATGGGTAGGTTTTGTGTAAAAATCAACTTTTGGGGACACGGAAATGAGGATTTTTGCACCCTGCTTCAACGTATTACGAGCTGCTTCCCCCTCTTTTTCTGCCCAGCCTTTATTTTCATCCTTATCTCAAGGATGCCGTTCTCGTATTTTGCCTTTGCGGAGGAGGGGTCCACCTCCTCGGGGAGGGCGAGCTCGCGGGAGAATGCGGCAAGGTAGCGCTCCTTTCGGTAGAAGCCCTTCCCCTTCTCCTCCTTCCCTTCCTTTCTGCCGCCCGAGATGCGGATACTGCTTTCGTGCAAATCCACATTTATGTCTTCCTTGCGGAGGCCGGGCATCTCTACTACGAGAACCAGCTCATTCTTCTCCCTGCGGAGGTCCGCGAGAGGCGTGCGGGCTTCTGCGGTGTAGAAGTCAAACTCCCTCCCGAATATGTCCGGGAATTCCCAGTAGAGCTTCCTTCTCTTCTTCCTCAGGGCCTCATATACGTCTGGTATGAACATACAACCACACCCGATGGCGGAAACCCGGAACCGGCAACTGGAAACCGGGAACTGATTACACCCTTTCCCCTATCCCGAAAGTGCGCTTTAGGGAGACTATCTTCACCTTCAGGGTTTCCCCTTTCTGCGCGCCGGGGATGAATATCACGAAGCCGTCCTTCTTTGCTATGCCGTCTCCTTTCGCGCCAACTGATTCTATCGTAACTTCTACTATGTCCCCTTCCTTAACCGGCTTGGGGAGGTCGAAACCTTTCTTCTCTTCCACTTGCTCACCTTTGGAGGGGATGGGAAGGGAAAAATTAAATAGTTAATGGGGGCAGTTTTAACGCGGGATTCTTATGGTTGATAAAAAGAGGAGGCGGCCGTTCGGTTTCTTCGGGTTTGATGAAGAGTTCGGGTTTGGGGAGGAGTTCGAGCGCATGAGGGAGGAGATGGAGGAGATTATGGAGAGGATGATGCGTGGGCTCCCGGACGAGGAGGTGAGGAGATTGTCTGAGAGGCGGGGGCCGCAGGTCTATGGGTTCTCTGTGAGGGTCGGGCCGGACGGGAAGCCGGTGGTGACGGAGTTCGGGAATGTGGGAAGGGCACCTGTAAAGGAAGAGCAACTGGAGACCAGAACCCGGGAACCGGAGACCGAGGAAAGGGAGCCGCTGGTGGATGTTTTCAAGGATAAGAAAGGGGTGAATGTGATTGCGGAGATGCCGGGGGTTGGTGAGAAGGAAGTGCAGCTGAGCGTGAAGGGGAGGGAGCTGGAGATAAGGGCAGAGGGGGCAAGGAAGTATTATAGAAAAGTGGAATTGCCCGAAGATGTTTCAACGAAAAAGATGGAAAGGAAGTATAGGAATGGCGTATTGGAGCTTGTTTTCTCCTGAGCCGGAAAACATAAATATCTTATTTTTAAGTGCCTTCCATGGCAGGAATGGAAATAAGCGAAAAGCGGGCTGCAATCTCGCTCGGGCTGCTGTTCGCCGTGCTGCACGTGATAGGGATCGTGCTGATAGCGGCGACGGGCGGCGGCATTGTGGGATGGTGGCACTCCGTCCACTTCCTCTCGATGGCGTATACGGTGGCTGCCTTTGACATCGTAACGTTCATCGTCGGGCTTGTGGGCGCATTCGTCACGGGTGCGGTCATCGGCTGGCTTTTCGCATTCATCTGGAACTGGGCGAAGGAGTAGAATCCCGGGTAAGGGATGCGGGATTCCGACTGCCTAGGGGATTCCAGCGGGCTATTTTGTCTCGGAATAGAGCCATTTCCTGTAGCCCCTGCTCACCCTGGAAGCGGGGATGCCCGCTATCTCCGGGCATTTGTGCGGATGGCTCTTCCTTATGAACGCCTCCACTTTTGCGTAGGACGCCTTGCGGGTTTTGATTATCAGGAGGAGTTCAGGCGCCCGCACCGTGCGGCCCTTCCACATGTAATAGGAGCGGTCTATGCGGAGTATGCTGGCACAGGCGGCGAGGCGGGCATCCACCAGGGAAGAGGCGAGTCTATCCGCATGCGCATACGAGGGCAGGGTCGTAAGGACCAGGATCATGCCAATCCCAGCTGCTTCTTTGCCGCCTTGCTCATCCGCTCGGGGGTCCAGCGCGGCTCCCAGACGAACTGCACCTGCACGCCGCTTACCCCCTTCAGCTCCCGCACCTTGGATTCAACATTATTCACTATGTAGCCGAGTAGGGGGCAGGCGGGGGTGGTGAAGGTCATCTTTATGGCGACGCTGCCTTTTTCGATTTTTACCTCATAGATGAGGCCGAGGTCGACTATGTTCACCCCTATCTCGGGGTCGAGGACCTCCTTCAGCTTGGAAAGGACCTGCTTTTCCGTTACCATCTACTCCTTCACCGTGGAGAACGGCTTCAGGAGCCGCTTCGCCTTCAGGAGCGCGGCCTCTATGCTCTTCTCGTCGCGGGAGCCCGCGCAGATCACTTTTCCGTTTTTGAAGAGGAGAAGGGAGGCCTTCGGGTCCCGGAACTTGAGGATTGCGCCCGGGAACTGCTCCGGCTCGTATTCGACGTTCTCCACTTCGGAGGCAATCGTGTAGAGGTCGAGCCCCATCCCGAGGTTCGCGGATGCGACTATGTTCGTTATCTCGAACTCGGGCCTTCGCGTCTTCTTGAGTATCCTCTTCGCGTAAGGGGTGAGAAGTCTGACCGTCTTGGATATCGTCTCCGCTATCTTCGCCTCGCTCTTGCAGCCCACGCAGACGATTTTGCCGTTCTTGAAGAGGAGGATCGTTGCCTTGGGCTCCTCGTACTTGAGGATTGCGCCCGGGAACTGCTCCGGCTCGTATTCGACCTCCGGGATTTTCGTCGCGATGAGGAACAGGTCCAGCTCCAGGCCCAGGTTGGAGGACGCTACAATGTTTGTAATGGTATAATCGATGCCCTTGAGTTTTTTAGCCAAAGGAATCACCCTTATTTAAATACTTCCGGCCGCAAGCTTTATAAAGGGGTGCAAGAATAAGAACAGCACGGATTCTGCCTGTATGGATAGCTGCAGGTTTATAAATCCGTAAAGAGAAAAACGGTCAGGTGGGAAAAGTGGCAAAGAACTCAAAGGGAATGATGGTCAGGAGGACGAAGAGGTTCAGGAAGGAAAGGAAGCTTACCGTCCCGGACCGCGTGAAGACGTTCAGGAATGGCGAGAGGGTGCTGATAGCCCTGCAGCCGTCGTTCAGCGGCTTCCCGGCGCCGAGGTATGACGGCAGGCACGGGAGGGTGGTGGAGAGGAGGGGGAAGGCGTACGTGGTGGAGATTTCGGACCTGGGGGCAAGGAAGGAGCTCATAGTCTCGCCCGTGCATCTGAGGAGGATGGAAGCATGAAGATAACATCCTCAAAGCCGGTGCCGATGGCCGAAGTGCTGGAGGTGCTCCAGGAGAGGAAGAAGGCTGGCGAAGAGCTCGGGTACGAGCAGGCGAACGCGCTCGAGCACTCGGAGAAGTTTGCGAAGTGCGACAGGAAGAAGGCGGATGCGGTGCTGAAGAAGGTGAAGGCGGCAAGCCCCAAGATAGATGAGGAGACCGCAGTGAAGATAGTGGACATAATGCCGAAGGGCGAGGAGACGCTCAGGGCGATATTATTGAAGAACAAGATAGAGATAAGCGACGCGGAGATGAAGGACATAATGAAGGCGGTAGGGTAATGGAAGACTATGCATGGATTGTGGAATACCTCCCGCGCGGGAGGGCTGCGGGCTCCAGGCAGGAGCCGATTGTCCAGCTCGTGGGGGACCAGTATTTCACCCTTCTTGAAGCCACGGCAAAGCCGGAGGCCAGCGTCTCGGTGGGGCAGAAGATATTCGTCGGAAAAGGGGAGCGGGCGGAAGTGGACCGCATAAAGGGAAGGATAGAGTTCGGGGAATTGACCACTGCGGCGAAGGACATTGTGCCCGGGGTCGTGAGGAAGATAGTTGAGTCGCGCGAGCAGCTCTTCGTGAATTTCATAAACAAGGCAGGGCCCATTTCGATGAGGGTGCACCAGCTGGACCTGCTTCCGGGGATTGGAAAGAAGAACATGGAGCTCATACTCAAGGAGAGGGACGTGAAGCCGTTTGAGAACTTTGCGGACCTGAAGGCGAGGGTGCCTACGGTCGGGGACCCGGCTGCAGTGTTCGTGCATAGGATAGTCTCGGAGATGGAGGGGAAGGAGAGGTACTACATATTCGTGAAGCCGCCGCAGAGGGCTCCGTACTGATTTTGCAGTTAGCTATAAAAGCGGAAGTGTGCTTATTTTCTTTTACGGACGTTTCTGGAAACCGGAAACTGGGGACTGGAAACTGTTCGGGCCCGTGGTCCAATGGTCAAGACGCCAGCCTTACACGCTGGAGAACCTGGTCCGATTCCGGGCGGGCCCACAGAAGTTTCCGGTTCCGGGTTTCCCGTTTGGAAACTGGCAACGGAAAACTGGAAACCCATTTGTTGGGTTGAGGTGCATGAATGTGCCGCGTCTGAGCGAGGATGAGATGGAGCTGAGGAAGGAGATTGCCCTCCATGTGAGCGAAGGAAATGCGATACTTTCTTCCATAAGGTTCTCGGAGAAACTGCCGGAGGGGGAGGCGGAGAAACTCAAAAAGGCGTTTGCGCATTTTGACGAGGCGGAGGAGCTGAGCGAGGAGATGGAGGTTGGAGGGGCGAAGCTTTCTTCCATAGATGAGTATGCGAAGTATAAGGAGATGTATGCGGGGCTGTTCGGGAAGTGTTTTGAGGGAATTCCTTTCCAGGTGCGGGAAGAAGTCGTGAATGTGCTGGATTCGTATGTGGCGGATTCTTCGGAGAAGATGGAACTATTGCTCCGGGTCCGCACCCTTGCGGGAAGGCAGGATGTGAGCCCGAAGGTGAGGTTGTACCTGAAATTCAAATTGTATAATGATTTTTACGAATACCTTTTTACGAGGCATAAGATTCTACTGCTTACTTCACCGGATTTCTCCAAGGCGGATAAGGATGATGCGGTGGGGGCGTTTCTGAACAGGGTGAAAACGCTTTGGGCGGAGGAGAAATGGGTTCCGGAATTCTCTTCCGTGTGGGGAGGTATTTATAGGAATTCTGCGGCGCATTTCGCGTTCAAGGCGCAGGATGACGGGATATTATTGGAAAGAACCGGGACGAGGGTGCCGGAGGCGGAGCTGGACAGGATGCTGAACAGGCTGATTATGCTTTCCATTGCTTTTGATTCGCTGGTGTATAAGCAGAAGAAGGAAGTCGTTTTTGAAAAATATGGGGTTAAGTTATGAATTATCCTGGGCACGTGCTTGTTGGGATAATTTTTGGTGTTGTTTTTGCGCTTCTTATCGGGGCGGAACCTTTTCTTTTTGGCTCTATTGTGTTTGTGGCTGCATTCTCTGCGCTTGTGCCGGACATTGACCATGAAAATAGCAAGATGCGGAAGTGGATGGATTTGGGGGTGCCGATTTGCGCATTTCTTTTTTCTTATTCTGCGGCGTGCGACGGGATTGCATGCGGCGTGGATAATTGGCGTGCGCTTCTGGTTAATACGCTTGCGATTACTGGATTGTATATGATTGTGATGACTTATATGAAGCCGAGGCACAGGGGGATTACGCACACGCTTCTGCTTGCGGCGGGATATGGGGTTGTGATTTGGTTCTTCTCCAATTGGAACCTGGGGATTGCGGCTGGGCTGGGATACCTTTCGCATCTGGTGGCGGACGGAGAGGTAAAGGTCGTCTAAAGCAAGGCCAGAAAAACAGGGACCGGAAGGGCAAGCTGCATTTTCCCGCCCATCTTTCTTGAGGAATAATAGCTTTTGGTCAAAAGCAGCCCGCGCCTGAAGCGCGAAACCGGCGCCCAGTCCTCAGCGGCTATCTTGTTCTGGTATTTGACCTCTATTCCGAAGGCTGTGCCGCCATCTTCTAGAACGATGTCTGTTTCGCGGTTTGTGCTTGTGTATGCTACGGGGCTGACCGGACCGAAGGGACCAGTTTTGAGTTTCCATTTGTAAAGATTTGCGGCAACAACATCTTCGACCATCTGGGCTTCATCTTCAGATTGGTTTGTCCTTTTGCAAAAAACCCTATAAATGAATGGGTCGATAAAATGGATTTTCTTGTTCTTGTTGAAGTTGAAGCCCTTTCTTTCGGCATCGAAGAAGTATGAGACAAAGAAGACAAACAGCTGTTCGAGATTCTCAATATATGAAGATACTGTAAGATGGGACTTTATCTCTACATCTTTTGTTATGCTGTCCCAGCTGAAAACGCTGGAACGCTTCTTGATCACGGTCCTTATAATCTCGTGGGCCAGGCGTTCCGCCTTGCCCCTCTTCGCAAGGTCCCCCATGACCCAGCGGTAGTATATCTCATCAACCCAGCTGTCTATGTGGCCATGGGAGAAGAATTCATTGATCACCAGAGGGAAACCGCCGCTGATGAGGTATTTTGAAAATAGTGCGGAAAGCTCTTTCTCAAATTCCTTTGCGGCTTCCGCGTTTTGCCGGATGAGTTCAAGGCTTTCCAGCGAAGCAGCGGCTGGAAGCTTGGCATGAAGACCCGGGTCGACCAGAGCCACAAATTCCCTGAATGAGAAGGGGAGCAGGATAAAGTCCTTTCCTTTTTTGCCGGTGCGGCCGGGCAGGCGTTCAGTGCTTTTACGGATATCAACAATATCCGAACCGGTAAGCAGAAGAGCGCAATTTTTGAGCCTGCCCTGCTCGGCCAATGATTTGATTCCGCGCTGCCATTCCTGGACAAACGATATCTCATCCAGGAAGATGTATGCTTCAGTAATCTGGTTTGCATCCTTGAAATCCAGGAATGCCCCGATTAGGTTGATGAGTTCGCGGAAATCCTTCACATTCTCGCAGCTCCAGTAAAAAATGGATTTTGGCTTTTGTTTCTTTTGGAGGAGCAGGTCGCGGATTATAAGCTTGACGAGAGTGCTTTTTCCAAGCTGCCTCGGGCCACGCAACGAGTAGATGTTCCCCGGCTCCGGCAGATAGGATGGCAGGTCCGGCTTCCATTTGTATTGCTTTTCTTCGAATTCAATTATTTTCTCATCCAGGCTTATCGCTAGTGGGTCATCCCACCAGCGGTTGAATGCCCTGAGTTCGGAGGGTTCTGGTTTTGTTAGCATATTGTTATTAATAATAACAATATCTTTATAAATAGATTGTTATTGCCTTTTATAAGGGCGAGCATTCCGGAAACCGGCCAGCTGCCCCAGCATTAGTTAATATTCTCTTACCAAATCTGCCGCACCTGAAATCACATCAATAGTGAAGCTGTTCTTCGAGAGGATGTAATCCGCCTGCCTCTTTCTATTCTCGATCCAACGGTCGCCTGGCGGCACCGTGTCAAGCCATGACCTGAATTCCCTTATGAACTGCAGAGCAAGCGCTCCATTTTCTTTTGATCGTCTTTCATAATCCTCCCGCTCCTGCGGCGTCATCAACTCCATTAAATACATATCCAAATCTGCTGGCAGGAATATGGTGGTATACGGACGCAGCGCGCGCCATCCATAATACAGCATGAACCCTGTCTCCCATTCCCTTTCAAGGCCATACCGCGCCAGCTCTTGCCTTACAACTGCCAAAAGCACGTCGAAGCGCGGTCGCCCACAGCACCATGAATCCGCATAGCTCCGCGCAGGCTCGTATTTCTCATACACGCTGTTGTAAGCTAGGTAAGCGCGGTACTGCTCGCTGGTGTCCCCAGCGAAGTAAAACTGTCCATGCCCATCGTGGTCGTACCGTAAGAGCGATCTCACCAGGCTTACCTGCTCCATTTTTGGCATCCGCCCCATGATTTCCAGTGCCTTTTCATGCGTGCCCGGGTTTGCAAACAATGCAAGCAGAGCCGTGCCTAATCCGGGCTTCGGTTTCATGGTATACAATAGTATTGGTGCGCGAAATGCTTTTAATATGTGGTGTTATGTGGAAGATGAAAACCCAGCGAAGGGGCCGAGGAATAGGAAACTGGAAACTGTTTTGTAACCATGGTTACAATTCCACCGCACATAATCTCTTTGTTTAACATACGGGAAACCGGGTACTGAAAATTGATCACGGTGGCGAAGGCACCCACGGCTCGTGATTGAGCTTATTTCCAGTTTCTTCTTCCAGTGAGGCGATTGCCTTGAGGGCTTCTGCGCATTGGTTGAGGTCTGCCACTTTCTTGGCTGTTTGGACCGCTTCTTTGAAAAAGCCGGCTCTTGCCTGCAGGACGGCGATTGAAGCGAAGAGCTTGTCCTTCCAGTGGAAGCCCTCTAGCTTTTCTGTGGCTGAGAGCGCCTTCTTGAATGTTCTCTTCGCTGCTGCCCCGAACCCGGCCTGCGCCTGCAAAAAGGCATGGCTTGCGAGGGCTTCGGCCTCGTAGTACGGGCCGAACTGCGCATACCTGTTCCATGGGATAATCTCTGCGCCCTTCGCTGCGGCGGAGCCGCCATGCATTTTGGCCGGGAATAGCTATTTCAATTTTTTGTTCCTAGTATTACATCTGTAATAGAAATGTTACAAATGGAATAGGGGGATCAGTATGCCACGAATAAGCGAGGTTGTATGGCTTTATATCAAAAGAAGGCCCATTGTTAAGGCGGCGCTGCGCGATGGAATAGTCAACCACAGCGCCCTTGCAAGGACTATCTGCCGGGAGCTTGGCTTTCCGGAAAAGAATTTTGATGCGGTGAAGGTGGCCCTCACGCGCATTTCGAAGAAGGTCGCGGAGAAGGAGGCTGGCATGGAGGAGAAGGTGCTGGAGCTGCTGGAGAAGAGCTCCATAACGATCCAGACAAAGGTCGCGGTCGTGATTTCCAGGAAGGACCCGGGAATAAAGGCGATTTCCCATGCGAGAAGCGGGGGCTATAATACATATATAGTTGAGGAAAATGAAACGAAAAAAATAAAGGAAGAGTGGGGCGTGAAAAGCGTCCAGAAAAACCTAAACCTTATTACGATAAAGAGCGGCGAGGAACTGGAGGAGGTGCCCGGGGTTATTTCTTTCATACTCAACGCGCTTGCGTACGAGGGAATCAACGTTGTGGAATTCATTTCCTGCTACACGGACACGCTGCTGGTTGTGAAGGAGGCGGACACCAGAATCGCGTACGAGATATTGTCTTCTATAACGGGCGGGAAATAGTTCTATTTGGAACTCATTTTTTATTTTTGTTACTTTTGGAGCACATGATTTATAAAGGTATGACGACGTAAAAGAACTGTGGTCTTATGTCCAAAAGTGAAAATTCAAAAGTGGTGTTGGCCTATTCCGGCGGCTTGGATACCTCCTGCATACTGAAGTGGCTGGAGGAGAAGGGCTACGATGTAGTGGCATTCATTGCGGATGTGGGGCAGGAAGAGGATTTCGCAGCTGCCGCCGATAAGGCGAAGGCGCTCGGCGCGAGCAAGGTGTATGTGGAGAACCTCAGGGAGGATTTTGTCACCGGCTACATATACCAGGCTCTGAAGGGGAATGCGATGTACGAAGGGCTTTATCTGCTAGGGACCTCGCTAGCGAGGCCGCTGATTGCGAAGCACCAGGTGGAGATAGCGAAAAAAGAAGGGGCGGAATACGTTGCACATGGCGCCACGGGGAAGGGGAATGACCAGGTGAGGTTTGAGTTCGCATACTTTGCGCTGAATCCTGCGCTGAAGGTCATATCGCCTTGGAAGAATGTGGAATTCACTTCGAAGTTCAAGGGAAGAAAGGATTTGATAGAATACGCGAAGGCGAAGGGGATACCCGTGAAGGCGACTGCGGAGAAGAGCTACAGCGAGGACGACAATCTCATGCACATAAGCCACGAGTCGGGGATACTGGAGGACCCGGCGAGCGAGTGCCCGCAGGAGGTGTACAGCAAGACGAAGAGCCCGCAGGAGGCGCCGGACAAGGAAACGAAGCTGAAAATCCACTTCAAGGATGGGCTTCCCGTAAAAGTGGAGAATATGGGGACTGGGGAACTGGAGGAAAAGCCGCTGGGGATGTTCATGTACCTGAACAAGGTGGGGGCCGAGAACGGGGTGGGGCGGCTGGACATGGTGGAGAACAGGTATGTGGGCATAAAATCAAGGGGGGTTTACGAAACGCCTGGGGCGGCGATACTCTGGGCCGCGCACAGGGATCTGGAAGGCATAGCAATGGATAAGGAGGTGATGCACCTGAGGGACAGCCTCACCCCTAAATTCTCGGAGCTTATATACAACGGGTATTGGTTCTCTCCGGAAATGGATTTCCTTATGTCGGCATTCAATCAGTCCCAAACCCTTATAGACGGGTGGGTGATTGTGAGCCTCTATAAAGGGAATGCGAAGGCGGTTGCGAGATGGTCGCCCACCTCGCTCTACAACAAGGAGCTCTCGAGCATGGACATAGAGGGTGGGTTCGACCAGGCGGATTCGCTGGGCTTCATAAAAATAAACGGGGTGCGGCTGAAGGCGCATAAGGCGATAATAGACAAGACCGGCCTCGGGAGATACGTGGTGTAGATATGGCGAAGCTTTGGGAAAAGGGGTATAAGCTGGACAAGGATGCCGAGGAATACACTGTGGGGGAGGACTACCTGCTGGACAAGGTTCTCCTTCCCTATGATGTGAAGGCGAGCATCGCGCATGCGAAGATGCTGGGGAAGTGCGGCTATCTCAGTGCGGACGAGGTGAATGCGATTGTGAAGGAACTGGAGGCGGTTCTGGAAAAGGGGCTTGAGATAAAGAAAGGAGACGAGGACTGCCATACTGCAATAGAGAATTATCTGGTGAAAAAGCTGGGGAAGGCCGGGAAGAAGATTCATACTGGGCGCTCTAGGAACGACCAGTGCATGGTTGCTCTGCGCTTCTACATGAAGGATAGCCTGGGGCAGGTAAGGGTTGGGCTGAAGGGGCTTGTGAAGGAACTCAGGAAGAAATCGAAGGTAGATGCGGCGATGCCCGGGTATACGCACACGAGGAAGGCGATGCCCAGTTCTGCGGGGATGCTATTTGGCTCCTATGCGGACATGCTGGAGGATGAATTGGTGGTGCTAGATGCGGTGAAGAAGATGGTTGACCAGAATCCGCTGGGCTCTGCGGCAGGGTATGGGGTGCCGCTCAGGATAGACCGCGGAATGACGACGAAGCTGCTGGGGTTTGTGAAAACGCAGAGGAATCCGATTTATTGCGCAAACTCCAGGGGGAAGTTTGAGGCGCTTTGCATTGGTGCGCTTTCCAGCATAATGCTGGGGCTGAACAAGATGGCAAGCGACCTCATACTGTTTTCCTGCCCGGAGTTCGGGTTCTTCGAGCTTCCGAAAGAATTCTGCACCGGGAGTTCTATAATGCCGCAGAAGATGAACCCGGATGCGCTTGAGATGATGCGGGCAAATTACCATGTGGTGGTTGGGCATGAGATGACAACCAAGGGAATCTGCGCGGGCCTTATCAGCGGATACCACCGGGATTACCAGCTCACCAAGGAGCCGCTGATTAAGTCCTTTGGGATAACGGTTGGCTCGCTTAAGGTTATGGGAAAGATAATCCATGGGCTGAAAGTGGACAAGAAAAAGATGCAGGAGGCGATGACACCTGAAATCTATGCAACGGAACGGGCCTGCAAGATGGTGGAGGCGGGGGTGCCATTCAGGGAGGCGTATAGGAAAGTTGCTATGGGGGAGGAGTAATGGCGAATTTGGAAACTGAAAACGGGAAACTGGAAACCGGTGATGTAACCATGGTTACATATAAAGGAATAAAAACTCTCATGGTTAATATCAACACCTAATTGTCGGTGCGGGAAATGGATGTGAAGCGAGCTTTAGTGATAGGTTCGGGCCCCATAGTGATAGGCCAGTCCGCAGAATTCGACTATAGTGGGACGCAGGCGTGCAAGGCATTGCGCGAGGAAGGGGTAGAGGTAGTGCTCGTGAATTCCAATCCTGCGACCATCCAGACGGACAGGGAGACTGCGGATATTGTGTATATCGAGCCGTTAGACGTGCCGACGCTGAAAAAAATCATACAAAGGGAGAAACCGGACGCCCTTTTGGCTACGATGGGAGGGCAGACTGCCCTTAATCTTGCTATTGAGCTGGACAAGTGGGGAGTGCTTGAGCAGTACGGCGTGAGATTGATTGGAACCGGATTGGAAGCGATAGAAAAGGCGGAGAGCAGGGAGAAATTCAATGCGCTCATGAATGAGATTGGGGTGCCGATACTTCCGGGATTATGCGCCAAAGGGGTGGAAGAAGCGCTGGAATTCGCGGAGAAGATTGGGTACCCGGTGGTTGCGAGGCCGGCTTTTACGCTTGGAGGGACCGGAGGAGGGTTTGCCTCTTGCAGGGAGGAGCTGATGCCCATTCTGGAAAAAGGATTTATTCTGAGCAGGAGCGGGGAGGTGCTCATTGAGAAGAGCGTAATGGGATGGGGGGAGTTCGAGTACGAGGTGGTGCGGGACTCTGCGGACAATGCGGTAGTGATCTGCAACATGGAGAACTTCGACCCCATGGGGGTGCACACGGGCGAGAGCATAGTGGTTGCGCCCGCGCAGACCTTGAGCGACCGCGACCACCAGGTGCTGAGGGATGCGGCCCTGCGGATTGTGAGGGCGCTAAAAATTGAAGGAGGATGCAACGTACAGTTCTATTTCAACCAGGAGACCGGGCAGTACGGAGTAATAGAAGTGAATCCCAGGCTCTCGAGGTCTTCTGCGCTTGCTTCAAAAGCTACCGGATACCCGATTGCGCGGGTGGCTGCGAAGATTGCGCTGGGGAAAACCCTGGATGGGATAAGGAACCCGATTACGAATACGACTGCGGCGTTCGAGCCTGCGCTGGATTATGTGGTTACGAAGATTCCCAAATGGCCTTTTGAGAAATTCAGGGGCTCGGACAGGCGGATTGGGACGCAGATGAAGAGCACCGGGGAAGCGATGGCCATCGGGAGGACGTTTGAGGAGTCATTGTTGAAGGCGATAAGGGGGCTGGACCTGAAAGAGCCCAAAATAGAGAAGCCGGAAGAGCATCTTTTCCCTCCCACGGACCTGAGGATATTTGCAATTCTGGAGGCGTTCAGGAGGGGGGCGGGCATAGAAGAGATAAAGGCGAAGACGAAAATCAATCCTTGGTTTTTGGGAAAGGTGCGCAGGATAACGGAGATGGAGAAGAAGGTTGCGGCAGGAGGATTGAAGGCGGAGCTGGTGAGGGACGCGAAGAGGATGGGTTTCTCGGATGCGCAGATTGGGAAATTAGTCGGGAAGGGGGCGCGGGAGGTGCGGGAGAAGAGGAAAGGGCATGGGATAATTCCTACTTACAAGATGGTGGACAGCTGCGCAGGGGAGTTCGAGGCGCTCACTCCGTATTTCTATTCTACTTATGAGGAAGAGAATGAGGCGGCGGAAACAGAGAACCGGGAACTGGAAACGGGCTTGGTTAGAAGGAAGATATTGATTATTGGGTCCGGGCCCATACGGATTGGGCAGGGGATAGAATTCGATTACTGCTGCTCGCAGGCAGCAATGGCATTGCGGAAGATGGGGCTGCGCTCCATAATGGTGAACAATAATCCGGAAACCATGAGCACGGACTTTGATTCGAGCGACAGGCTGTACTTTGAGCCGCTCACATTCGAAGATGTGATGAACATAGTTGAGAACGAGAAGCCGGAGGGCGTTATCGTGCAGCTGGGAGGCCAGACGAGCATAAACCTGGCTGTTGCGCTTGCGGAGAACGGAGTTAACGTGCTCGGGACGGGCATAGAAGGGATAGATGTTGCGGAGGACAGGGAGAAGTTCAGGGCGCTCTGCGGAAAGCTGGGGATAAGGCAGCCGCTGAATGCGACTGCTACGGATAAAGAAGGGGCGCTGAAAGCCGCGGGGGAGATTGGGTACCCTGTTGTGGTGCGGCCGAGCTACGTGATTGCGGGAAGGGGGATGCAAATTGTTTTCTCCCCGGAGGAGATGGAGAGATTCATAGGCCGGGCGGTGGATGTTAGCGAGAACAGGCCCGTGCTGATTGACAAGTACCTGGACAGCGCGTTCGAGTGTGAAGTGGATGCGGTATCCGATTCTGAGAATACATTTATCGGGGGCATTATGGAGCATGTGGAGTTCGCGGGCGTGCACTCCGGGGATGCCAACATTTCCATACCCTCGCTCAATCTTTCGGAAAAGATGCTCAGGAGGATAAGGGAAACGACGCGTGCGCTGGCAAGGGCGCTGGGAGTGAAGGGCTTCATAAACATACAATATGCGGTGAAGGGAGGGGAGCTGTACATTCTTGAGGCGAACCCGCGCGCGAGCAGGACTGTCCCCTTTTTGAGCAAGGCCACGGGCGTTCCGCTGGTGGAGATGGCGATGAGGGCGATGCTCGGAGGGAAAATAAGCCCTTCCGAGCCTTCTATGAAGAATTATGCGATAAAGGGGGTTGTGTTTCCTTTCCTTAAAATTTCGGGGGCGGATATTTCGCTCGGGCCCGAGATGAAGAGCACGGGCGAAACCATGGGGCTGGGCGATGACTTTGAGAGCGCATACCTCAAAGCGCTGCAGGCGAGCGGGATTT
Source organism: Microcaldota archaeon (assembly GCA_040753215.1). Classification (GTDB taxonomy): domain Archaea; phylum Micrarchaeota; class Micrarchaeia; order Anstonellales; family Bilamarchaeaceae; genus CAIXOA01. The sequence goes on along the minus strand of JBFMEZ010000003.1, from coordinate 26,687 downwards.
CGCTCCCCAAAGGCGGGGCAGTGCTCCTTTCGCTCCGGAAGGAGGACAGGGAAGACGGGGTGGAGATTGCGAGGAAGCTGGCGGGGATGGGGTTTGAGATTTATGCTACGCCGGGGACCGGGGTTGCGCTCACTAGGGCTGCAAATGTGAGGGTGGCGAAAAGGATAGGGGAAAAATGCGAAGCCGGGGAGATGGACGTGCTGCAGCTGATTTCATCCGGGGAGGTGCAGCTCGTGGTGAACACGCCCACGAAAAGCGGTAACTCGTTCAGCGACGGGTTCAAGATAAGGAGGAGAAGCATAGAGAAGGGCATTCCGTGCATAACGAACATAAGGACGGCGATGGAATTCGCGAATGCGCTTGAGAAGCTGCGCGGCAGGGAGCTGGAGGCGAGGAGGCTCGGGGAGTATGGGAACGCGTAGGGCTGTGCTGCGGCTCGCGGACGGGAGCGCATTCTTTGGGGAGGGGTTCGGGGCTTCCGTGCGCAGGGTGGGGGAGCTGGTGTTCAACACATCCATGCAGGGGTACCAGGAGGCGCTAACAGACCCGAGCTATGCGGGGCAGGTGCTGACGATGAGCTACCCGCTGGTGGGGAATTACGGGATAAACTCTTTGGATTTTGAGAGTCCGCGGGTTTGGGCCGAGGGCTTTGTGGTGAGGGAGGCGAGCGCGGAATTCTTCCACAGGGAAGGTGTGCGGGACCTGGACTCATTCCTTGCGAAATACGGGGTGCCGGGGATTTGCGGAGCGGATACGCGGGAGCTGGTGAAGAGGATAAGGAGGCACGGGGTGCTTCCGTGCTCGCTGGAGGTTTTTGAGGGTGATGAGAAAGGCGGGGAGGTTTCCTTTGACTATTCTTCGGTTAATTTCGTGGAGAAGGCTTCTGCAAAAAGCGTGGAGAAGTTTGTGCCCGATGGGGCGGATAAGAAGGTTGTGCTGCTGGATTTGGGGGTGAAGAGGAGCATCGTAAGGGAGCTGAACAAGAGGGGCATAGGGGCGATATCGGTTCCATGGAATGCATCGCCGGAGCAGGTGCGGTCCTTCAAGCCGGACGGAATAGTTGTATCAAACGGGCCCGGAGACCCCGCAATTCTTTCAAATGTGCATTCGCTGGTGCGTGCGCTTTCGGACCTTCCCATCTTCGGGATATGCCTGGGCCACCAGTGCATTGCGCACGCATTTGGGGGGAATACATCCAAACTGAAGTTTGGGCACCGGGGCTCGAACCACCCGGTATATGATTCGGAGAAGAAAAGAGTGCTCATCACCACGCAGAACCACGGCTTTGCGGTGGACAAAGTGCCGGATGAGTTCGTAGTTACCCAGGTGGAGCTGAACGACAGGACGGTGGAGGGCATGAGGCACGTCTCAAAGCCCATATTCTCCGTACAGTACCACCCGGAAGCGTCGCCCGGCCCTCATGACGCGGGCTTCCTTTTCGACCAGTTTTTAAAAGTTCTCTGAGAATTGGATACGGATGAAGATATGCAGGTTTGCTGAGGGCTTCCCTCCCTGCAAAAGGTGCATCCGGGTCACTAGTCCGGCTGGTATACCGAGGTGCATCTTCCGGAGCTTCGGCTCCTGGACTACAGAAAGGGGGGATGCCCGCTGATGAGAACCTGGAGCACTGACTGTTAGCTCTTTATTTTTACTTGCAGAGCGGGCAGATGCCGTATGCGTCTCCGATCTTGTGCAGGCCGACGAGCGCGAGCAGCGCGCCCACCAGCAGGTGCGCATTCCTCACGTCAAGGTAGCCCAGCGCAAAGGCCAGAAAAGAAAGGCCTGCCAGCAGCAGCAAAAGCCCATTCAGGATCCTGCCTGTTTTTTCCGCCATGGAACCATCCCTGGTTTTTCTCCAGGCAGCATCTATAAAATCATATGCCTTCCAGTTACAGCATGCTCTGCAGGGTCTGCGGCCGTGAGGGCTTCGACATCTGCCCCGAATGCCAGTTCAGGGAGCAGAACATGCAGTGCTGGCGCTGCAGGATGTACATACCCAAAGCCGAGATGCAGCAGTGGCGCGGCCAGTGGATATGCCCCAACTGCAGGATGGAGACGGAGCACGAAGAGGCGGAAGTGGGAGAGAAGAAAAAGCGGGAAGAGGAGGGCGCGGAAGCAGAAACTCACGAAAAGAAAGGCCGCTGCGACCGCTGCGGGAGGGAAACGCTCATCCTGTACAAATTCAACAACCGGAACCTATGCTGGTACTGCCTGGAGAAGGAGGAGGATTATACGGGCGCCGGCCCTTCCGGAGGCGCAATACCGGTGCAGGTCACCCGCGAAAGGAAAAAGAGGAAGGGCTGGCTCAGGAGGATAAGGGAGTTCTTCCTTGGGAAAGCGGCCGGGGAAGAAGCGGGAGAAGAGGTTTCCGTTGTGAGAATCATCACTATAAAGAAGAAAGGCGGGATTGCCCCGGCAAAGGGAAAGGAGGCCGGAGCAGCGCCGGCAGGGAAAGAGGAGAAGGATGAAAAGAAAGCCGGAAGGGAGGCGGCACCCGTCGTTAGGAAGGAGAAGGGCGGACCGCAGGAAGAAGAAAAGCAGGAGAAAGGAGAAAAGAAAAAGCCGGAATGGGGGCAGTGGAAAGCGGACTAGGCCCTGCGGTGGAACAACTCCCCTTTGTTCTCCGCCATATATTCTATCTCTTTTCCATTCCTGTCCGTGAGCATGAATTCCGTGAAATCCTCTCCCACGCGCAGCGTGAGTATCAGTCTCTGTCTGTTGAAAGTGACCTCCATGCTGTATACCGCCCCGCCCTCCATCCTCTGGTACCTCACCGAGGAGTCCTCAAAATTCTCGGGCCTGCTGAGGAGCTGCAGTATCCTGGAATCCTTTGCTTCCACATGCTCGGCAAACATCCTGCCCGCATTGTCCATCGTCCAGTAGGCTGCGCGCATGGCATCGCTGAACGTGGGGATAACGACCGGGATGAGCTTTGCGAATTCCTCCTCCCTTTTTTCCCTTGCCGCCGGCGCAACCATAGTTACCCCACCGTGAATTTGCCCGCCCGCGAGTATGCAGAAACCGTCCCGGCACTGTAGTTGAATGTCACCAGCACCTCTTCCCCCGTCCTGCGGTCGGTGGTCTGGAGCACCACCACATTCCCCGCCCTGCTAACGGAGAATTTATCTGTGTTTATGTCCGGCACGGAGCCGTTGTGTTTCCGCGCGAGGTCCAGTATCTCGCTGAATTTCCCTGCAAGCTGCGCTTCTTCCGTCCTGACCTCCGCCTCTTCCCTTCTCGCAATCCTTGCCAGCTCCTGGTCGGTGAGCTTTGGTACCAGGAGCTGCAGGTCCCTTTGTGCCTGCTTTTGGGCGGGGGTTGCCATGCTTTATTTTCACGAGGAGGACTTAAATACCTTTCTTTCGCGCGCGTTCGTAGCTAGAATAAGAATTCGCCGGCGCCCATCCTCCTTATCTCCATGTCAACCAGGTCAACTATCGTGGATTCCTTTTTGTAATAAGTTTCCCCGCCGTCTATCGCAAGGTCCACCTCCTTCAGGAGCGCCCTGCTGATTTTTTTGAAGGAGAAGACGGGCGCCTTTCCCGAGATGTTCGCGCTGGTCCCGATTATCGGGAGCCCGGAATTCCCGGCCACCTTCCTGATGAAGGAATGCATGGGGACCCGCACGCCTATCTTTTCGCCGGGGCAGGCCGGGATGCCCTCCTTCTTGCGCAGAAGGAACGTGTACGGCCCCGGCAGGCACTGGAAAAGGTACCTGACCTTGTCCTCCGGAACCTCGCAGTATTTCCTGAGCATCGAGAAATCCGAGACTATTATCGAGAAGGGCTTTGTGTCCCTCTTCTTTATCTCCCTTATCCGCCCGCAGACCTCTTCATCCAGCGCATTCCCGCCAATCCCGTAGACCGTATCCGTGGGGTAAATGAAGACCTTCCCCCCCAGCATCGCCTTTGTCGCGCTCTCAAGCGCCAGCGGGTATTCTTTTTCCAGCGATAATATTCTCTTCAAAGCTCCCGCACCTCAATCTGCCCGTACCTCTTCTCCAGCTTCCTGAACTTCTTCCTTCCCTGCTTGAAAAGATATGTAATATCATTGGGCTTCGCATAGACTACGAAACCTCCCTGCACCTTTTCCACGCGGAATTCCTGCTGCATTATGCGCTCCAGCGCCCTCTCAAGGGAGCCGCCCTTCCTCTCCCTTCTCCCCCTGCCGCCTTCCTCCGCGAGCGGAAGCACAACCGTTTCCTCCCCGAACTTGTAAATCTCATATTCCGGCTCGCCGGTCTCGAAGTCCCTCACTTCTATTACCGGGCGGGCGAGGTCCGCCTCCCTCATCCCCGCCGGCACCTTCACTGTATGCGAAAGCTCATACACCTGCGTGATCTGCCCGCCGTCAATCATTATCACCGTGTCCACGACCTGCGGGATAACGCCCAGGTCCACCTTCCCGATGAACCTCTGGATCGCATCAATTGCCTTGCGCCCGTGCACCACGCCTACCAGCCCGATGCCCGTCAATCTCATATCGGTATAGATGCCGAAGTCCTTGCTCTTCCTCATCTCGTCATAGAACGTGTAGTCCGGGCGCACGAGCAGGAGTATGTCCTTTGTGTAGTCGAAATCCCCTTCCAGCGCGGTGTATTGCGTTATTTCCGGAATCACGCGCATGTCCCTTGGCGACTCCATCGTCTTGACCACATAATTTTTCGAATGGTAATACTCCGCGAGCGCGGCCGCGAACGTGGATTTTCCGGAGCCGGGCGGCCCGCACACGATTATCCCCTCCGCGTGCTGGCTGATCCTCTGCATGAGCTTCTCGCTTATCTCGTAATCCTGCAGGGTATTCTTCTTTATGGGGCGGACTATTGTAATCTCAAACCCGTCCGAGAACGGAGGTTTCGCGATGACTATCCTGTAATCCGCCATCTGGATTACGGTCGCGCCTTCCCGGTCTATTTCAAAATAATAGGAGATGTTCCTCTCCGCCGCCTCCACAATCTCCTCGCTCATCTTCCTTATCTGCTCCTCGGTTATTGTTTCCGGGGCCTCGCTTATCTCCACCCGAGCCGGCCCTCCCTTCTTGAGCACGGGCCTGCACCCCTCCTTCAGGTGCACGGACATGGTCTGCGCATCGAAATATTTCTCAAAACCCAGCCTTCCCTTCTCCTCCCTCGCGCGGAGGTAGATCGTCTTTATCCCTTCCGCCTCCGCGGCAACGTGCTGCACGGTGTCCCCGGTTATCAGGACCGAGCCCGTCTCCTTCGCGAGCTGCCTCACCAGGAAATCTATCTGCCCGGCCTTCTTCGCGCCCCTTATCTCTGCAATCGTGGGGCGGTTCCCCTTTATCGTGACCACTATCTTGTGCGCGGCCTCGTACTCCCTGAGCTTCCTCATCACCGCGAATCCAGCGTATCCCGTCTCCTTTTTCAGGTTCGCCTGGTTCTCCATCTCGGCGATGGATGCCTCGTGCACGAAAAGCTCGCCTTTCACCTCGCCCTTCTCCACCAGCTCGAGGATTCTTCCGTCAACTATTACGCTTGTGTCGCAGACATAACGCATGAGAACACCTGATTAGGTTTGGATTATGCAGTATTAAAATATGCCGACTTTCCTACCCGTACTTCAATTTAAGGTAAAGAACCGAAAGCGCAAGAACTAACCCCACTCCATTCATCAGTGCTACCGGGCCATTCTGGATGATGACCGCGTAAGCAATCCACAATATCAGGCCAGTAACATAAATGATGTATCGCCAAAGGGAAATGTCCTTCGTTGACTTGGTCTTCCAGCTCTTTATCACCTGTGGCACTAATGAAATTACGACCAACAGGCCTGCAACATACCCAAGTATGTCTATGTACTCCATTAGATTAACCCTTGTCCAGCATCGGCCCGTAGTTCTTCGGCTTCCTCTTCTTCCAGCTTCCCTTGTGGTAGGCGTACCCGACTATGAGGGGCATCGCCATGGTCGCTTCTGCAAAAACCATCTGCTCGTTCCCCTCGTCCACCTTTCCCCAGGAATGCGCTTCTTTCAGGGTGGAGCCGGAGAGGGCGCCGTCCCTTTCGTCAGCGACCGTAATCTGCACAGCGTACTTGTGCATGGAAACGTCCTTCCCGAGCACTTCCGCGGCAACCACTATGTCCTGCGTAAAGTTCTTCGGGACTCCGCCGCCAACCATAAATATCCCGGTCTCCCCTGCAGCCAATTTTATCTTTGTAAGCTCTAGGAAGTCCTTCGCCGAATCAATGGACGCATGCTGCTTGGGGTGGTTCCACTGGTGGTGCACGAACCCGAAGCCAGCGCTGCAGTCCGAGAAGGCGGGCACGAATATTGGGACGCCCATCTCATAGGATGCAAGCACTACGGACTGCCTGTTTTTTCCGTGCTCCTTCAGGTATTTGCCCATCTCGCGGAGGATTTCCCTTGAGGAGTGGGGCTTCGGCGGGAGCGCATCCGCTATTTTCGCAACTGTCATGTCGCACTCGCGAAGGTCATCCTCATCTATGTAAGTATCGTATATGCGGTCTATGTGCTTCTGGCGCAAATCCTCATCATCCACCATGGGCGTTCCCATGTAATGCCTGAAGCCAAGCCCCTCGAAGAAATCCTGGTCCACCATTATCGCGCCCGTGGAGACTATTGCGTCCACCATGTTGTTGCGCACCATGTCCACGACCACATCCTTCAGGCCGGCGCTAAACAAAGAACCGGCAAGGCATAGGATGACCGAGCACTTCTCATCCGCCAGCATCTTATCATAAATATGCGCGGCACGTGCGAGGTTCCTCGCCTGGAATGCCATGTGCGAATAGTCTTCTATCAGCTGCACTGTGTTGTGCTTCTTGATGTCTATGTGCTTTATTTCCCTGTCCAAATATTCATCCCTGGTTGGCATGAGGAAAAAATCCATTCAAAGTTTTTTTATAGTTATCTCAGAGCTGCGGGAAGAAATCCGCCCTGTATCCGTTCTTCTTCAGGTGCTCAAGGAGAATCCCCTTTATGCGGAAGTACTCCTCCCTGGAATACTGCCTGTTCGCTATGCAGTACTGCTTGGAGGCGAGGTGGAAGCAGAACAGGCAGTCCCTCAAATCGAAGGAGTTGTGGCAGAACATCGAGTCCGTGCATTTGGCGCTCCAGCTCACCTCGAAGCAGTTGTTCAGCAGCCTGCTGTCCTGGCACCGGAGCGAGAAGGAGCAGGAGTCCAGGTTCTTGGAGCCGTACACGTACTCGCACCTGAAGAGCGAGTAGGAGAACCCCACGTTCTTGCACTCTATTATGTTCGTGCTCATGTAAACGTCCGAACTCGCGAGAACATTGTCGGATTTCTCCATGTTCTGGGCGTCTATGGCCTTGTCGCCGAGGAAGGAGCGCAGATTGGAGTAGAGGCGGCGTATGTCCTCAATGGATTCTATCTTCTCTTCCGGAAAGATGTGGCCATCTTCGGTGAGCTTCTCCACCTCCTTCTTGTTCACATACTTCTCGCCCCCGTAGTTTGTGTGGGTTGAGCCGCCCTCAATTGTTATCCTCTTCGCTGGAATCTCTATCCCATAAGAGAAGAGCTCCGCCCCTTCATCCAGGGAGAGATTTCCCTCACCGAACAGCTGCCTGCAAACCGCACTGAATCCTTCTTCGTTATTCACATATATCCCCCTTTTCCTCGCTCCAATCATCATATCACCAAACTCTCCACATCAACCGTCGTCGCCTTCACCGGCCTCACGAGCCTTCCATTCTGCATCACGCGGAAGACACACTCCCTCGGGTTGCTCTTGGTGAGCATGTCGGTCTTCATGTCCTCCACTTTTGCGAAGGCCTTCTCCTTTTCGAATACGGGGTTGATTTCCAAGTTCATCATCTTGTTCACCGTGTCCGCGTCCTCCCTGGAGACCTTGAAGCAGAAGAGGTTCACCATGTTCGCCTGCACGGACTTGAGTATCTCCGGCTCGAGCTGGCCGAGGTACTGCTGCGCGAAAATTACTGTTAGCCCGAACTTCCTCGCCTCCGAGAGTATGGATGCGAGCGCGGGGTTCTGCACAAGGGAGGTCTCGTCCACCACCAGTATGACCTTCTTCCTAATCCTCCCGGTCTGGAGGAGGGTGAACACCTGCTGGATTACCGCCCCTCCAATCAACCTCGTCATATTTTTGCCCAGGAGCGCCGGGTTCGTGGATACGAACACGAGCGGGTTCTTGTCCATCAGGTCCGCGAGGCTGTGCTGTGCGGCCTCGGCTATTCCCGCGGTGAGCATCCTGTACTCGTCTATGAGGTTCACTATGGGAAGGATGGCGCTGTCGTAGCGCTGGGTGCGCATCTCCATGAACTCCGTGTCGAAGAACTTCCTGAGCTGGGTGTTCTCGCTCTTTCCGACTATCTCCTTCCTCGCCATCGTGTCCGTGAGCAGGGTGCTCAGGGTGTTCAGGCTCATCTGCTTGAGCGAGAACAGGAGGTGGAGGGAGTGCTTGAGCACCCTCGAGAGGTACGGGTTATTTACATCTATGAAAGATGAGAAAAGAGAGACAGTGAGCTCGGTGGAGCCGCTCGGCTCACCGCTGTTGGAGAACAATTCTATCGCGTGGGCGCGGAAGTCCACCAGGGTGCTTCTCGCGTATTTGATGTTCTTGTGCACGTCCCCGTGCGGGTCCAGGAAGACCACTGTATATTCATCCAGCTTCCCGTCCCTTATGAGCCCTTTCACGAAGAGCTCCAGGAGCTTGCTCTTCCCTGCGCCACTCTGGCCGACCACCAAACCGTGCTTCTGGAAATCGTAATCCTCCACTCCCAAACTTACTCCGTCCCTCTCCAGCATGAGATTCCTTCCCTTCCTCCTCGTGCGTATGTCCGAGTTCCTGAGCTCCGTCTCTACTTTATCCACGTGCATCTCCGCGGTTTTGAGCAGGTCGAAGGAAAGGAAGGTGGGGAGGTCAGCAACCGCGAGGAACTCCGCGTCCCCGTTGGAATAGGATACCCTGCCCACTGCGGGAACTGCGTTTAGCGGCCTCTTGATTATGCACTTAAGCTCTATCCTCCTCACCTCCCTGTTTTTCCTTATCTGCTCTCTTGAGATGAAGGCGAAGAGGTCCCTGCTGCGCACCGCGTGGGGCCATATGCCCGCGGGCATGGATTCCGGGCCCTCGCTCGCAGGCATTGCCCTGAACGGATAGAAGATTGAGTTCCCGCTCTCCAGGTGCCTGTCGCTCTCTATTATGAAGCGCACCTTCCTTCCGTCCATCTCCATGTGTATGGTCGCGGTGAGCTGGAAGTCGGAGAGCTTTTTTAGGAAGTCCGCCCAGTTCTCCTTCGTTATGGAATCAAGGTAGAAGGAAAGGCAGTAGTATTTGCCGTTCTCGCGGAGGCGCGAGGATGTTCCCGTCTCCTCTGGTTCGGATTCGCGGGCCTCCCTGGCCCTCTCCTTGGCGGCCCTCTCCATTACTTCTATCGGCGCAAAGCCCAGTTCTGTGAATTTCAGGTTTCTCATGGAATACTTACGGTTTTTGGGGATATATAACCTCTTAATGGATTTTGCCACAAATAAGCTAAATATTTAAGATTATTACGTATAACTCTTACTTATGGAAAAAATTGACCTAAAAGATAGAAAAATACTCTATATACTCACGCAGAATGCCCGTTTGCCGACTAATCGGCTCGCGAGGATGGTGGGGCTTTCCAAGGACGCGGTGCTTTACCGGATTAAACGATTGGAACGGATGGGGGTCATATGCAAGTATTTCACCAGGATGAACCTGGATTCCCTGGGCTACAATTCGTTCCAGCTTACGTTGAGCTTGTCCCCGAAGAAGGAGGAGATGGAGAAGATAATCGGGCACATAAGTGCGCATCCTTTCTGCATGAACGCCTTCACCCTGCTCGGGAGGTGGGATGTGCTTGCCGAATTTGCGGTCAGGAATGACGAGGATGTGTATAAGATTGTATCCGAGGTGTCCGGCGTGTGTGGTGGGGCGCTGAACGATTTGGAGGTGAAGACCTGCGCGTTCCTGTACAAGAAGACAAACATGATGGACGCGGTGGGGGAGACCGGGCTGCGGCCGTTTTCCACACGGAGGGGTGCAAGCGTGCATAAAGGCCCTGCGAAGCTGGATGCGAAGGATGCGGCTGTTTTGCGCTCTTTAGATTCAAATGGGAGGAAAAGGATAGTGGACATGGTGAAGGAAACCGGGCTGGAAAGGGACGTTGTCGGGTACAGGAAGGCGAACCTTGAGGCGCTGGAGATAATAGAGGGCTATGGAGTGGATTTGAACGTTTCCATGCTTGGCTTCCGTTCCTATTACATAGAATTCGGGCTGAAGAACATCACTCCGGAATATGAGGCAAAATTGAGGGCGTATTTTAAGACGCAGAAGGGGGTTACTTATGGCTTCCATGCGGCCAATTCTTTGGGCGGGGTGGCTTTCTTCACCGCACGGGGGCCTTCGGAATTGCACGAGACATTATTGGAGTTCAGGAACAACTTCCTTCCCGTGATGAGGTCTCTGGAAGTGATGACCGTGCTGAAGGAACACAAATTTGATTTCTTCCCTGAAGGGATTGCGAGGGAGATTGCGGGGAAGGAGTAGTTTAAAAGTATTTGATGCGTTAATAGTTTGCAATCTCTAGTTCCCGGAAACCGGATACTGGAAACTGGAGACTGGGATGGGCCCGTAGCTCAGCTTGGCCAGAGCGGCGGACTTTTAGGGTTCCGGAAACAGGCAACTGGAAACCGGAAACCGATGAAATCCGTAGGTCAGGGGTTCAAATCCCCTCGGGCCCGAAAGACAAATCAAAATAAATCTTCCATCAGAACATTACCCATGAAATCCATCCTCGCGATACTGGCATTTGGGTTTCTTTTTCTCTTTGGGTGCGCGCTTCCCGGCGCACAGGAAACCGGAAACGGGCAGCCGGGAACAGGTGGGCAGCAGCCATCCGGAGTTTCAACAGGAGGGCTCACCTACCCGCAGCAGGAGCCCGCGCCACTGGCAATAAGCGCGCCGCAGGCCTGCGAGGAATATGCGAATTACGCAAGAGGAGAGCTGGATGGAGTGTACGGGACTTATACCAACGCCTGCGTCGGCTCCGACCTGAAAATCTATTCCTGCAGGGGAGGGGTCGTGGAGGAGGATATCGTCCGCTGCGGGTGGAACTGCTACAACGATGCCTGCTACCACCGGAGGGAGGGCTTCTGTGTGGAATCAAGCGAGCAGGACGACAGGTACAGGAGGGGGGAAACGAAGATGACGGTGAGCACCGCAGTTATGGAGCGCGTAATGGACAGGTGCGCTTCGCCTTCCATGCTTTACGAATACCACTGCTCCGGAGGGGATATTGAAAGGCTGGAGACAAGCTGCGAGTGCTTGGAAGGGGAGTGCGTTCGCGGATGATAGAGCTGTTCAAGGGAGTCTTTGAAGAGAAAGGAAAGCTCCTCACCCTCAACCTAGTTCCGGGGAAGAAGGTCTATGAGGAAGACCTGTTCAGGATTGGGGGAAAGGAGTACCGCTCCTGGAATCCCTACAGGAGCAAGCTTGGGGCGGCAATAAAGAAGGGGCTGAAAACCATGCCCATAGGGCCCGGGGCAAAGGTGCTTTACCTCGGGGCAGCTACGGGAACAACGGTTTCGCATGTATCGGATATTATTGGGGAAAAAGGCGAAGTCTATGCGGTGGAGATTTCCGCGCATTCGATGAAAACTCTCATCCAGTTGTGCGAAGTGAGGCGTAATATAATTCCTATACTTGCGGATGCGGGAAAACCTGATGAATATGCGGAAGTCAGGAATGTGAACGTGGTTTTTGAGGACGTCGCGCATCCCGAGCAGGCGGAGATGATGAACAAGAATGCGCGGTTTTTGAAGAAGGGCGGGTATGCGATGATTGCAATCAAGTCCCAGAGCATAGATGTTACTAAGAAGCCGGAGGAGATTTATGCGAAAGTGGAGAAAGAGCTTGCCGGGACGTTTGAAATAGTTGAGAGAATATCCCTCGAGCCCTATGAGATGGGCCACCTATTTCTTCTTCTTCGCAGGAAGTGAGAAGTCCGTAAACCTCTTCAGCGCCCTCACAGCAAAGTCCGGCGAATCGTAGGAAGGGACACCGTACCTGTCCCACACCTTCCTGTTCTCATGTGTGTAATCCCCGCCCACAGCAACCGTGAATATTGGCTTCTTCCTCTGGTCCGAGGCGGAAACAACAATATCCAGGATGCTGGAATCAAGGGCAGGCGCCTGGAACAATACTATCACTATAATGGAATCCACGTTCTCATCCGCCAAAAGGGCATCCAGCGCCTTCCTGTACTGCTCAGGCCCTGAATCCGCAATAAGGTCTATGGGGTTCCCCACATTCCCGTAGGGCGGGAGAACCTCCTCCACCACCTTCGCAGTAGCAGGGGAAAGCTCCGCAAGCTTCAGCCCCTCTGCCTCAATCGCATCTGCAGTGAGGACCCCGAGCCCCCCTCCATCCGTAAGGACCGCCACGCGGTTCCCTTTCGGAAAGGGTTGGCTGAACGCATTAACCACGTGGAAGAGCTCTGCAAGCGAATTCACCTCCATAACCTTCGCCTGCCGGAAAGCCGCCTGGTAAGCTGTATAGTTTCCCGCAATGTTTCCGGTGTGGGAAAATGCAGCTTTGGAAGCGGCTCCCACCTTCCCGGCCTTGAGAACAATTATCGGCTTCTTCTTTCCTATCCTGCGCAGCACTTCCAGCAGCTTCTGCCCATCCTTAGTCCCTTCGAGGTAAAGGAGAATCTGCTTCGTGTGCCCATCCGAGCCGAAATATTCTATTATGTCTGCCTCATCAAGGGTGAGGCCGTTCCCGTAGGAAGCGAATTTCGCAAACCCAATCCCGAAATAGGCGGCCATGTCAACTATGCAGCTCCCGACCGCCCCGCTCTGGGTAACGAATGAGATGTCCCCGATGCGCGGGCGGCCAAGCTTGTAGAAGGGGAAGAACAACGTGTCCACGCGCTTGGCGGGGTTAAGGCCGCCGAGGCAGTTGGGTCCAAGAAGTGCAATCTTATATTTCTTCACTATTCTCGCCAATTTCTCATCCAAATCTTTCCTTCCTATTTCTCCAAATCCGGCAGAAAGGACAATCGCCCCGCGCACCCCTTTCCTCCCGCATGCCTCCATCACATCCGGAATAAGTTCCGCGGGAATCGCAAATATCGCAAGGTCCGGCTTCCCATCGATTGAATGCACATCCTTGTAGCACTTCATCCCAAGCACATTCTCATACTTTGGGTTCACCGGATAGACATCTCCCTCGAAATTGCCGTCCAGGATATTCTTTAGGATAACGTTTCCAAGCTTTCCCGCTGTCGGTGACGCCCCTATCACCGCGATAGAGGAGGGCTCAAAAACATGCTTCAGGTTCTTCACATCTTCGCGCATCTTCTCATCTCTTTATCCTTACATCAACTATATCGTAACCGCGCTCGTCAAATACAACGGGGTTGATGTCCATCTCCGCGATGTCCTCCTCCACCATCATCCTGCATACTTTTACCATGAGCAGCTCCAGCGCATCTATGTCTATGGGCTTCATGCCGCGCACTCCGGTGATAAGCGGGTGGGAGCGCAGCTCCATAACCATCTCCTTCACATCCTGCCTCTGGATGGGGCAGATGCGGGCGGAAACATCCCTGAATACCTCCACATATACTCCTCCCAGACCTAGGACGACCATGTGCCCGAACTGGGGGTCCTTCTTCCCCCCGATTATGAGCTCCAGTCCTTTTCTCGCCATCTTCTGCACGAGCATCCCGGAAACCTTGTGGCCGCGGACATTCTCCATGATATCTTCGTATGCGGCGAGGAGGCGCTCCTCGTTCTTTATCCCCACTTTTACCGCCGCATAATCCGTCTTGTGCACGATTTCCGGGGAGATTATTTTCATCGCAACGGGGTAGCCGAGCTTCTTTGCGATGCGCGCGGCTTCCTTCTCGTTCTTTGCGATTCCGTACGGGATTAGCTTTATCCCGTATTTCTCAAGAAGGGTGAACTCGGGAATCCGCGCGGGCATGGGTTATCACTCTTGTAGAAAATTTAAAAATGCGAGCGCGGAAAGCGGGGCAATGGAAAAGATGCGGCTGCAGTGCCTCGGCGCGGGGCAGGAGGTGGGAAGGAGCTGCTTCGTGCTGGAAACGGACCAGCGCGTGATGCTTGACTGCGGGCTCAAGATCTACCAGCCCGGCGGGAAGAGGGACATGTTCCCCGAGCAGTACCAGGGGCCGCTGGACGGGATGATACTGAGCCACGCGCACTTCGACCATTCCGGGTTCCTTCCGGAGCTCTTTACGCACGAGAAGATAAGCTGGTTCGGGACACCGCCCACGCTGGACATCGTATCTCTCCTCTGGCCCGACAGCATGAAGATAATGGGGGAGGAGAGCCCCTACGCGGAAGAAGACATCGTCCGTGCGCAGAGGAAATTCGTGCCTGTGCAGTACGGGCAGAAGCTGCACCTCGGGGAAACCGCTTTCTCGTTCCATGATGCGGGGCACATCGCGGGGGCGGCGATGGTTGAGGCGGAGTGGAAGGGAAGGAGGTTCGTTTACAGCGGGGATTTCAAGCTGGAGGAGACGAAGATGCATAAAGGCGCGAAGCCGGTTAAGGATGTGGATGTCCTCATGATTGAGAGCACATACCATTCAAGGGAGCACCCTCCCCGGAAGCCGCTGGAGAAGAAGCTGAAGAAGGAGATGGATGGGATAATAGAGAACGGGGGGAACGTGCTCTTCCCCGCGTTCGCTGTGGGCAGGACGCAGGAGCTCATTGCAATCGTGCGCTCGCTCATGGAGGGCGTACCCATCTTTGTGGACGGGATGGGGAAGGACGTTTCAAGACTGTACATAAAGCACGGCAAATACATAAGGGACGCGGAAGAATTCTCGGATATGGCGGAGACCGTGATATTCGTGCAGGGGGAGCAGGACAGGAGGGACGCCACATCCATGCCCTCGGTTATAATAAGCACCGCGGGGATGCTGCAGGGGGGGCCCATATTCAACTACCTGTTGAATGCGCGCCCCGGCTCCAAGCTGTTCTTCACCGGATACAACGTGGAGGGGACGAACGGATGGAGGATGATGAACGAGGGGAGGGTTGATGTGGACGGGAATCTCCTGGAAGTCGGGCTGCCCTGGGAATATTATGATTTTTCCGCCCATGCGGGAAGGAGCGACCTTTTTGAATTCGTAAAAAAAGCCGGCCCGGAAAGAATAATCCTGAACCACGGGGACCGGATTCCCGAATTCCAGAATGAGCTGCAGGGGCTGGGATACGAAGTGCACGCACCTAAGAATGGGGACGTGCTGGAACTCTGATTTCTCTCCATGCAAAAAGCGCCGCTGCGGCTGTGAGAAGGACGAAGGCGGTCGCGCATACGGAGGTGCTCCGGACCGGGGTGGCCTTGTTTACGCACAGGTTCTTCACTATCGAGGATTCGCCGTCCGGCTCTGTGTAGTTGCACACGCCCGTGTCCTTCAGGACTTCGGCAACCCTCATGTAGCAGAGGTCCCGGTCCGAGCCGAAAAGCGGGATGCCGTCGTCTATTCTGCCGCAGGCGCGGACCGCGGCGTCCCTGTTGCCGAGGATGGCATGGCCGAAGGCCGCGTCGGAGTAGCAGCTGTCCCTCTGCGCGCCGTCCAGCCCCGCGCAATCGCCCTCCTCCCTTATCTTCACGCAGCCGGAGATGAGGAGCAGGAAAACGGAAACGGCCAGCAGGAGCAGGGCGGCCCTCATCTCCTCGCCTCAAAAAGCCATGCGAAGGCATCCCTTTTCAATGCCTCCCCCGCCATCCTCCTTGCGGATTCTGTCTTCAGCAGTGCGGAGGCGCGCTCAATCCATTCCTGCACATATCCGTTCCCGAGGTCCCTGTACTCCTTTGCCTGGAAGATGAGCTCGAGCCTGTCCGCATCGCCCGCGATGCGCATTATTCTCTCGTCCCCCAGGAGCGAGAGGATTTCCGGGAAGGGCGCGAGCGTGTCCTCCCGCGCCTTCTTCTCGTCTATCCTGAGGTATTTCTTCCCGACGATGTGGATGTCGTTTATGCGCACCTCGTGCAGATCGTGGAACAGGGCGGCAAGCGCGGCCTTCTCCGGGTCCACGCCCTCCTTCTTTGCAAGTATGTACGCGATTATCGCGGCGCGGTAGGAGTGCTCGGAAACGCTCTCTGGGGAAATTCCTATGGTTTTCCAGCCGGAGCGCTCCACCCTCCGCAGCGCGCCCGCCTGGTAGATGAAATCAAGCTCGTCCAACCTATTCACCAAACTTTTGCTTCATCATGGAGACCGTTTCCTGCGGTGTGTGCCCGAGCTTTATCAGCTTCGTGTGGCCGCGTATCCCCTTCCCGCTCTCCACGGTAGTCACGAGGCCGAGCATCTCCAGGTCCCCGAGGTAGCTCCTGTAGGAGCGGGCGGTCTTCGCCGCCTTCCTCAGCCCCGAGCACAGCTCGGCATAATCCTCGTACACGTCCCCGGAGAACAGGTAGCCGACCTTTCCTTCCTCGAAGCGTGCATACATGCTCCCGGAAAGCGTGAGCCGCGCAACGGCATAGAGCACCAGCTGGTGGTGCTCGGGCAGCTTGTCCACCGCCTCCTTCACGAGGTCCGCCTCGACCACGTCCCTCGCCTCCTTCACTTCTGAATCCGTAATCCTGGGAAGGTTCCTCTCCTCCGCGAACTCCGCTGCGCGCGAAAGAAGCTTCAGCGCATACCTCGCATCACCGGACTCCTGCGCGGTGAACGCGCTGGCGAGGTTTATTGCGCCAGCGCTTATCACATTTTCCCTGAAAGCCATCTCCGCGCGCTGCTGCAGGATTTTCTGCAGCTGCGGGGCGGTGTATGGCGGAAAAAGCATCTCGCGCTCATAGAGGCTGCTCTTGCTCCTCGGGTCCAGCTCCTCCTTGAAGCGGAGGCGGTTGGAGATTCCGATGAGCGAGACCCCGCCCTTCTCAAGCTCATCGTTCGCGCGGGTGAGCGTGTAGATGAGCTCATCTATATTCTTGGCCATGTCTATTTCATCCAGAACCAGAACCAATTGCCTTCCCTCCCCGCACCATTCCAGCATCTTCTCGTAGTAGAAGGGGAGGCCGTAGCCCTGCTTGTCCACGCCGTCGGTGAGGGATTTTATCGCCTTTGAGAGGATGCGGTAGGGCTTGTTGTACATCCTGCAGTTGATGTAGACTGTCTTCGCGTTCGGGCTCTCCTCCTCGAATTTCTTCGCGACGTGCTTCGTGCAGAGGGTCTTGCCCGTCCCCGTCTTCCCATATATGACGAGGTTGCGCGGCCTCTTGCCGTGCAATGCGGGCG
Source organism: Microcaldota archaeon (assembly GCA_040753215.1). Classification (GTDB taxonomy): domain Archaea; phylum Micrarchaeota; class Micrarchaeia; order Anstonellales; family Bilamarchaeaceae; genus CAIXOA01. The sequence goes on along the minus strand of JBFMEZ010000003.1, from coordinate 9,425 downwards.
CGAGTATGGACATCAGCTCCCGTATCTGGTGCTCGCGGTGATGGATGGTGTCCGGCATGAAATGTGGTGAGAGGACGTCCCGGTCCCGGAAGATCCTGGAAGGGGATGCGAACTCCCCAAAAGAAGGCATATCACATCAGCGTCCTTTTTTATCTGCAAACCTTTATTAAGAATAGTGGAAACGGGGGTTGTTCAACGAATGGAGATGGGTTTAATAATCCTTTCTCATCAATACCACACGACCAAGTGCAAGGTGAGACAATGGGAATATTCGACAAGATATTCGGAAAAGAGAAAGAGGCCGAAGAGCCGAACCTGGAGGAGTACCTTGAGATAGAGGCCGAGGGCGACGTTGTGAACCCGCCGGCGGACTTCTATGTGAAGAGGGTGGACCTCAGGAACGAAGGCGACGCGAACCTCGTGATGAAGGAGCTTACGAGCAAGAACATCATAATCGTGAACGTGCTTCCGCTCTCCAAGCAGCCGAACAGGCTGAAGGGGATCGTGGGCAAGCTCAAGGTGAGCGCGGAGAAGATGAACGGGGACATAGCGCTCCTCACGAACGACCTCATCCTGCTCACCCCCTCAAAAGTAAAGATAGTGAAGAGCAAGCAGAAGCCGGCCGCAGAGAAGCTGTGAGCGGCTTTCAGTTTCCAGTTCCCGGTTCCGGGCTTCCGGAACCGGGGCCGAATTCTATTTTTATCCCTTGTTGTTGAGATATTGCTATGCTCAAGGTGGATTTCCTGGGGACCGGGGGCGCGGTCCCCTCGGTCAGGAGGGCCATGCCGGCCATCGCGCTGCACTGGGACAAATTGTTCCTGTGGGATTGCGGGGAGGGGACGCAGCGCGAGATGATGAGGCGGGGGGTCGGGTACGGGGGCGTGGAGGCGGTATTCATCACCCATCTCCATCTCGACCACTTTCTCGGGGTTTTCGGATTGATTGAAACCATAAGGATGAACACGCAGAGGGGGCACCTGCAGGTCTTTGCGCCCCGCGGGCTTGCGCGCATCCTTGAGGCGATGAGCCCGTCTTTCATGCGCAGGCCTGACTTCATAAGGTTCGGGGAGATGCGCGAGGGCGAGCTTTACCGCGGGAAGGATTATGCGATATCCGCGTTCAGGGTTGAGCACGGGGGCGACGCGTTCGGGCTTGTCTTCAGGGAGGACGACAAGAGGAAATTCAACGAGGCGGAGGCGAAGGGGAGGGGGCTGAGGGGCCCCATGTTCAGGGAGATACAGAAGAAGGGGTTCGTAGAGGCCGGCGGGAAGAGGATAAAGCTGGACGAGGTTAGCTGGGAGAGGAGGGGGATAAAGGTCGTATATTCCGGGGACACGCAGCCGACCGAGAGCGTTGTGAGGGCTGCGGCTGGCGCGGACCTGCTGATACACGATGCGACTTTCGGGGAGGGGATGGGCGACGAGGCGGAAGGGAGGTTCCATACAACTGCCGCGGGCGCCGCGAGGATTGCGGAGAGGGCGGGCGTGAAGAAGCTCATTCTTACTCACATAAGCTGCAGGTACGCCGATGACGTGAAGGCACTGCTTGAGGAGGCGCGGGCCATTTTCAAAAATACGGAGATCGCGAAGGACGGGATGGAAATAGAGATTAGGCCGGGGAAGGAAAAGGATTAAAGTAAGGATGCGGTAGGATAACCATGGCGAACGACACTTCCGCGATGATGAATTACGCGGGGCAGGGCATGATGATAGCCGGCGCCGGCCTGGTGGGATACTCGGTCGTGGGGAGCGTGCCGCCGGCGAATTTCATCGGCGTGCCTTCCTCCATGGCGATGGTAGGCGGGCTTGCGGCAATCGGGTTCGGGGCCGCCCTTTCCATCACCAGCAAGGTTTTCTAATCTGCAAAGGAATAAATACTAAGGAAGGGGAATAATAGTGCAATAATATGGAGACCATAGCCTCATTGTTCAGGAAAAGGTTCCCCGAGCCCACGGCAATCCAGGCAAAGGCGATGCCCGCGCTCCTGCAGGGGAAGAATGCACTCCTAGTGGCACCCACAGGCTCGGGGAAGAGCGAGGCTGCGCTCTTGCCTGTGCTGGAGATGCTTAACGGAAAACCGGGGATTTCCTGCCTGTACATTACGCCGCTGCGGGCGCTGAACCGCGATATGAAGAAGAGGATGGACTGGTGGTGCGACCAGGCGGGCATAACGCATGCGGTGCGGCACGGGGACACGAGCGTCAGCGAGCGCGGGAAGCAGAGGGAGAAGCCGCCGCAATTGCTGATAGTTACCCCGGAAACATTGCAGGCGCTGCTGGTGGGGCGCGTGATGAGGAAACATCTCGCAAATGTGAAGCACGTGATTGTGGACGAGGTGCACGAGCTCCTGAACAGCAAGCGCGGGGCGCAGCTTTCGATGGGATTGGAAAGGCTCGCCGAGATTGCGAAGTTCCAGAGAATCGGGCTTAGCGCAACGGTTGCGAAGCCGCGCGAGGCCGGGAAACTCATATGCGGGGGCCAGGCGTTTGAAGTTGTTGATGCGGGAAAGGGAAGGGAGCTGGATTTGGAAATCATAAAGGCGTATGGGGGGGAAAAGAAAATATTTGAAAAAGTGAAGGAGATACTTGAGAAGGAGAAGGACAAGAGGAGGATAGTGTTTGTGAATACGCGGAGCACCGCGGAGGGGCTCGCCACTTATCTTGATATGGAAAAGGTTCCAATAGATATCCATCACGGGTCGCTTTCCGCGGAAGTGCGGCTGAAGACCGAAGAAGGGCTGAAGGGAGGGGAAACCAAAACAGTGGTGGCTACTTCCTCCCTGGAATTGGGGATAGACATCGGGGATATGGAGGAGATTATACAATTCAATTCTCCGCGTGAAGTCGCCCGGCTCGTGCAGAGGGTGGGGAGGAGCGGGCATGCGATGCATCTCAGGCCCTCCGGGAAGATAGTTGTGAGCGATTACGATGAGTGGATGGAGGCGCGGGCGATTAAAAACAAATTTGAGAGCGGATTTTTGGAGGAAAGGGAAGTGGTGCGGGGGGCGATGGATGTCGCGGCTCACCAGTTTGTCGGGCTTCTTCTGGACAAGGGAAGGATGGGCATAGATGATGCATATGGAATACTGAACAGGGCTTATGCATTTGCGCTCAAGCCCGAGGAGTTCCAGCGGGTTGTAAAGCAACTGGGAAGGGAGCGGCTCATATTTTTGAATCCCGACAACACCGCGGCAATAAGGCAGGCTGGGAGGGAATATTACTTCTATAATTTGACGACTATCCCAAAGGAGAAGAAGTATGCGCTGAGGGACGCGAGCACCAATAAAATAGTTGCATCCCTGGATGAGAGGTTCGTTGCTACCCTTGCTCCCGGAGAATTCTTCTCCGCGAAGGGGAAGGTTTGGAGGATGGTCGAGCTTTCGCATGAGCTGCTTGCAGAGCCGGCCTCTTCTGCAGATTTTGTGATTCCCGACTGGGTAGGGGAGGATATCCCGGTGCATAGGGAGGTTGCGCAGGAAGTAGGAAGGCTGCGCAGGGAAGATGGGGAAACGCATGGGGAGAAGAATATTCCCGATGAGAAGAAGATAATTGTTGAGATTTGCAAAGAATCAGTGGTCCTGCATTCCTGCTTCGGGACGAGGATAAACTATACTCTTGGAAAGGTATTGCAGCTCCGGCTCGCGAAAAAGCTCGGCGCCGAGGTCGCGGTTGCCACCGACCCGTACCGCGTGATGCTGAAGCTGCCCTTCCCTGCGAAGAAGGAATGGGTCGATGCGGCGCTCGTGCCATACGATTTGGATTTTGATGCGGAGGAATCGCTCTGGAACTCTTCCGCGCTGCGGATTGTTTTCCTGCACACCGGGAGGATGTTCGGGATGTTCGGTGAGGAGGCGGTTGTGGGGACGAAGCTCATCAGGCTGATGGTTGACACGCCGGTTTATGGAGAGACGGTTAATACGATTTTCAGGAAATACTTTGACCTGGAAGGCACGAAGAAGGTCCTCGTTGGGCTGATGAAGAAGGAGCTGGAACTGATTTTTGAAGAGAGGGAGAAGCTCTCATTCTTCGCGATGGTAGGCGTAAGGAGGAAGGCGGAAGGCGTCCCTTCCATACAGCCGCGGGAGGCGATGCTCAAATCCATACGAGAGGAATTGGGGAAGAAAAAGATTACTTTGCGTTGCTTGTCTTGCGGGGCGGGGAGGATTACCACGGTTGCGAGTGCGCCGGAGACTTTCAAGTGCCACAAGTGCGGGAGGACTTCGCTCACCATCTGGCCCGGGACTCCTGAAGAGCTTGCGGACAAGGCCGCGATTTTGCGGGCGTACGGGAAGAGGGGATTGCTTGCGCTTTCGGTTTATGGGGTCGGGCCGAAGACCGCGGACAGGATATTGAGCAGATTGCACAAGGATGAGGACCTACTTCTTTTGGAATTGCTGGAAGCCCAGAAGAATTTTATAAAGAATAAAAAATACTGGAGAGCCTAGGACCTTTTTAAGCCTTATTGTGTTAATTATATAATAAAGGTGTATTAGTGCGGACGAAAGCCCAGTGGATGAGAAGATGCGCCCATGCGGCAGAATTGCGCAGGCAGGAGAGGGAAAGGCACAGGATAGAAATTAGGGTGCTGAAGAGCCTGGCTAAGCCGTTTGTGGAAGGAAGGGCAGCCGGGCTTAGGCCCGCACTTCCGCTGATTGATGCGAAGAGGTACGGGGAGGCCAGGGAATTTGTCGCGGACTTCCTCGAGAGAAACCCTGAGCACGCAAGGGGGCATGCCCTCCTCATCAGGATACACGGGATGCTTGGGGAGGTGGGGCTTTCCGAGCACCTTTTCGACCATGCCAGGCGCAGCGGGATGGAATGCGGGGAATTGTACGTTGCGATGGCCGGCGCCTATGCGAATGGCGGGGAATTCCGGAAAGCGCTGGAGGTTATGGCTGAGGCGGCGGAAAAAGGGATTGATGGGGCAAGGGGCCGCGTAAATTTAATGCGCGGGCTCTATAAGTGCAAGATGTACGCAGAGATGGAAAGGTTCTACTTTTCCATTCCGCAGAAGTGCAGGGAGAGGCCTGCGATAATTGCCATGTATGCGGACGCGCTCAGGAAGATGAAGAGGTACGGGGAGGCGATAAGGGTTGCAGGGCTTTCCCTTGGAATGCACGGAACGCTGGGCGACAAGACTATGGCGAAATTAATCATCGGCTATTCAGAGATGTCGTGCGGAAACCATGCAAGGGCATACGAAGTGCTGGATGAAGTTTATGGGAAGATATCCGCGCGGGAGGACGGCGGGGCGAACTTCGGGTTTTTCCCGCGGCTGCTGTGCGGGATGGTCTTCGCATGCAGCAGAGGCCGCATCGCCCAGACAGCTTCCACCATAGCGCAGTGGCACGGCCTTCTGGAGGACATGCGGAGGGAAAACCGTGGGAAAGCCAAGGACGTGAAGGATGCTCTTGATCTGGTCTGGCGAATACCCGTTGCCTGCGCCCAGCAGGCATTATAATTACTTCGGTGGAACTCTTCCCCATGGATGAGTCCGCTGAGGCTCCGCTGTCCGAGTTCGAACAGGCGGGGAGGATTGCCGCGAAGGTGAGGGAGGAGAGCAAATCCCTCGTGATGGTGGACGAGAGCATCCTGGACGTTGCGGAAACGATAGAGGGCATGGTTGCGGAGGAGGGGGCTGCGCCCGCCTTTCCGACCAACGTTTCAATCAATGAAATCGCGGCGCATTATACCCCGGAGAAGGGGGACCCGGCGCTGCTGAAAGAGACGGACATGGTGAAGGTGGATTTCGGGGTGAGCCTGAACGGGGCGATTGCGGACACCGCTTATACCGTGGATTTGGGCGGGAAGAACGCGAAGCTGGTGGAGGCCGCGGAGAAGGCGCTTGCGAATGCGATTGCAGGCATAAGGCCCGGCGTGAAGGTCGGGGAAATCGGCGGCATCGTGGAGGAGGCCATAAAGGGATACGGATACAGGCCGATTGCGAACCTCACCGGGCACATGATAAAGACCGGGCTGCTGCATGCGGGGATAGATATCCCCAACGTGAAGAGCGAGGACCCCTACGAGTTCCAGGCCGGCGATATTTTTGCGGTGGAACCTTTTGCAACGGATGGGAAGGGTTTTGTCTCAGACACCGGGCAGGTGGAGATATTTTCCCTGTATCTGCCCGGCGGGCTCCGGATGAGGCAGTCGAGGCAGATACTGAACCATATACTGGATAATTACGGGATGCTGCCTTTTGCCGAAAGGTGGCTGGTGCAGAAATTTCCGTCCAGATTGCTGGTGAGCAATGCGCTGAAGGAGATGCTGCGCATGCAGGTTTTGAAGGCATACCCTGTGCTCAAGGAGGCGGGCGGGGGGCTGGTCTCCCAGGCCGAGCACACGGTTGTGGTGGAGGAGAACGGGGCGAGGATACTTACGCAGTAGGTTTTTATTCTGCTTCTTTCGCATATTATATCGGTTTCCCGCTTCCGGTTTCCGCATCACTGCGGTGATGACTCCGCTTCTCTGCGGAGAAGACTGGCAGAATCCTTCGGGATTCCGCCATGGCAGAAACCAGCGGGTTTTCGCCATCCGGAAACCGGCAACTGGAAACTGCCTTGGACCCGTAGCACAACCTGGATAGTGCACCCGGCTTCGGATGCCTTCTCCTGAATGCGGGAGAAACCGGGGGGTTGGGGGTTCAAATCCCTCCGGGTCCGAAATCAGTTTTCCGTTTTGGGCTTTGGGTTTCCAGTATTTACGACGCTAAAATCAGGTTCGGCAACAGCTATTTTCCTGCTGTTTTTCGGATGGTTCGCTTGCACCCGGGTTTGGGCCCGGGAAACGAACATTAACTCCTTTTCCGCCTGAGCGAAGGGTAAATGATTAAAACGAAGCGACTATAGTATCATTAACTATTGTTAAGTATTATTAATCGCCCAACTTAACAATACTTAACAAAAACCGACTTACCGACGTAAGTTATGTTAAGTTATTGTTAAGCCAATAGATTTAATAAGTTATCCAGCCATAGGATTATCCTACAATAGGATAACTCTGGTGAAAACATGAAATTCTACGACCGGGAGAAGGAGCTTGCCGTTCTTGAGAAAGCATATGCAAGGGAAGGCGCCGACATGGCTGTGATAAGCGGCAGGAGAAGGGTCGGCAAAAGCAGGCTGATTGAGGAGTTCATAAAAGGCAAGAAGGCAGTTAGCATACTTATAGTCCCAAAGGAAGAGAAGCAGGTTGCGAAGGATATTGAGGATGAGATAAGGGCGGTTGCGGGCTATTCCCCGTCCTTCGGCACTTTCAGAGATGCCGTGGAATACATGTTCGAGCATGGCTTCGACCTCATCTGCATGGACGAGTTCCCGAACGTCCTGGAGGTGAACAAGGCGATCCCATACGAGATGCAACGCCTCTGGGACAGATACAAGGATAAAAAAGACGTCCTATTGGTTTTCTCCGGCTCGTATATGGGGATGATGAACAAGCTTTTTGCGGCTCGGAAGGCCCCGCTCTTCAACCGCGCGACAAACACCATCCTGCTCCCGCCGCTCCCATTTGGCACGGTCATGGAAGTGCTGGATGGGATGGGAATAAAGGATTCGGAAGAGAAAATACGCTTTTTCTGCGTTTTCGGTGGAATACCATATTATTACGTCTTGATTGAGAAGGGTGAGGAAAAGGAATTTGAAACCGTAATCCGCTCGCTTTTCTTTGAGGCCGGCGCGCAGCTGAGGGAGGAGGGGGAGAATGTCCTTAAGCAGGAATTCGGCGGCGCATACTCCAAATATTATGCCATACTTGAGGCAATCCACGGCGGCCATGTCTCCATGGCCGAGATTTCCCAGAAGCTTGGCATGCGCTCCACCACTCTCGCGAAATACATAAAGGCGCTCCAAAAGGAATTCCGCATGGTGGAGCGGACCGTGCCGTTCGGCCAGAACCCGCTGAAGAGCAAGAAGGGCCTGTATTCCATAACAGACAATACCATTGCGTTCTGGTTCGCCCTTGTTTATGGGAAGCGCGCGCCGCCCTCAAAAGAGGAAATGGCTGCATTTCTGGGAAGGCGTTTCGAGTTCCTCTGCAGAGGCTTCCTTGAGTCTTATCTTGAAGGCAGGGGCGAGAAGATTGTCCGCTCCGGCAGGTGGTGGGGGTCGATTGAGGTGCAGGAAGGTAAATTCGAGCAGAGGGACGTGGATGTTGTCATGGAAACCGACAAGGCCCTCTATATCGGAGGCTGCAAATGGACCGGCGACAAGAGCGGGGAGGCGGAGCTTTCCTCCCTGCGGGAATCCGCAAAGGCGCTCATCGCATGCTCCAGGAAGCCGGTTGTCTGGGTTCTGTTTTCACTCAGCGGGTTTTCGGTGAAGGAATCGGAGAATGTGATGCTCTTCGACCCGGAGAAAATCGTGGGGATGGCTCCCGGCTCTGATTGAAAGTTGTGTTAAAAGATGGGTTTTTAAAGATTTCCCTGCATTATATTATCATGAACTCCACAACTCAAACCAGGGAAATTGTGCAGCTTGGAATGGATGCGCGCTACCTTGACGCAAGGAGGGCGGTCGCGGAAAGGAAGATGAGGCTTCCTCCTCATCCTATGCTTGACGCCTACGTGCAGAGGAACAGGGTTTGCGGCTTCTGGGCGGATGAGCTTCTTGCCCGCCCTGAGAAGGGCAGAGTATTCCAGAGCGGCAAGGACGTGAAAGACGCCCTTACCGGCATGATTCTTCCAGCAAGCTATGTGCCGAAGGAGGCGGTCGGCAGGGAGGGCGTCGGCCTCTTTGTCGTGCCCGAGGATGTGAGGGAAGAGCGTGGCAAGGTTATTGTGCATGCTCAGTCAGTTATAGTTCTTGACGGCTTGACACAGGAATCTGACAAGTGGGTTCCGGGCAAGCCCCACGAGATTACGAGGATTCCGCTCGTTGTTTCCGCAGAGGAGTTTGAGCGCCTTCCTGAAGAGGAGAAAAGGTGGCTCTACAGGATTGCGGGAGAAGGGGTTAGGCCCCTGGCCCGCGGCGACGTCAACGACTGGTACAGGGGCGTCAGGCGGTACGTCTATGCCGACTGTGGGTTCGACTATGTGTTTGGGGTGGCGGGAGTTGCAGCCAGCGACGCGCATGCCGAAAGCGGCATGGCGCCTATTGTTCGGGGCGCCGAACAATCCGGAGCTGGCGCGCCCAAAAAAGCGCCGCCGAAATTGCAGGTTGAAGCCGCACCTGAAGACAAGGGCATCCTGATAAAGGGTGTTCCTGCCGAGCAGTTCGGGCAGATGCTGGCTGACGCGAAGGCGGAACTGGCGAAACTTGCGCTGACGGTAAGGGACGAGAGCGTACAGGCGCTGTCCAGGCTCAGTAAATCCGCAAGTGAATAAAAATTGATCGTTCTGCGGCCTGCTCGTGGACAAGACTTCAAAAAACAACCAAATTTCGAAAAAGCATGCCGTGCAGGTGCAGAAAAAGCCGGGAAGGTTCGT
>JBFMEZ010000002.1:0-23378 GCA_040753215.1 Microcaldota archaeon | reverse complement strand
AAAAATCCAAACTCCTTCAAAATGTTGTCGATAACTTCGACGTTAGCGGCGTGCATGGGGATCAACTTCAAAATCCATATGCACGTCGTTAATTTATCTACTTTTCAGGAAACGCAAAACTCAAGCTCGCCGTAACAGTCCATTGAGTTCGGGAAAACCCTAACCTTCCAAGCCATCTGTAAATCTTCGGCCTAACGTCCGGGTCCTCCGTATAGAACTATTCATCCAAAACCCTAATCCCGCGTCCATACGATTCCAGCTCGGAAGCGTTCTTCAGCCCGAAATCCGCATTTTATTAAATTAATATTACAAAATACATACATATTGTAAAATCTATTTAACAATTAGTAATTAAACCCTGCAAGAAAGAGGGGAATGGATTTGTCCCCAAAAACAACCTCCTCCCTCAAAACAAAGTCCGGGTTCTGCCTGGAAGCCCCCTTCCCGGCCCCGCCGACCTCAACCTTCTTTCCCTTGTACATGAAATCCGGGGTGCGCTCGCCCCTCTTTCCCTTCAGGTGGCATATCCCATCTACGTGCGAGGCGAAGAACTCCTCGCGGAGGGTGCCGATGTCCGGCTTCGCGCCCAGCATCTCCGCGAAGAAAGAGCGGAACGGGAATGCGAGGAAAAGCTTTGGCTCCTTCCGGACCTGTGCGAAGCAGGGAGGGACCTTCATCACAACGCCTATGCGGGCAAGGTCGTCAACTATCCTTATCACGGTGGGCTTGCTTATGGAGAGGTTTTCGCTCAAACGGGAGAAATTCACCTCATAGGAAGAGGAAAGGGCTATGCGCTTGAGTATGGCCAGCACGGCGTTCTCAATCCCGACATCTATTTCCCGCAGGTACGCAAGGTCGTGGTGGATTATCTTCTCCAGCACGTTGGAAAGGGAGGCATACGCATATTCCTTGTCCCCGGCGCCGCCGGGGTGGAAGATCCCGCCCAGCGCAAAAAACTCGTGGAGGTGTGCGGAGAGCGCCGAATGCCGGGTTGCCGCCTCCCTGCACGCATCCGCACTGAAGAGGCTCTCAAAAGGGATTGGGGAAAATCCGGCAAGCCCTCTTTTCATGATGATGTATTCCCTGAAGGACAGGGGTTTCATATGATAAAGCAAGACCCTCCTTGAAAGGTCCGCGCCCTTCCTCAGCTCTATGGCGGAGGAGCCGGTAAAGAATATGCGGGCGCCGCCCTCGTCATAGAAGGTTTTCAGGTCCGCCTCCCATCCCGGCTTGCTGTTTATCTCGTCCACGAAGATGCTCCGGTAGCCCTTTTTCCTTGCGTGGTCCAGCATCCCATAAAGGGGCTCATCCTTGAGGTATATGGCATCCGCGGAGATGTAAAGGGCTTTTTCAGCGGCACGTGCCTGCTGGAGCAGCATGATGGTCTTGCCTATGCCACGCAGGCCATATACGCCCACGCAGTATTCCTTCGGCGCGTTTGAAACCGTTTCGTACAAATATCTCCTATTTGGGTATTGCGCGGCCTCGGCCAGCTTCTGCTCACTTGCCAGCATCACCTTGGAAAATATGCCTTCGTCCATGCATATGTTACGATGGAAGAGTTTATAATTGTTGCATATTGTAAATAATATTTAACAAAATGCTGACATATTGTAAAATACATTTTACTAAATGAAAATTATGCTGAACTGTCCTTTTTGGGAGGAAAATATTGCAAAGCGCCTCCGCTCCGAAAGCCAAATTAACCTGTTCCCCAATACTCCAGCATGCTCAAGGCAATCCTCTTCGACCTGGATAATACGCTCATAGATTTCATGAGGTTCAAGAGGGAAACCGCAAAGGCAGCCGCGAAGGCAATGGTGGAAAAAGGGCTGCCCGATACTGTGCCCAATGTCTACAGGAAAATATTCCAGACCTACGATAGATATGGAATAGAGTACCAGAAGACCTTCTACCGGGTAGTAAAATCATACCGAAACCGGAAACTGGAGACCGGAAACAGAGAACATATACAGCAAGCCGCCATAATCGCCTATCTTAAGAGGAAATTCTCTGTGCTGCGGTCCTACCCCTCCGTAAAGCCCGTCCTGGAGAAGCTGGGAAAAAGATTCCGGCTGGGGATAGTTACGGATGCCCCAAGGAACAAGGCCTGGCAGAGGCTGGTTTTATGCGGGCTGGATGGCATGTTCGAATTTGTGGTTACCGCGGATGATGCGGGGAAAAAGAAGCCGCACAGGGCGCCCTTCAGGATGGCGCTTGAAAGGGTGAATGTGGAGCCCTCCGAGGTGCTGTTCGTGGGCGACAACCCGGGCAGGGACATGGAAGGCGCGAAGAGAATGGGAATGAAGACGTGCCTTGCGGAATATGGGCTGGCCGGAAGGGGAAAACGGGGAACTGGGAACTGGATGGCGGAAACCAGGAAGGTTTCTGCCAGTTATCGCGAAGCGATACAGAAACGGAAAACTGGGAGGGCAAGGCCGGATTATAGGATTAGGGGGTTTGGGGAGCTGGATAGGATATTGAAGTAAAATAGCACCGGAAACCGGGAACGGAGAACTGGCAACTGGAACCACGGGCATCCACCCGACGAAAGGTTTATAATGGTTGGAAGCCTGGTAAATACGATGAAGGGGTCTCCGCACAATGTTTTGTTTCCCATTTCCCAGAAAGCCCTCCAGACGCTTCTTTTCATAATCGACAGGTTGGGGGGCAGCATCAGCGGCAAGACCAAGCTCATAAAACTGCTGTTTTTGATTGAAACGGAGGGAAAAGTGAAGTTTGATGTGCCAATCAGGCAGGGTTTTTACGGTCCCTACAGGGACAATGAGTACAACTATGCCCTGTCCAGCGGCCTTATAGTGGAAGAAAAGGAAACGACCTTTGAACGCCATCCGATCGAGATAGAGATCAGTTGGGAGGGCAGGCGGAAGCTTCGCGGACTTGGTTCGGTCCTCAATAAGGCGGAGATACAAAAGGCGGAGAAAATAATCGGCAAATACTCATCTTACACCTCCACCTCGATAAAGGAGTATGTCTACTCAAAATACCTTGAGAAGTATGGCCCGGGGGATGTGGGGGAATTCGAGGATGCAATCGCAAAACTCATCCCGATCGCAAATATGAAGCTGGAAAATGCTTCAAATGCGGGCGCAAGAACCCTCCATAAGCAGATCAAGCTGGTGGGGTATCTTGAGCACGTAAAAGGGATTCTTGCCGGCATGAGGAGCAGGGGAGTTGATAAGACGGAAAGGAGTGTCCTCCTCAATGCAATAAGGGAGCTCGTGGCAATCCTGGCCAATAAGAATTACAGCATGGAGGGCAATCCCGAATCCGAAGAGCTTTGTGATTTCATAGACAACTATGCCACCGTGCATGGAATAGCAGGCCCCATCGGTGCAGGCGATTTTTCAGATTTCAGCGAGGCGGAGAAGGAATGTGTGGCAGAAGTGCTGGAGAACCTTTAGCTTTCGCTGAAACCTCCGCAATCATCAATTATGCAAAAGCTTCCGCATTCGGAGGAGTGTTCCGCAATGTTCCGAACCGTGCAGTGGCGATGCAGATTTTCATTGACAAGGGACTTTCCGCTGGCTTGAAGATTGTCACATCCGGAAAGGTGCTCAACCAGCTTGCCCATGCAAGGGACGTAATGGAAAAGGAACTGATGGCGAAGGGGCTTGAGGCGAAGAAAACGGCGAAAGTGGTCCAGGTCGCTACGGAAGCGATAAAGGAACTGCTTGGGCGGATAAGTTTGGATGAAGTGGATGGCAGCGCGCACCTGCAGAAGATAAAGGATTTTTTTGAAAGATACAAAATAGACAGGAGGATGCTGGATGCAGTGGGGCTTAAGGAAGGCAAAACCGGCAAGCACCAGCAGGCAATTCCCGAAAAAAGCGATATGGAGATTTTCGCAGACGCGCTGCAGCTTTGCGGCGATTATTTCATAACGACGGACAATCATTTTTGCCTTGAAGAGGAGATCAAGGCCGAATTTGGAATTGAAGTAATCAACCATTACAACTATAAGGTGAAAATCGAGAAGCTCTTCGGCGCCTGACCTTATCCAGCTGTTTGCCCGGCCGCAATCCCCTAATGCCCACCCGAAGGATATGGGGCGGCTAGGGTCCCTCCTCCCAGCGTAGTGGTGCCTTTATCTCAAGCAAAATCTCATTGCATTTTTTGCACCGAATCCTCCTGTGTTCGGCCCCATCCTCCCCCTTTGTCCATTTCTCAATGGGCTCCAAGGCGGTCCCGCATTTCTTGCACACGAAGTTTTCCTTCCTGCAGAGGGCACATTCGCAGGAGCGGCCACACAATTCTTCAGAATCTTCTTTCCATGCAGCAACCAGCGCCCTGGTCTCATCCTCAATGGAGAATTCGTCCTTCGCGAGGATGCGGTTGACTATCCCCTCCCTGATGTAGCCCTCGGCCTCGGAAAAATCCAGGTCATGGATGCAGTAAAACCCTCCTTTTTTGCACCCTCTTTTCTTAAATTCCTCCATCGGGCATGAAGCGCACCGCTTCCCGAAAAATTCCTTCCACACATTCCCAAAGAAACCCGGAAAAAAGACGAACATGCCTCTCATGAGCGCTCTCTTCTCGTTCTCATCTGTGATGCGCGCGGCAATTTCCTGCAGGGATTCCTTCAATGTGCCCTTTTGCATCTCCCCCAGTTTTGCGAGAATTGCGGCTAACTTCTCATTGCCTGCCGCTTCTTCCGGCGGCAGAGGCTTGGGCAGGGTTTGCACCTTCTGCTCCAGGGCGGAGCGCGCCATCATTCCGTCCGTTGAGATTCCGGCAAACGCAAGGTCCCCGAGCGCCCCAAAATCCTTGCCGCATGCCTTGGAATACTCCTTCAGCTCTTTTGGGGATGAGAATACGGGTTTGTCCATTTCCAGGCGCACATCCATATATGCCTTAAATATCTTTTCCGAAAATACCTGTTCGATCTCGCCTTCCCATGCGAGCGCCTCTTTCGCATCCTCGTCTCCATGCACCTTTGCCATGTGCTCAACTATATTTGTATCGCGGACGCTGGCGCCGCATTTTTCACATATTACGAATCTTTTATCCTTCCCGCCCATGAATATGTGTGGTTGCGCTGGATTTTAAAGAGAAGCGGATCGGTTTGGAAGAAAGATCACATAATAAGCTCTTTTTATAATAATTGCATGGGAAATATATGTGGGGAAGATGAAAAACCTATACGTATTCCTCATGCTCGCGCTTGCACTTTCGTGTGCGGAGAACCTCTACACGGTCCTCTCCTTCCATGCTTTGGACCAGGATTATTTCCCCCTGGAGGACGTGGAGTTTTTCCTGGAATGCAACAACACCCCGGATTTCAATGCATTCGCGGGTAAGAAATATATCTGCACGAGCGATGAAACCGGCTCCTGCTCCCCGGATGCGTGCTTCGGGTGTGAGGGAGGAATAACTGCAGTGGTTTATGCCAGGCTTGCGGGGGTGGAAAAGGAGGCGGAGGTTGCCGGATGGACGGGGAGAGAAAGAGTATGCGGATATGGGGCGATACGCGGGTGCTGTGAATGGGGCTCGTTCGGCCCGAAGCAGCCGCCTGAAACCGAAATCCCGGTTTTTATTTTTGATGCGGGGCAGGCGGTTTTTTCCGCAACTGATGAAAAAGAGGAGGCAGTGGCCGGCGTGGATGTGGCCATAACCTCCCCCGGGAGCGGATTTTCCAGGAACTGCACAACAAATTCAGAGGGGAGATGTGCAGTTGTAGGCATTCCGGAGGGCGCACGGATCACATATGCAGCGAACTATTCCACGGCTGAGCTAAGAGGAGGCTCGCTGGAGTTCAACGGAAGCACGGTGGTTCCGCTTGTTTTCGACCTCTCCGGGGCAGGGGCTGGAGAGATTGATGCGGCTTTCGTGCTGGTGGAGAAGAGGAGGGATGTTCCTTATGAAATAGAATTGCCGGAGATTGGAAAAAGGCTTCTGGAGGGCGAACGCATATGGCTTGAGAACAGGACATACGAAGTTAATGTGCTTGGGTTCGGAAAGCCCGCATACAACACAATTGTGGTTGCGCAGGAGAACATAACGCTGAACCTCTCGTCCCTTTTCTGTGTTGCAGACTGCAGCGTTTGCGGATGCGCAGGGGAAAAGATGTGCTCGTTCTCCCCGCTTCACGGGAACTATGGATGCTGCTTGCTGGGGGAGAACTGGGATGGAAGAAGATGCGGAATCCAGTCATCGATGAGGGTGTTCATCGTGCCAATAAACTACGACCCTGTATCCATGCACAAGGAGATGTATGGTGGGATACTTGGCTCCGTGAAATACATAGATAGACAGCTTGGGCTCGGCTATGCATCTTATTATATGATAAACGAATCCTTTGAGGCAGGGCCGGAATACTGTGATGGCAAATACCTCCGGCTGGACCTCCTGGAAGAGCATTTCCTTTCCTGGTACAAGAAAACGAGGGTGTACGATAAAACGCTGGAGCCGTGGAAGGAGAGATACCGGCTGGTGGGCATTGATTTTGGAGACGCGTGCGATGCAGGGACGATGTGCGGATTCACCTACAGGAGGACTTTATTGGGGGATTTGGGGGGAGATGGGATAAGTCCGGTGTATGTAAGGTATGATGAACGGTGCAACGGGGTGCACATCTCTGCGCATGAGTTGGGTCACACGTTCGGCTTGTGCGACGATTACAACCCGTACGTGTGGGAGAGCCAGAACGCTGCTTTGTTCAGCCCCTGCCCCAACCCCAAGCCCACACTGGAGAATACGCTGGGGGAATGCACCGCTTCGTGCGAACCTGAAGGTGCATGCTGCTATGGGATAGTGAACCCGGACGGGACGTATTCCACCATGGGGTCCGCAAACACATTCGATTCAATAAGGAACGTGAGTATAGTGCGTGCATTCAACAGGGAATCGCTTGATTGGATACTCAAAAAGCTGGAAGGGGTGGATGCAAGATGAAGTATGTATGGATGATGACAATTCTTCTGGTGGCGGGCTGCTTTGCGAACAACCTTTACCTTGTGATAGATCCCTACAACTATTCGCTTGAATATGCAACCGTGCTTGGGGGTGAGCCGGCCGTGCAGAATGATTCCATAACAGGCGAATACCGCATTGAAGTGGTGGAGGCTGGAGAAATAATTTTTTCGCAGCGCTTCTCTGCACCGATGGATATAGTGTTCTGGGACGGGATGAGCGGGGGCGGGATGGAGGAGAGGGTTGCGCCAATAAGGGGCTATGTGCCCTATGCGTCGGAAAGGCAGGCAGTCAACCTCTATGCAGGCGATACCAGGATAGCAGAATACACGTTTGAATTCCTTTGCAACCGGGATTCTGTCTGTAGTGGGGAGGAGGATTACCTTTCCTGCCCCACCGATTGCGCGGAGGAGGGGAACGAAGTTTATACTGCAGTCAATGTCTCGGAATTGAAGCCCTTTACAATTCCGGGGCTGGTGGAGCATCCAATAGACGAGGTGCCGGAGCTTACTCCGGCAGAGATGGTTGTAGGGCTGGTTATGGGACTGCTCGACTATGCGTGGAAATTCTGGCCGTACATCTGCGGCGCGTCCGTGGTTCTTCTCCTTGCCGCGCTGGCGGGCTATTATTTCGGGAGAAGGCGGGCCTGAGGGCCATCTCTTGCCAGCAGGAAAACCGCGGCCGCCCCAAGGAAAAGAAGGACGGAGCCTGCCAGCCAGTAGGCGCGAGGTTCCGAAACTCCGAAAAGTAGGACTACTCCCCCCATCACAACCCACCCCAGCCGGAAAATCATGTTATTTACGGATATGGCAGTGGCCCGGAACGAGGATTCTGTGTTCTGGTTGATTATTGTGCTGTCCAGCGGTATGTACGCGCCCCAAAGGGCTTCCCAGAAGAGGATTATCGCCGCTACCAGCAGTGCGGCAGGTGCGATAGAACTTGCGAAAAGAAGCGCGGCCATCCCAATCGCCATCAGGGAGGCGGCCCTGATGTTGGGAGAGAGCTTATGGGAGAATTTTGAAGCTATTATGACTATGAGGCTGAAGAGCGCGAAAAAAGCTCCCAGCGCATCGGTGCCCCACCCCGCAAGCCCTGCCATGACCGGTTGCCAGTAGGAGAAAAGGCCGAAGGTCGCAAGCCCAAAGCAGAAGGAAAGGAAATACACGCTGCGGAGGGAGGTGTTCCCCCTTGCGCCAGCCACTGCCCTTGCGATGTTGGCATATATCGCGTGCTCCACCTTGGCGAATTCCTTCTTCCTTGAGGCTTCGGTGAGAAACAGAAGGGAGTAAAAGAAGCCCCCTATTGCGGAAAGCAGGCAGAGCGCGAGCGCATAACTGACGGAGAAGGTTGCGAGGTAGCCCCCTATTATTGAGCCTGCGAGGAGGATCGTGTACTGCCAGCCCCTTGCGGAAGAGAGGAGCTTGTGGGTGTAGTCTGTCTTGCCCCTTTCGTAGAGCATATCCACCGCATGGGCCTCGGTTGAGCCGGAGAGGAGCGCATCCGCGGCCGCGACTATGAATGCAAATGCTACGAATATGGGGCCGATGGGAAGGAAGATGAACCCGGCGAGGAATGCGGCCTGCAGGATGAAGCCCAGCACGATTGCCTTCTTCCTCCCGTATGCGTCCGCGAATGCGCCGCTCGGCACCTCCAGCAGGAATACCGAGGCGGAATAAAGGGCAAAATAGAGGCCCACCTCTGCAAGGTTCATGCCCCTTTCAAGGAGTATTATTGAGAGCGTGCCTGCGATGAAGGCGAAAGTGCCGTATGCGAATATTGAAAGGTTGCGGAAGGTCTCAAATGCTTTCTTTGGCATGGGGTAGATCTGCCGGGAAAGGGTTATTAATCTGATTTTGGATTGGGTTGACATGTCACTTTCCTTAACTTTCTACGGAGGCATAAATGAGATAGGCGGAAACAAAATCCTCCTTGAAACAAAAGAAGCCCGAATCTTCTTCGATTTTGGGGAGGCCTTTACCCTGCTGGATGAATATTTCCTGCCGGAGTCCTTCCTTGCGCCAAGGGAGAGGTTCGGACTAAGGGATTATTTTGAGTTCGGGCTTATCCCGAAGCTGAAGGGGCTCTACTCGAGGGAGGCGGTGGAAAGGACGGATGTGGAGTATGCGGAACCGGAGTTTGATGCGGTCTTCCTCACCCATGCGCACCAGGACCACTGGGCGCACCTCTGCTTCCTCCATCCGGAAATACCGGTGCACATGGGAGAATGCACGAGGAAGATACTGGAGAGCACCTGGATAACCACGAGGCAGGAGAGCGCGCATAAGCACCTGAAGCTGGAAACCTTCAGAACCGGAAGCGGGAAACCGGGAACCGGAAACCGGATACGGGTCGGGGATGTGGAGGTGAGGCCCATCCACGTGGACCATTCGGTGCCCGGGGCGTACGGGTTCATCGCGGAAACCCCGGAGGGAGCGGTTGCATACACCGGGGATTTGAGGATGCACGGGCCGAAGGCGGAGATGAGCGCGGAGTTCATTGAGGAGGCGCGGAAGGCGGAGCCTGAGGCGCTCATAATAGAGGGGACGAGGGTGCTGGAGGAGGAGAAGAGGAAGGATTTCGGGGAGAGGGAGGTGTATGAGGGGAGCAGGAAGGCGCTGGGAGGGGAAAGGCCGGCAGTGGTGATGAGGTACCCGAAGGACCTGGACAGGCTCAGGACCTTCTGGAAGGTTGCCGGGGAGGTGGGGAAGGAGCTGGTGATTTCAAGGAAGACTGCGCATTTATTGGATGCATTGAAAGGGGATGTGGTGGGGCTCCCCGACCCGCTTAGGGATGAAAGGATAAGGATATACGGGAGGGAATTGAAAAAGTATTCAAAATGGGAGGAGAAGTTCCGGGCGGACGGGGTTTCCCCCGATGAGATAAGGGAGAAGCCGGGGAAATTCATATTTGAGGCGGATTTCTGGGGGCTTCCTGAGCTTATAGATGTGAGGCCGGAGGGAGGGGTGCTTGTGCATTCCATGAGCGAGCCTTTTGAGGAAGATCCAATTTCACTGCTTGGGAGCAGGGTGCTTGGGGGCTGGGTGAGGCATTTCGGGCTGGAGCACCTTCAACTGCACGCATCCGGGCATGCGCCGAAAAGCACAATATTTGAGATGGTTAAGAAGGTGGGGGCGAAGAGGGTATTTCCGGTGCATACTCTAAGGAGCGATTTGTTTGAGAAGAATTGCAGGGGAGTTATGAGGATGGAGAAGGGGAAGGCGATTAAGCTCTGAATGCTGGCATCATTTTGTGAGAAGGTTCCCGCAAACCACTTCCACATTGATGGAACAGCAGATGCTGCCGTCCTCAAGCACCTCCCTGGAACCATTCAGATTCGGAATAAGCCTATCTTCCATACTTCCCGCGGAGCTCCGCCTGCGCAAGGATGTGCCCCTGCATCGCAGAATCAAGCTGCGCCCGCGTGGAGCCTGTGGAAAGATTAAGGGTCGCGTCCAGCGCATAAATCCTGAAGCGGTAATTGTGCGCCGGGCCGGGGGGCGGGCACGGGCCTCCGTAGCCGGTTCTCCCGAAATCATTTGTTCCGTCCACTCCGGGAGAGGAATCTTCAGGTACTGTTCTTATTCCGGAAGGGATGTTCCAGGCCACCCAATGCACGAACGTGCCCGTAGGCGCATCCGGGTCGTCCATTACCAGCGCAAGGCTATTCGTGCCATTTGGCACGCCATTTAACCTCAATTCAGGGCTAACATCCTCTCCGTCGCAGGAATACTTTTCCGGCATGGTTCCTCCATTTTCAAATGCGGGGCTTTCCAGTCTCATTGCGCTCACCTCCAGGATTTCCCGCTGCTCCTGCACGCAGCCGGCCAGCAGCAGGAAAAGCAGCAGAAACCCCCTCATCGGCCCTGCATTCGGAGGCAAAATTTATATTGCGCACCTATTGTTTTCTGGAAGGAGGCTGCCTTCCCTTTTCGGCCGGCCTTGCTTCCGCCCCTTCGGAGGGCTTTGCCGGTTTTACTTCAGGCGGCCTCTTCTCACCGGATGGCTGTTCTCCAGGCTTTCCTCCCATCCGCCTCTCCACCTCGCGCTGGATGTGCTCCTCCCTCTGCTTCCGCGCTTCGGCCTCGCGCTCCATCGTGTGCTTGCCGCAGAAATAGCCGCTGAGGAACATCAGTATAGAAATAACAAGCAGTGCGAGCGGGGCGCCAAGGTATAGCATCGGAAGGATGCTTGTGGCTATCTGGTCCCTTATCTCGTTGAACCCCTGCGGGACATAGAGGCCGCACCTGTTGATGCTGTCCACGCTGTTCGCGGAAAAGAATGAAATCAGCAGGTTGCCGATGTAGCCGAGGTAATTCAGCGCATAGTAAAGGCCGGCGATTATCACAACTGCCCCGAGAAGCCCAAACACGAGGGCAAGCACCTTGTTTCTCATATGCACCCCCGGAAAGGGTTCAGCTTTACCATTTATAAAAGCTGGGATTCGGGCCCGGATAATGGGAATTAAAAAATTAAAGGAGAGCGGCTCAGCCGCATCTCCAGTTCACATCTGCCGTTTCGGAATTCACGTTCACCACGCAGGCGGGGTTGCACCCTTCCATTGGAGCAGCCGGGTTTATGTCCAGCCACCAGGTGCCGGCGTCGGTATTGCACACATAGTGGGTTGCATCAAGGGACCCGATGTTCATGCATATGCTCCCGAGGGAGATGTTTATTGCGCGCGCGAGGCTGATGCTCTTCCCGGTGGCGTTGGAGAAGCACGCATCGCCCCCAACATTTACTGGCGGAGGAGCTGCCCTGCCCTCCAGTACGAGGCCGGTGCACCTGTAATTAACTTCAGCGGTCCCGGAATTTATGTTCACAACGCATGCAGGGGAGCATCCTTCTCTTGGGATTGCCGGGACTATGTCTATCCACCAGGTTCCTGTATTCTCATTGCATACATAGTTGGCATCGAGCGTTCCCTCATTCGTGCAGATGCTTGCCTCCGCAATCTCTATTGCGCGGGAAAGTTCCATGCTCTTTCCGGTTACGGGGGCGGTGCATGGGCCCATCGCCTCGGGGGGAAGCGCGCCTGTGCACCTCCAGTTTATTTCCGCGGTGGCAGTATCCTCGCTCACCACGCAGGCAGGGGCGCAGCCTGGGGCAACTGTATCCATATCAATCCACCAAGTCCGCGTATTCTCATTGAATACATACGTATCGGTGAGGTTGCCCCTCTCCACACACGGGCTTGCTTCCGCGATGCTGCGGGCCCATTCTATATCATGCGTCCCTGCGATGCAGGGTTCCTCCCATACGCGCAGGCACTTCTGCTTGGCTTCGCACCAGGAGTAGCCCGCGGAAGGAATGCACCCGTACGCATCCCTGTCCCCGCCCGGCGGGGTTGGCTGCTGCTCCGGGGGAGTCACATTCGCAGGCTGTTCCGGGGCAGGCTGCTGCGCGCAGCCGGCAATAATCAGCAATGCGCCGAACAATAGCGCAATCTTCATCCTTTCCATATAGACACCTGTGGGCATATGGAAGGCAAAATTTAAAATAAGGTGGATTAAGAACAGGGCTATGGAAGGCAGGCTGAAATGCAAATGCGGCAATGAAATCTTCATCTATTCTGATGTGGCGGGCAGGGATTTTGAAATCCGCTCGGAAGGCGGAAAGATACAAAAGAAAAAGGAGAGCCTGGTCGTGTATTGCGGGAAATGCGGGAAGGAGGCCGGAAAGGTGAAGTTCTACAGGCAGGTGCCGGCGGAAAAGAAGTGAATCAAAGGCCGGCCTCGCTCCTTAATTTCTCCGCCATGTCCGTCTTCTCCCAGGTGAAATCCGGCTCTGCCCTCCCGAAGTGCCCGTATACGGATGTTTTGTAATAGATTGGGCGGAGCAGGTCCAGCTTGCTTATCATGTCCGCCGGCTTGAAGGAGAAGTGCTCCTTCACCAGTTCCTCTATTTTGCCTACGGGGATTTTTGCGGTGCCCCTGGTATCCACAAAGACGGAAAGTGGCTTCGGAACCCCTATCACATAGGAAATCTGCACTTCGCAGTGGTCCGCAATCCCGGCGGCGACTATGTTCTTTGCAACGTAGCGGGACATGTACGCGCCGGAGCGGTCAACCTTGGAGGGGTCCTTTCCAGAGAAGCACCCTCCTCCATGGTGGCCCCTTCCCCCGTAAGTGTCCAGTATGATCTTGCGGCCTGTCACCCCTGTGTCCGCGGCAGGGCCGCCAAGGACGAATTTCCCGGTCCCGTTTATGTGCGCAATCGTATTTTTATCATACAAATTGCCGCACACCGGCTTAATAACCTCTTCAAGCAAATCCTTCCTCAATTTATCAAGAGAGATGTCCTCATCGTGCTGCGCCGCGAGCACGACCGTATGTGCGCGCACGGGCTTGTGGTCCTTATACTCTATTGTAATCTGCGACTTGCCGTCCGGACGCAGGTAAGGCAGGGTCCCGTCCCTGCGCACCTCCGCGAGCCTCTTCGCGAGCCTGTGCGCATACATTATTGGGAGTGGCATGAGTTCCGGGGTTTCGCGCATCGCGCACCCGAACATTATCCCCTGGTCGCCCGCACCCTGCTCATGCTTTGCGGTCACATTCACGCCCTGCGCGATGTCCGGGGACTGCTCGTGGATGGAGGCGAGCACCCCGCAGGTGCGGTAGTCAAAAAGGTATTCGGGCTTCACATACCCCGCGTCCCTTATAACATCGCGCACGACCTGCTGGAATTCCACGTACCCTGAGGTGGTTATCTCCCCCATCACGACCATCAGGCCGGCGGTTGCTGCGGTCTCAACCGCAACGCGCGCCTTCGGGTCCTGCTTTATGAGCTCGTCCAGTATCCTGTCAGAAACCTGGTCGCAGAGCTTGTCCGGGTGGCCCTCGGTCACCGATTCCGAAGTGAAAAGATAGTTGCTGCTTGTCATGCAGAATCACCGGAAAGTGATGCTTTTCCGCCCTTTTTATATGTTGCTGAAACGAATATTCCTATAAGAATAGAAAAGAAATATCCTATTCCTCTTCCTCCGCGAACCTCTTTATTGCCTCGAAATTCTCCACTATGAGGCGCGCCTTCCCCTTCCCGAAGCTGAACGGATACTTGTCGTCTTCGGTCCTCTTCAGGATTATCAGCCTGTTGCCCTTGTATTCCCCGTATTCAACTATGGACATGCATTCACCTGTGCCCATGGGTTTGAAGGGCAATTCTTTAATATGGATGCCCCGGCCGCTCACCTTATTTTTCTTATGTAATTTTCAGCGGAATGGACAATCAGCTTCTTGTCTTCTTCACCTATTTTGCGGACTACTTCTGCGGGAAGGCCTACAACCAAAGAGCCGGATTCTACCCTCATCCCGGGCGTTACCACTGCGCCAGCGCCGATTATGCACCAGTCGCCTATCTCCGCACCGTCCATTATTATTGCGCCCATCCCAACCAGCACATTGTTCCCTATTTTGCAGCCATGCAAAGTGGCGCCGTGACCGACCGTAACGCCCTCGCCCACTGAAACGCCTTTCCCGTGCAGGGTGCAGTGCTCCTGGATGTTCGAGCGGTCCCCCACACTTATCTTCCCCTCATCCCCGCGCAGCACAGCATACGCGGAAACGCCGACCCAGTCCCCGAGCTCAACGTCGCCTTCGAGAATTGCGGTGTGATGAATCCTTTTCATTCCAGCACCGGGTGTATTAAGCAAAAAGGGTTTTAATCTGCTACTGGATGGATGCAACGTCTTCTTTATCCCTCATAAGGATTCCACCGCTATACTGTGCAAAGAAGAACCTGATGCCCGGGCCGGAGAACAACTCCTGCAGCTTTTTGGCCTCGGTGCGGCCGATGCCGATTTCGCCCAGCTGCAGCTTTCCCCCATCTTCGGAAAGGGCAAACACCTTTGCGCCGGTATGGCGGGACCCCAGGATTGCGCGCGCCTTTGTGGACTCGATTTCCACGAGCCTTGGCCTGTCGCGTATGGAATCCCAGACCGGCCCCCACCTGCCCATGAAGATTACCCTGAGCTTCCTGCCAATCTCCACCTGGGCCTCCCTGCCCGGAACGCGCCTCAATTCAATCTTCCTGGCGCCGCTGCCGCAATCAGTTCTGGCAACCACCTCAAAGATGTTGGGGCGTATTACGGGCGCAGAGACCATGGGCTCATGAAACCTGGTGGGAATGCATCCCCTTTTCCTTTTGGCATCTCTTGCGAGAGGGGGCTCATAAACCGCTATTGAAGGGACTCTGTACGCAAGCTGGGGCTGCCATTCGGACATCTTCACCATAATAATATACTTATTATAACTGTTTAAAAGGCTTTCCTCCGAATGCTATTTCCATCTTATTTTTTATATTTTGCTCTCTTTACCCAAAGAGGTGCACAGATGGGCACGGAGCGCATCCTGGGAGTGATATCCGCATTCCTCTTCCTTTCTACCATATTCCTGCTTGTGCAGAATGCGTTCCTTGGCAGCGGGCTGGCGGCAACAAGGGCGAACCTGGATGAGCGGAACGTGCAGCTGGATGCGGCGAATGCGGAGATTGCGCGCCTGAACGGTACGCTCATACGCACGGAGGCCGAGCTGGGGCTCGCGCAGGAGGAGCTGGACAACACGAGCCTGGAGCTGCGGCTCACGAGGATGGATTTGAACGAGACTGCAGAAGAGCTCGAGGGGACGCGGGAGGAGCTGCGCGAAACCGCAAACCTGCTCAATGAAACGATGGAGGAGTTCCTGCAGCTCCGCATGGAAATACAGAATATAGAAGAGTCCATCAATTCCTCGATCCAGTGGTTCAGGGACAACTCGGAGCTTCCGCGCACCATGAACAGCTTTTTCTACGATGTGGATTCGGGATGTGTGGAGAGGGGCCGGCTGCGGCTCGCATGCGTGCCATTCCTGATGGAGAAGGAGCTCGGGTTCGTGTACAAAAGCGAATTCCCGGACAAGCTCTATTCGCTCGTGGAGATGGTGCACAACAACGGCGGGGACTGCGAGGACTATGCGCTTTACCTCAAAGCGATGCTCAACAGGTTCAGGAACGCGGGCGCGGACCTGCAGCTTGAGGCATGGGATGCGGGCGATGGCAGGTATATAGTATATACGGAAGGGGATATGGGCTGGTACGTGGAGGGCAGCCCCCATCCCTTGGGCACGCTCCAGGAGCTGAACCCCTACGTGATATGCTACACGACGGCCTTCACGGGAAGCGGATTCGACGGGCACTGCACGGTCGCGCTTTCGGAGAAGAAGGTGGATACTGCCGCGGAGCTTGGCAACCTTTATGGCGTGGAAACGTTCGAGCCGCAGAACGGGGAGTATCTGGGCAGGATAGGAGAGGCGCTGCGCATATGCGGGGACGGCGAGGCGGGCTGCGGGACGGAGATAGGGAGCATCATATTCGTGATTGCTGACGACGACCTTTACCAGTTCATGGATGGGGAGTGGAAGAGCTACAAATTGTACGGGGATGAAGCTTCGGGACTTGGAGAAAAAATAGATGAGGTTGTAGGGAGATAAGCTCAGAAGCCGAAAACCTTCCTTAAATCTTTTAGGGAAAGCGTATTAAGCATGTCTTTCTTTTCGCACCAGCCCCTCCTCGCCTGCGCAACGCCCAGCCCCATGAACCTCATCTGGCTCTTCTCGTGGGAATCCGTACCGAGCGTGAAGCGCACCCTCCCCCTCGCTGAGAATATGTGCAGGTAATCAAGGTCCAGGCGCTCGGGGTATGAATTTATCTCCAGGAAGGCGCCCGTGCGCTTCGCCGCATCCACAACCTCCTCAAAATCAAGGGCAAAGGGCGGCCGCGAGCCGATTACGCGGCCCGTTGGGTGGCCTATAATGTCCACGTGCTCGTTCTCCATCGCGGAAATGACGCGCCCGGTCATTTTCTCCTCCGGGTCGCTGAAGCGGGAATGCACGGAGGCGACCACCATGTCCAGCTCCCTCAGGATGGAATCCGGAAGGTCTATGGAGCCGTCCTCCATTATGTTGGTTTCCACCCCCTTCAGGAGCGTAATCCCATCCAGCTTCTTATTCAGCCTGTCTATCTCCTGCATCTGCCTCGTGAGCTTTTTTGCGTCCATGCTCCTTGCGATTTTGAGGATGGAGCCGCCGTGGTCGGATATGAGCAGGTATTCGTAGCCGAGGGATTTCGCCATCCCCGCCATCTCATCGAGTGAATTCCTCCCCTCGCTCCAGTTCGTGTGGGTGTGCAGGTCGCCGCGCACATCCCCGGGCCCGACAAGGGAAGGGAGCTTTTTGCCGAGCGCGGCGTCCACCTCCCCCATGTTTTCCCTCAGCTCGGGGGGAACCCATTCCATCCCCAGCTTTTTGTACACCTCCTCTTCAGTTTTTCCCGCAAGCCTCTTTTTGCCCGAGAAGAGCCCGTACTCGTTCAGCTTCCATCCCCTTGACTGCGCGATCTTGCGCACCTCTATATTGTGGTCTTTTGAGCCGGTGAAATACATCATCGCGGAGCCGAAGGAAGATTCTTCAAAGACGCGGATATCCACGTGCAGCCCGGAGGAGAGCCTTATAGCGGATTTGGAAGGGCCTTTTGCGATTATCGTGGAGTCCGGATACATTGAAGTGAAGAAATCCATCACTTTCTCCGGGTTGGTGGAAACCACAAGGATGTCTATGTCCCCGATGGTTTCCTTCCATCTCCTGTAAGAGCCGACAATCTCCAGCTTCCGCACTTCCGGAAGCGAGCGGAGCCTTCCTTCCATCTCATGCGCAATCGGAATCGCCTGGTAGAGGAGCATCCTGGCCGCGCTCGCCTTCGCGAGCCCCAGCCCTTCCAGCATCTTCTCCTCGCTTTTCTCCCCGAAACCCTCAAGCCCCCTTATTTTGTGCGCCTTCAGCGCCTTCTCCAGGTCCTCCAGGTTCCGGATTCCAAGCGCCTTATAGAGTTTCATCGCTTTCTTCGGGCCGAGCCCTTCTATCCTTCCAAGCCCTTCCAGGTCCACGGGGAAGGATTTTTTCATCTTTTCGTACTCCTTCACCCTCCCGGCCTTTATGAATTCCTCGATTTTCTTCGCGAGCCGCTCGCCGACACCCGGAATCTCCTGCAGCCCCTCCAGCCCGCCCTTCTTATACACCTCTTCTATATCCTCGGAAAGCTCCTCTATTGCGCGGGCTGCGCGCCTGTACGCGCGGGGCTTGAACTGCACATCCTGCAATTCAAGTATATCCGCAATCTCGTAGAATATCCTCGCTATTTCGAGGTTCTTCATGCGGTTAAAAAGGAGTACAAATTTATAAAGATAAGGCTGGGCTATTCAACGCAGGAATACACATAAAAGAGATTTGCCTCGGTCCCCGCGTCCTCCCACGAGTCCTCATCCGTCTGCGAATAGCAATCGGGATGTAGGTCTCCAGCGTATTCGCCCCCCGCCGGGTCAAAAATCATCCATTTTGTTCCGTCTTCATCGGTCCTCCATCTCACTGTTATATAATCGGGGGAATAGTAGTCGAACAGGGCCTGCATCGCGGCGTCTGCGGCAGATTCGCTGTCGCCGATGTAAACTTCGGTATACGCATGGCCGCACGCGGTGTTTATAACCACGCGGCTCCAGCCCCCTATCGCCTCAACCATGGAAGCGAACAAGACCGCCTGGTCGTCGCAGTCCCCCGCACCCGCGAGCAGCGTCTGTTCCGGGGAATACGGATAGCTCTCAAGGTCTGGCCTGC
Source organism: Microcaldota archaeon (assembly GCA_040753215.1). GTDB lineage: Archaea > Micrarchaeota > Micrarchaeia > Anstonellales > Bilamarchaeaceae > CAIXOA01. Next base: position 4,809 of record JBFMEZ010000002.1, on the reverse strand, counting down.
GCGGGTCAGATACGTATGCGATCTCAGTGTGCACAAATTCGTAAATGTCTGCAATCTGTTCCACTGATAGTTCGCCGGAATGGGCGGAGGCCGCGGCCGCGGCCTGCTGGCGCACAAGAGAATTGCGGGGGTCTATCCCTTCACAGTATTTATCATAATATTTCAGCTCGAAAGGCAGTGCGCGGGCATCGCGGGCAGCAAAGGGGAGGACAACCACAACGGGCTCATAGTTGTATATGGAGCCTGATTCAAAAAATATTGAGACTCCCTCAATGGTGCCGCTCATGCTGATGTTTGAAGACAGCATCCCGTAGCTCTCTTTGTCTACGCACAAATTCCATAAATCAATCCTGAGGTCGCTTATCATCTCAATGTATTCGGAGCTCTCACCGGCGGGTTTGGCGAGAATCTCTTTCATCTCCCTGTTCTGGGATGGAGTCGTGGGAAAGAGGGAGAGCAGCCAGCAGTCCCTTCCATTCACCGATGAGGAGCCATTTAAGGCATGCCTCATGCGCGATGCAAGCATCCATGTTTCTTCGTTCGTCTCATTTATGGTGTCCCAGAATGAAGGCTCGAGTTCTTCTTTTACCCAGCCGAAATCAGGATACTTGACATACGACAAGTTGCCGATGGCATACAATTCTGTTGTTGTATTTCCGGTTCTCGTATACATATAATATTTTTGCTGTGGAAAATCCAGATCTTCCTCAAAATATGTGTCGCTTCTTACCAAGTGCCTCATTCCGTCTTCTTCGTATTCCATCAATACCGAGAGCGAACTAACTGCGGAGTAGGAAGTCGCATTTTCAAAAACGCCCATGGTCCTTTCAAAAATATAGTCCGGGCCCGGCTCGCACAGGCCTGATGCATCATTGCACTGGAAGCCGGCCTGGCAGCCGCAATCAGAACAGCAGCTGGCGTTTTCGCCCGCATCACACACGCCATCGCCGCAGAGGGGGGCCCGTTCCGGCTGCGCCTGCGGCTGTGCCTCCGAAGGCTGCTGGGCGCATCCCATAAAAACAAGCAAAAAAAGCCCCGCGAGCGCAAAAAGCTTTTGCATGGATAAGATTGGTTGCGTGGTTATATAAACCTTTTTTTGCCTGCCCAATGTTCGAAAAAAACCGAAGCATTTGGAATCCCTATATAAACATTTGAGAAATAAGGGAAGCGGTGATGAAGATGGCGGAACAATATGTCCTTGACAGGATGACCGTGCTGCTCTCGGTTGCGGCAATTGTAATTCTTGTGGCCGGGGCAACTTATGTTTTCACTTCTGGCACACAGCCCCCGGTGCAGAATGCAACCGCGAACCTTACCGAAATCCCGAGAATCTCGGTGAGCGGGGAGGCAACGAGAACTGTTTCCCCGGATTTGCTCGTGATTGGGATTGCAGTTGAGACGCAAAATGAGACCGCTTCGGGCTCCGAATCGCAGAATGCGGAGATGACGAGGAAAGTGAAGAACGCGCTCCTTGCGCAGGGAGTGAGGGAGGATGAGATAGAGACCGCTTCCTACTACACGTATCCGGTGTATAATGACTCGTGCTGGTACCCTCCGCCATGCTATGGGGACGTGTGCCCCATGGCCGGCGCAAAGGGCGGCGGAGAGATGGTGGTGGGCGGGGAGGAAACAGGAGCCGCAACAGAGGGTATGGCTTCTTCCGGTGTCGCATATCCGGAATCCTATCCCATGCCTTACAGGTGCGACCAGCAGGTCATCGGATACAGGACTACGCACTCGATAATGGTTAAAACAATGAATATCTACAAGGGAGGGGACATAATTGATGCGGTTTCTGCGGCTAATGCGAGCGCGCGCTTTGACTACCAGTACTTCTCCCTGAGGGATGAGACGAGGATAAGGGTGGAGAACGAACTGGCGGGGGAGGCGGCGCAGTCCGCGAGGGAAAAGGCGGAGAGCATCGCAGGCGGGCTGGGCGCGCGGCTGGGGAGGATAATAGACATACAGACAAACTATTATTATCCGCCATACTATTATGCGGAAAGGGGATATGCTGCGGAAGGAGGGATGCCGCAGCCGGCAGGTGTCCCCACGGAGATATTCCCACAGGACCTTACGATGAGCAGCAGCATCCATGTAACGTTCGAGATTGCACAATAGCTCATACGTGCTTGCGCACATCTATTGCGCTTCCCGGCGCAATCTTTTTTGCATTCTTCAATAAGTCCATTATTTCGAGCGCAACATCATCTGGAACGTGCGCTGCAGGCTCCTTTCCCGCAATCTGCTCCCACATTTTTGTCTGCGTAGAAGTTGGGCATACTGCATAAACCAGAATTCCATCCTTCTCCACCGCCTGAGCAAGCGCTTCGGTGAAGCCGATTACCCCGAACTTGGTTGCGCAATAAACCGGAATGTCCGGGTAGCCGTGCTTCCCGGCTTCGGAAGAGATGTTGATTATTACGCCTCCTTTCTGCCTGCGCATCGCGGGAAGAACCTCCCTCGTGCAATAAATCAATCCACGGAGATTCACATCTATGGTCGCATCGATCTCCTTTTCGCTTAGGAAAAAATCGTCGGGCCATGCGACTCCGGCATTGTTTATGAGAATGTCGATGCGGCCGAACTCCCCAAGTGCGGAGGAGACGAGCTTCTTCCTGTCCGCATCCTTTGCCACATCTGCCCGCACAACCAGCACATTCCTTCCCAGAGAGGTTATTTCGCCTGCGGTGTTGTCCAATTCATCCCTGTGGCGTGCGGAAATCGCCACGTCCGCGCCATTCCTTGCGAGCTCAATGGCGATTGCCCTACCGATGCCCCTTCCTCCGCCCGTCACCACCGCGATTTTGCCATGCAGGAATCCCATGCATAGGCATCCTGATGCAAAAATATAAACTTTGCTGCAAACAAGCATGCATGCTTGACCTGAAGGAAAGCACTATAAACAACTTTTTCTGCTGCACTGGGCTCAGGGATTATATGCTGGCGAGGTTCGCGCTGCTGCCTGTGCTCTCCCCTTCCGCAAACTATGCGAATTCCGTATTTGAAGGCATGAGCATAGTAGAGAGGGACGGAAGGCCGGGGCTCTTCCACCCTGCATTGAATTTCGAGAGGATGAGGCATGGGATAAGATTTCTGGAGCAGAAGTGGATGGGGCATTCGGATGCGGAGATGTGCGGGGCGGTTTTCGCGATTGCGGCCCTGAACGGGTGGCATGAGAGGATAGAGCTTAAGGAAGAGAACCCGGAAACGCTGAAGGCGGGGAAGAAGGTGCGCAGGATTTACGTGCGGCCGCTCGCCTTCATCAACAAAAACCTCATCGGTTTCTCGAGGGGCGCGGAATACGAGCTTCTTCTGGGGGCGGTGCCGATGGGCGCATACCTTCCGCAAAAAGGAAGGGAGGGCATATGCGTGATGCTGTTCCCAATGGCGAGGGAGCTTCCCTTCGCGCAAATCAAGGCTGCCAGCAATTACCAGCTCGCAATCTATTCCGAGAAGAAGCTGGAGTACTACAATAGGGTAAATAATGAGAAATGCTCGGAAGTAGTGTTTGCGAATTCAAAAGGGGTGCTCACGGAAGGCGGGGGCGAGAACATAATGCTCATAAGGGGCGATGAGCTGGTCACCCCTCCGCCATCCGAAGGTGCGCTGCCCGGGATAACGCTACGGCTGGTTGCTTCCATTGCGGAAGGGATGGGGATGAAGTTCAGGTTCGGCGCATTTACCGCAAAAGACCTGGATGGTGCGGATGCGCTTTTCTTCACGGGCAATGCTGCAGGGGTGGTGCCCATCGGGAGCGTGGTTGAGGTGGACAGCGGATACAGGAAAAATGAAGTGCACGAGCTGCGCGAGGGCGCGGATAACGATTATATGAAGAAGATAAAATGGGAGTACGAAAAGCTTGAGAGTTTTCAGGATGGGGATGGGTTCCATACATTCATGGACGACTGGATGGGCGAAAAAGAGATGGAGCGGCTTTTCGGGGAGGGGGAGAAATTCAGGGAGGCGGCGGAGAAAACCTACGGGGAGGGATATTGCAGCTGCATTCCTTTCAACCCTAAGCCGAAGTGGAAGGCGCCCGCCGGGTTCCGCAGGGATTCCGCGCGGATGCTGCGTGAATTCGGCATAAAGAAGTATCTGTGTTAGTGCATGCCTTTTAAAAACACTTTTCTGCAACAATTTATCCATGGCAGACAAGCCCCGGGACCCCCATACAAAGGAACTGTTCATCATAAGGCCCCCTCCGCCGGTGAGGGATACAAGGCCTGCAGGAAAATCCCCTCCCCCTTTCCGCCCCCCGCGCAGCGCAACCGCGAGCCTGGATGAAACCCCGGTCCTTCTGGAGTCCGGAGCAAAGGTTACGATAGAAGGGCGGAACGGAAAGAAGGGGCTCCTCGAGATGGAAATGGAGGAAGTAATTCCTTTTCTCAGGTCTGCGGAGCTGGCAGAAGCAAGGGACGGCGGTTTTAGCCTGGAGAGATTTTTAAACGGGATAAGAATCGCGCACGCGAGGAAAGAGGGCAACGGGCCCGCGCGCTATATGTTCATAAGGACCGATGACGGGCATGCGTGGCGCCTTTACCCTGCCCTGGAAAACATGGGCTCGGTTGAGAAATACACCGAATGCAGGTTCGTCACGGCGCTCAGAGCCAAGGGGGAGTACTTCTTCCTGTACTGGCAAACGCCGGAGCTGAAGTCCAGATAAGGATAAGGCGCCAAAGCCCAGTAAATCCGCAAGTGAATAAAAATTGATCGTTCTGCGGCCTGCTCGTGGACAAGACTTCAAAAAACAACCAAATTTCGAAAAAGCATGCCGTGCAGGTGCAGAAAAAGCCGGGAAGGTTCGTT
>JBFMEZ010000001.1:0-54520 GCA_040753215.1 Microcaldota archaeon | reverse complement strand
CTGCAAAACGATAGGTGATGCCATAACCAAACTTAGAAAAACACTCCAAAAACTTTCGCAAAATTACGGGATAAGTTTTGGGGAGCTAATAGAAATCTGCGTCGACCAAAAATTCGCAAAACTATAGTTTCCTGCTTGCCTGTCGTCGCTATCCGATATCTTTAAATATTATTATGTTTGTAATAATTACAAATATAATAAAGATGGTGCATATGAAATTCTACAACCGTGTAAACGAGTTGAAAGAGCTGAAAACCCTCTCAAAAGCAGCCGAGAAGAAAGCAGTGATGTGCGTGATAACCGGCGTCAGGAGAGTAGGGAAAACCGAGCTTATCAAGGAATTCTTTAGACAGGAAGACGGCCTTTACTTATATGCAGACGGCTCAAAAACCTCCACCCAGCTTCTTTCGGAGTTTTCAGGTGAGCTGAAGGAAAGGCTTGGGCTGCCGGAGCGGCTTGCCATCTCTTCATGGGACGACCTTTTCCAGGATATGTTCGAATACTCCAGGAAAAAGAAGGTCATAGTAGCTTTTGACGAATTCCAGCGGTTCTCATGGATAGATAAAACACTGCCGTTCCTTTTGCAGAAATTCTTCGACCTGAACAGGAATGACTCAAAGATTTTCATAATAATCTCCGGCTCAAGCTTCGGCCTGCTGAAAGGGATGTTCATCGAGCAGGACGCCCCGCTTTTCCAGAGGCCGACAAACATTCTCAGCCTGCAGCAGTTCGGCTTCGGAACCATATGCGGGATTCTGGACGACCTCGGCATAAAAGGATTCAAGGACAAAATCGAGTTATATGCTTTTTTCGGCGGCATCCCGAAATATTACGACCTGCTCGAGGATTACGGGGTTAAAACACCGGACGAGGCCATGAAAAAGCTTGTCTACGGCGAACTCGCGCCTCTGCGGGATGAAGTCAAGAACATAATGGTCGAAGAATTCGGCAAGGACACAGCCACATATTACGGGATATTGTCTGCCGCTGCGCTGGGAAAAACAAAAGCCAACGAAATCGCGGATTATTCCGGCGTCAAGGGGACTTCCCTTGGGCCTTACCTCTACGACCTTACCGAGCTTCTCGGCGCCCTCAAAAAGGAGCTCCCCATAACCGAAGGCATCCGCAGCAAGAAGGCAAGGTACTACCTGAACAACCAGTTCTTCAAGCTCTGGTTCAGGTTTGTTTTCAGGAAGCGCAGCGAATTCGAGCTGGGCAGGTTCGATGAGCTGTTCGCCCATTTCCAGGAAGAGAAGAATTCTTTTGTAGGCCGGGCTTTTGAGGAGGTCTGCAGGCAGTACATGATACGCACCATGAAATTCGACCGCATCGGCAGATGGTGGGGCAAGGGGAAGAACGAGCAGGTTGAGATCGACCTGCTCGCGCTGGATGACGCCAACTCCCTGGCGATATTCGCCGAGTGCAAATGGCAGGAAAATCCAGTTAGCGTAACCGACCTTCTTGCCCTGAAGGATAAGGCTGCATTTGTCGGCTGGAAAAAAGGCCATCGCTCTGAAAAATTCGCGTTCTTCTCCAAATCCGGCTTTGACAGGAAGGCTGAGCAGTTTGGAAAGGAGAACGGCTGGCTGCTCGTTGATCTGGAAGGGCTTGAGCGTGTTTTTTAAATTCTCTGCCCCTCGTCAGTCCTGCGGCGGTTTGGCTAAATCTGCTCTCAGAACGGTGCTGGGATGACCTCCCCTGCAAAGACAAAACGCAAGGAGGGGCGCAATCGCCTACTTCTTGCCCCTCCTTTCATTTTTTCCTTGATTTTCTGATTCCCTCCCCACCAGTCTTCTTCCATCTTTCTGATTTCCCCACGAATTTTGGGGTACTCATAACCCCCTGATTTATGTCTTTCAAATTTCCTCCCCCGACTACGTTCTCTTCCTGTTTATCATCCACTTCCTCAATTCCAAATAGGCAAAAAGAAGGATGCACAGTCCGAATACAAGCGCCCACTGCCCGATTTCCAGCGGCTTCACATGGAACATCTCATTCAGCGCAGGGTTGTATATTATCGCAAAATGCATCGCAACCGTAAGTATGGTCGTATAAACAATCCACTTATTCTTAAGAAGCTCCCTCCACACAGGCTTCTCTAGCGACCTGCAGGAAAAGACCTGCGTCTTCTCCACCATCACAACCATCGTGAAAACCACTGTCTGCGCAAGCACCACATCCCCCTTCCCAAGCATGTACGCAAAAACCGCAATCGTAGCGAACGTAACCAGCACCGGGGATTCCACAAGTAAAAGCCCCATCCCTTTCCATATGCTTTCCCCCTTCTCCCGGGGCCTCTTCCTCATCACATCCCTGTCTATCGGGTCAACCGCAAGCGCAACCGCAGGAAGCCCGTCCGTCACAAGGTTGATCCACAATATTTGTATCGCAATAAGCGGAAGCGGCATTCCCAGCATTACCGCAATAAATATCACCGCCACCTCCGCAATATTTCCGGACAGCAGAAATGCAATCGTTTTCCTTATGTTTTCGTAGATTCCCCTCCCCTCCTCCACCGCTGCGACTATTGATGCAAAATTATCATCCGCCAGCACCATATCCGAGCTCTCCTTCGCTACTTCCGTCCCCGAAATCCCCATCGCCACCCCGATATCCGCCTTCTTTAGCGCAGGCGCATCATTCACCCCGTCCCCGGTCATCGCCACAACGTGCCCCTTCGCATTCAGCGCGTCCACAATCCTCAGCTTGTGCCCAGGCGAAACCCTCGCATAAACAGAAATCCCCTCCACCGCTTCCTCGAATTCCTTCTGCCCCATCCTGTCCAGCTCCTCCCCGGTAATAACCTTCCCGTTCCCTATCCCCAGCTCATCCGCAATCGCCTTCGCAGTAAGCGGATGGTCCCCCGTAATCATCACAACCCTAATCCCTGCGCTCTTGCACAGCCCCAGCGCGCCTTTCACTTCCTCCCTCGGGCTGTCCATCATTCCCGCTATCCCCACAAAGACAAGCTCCCTCTCTACCGCCTCCTGCCTCGGCTTCACCCCATCCAGCTCCCTGTATGCAAGGGCAAGCGTCCTGTACCCCTTTGCGGTGAGCGCATCGTTCTCCCTGAGTATCCCCTCCTTCTCATCCCTCCCGAGCTTCCGGGCCTTTCCGCCCGAAAATATCCAGGAGCACTTTGAAAGCACGACCTCCGGAGCGCCCTTCACATACGCGACGTTCCTGCCCCAGCTTCTCCTCACAATGCTCATCATCTTCCTTTCCGGTTCGAATGGGAACTCCACAACCACCGGGTTCCCCTTCTCCATCTCCCCCTTCCAGGCCCCTCCCTTCGCTCCAAGCACAAGCAGCGCGCCCTCCGTTGGGTCCCCAACCACGCCCCACCCGGTCTTCGCATCCTCCCTCAGGTGCGCATCGTTGCACAGCACCCCTATCCTCATGAGCATCTGCAGCTCTTCATTAGTCTCCAGTTTCCAGCTTCCAGTTTCCGGAACCCCTCCAGCAAGCCCTATCTCACCTTTCGGCGCATACCCGCTCCCGCCTATCTCAAACACCTTTCCGCCAGCCAAAACCTTCCTCACCGTCATCTCATTCTTAGTGAGCGTCCCCGTCTTGTCCGTGCAGATGACATCCGCGCATCCAAGCGTCTCCACGGACTTTAGCTTCCTCACTATTGCATTCCTCCTGCTCATCCTCTGCACTCCTACCGCGAGCGTAATCGTAACAACTGCGGGAAGCCCCTCGGGTATCGCCGCAACCGCAAGGCTCACCGATGTAAGGAACATGCTGAACGGCTCAAAGCCCCTGAATACTCCCGCAAGGAAGATGAACGCGCACAGCACCAGCACCCCGGTCCCGAGCTGCTTTCCCATCCTCTCCAGGTCCAGTTCCAGGGGAGTCCTCTCCTTCTCGACAGTCTGCACCATCTCGGTTATCTTCCCCATCCTCGTCTCCATGCCCGTCTTCTCCACGAGCATCCTCCCCTTTCCCGCGACAATGACCGTCCCCATGAACGCCCCGCCCTTCCCCGCCTCCTTGTGCACGGGGACGCTCTCGCCGCTGAGCGCCGCCTCATCCGCCGCAAGCGCATAGGATTCGACCACGGTTCCGTCCGCAGGGACCCTGTCCCCCGCCTCCAGGAGCACCACGTCCCCCGGCACAATCTCCCGCGCATCCAGCACTGCGACATGCCCGTCCCTCAGCACGTTCGCCTTGGGGGAAACCATCTTCTTCAGCGCCTCAAACGACTTTTCCGCCTTATGCTCCTGCACAAACCCCAGCACCCCGTGCAGCAGGACGATTGCGGCTATCATCCCCGCATCGAGCATCTCCCCGAGCATCGCAGCCACAGCCGCTGCAAGAATCAGTATGATTACCAGGAAATCCGCGAACTGCCTGAGGAATTTTATTATGAGCGGCTCCTTCTTCCTCTCCTTCAGCTCATTAGGCCCGTATTTTGCGAGCAGCTCCGCAGCTTCCCGGCCGCCCAATCCCGCATGTTTTGCCATCGGTTCTTGTTCATGCGGGAGCTTTTTAAACTCTTATATTCCATTAATGCGCGAAGGTGCTTGTTATGTATGGTGTGACTCCACAGGCTTACGACAGGGCAATTACCGTCTTCAGCCCGGACGGCAGGCTTTTCCAGGTAGAGTATGCGAAGGAGGCGGTGAAGAGGGGCGCTACCGCAATCGGCCTCTGCACGGATGATGCGGTTGCCCTCGTAGCGTACAAGGCGGCCCACTCGCGCCTCATAGTGCCCGAATCCATGCAGAAGATTTTCGATGTGGAGGACCATGTCTGCGTGACCGCGAGCGGCCTCATCGCAGATGCGAGGCGCCTCGTGGAGGTCGCCCGCCTGCAGGCGCAAAGGCACAGGATGACCTTCAACGAGCCGGCGCCAACGGAGTCCATCGCAAAGCACGTGTGCGACCTCATGCAGCTCTACACCCAGTACGGCGGCATAAGGCCCTTCGGCGTCTCCCTGCTCGTTGCGGGCGTGGGAAAAACCGGCCCCGAGCTTTTCGAGGCCGAGCCCAGCGGAGCCATGACCGGCTACTATGCGGATTCCATAGGCAACGCGAAGAAGGAGGTTGATGAGCTCCTTGAGAAGAAGTTCGACCGCAAGATGGACATAAAGGACGCGGTCGGGCTCGCGGTGGAAGCCCTCAAGCAGACAAGCGAGACCAAGCTCACCGCGGACAATGTCGAGGTCAGGTACGCAACCCGCACCAGCCCGAAATTCCTCTCGCTCAGCGAGAAGGACGTGGCGAAATACCTAAAATAATCAGGGCGTTGAAACGATTGTTCCCGAATGCTTTTTGCCCTTGATGGCATTTCCTAATTCCCTGATGTTCTTCCCGCCCACGAAGTGCAGCTCCACCCCGCTCCTCTTCGCCAGCTTGCAGGCAATCATGTCAAACACAAAATTCGTCCCAGGCATCCTCTGGTCAAACTTCTGCGCCATCTCCACGAGCTGCGCATGGCTCATCTTCCCGAACTTCTTTGCGGAGGGATTCGTCTTCGGGTCCGAATCATAAACCCCCTCCACGTTGCTCAGGTTCACCAGCCGTTTTGCCCCGATCGCCTCCGCGAGCAATACGGAATCCGTGTCCGTAGTTATTCCCGGAACCGTCCCGCCCATTACCACTATTTTATGCCCTCCGAGCGCAGCAGCGGCCTTGTCAAAGTCCGTGAAAACCCTCGGGTGCGCAGCCCCCCCCAGCAGGGAAACCACCAGCGCCGCGTTCAATCTCGTCGCCCCCACCGCCACCTCGTCCGCCACGAAATTGTTCCCGCAGAACTCCCGCGCGGCGGAAGCATACTCCCGCGCCACCCTCCCTCCGCCCGTCACTATTCCGAGCTCCTCGCCGCTCTTCAGCACAATCTCCCTGAATTCCTTAAGGAACGCGCGGTCAATGCTCCCGGTGCCGTTTATGAGGCTCCCTCCCAACGAGATTACGACTGCCATGCAGAACGCTTGTGTTCGCATAATTATTAAGGTTTTCAGTCCTGCGGTTCCCAGTTTTCCGTTTCCGGTTTTCCATCTGGCAGCCGGCGTAAACCTTATAAATACATTTATAAACACTCTCATGCCCAATATTAATATGCGCCGAATTGCTTTCCACAACAGGGAACTGCAGCCCAGTGATTACGAGCCCCTCGCAACCCCCCGGGAGCAGAAACTCTTAGAGAAGCTGAGGAGCCTCGGGGTTGACTGTTTTGTTGAGTGGCGCAGCCCACGAGGAATGAGGGATTTCAACCCGGCCGATTACCGCGCTCTCTACCGCTACTGCTTCCCTGTGCGTGACGAGCAAAGCCCCTGGGCCGACATGGTCAGGTCTATCCGCGAGATGAACCTGGTGGACCGCTCGCGCACACTTTGGAAGAAATACGGCCCCCTCCGCTACCACGACATACTCGCACTTAGCGGCAGGCGCATTGTCGCATTCACTTCCTTCGCAACCGCGGCATTCGGCCCTTATGGTTTCAAGGATGCAATAGTATACAATATATACACCGGCACCGCAGACCGGGAATTCATGCGCACCCATTACGGCCGGGATGAGGATTTCACAGGCAGGGGCATCTCCCGCCTCTTCTACCTCCTCCGCCATGGAATTGCGGTAGAAGATGGTGTAAGGCTCGGCTACATAGACCCCGAAGCCATGCCGTTCTCCCGCGTAGCCGGAACCATACTCGAGGCAGAATTCATCGGCCAGGCAGATACCCCCAAGGGGATAAGGAAGACAAGGAACGCGCTTCTCGCCCACCAGAGGATGGGCGCCCTCGTCCTCATGGTTGATGCCGGCTCAGGCTGCTGGATAACCCCCTGCCTCATGCCGAAGCTCTGGGTGGATTCCAATCCTCTCCTGTGGCACCTGCTTTTCAGGCCGCTTGAGCAGGATGAGAGCCGGGCAGTCAGGGTTTCAAAAATAGATTCCGGGCTCGCAAGGTGCCTCGTAAACGCCTACGTATATAATTTCGCATACCAGTGCGAGCCGGACGAGCTTGTGGAATACCGTGCAGAAGTGGATAGGAGGCTCGCCGCAGCAAAAAGATTCCTTCTCGTCCCCGTGCAAAGCCTTCCCACCATGGCCCAGCTCGCCCATTACGACCCGATGCTGAAGGAACAGCTGGAGAGGGATTTCGGCCCTCTTGATGAGCACGAAAAGAGGATGGAGGCTGCGCTGCGCTGATTGTCGCCATGGCTGAAAGAAAGCCAGGCCTTTAATCTTGACTCATTCAAAGACGTCGGGATATTTCTTCTTGATATCCGCCAGGGTGAAGACCTTTCTTTTTCCACTCAGTATCTCCTCCGTTATCTTCTGCATCTTCGCAACTGCAAGCTCATCCATAATCTCTTTGCGCGTTTTTGCCATCTACAAGACCTTCTTCATCACTTCATTTTCTACAAACAATTTTGTGAACGGCTTTATGTAAGCCAGAAACTTCAGGGGCCTCACCACATAAATTTTCCCCGCCTTCCTTACAGTGTTGAACCCCAGCCTGTACAGCACCATCTCATCAGTCCTGGTGCATCTGGAAAAGCAAACAGTCCCGTCCTTCCCGATCTCCCCCACCGCATCAAACAATCCAGCAAGGAAATTCGCGCTGTACTCATTCTTGTACTTGAACCTCTCCGCCTCCTCCTCCACCACTTTCTGGAAAAATTTCCTGTAAGCAGTATGATAGAAATACACTGAATTCTCCCCGCTCAATATCTTTCCCGCCTCCGCGACCTTCGCCTTCAGGCATGCATCCGAAAAAACAGAGAGCAGCTCCTCCCTCCCGCCCACTCCAATCCCGGCAGAAGTCCTCGCCTCCTTCCACAGCCCTATTATGTAGGAAAGTTCAGGGGTAAGCTTGACCTTCATCCTCTCTCCTTTTTTCTCGCTGCACCTCGGCATGGCCTCGGTTCCGCTCTGTTTTCCAGCCAGCAAAAAGGAGCCCAAAAACCTCCAGCAAACATTTTCATCCCTAACCCTTCACCCGTTTCCTTTCCTTTTCCCTCTCCTCCTCAAACCTCACGCTCGGTATCTTTTTCGCAGGCACGAATCCTTTTAATCTCTCCGCAGTGGTCGCGGTGAGGGAATTCACTATCTCGCTCGCAAGCAGCTCATCCTGGTCCATCTTCACATTATGCTTCAGCCTCTCCTCAGCCCCCCGCGGAACGTTTGCGCTTTCGAATATCCTCCCCAGTGCCTGCTCATCTGCTTTCGTGAAGGGCTCCTTCCCCTCCAGTATCCTCCCGTTCGCCTTCTCCAGGATTGCCGCCAGCTCAGCTATATCCCTCCTGCTCGCCCCGCCAACCTTCAGCGCAGAAAGCAGCCCTGCAGCCAGCACCACGTTCCTCTTCCTCGTCCTGCTGAAAAGCCTCGTGAGTATCCCTGCATCCGTAGCGCTCAGCTTCCCCCTCACCGCATCCATCACTTTCCCTGTAAATTTGTCAAAATCCACTGCCATGCAGGCGTTATGTTCTCGCATCCTTATTAAGGTTTTCAGTCTGCAAACGGCATCCGGCGATAATATTATATGCCGCCTCTGGCCATAACAATTTGGTGAAGGCAATGGACATCAGGAATTTTCACATCGTCCTTGAGAAGCAGGAGGAAGGCGGCTATACCGCCTACGTCCCCGAGCTTCCGGGCTGCATCTCACAGGGGGATACCGAGAAGGAAACCCTCAAAAACATCAGGGAAGCCATAGCTCTCTATCTGGAAGAACTTCGTGCCTCCCATATGGAAAAGATTTTCCAGCGCGTCAAGATAATAGAGCCAGCCGCAAGCGCGTGAGCAGATGAAACTGCCTGCTGACGTCAGCGGCTCCGAGCTTGCAAAAGTTGCGGTAAGTCCCGGTTTCGAAATCCGGAGGCAGAAGGGAAGCCACCTCATCCTCAAGAAAGGTGAAAAGCTTCTGGTAATCCCGCAGCACAAAAGCCTGAAGAAGGGCACACTTCTTCAAATTCTCAGGGTTCTGGAAATATCAAAAGAAGAGCTTGTAAAAATGCTGTGAGTTATCCAGCGGAAGGAATTCCTTCGCTTGTCTTAGGTCCCATCCTGAACAGAACCTGTATGGGCTCCCCGCCGCTGGAAACCGTCTTGTGCAGCACAATCGCCCCCTCACCAGGGAGACAGGAGGCAACCTGCAGCCCGTCCATCGCGACGCACAGCCCTGTTAGCTCTGTAATCTCTTCCGCGTCCTCGTTCAGTTTCCGGTTTCCTGTTTCCAGTTCCCAGACGTCGAACCCACCCTTAAGATACAGAACCCTCCATGCGTCCTCCGCCAATTCGTATTCGTATAACCTCGAATGCTGCACCGGATAATGCAGAAGCCCGAAGGATAAGAAGGAGAGAAGCACGACAAGCGAGATTGTGGCTTCAAGGGTTTTTATCATCAAATCCATTTGTCCGGCATGTTATTTAATTTCTTCCTGCATAACCTCACCGATGCTTCTAACCGAAAAATATGCACCACAGAAAACCGATGATGTTCTCGGCAACCTGGAGCCCAGGCGCCAGCTGAAGCGCTGGGCCCTGAACTGGGGCCGAGGCGAGAAAGGGAAGCCCATCCTCCTCGCCGGCCCCACCGGCGTTGGAAAAACCGCCCTCGCCCTCGCCCTCGCAAACGAGCTGCATCTCGAGCTGGTGCAGATGTCCGCGAGCGACTTCCGAAACAAGGAGCGCGTGGAAAAAGTAATCAGCGGCGCCGCGATGGCCTCCACCCTCTCCGGAAAAGGCAAACTCATCCTGGTGGATGATATAGACGCGATGGCAGGGAGGGAGGACTACGGCGGAGTTGCGGCAATCGCATCAATCCTCCGCGGGAACCCCTGCCCCATCATCCTCACTGCCACGGACGCGTACGAAAAGAAAATCTCCCCCCTGCGCTTCCTCTGCGAAATGCTGAAGATGAGGCGCTCCATCGCGCCAAGCGTGGCGAAGCTCCTTTCGCGCATCGCAGAGGGCGAAAAATTACCCTGTACGCCTGAGAAAATAATGGAAATCGCCCAGAATTCCAACGGGGACATCCGCGCGGCAATAAACGACCTGCAGGCCTGCTCGCCGGGCATGCGGGACCGGGAAAAGGACATGTTCGAGCGGCTCTCCCACCTTTTCAGGGCATCCTCCTATGCTGAGGCGCGCGAGACCTCTTTCGGGGACGTGGAGCACGATTACCTTAAGCTCTGGATAGATGAGAACCTCCCGGCGGTCTACTCGGACAGGGAGCTCTCGGACGCCTTCTCCACGCTATCCCGCGCGGACGTATTCGACGGGAGGATACGCGCCCGCCAGCACTGGGGCTTCCTCCGCTACTCGAGCGACCTGATGTGCGCGGGGGTTTCGCTTGCGCGCGTGGAGATGAGGCCCCGCTTCGCCCGCTACTCCTTCCCCTCCTTCCTGCGCCACATGGGCGCAACGGTCGCGCACCGCGCCACGCTCAGATCCCTGCTCTCCAAAATAGGGAGGAAGGCGCACACCCCTTCCGTGCACGCGGAGTCCTTCCTCCCCATAATAGCGTATATGTATGCGCAGGAACCGGAGCGCATCGCGGGGGTCTACGACCTGGATGAGAAGGAGGCGGAATTCCTGGGGAAATCCCTTCCCGCGGGAGTGGGCGTTAGAAAACCCAAGAAGGAGACGGAGGAGGCAAAAGTTGAGAAAAAGCACGAAGAGAAAAAGGAGGAGAAGAGAGAGGAAGCCCCGAAGAATAAGGAAAAGAAACCCGAGCCAGCGAAGAGGATTCTTCCCGCCCGCCCCTCCAAGCTCAGCGAATTTTTCTGATTAGCCGTCGTGCGTGCCCGTGTTCGAACGCGTAGGAAAAGCCCCACGTCGGTTTCGACGATACCTTTATATTCCTTGTCTTCCGAATATGCGCAGTATAAATTTTGGGGTGAAGAATATGGGAACAAGAATCGGATCTGAGAAAATAATGAGGGAAGAGGGCTACCTCTACTTCGTCGGCAAGGACGGCTATGTCTGGAGGGTGCCGATGAAGCACAACAAGAGGGGCAGCAAGAAGAAGGTCGGGACCCAGAGGGTCGACAAGAAGAGGGGCTACCTCTACTATGTCGGCGACGACGGGTACGTGTACCAGGCAAAGATGAAGAACGCCTGAGCCCAATACCACTCATTTTTATTTTTTCCTCCTTATTCTATATTCCTCCTAAGGTGAT
This sequence comes from Microcaldota archaeon, assembly GCA_040753215.1. Classification (GTDB taxonomy): domain Archaea; phylum Micrarchaeota; class Micrarchaeia; order Anstonellales; family Bilamarchaeaceae; genus CAIXOA01. Next base: position 43,386 of record JBFMEZ010000001.1, on the reverse strand, counting down.
TGATTGAAACTGGTAGTCTCAGACAAGAAAACTGGCAAGTCCTACCCCATCGAAGTGGCGGAGGACAAGAAGGGCCTCTTCCTCGGCAAAAGGATAGGGGATGCAGTCGCTGGGGACGATTTCGGCCTTTTCGGCTACACGCTCCGGCTCACCGGGGGGAGCGACACCAGCGGAATCCCGATGAGGAGGGATGTCTCCGGCTCAAGGAAGGCGAAGCCGCTCCTGTCCGGGGGCGCCGGCTTCCACCCTTCCCGCAGGGGGGAGAGAAGAAAGAAAATGGTGCGCGGCAACACATTCACCGCTGACAGCGTGCAGGTGAATGCGGTGATTGCGGAATACGGCAAGCAGGCGCCGGACGAGCTGGTGAAGCTCCCGGAGAAAGAGAAGAAGTGATGATTTGTCGCAAGCGGTCGTCAACATCGGCCTGCTCGGCCACGTGGACCACGGGAAGACCAGCCTCACCAAGGCGCTGACCGGAAAATGGACCGACACCCACAGCGAAGAGATAAAGCGCGGGATTTCCATCCGCCTCGGCTATGCTGATGCCAACATATACTACTGCCCCGGATGCGACTTCCATTCCCTCAGGGAAACCTGCCCGAAGTGCGGCGGCGGCGCCTCTTTCAAGAGGCGCGTGTCCTTTCTCGATGCGCCCGGGCACGAAACCCTGATGACGACCGTGCTGTCCGCCTCCAGCATCATGGATGGCGCGCTGCTCCTCATCGCGGCGAACGAGCCATGCCCGCAGCCCCAGACAGCAGAGCACCTAACGATACTCAACATCGCCGGGATAAAGAATGTCGTCGCGGTCCAGACGAAGATAGACCTCGTTTCCAAGGAGCAGGCGAAGGCCCATTACGCTTCCATAAGGGAATTCCTGAAGGGCTCGGTTGCGGAGAGCGCGCCCATAGTGCCCGTGGTCGCAAACTACGGCATAAACGTGGACGCGGTGGTGGACGCGATTGAGCGCGCAATCCCCACCCCCAAAAGGGACCCTTCACTCCCGCCGCTCATGCTCGTTTCGCGTTCCTTCGATATCAACAAGCCCGGGGCCGTGATAAGCTCGCTTAGGGGCGGGGTCCTCGGAGGCTCCCTTGTCCAGGGAACCATAAAGAAGGGGGAGAACATACTCATCCGCCCCGGGGCAGAAACGCCGAAAAAGGGCGCCAAGGAGCTGGAGTGCAGGGTGGAGTCCCTCATGAGTGAGGGCGGCCCACTCGAATCAGCAGCCCCCGGAGGCCTGATTGCCGTCGGAACTTCGCTGGACCCCGACATAACGAAGGCGGATTCGATGGTCGGCTGCGTTGTCGGAAGGCCGGGCGCAATGCCAGAAACAAAGGAAGAAATAAGCTTCGAGCACCACCTCATCGAGCGGGCGGGCTTTGAAAACCCGCCGATAAAGGTCGGAGAGCCAATAGTGATAAACGTAAATACCGCAACGGGCATAGGGGTAATCGCAGCCCTGAAGAAGGGCGTCGCCCTGGTCAAGCTCAAGAAGCCGGTGTGCGCAGCCCCCGGCTCCACGGTCGCCCTGAGCAGGCGTGTGGGCCAGAGATGGCGGCTCGCGGGCTGGGGCAAAACAATTTAGGGTTCCCTGTTTCCAGTTCCCGGCCTGTTTTCTAACCCGAACAGAAGTACAATTTTCTGATTTCTTCTTCGTAAACCACTAATCTGTATATGCAGTTCTCCCCTTCTGCTCCCCATCCGATATTCAAATTCTCCAGCCCCATCTGCTCACCGAGCTGTTCCCAGTTCCCGGTTTCCAGTTCTCCCGCATCAATCAGGTTCGGCCTGTACCTGACCCCAAACCCGAACTCCCCCTCCTTCTCCGCAGCCGCATAATTCACTACATAATCAGAAACCGCAAGCAATCTCCCTTCCTTTGTGAGCATCCCCACATCGCCCTCCGCCCTCTCCCCGGCCAGCGCGGAGAATATGAGGATGTTATTCAGCACCAGCATTATTGGGATTGCGCAGAACAGCAGGTCGAATGTAGCGACCGCCCTAAATCGGCTCGCCATTTATCCCACCGCATTCGGAAATAATCCGTCCCGACGAATTCCCCACGACAACCTTCCCGTCCCCTGCGACCATGTGCAGGGGGATTTCCGCGCTCACCCTCCCCGCCCAGCACCCGGCTCCAAGCGCGGAAGCGGTTTCCTCAGCCTCCATCCTTTCCGAAACGCTCAACGCAAGCCCCCTCTCGCTCTTTTCCAGCCCCGTGATTCCTGCAATTATAATGGAAATGAATGCGAGGAATACTGCAAACGCAAGCAAAAACTCTGCGGTTGCCTGGGCCTTCCTGTTTCCAGTCAAACCGTGAAGCCATGGGAAAGCAGGGAAACGATTGGGCGGCTTCACGGTTCGAGTCCCCAGTTTCCCGTTTCCAGCCATCACCTTATCCCCTCGCCTACCGGGAATACCCCTGCCCCTGCAATATCATATTTCTCGGAATAAACCGAAACCCCGGCTACCCCTTCCACAAGCGGATTCGGCGGCTCTGGGCCTTTCAGGAACGCACTGTCCCCAGTTCCCGGTTCCGGGTTTCCTGCTACCGGCACTCCCTGCACGACCTGTATGAAAGAAGCGCAGGCCGGATTGCTTATCTCCGTGCACAACTCACATCCCTTCGCCCTCCCCTCCTCCCGCATCTCCCGCGGCAGCCCGTCCAGCTCCCTTCCGGAGGCGTACCCGCACCACACAATCACTTCGAAATCCCCGTCCCATGCATGATTCCCAAGCTTGGAGAGATAGAGAAATGCCCCTTCCCGCAGGGCCGCCTCCCTGCCCTGCGGAGTCCTCAGTTCCGGGGGAGTGGCCAGGTCGTAGGCAGCTCCCGCCTCCCTCAGCCCATAGGAAACCGATTCGTAGACGTTCTCCTTCACGTTCCTCTCCAGGTATTCCATCCTCGCAATCCCGATTGCCTTTTCATTGGAATAGGAATGCGTGGAAGAAAGAAGCGCCCCAAGCGCAGCGAATAGTGAGAGGGCGGCAAGCACCACGAGAAAAGAAACGTATCCTTTCACGGCATTATTCCTGCACAGAAGCTAAATAACCTTTCCCTACCTTTGCGCATACACTTCTGCCATCAGGTTCTCCACCGGCGCGAAATCGTCCGTGAGCAGAACCCCTTCCTCCGGCTCCATATAGTCAGCCGCGCATTCTACCCCTTCAAAAATTTCCAGGGGCAGCTCCCTGTCCGACGCGAGGAGTATTATGTTCTGCACGCCCGCACCCCTCCCCCTCACCGGAAACGCATAAACATCCCTGAAAACCGATGAGTATGTTTCGTACTCCGCCCTGAAGAATCCGGAGCCAACCCCTTCCGGCGTGGATATGACATTCATCACCACCGCCCCTCCCTCCCCGAGATGCCCCTTTATTTCCTGCGCCGCCTCCAGCGTAGTGAGGTGGTAAGGCACTGCGTAGGAATTGAACGCATCTATGTAGATTATATCATACTTCCCCAGCCCCTTCAGCTCTTCCCTCGCATCCCCCGCAATTACGTTCATCCTTTCCGATTCCTGCAGCCCAAAGTACTCCTCCGCCGCCCGCACAACCGCAGGGTCTATCTCTATCACATCCACGCCCGCATCCGTGTTCCTGAGGAAATACCTTGGCATAGTTCCCCCTCCCAGCCCGAGGAAGAGCACGTTCCCCGGCTCCGGAACCGCCCTGAGCGCAACAAGGGAGCAATATGTGTAATCGAACAGCGGCTCCCCGCTATCCGCCTTCTCCCCGCTGTTCAGGTACATGTCCAGCAGGAGAAGCCTGTCCTCCCCCCTGTCCACAACCCTGATGAGGTAGTACTCGCTGTCCTTCGCATAGACCGTCCCGCCTATCTCCGGGTATGCGGGGAACATGGACGCGCCAAGTATGAGCAGAAGAGAAACCGCGGCAGCCCTCTTCAGCCCGGGAAAGCACAGGAGCGCCGCCCCGAGCGTTGCGGCCGCGGTCCAGAGCACGAGCAGCTTCACCCCGAACGCCGGTATGAGCACGAACCCCGCGAGCATCGTCCCGGATATGCTCCCCGCTGTGGAAATCGCATACATATTCCCCGCAGTGGAGCCCACGGCCCCCATCCGCTCCGCCCTTATCCTTATCGCATAAGGGGAAACCATCCCGAACAGGAAGCTTGGCACAGAGAATATGGCCATGGAAGCGAACAGCGGCCCGTATTTCGCGCCGAGAATCTGGAACGAAGCCTGCGCAACCACGCTCAGCGGCACTATCGCGGCTGTTGATACCGCGGCGCCGAGTATTATCGCCCCCAGCACTTCGGTTTCCCGTTTCCGGTCACACCGTGAAGCCGCCCAATCGTTTCCCTGCTTTCCCATGGCTTCACGGTGTGGGTTCCCGGTTTCCGCAATCCGCATCGCTTCGCGATGACTCCATATTGCTTCGCAATAACTGGCGAAGTTCTGCGGAACTTCACCATGGCAGAATTCTGCGGATTCCGCCATCCGGTCCGCCAGTTTCCCTCCTGCCCAGTACCCGAGGGAAAGCGCCCCCAGCACAACCCCTATGAGGCTCGTCCACGTGTAGATGCTGTTACCCATATATGGCGCGAGGAGCCTGCTGCCGAAAAGCTCCACGGCCATCACAGCGGCTCCGCAGATGAAAACCGCGATTTCAAGCTTCCCGATGCGCATGGAGTCCCCCGGAAAAGATGAGAAGAGAAAAAAGAAACTAGCAGACGTTCAGCGGCTGGCCGAGCATCGTCTCAAGTATGGGGGGCACAAGCACGTAGATTATGATGCCTATTATCGCACCCACAATCATGGATGTGGCCCACACCGATGCCCTCGCTCTCGTCTCCGCGCCCATAACCTGGCCCGCCGCATAGACTACCGCGGCCACCACTATGAGCACGAACACGACCCCCGCCAGTATCGTATTGACCATCGTGTAGAGCTGGCATATCCCGCCGAGGATGGTCCCATCCCCTGCGCCTCCGGTGCCCGTGCCATCGGTGCCGCCCCCATCAGTAGGAGGCAATGTGCCCGGCGGCAGCCCAGGCTCAATGCCCGGCGGCAGCTCAGGCCCGATATCCGGCACTATCGCAAAAGCCATAGAAAGGGCCAGCACCAGGATGACCGAAGCAAGCTTCACCTTCAATTAATCACCTGTCCCTATCTTACCCCCAACCAATTTTAAAACTTGCTCCACACACAAATCTCCGATGAAACATATCACCCTCATCGTTCCCGCCCACAACGAGGGCATTCAGATGGAAGAAACCGCCCGTGCGCTTCTTGATTCCCCTCTCAGCCGCATCGCGGATTTAATTTTTGTGGTGGACGGGTGCAGGGAAACGAGGGAAGCAATCGGGCGGGCGTTTCCGGCTGCAAAAATAGTCTTCATGGGCCGCACGGTAGGAAAAGGAAGGGCCGTCTGGGAGGGCTTCCTCACTTCCGGTTCCGAGTATGTAGGTTTCCTTGATGCGGACGGGCCGGTTTCCCTCCGGGATGCGGAAAAGATGTGCAGAAAGATAATTGAAGAGAATGCGGACTGCATAATCGCCTCCCGCACAAAAATAAGAGGGAGGGGCGCAATCCGCGCACTCTCCTCCCGCGCATTCAACCTTCTTGTGCGCTCCCTGTTCCCGCTCCCCTTCCCGGACACGCAGTGCGGCTTCAAGCTCTTCCGCAAAAGCGTTCTCGGAAAAGGAAAACCCATGGTTGAAGGATACGCATTCGATGTGGAGTTCCTCCTGCGCGTGCTCCGCAACGGGGGAAAAATCCAGACTTATGAAGTGGAATCCACAGAAAGGAAAGGCGGCTCCTTCTCACTCCTCAGCTCCCCCCGGATGCTCCTGGACCTCCTGCTCCTGAAGCTGTTTTCCTGAAAACTGTTGAGCCCAGCCCATCATAATATACTTCGTACCCCTCCAGAGTCGCATTAATCTTTGGCGTAACCACCACATACTCAAAATCGGTTGGATTCGCCCTCCTGAAAAATATCCTGTCCTCCCAGAACATCCTCCCGAAACCCTCCTCCCTTTCATATTTGTCATTGTAATAATCGTAGGTAAAATCCCGCAGCGACTCCCCGTCCGGCATCGGGATTCCATTGCCGAAAAGCACATACCCAAAATCCTTATACGCCCCTGTAGCCTGCCTTTCCGAGAGCACCTTGTATGCAACCGATACCGTGTTAGGGTAGTAGGTCCCGAAGAAGAGCACATTCTCCTTCCCGGAAAGCATGAGCCCAATCCTTTTCCCGTCCTCCATCCCCCAGCCAAGCTGCTCGGTTGTGGAATAATACGCATAAGCCATATACCCTATTGCATATATGCAAAGAATAAACATCGCAAACTTATCCAGTCCCTCTTCCTTTTGCCACAACATTTTGGCCGCAAAAAAAGCAACACCCGGCACAATATAATAGAAATACCATATTGCAGAGAACGAGGAAAGTATCGGGACCAGCGAAAGCGCATACCACGCAGAAAAGAGCCAGTTCTCCTTCCAGTGCCTTTTCAGCCCCATAAAGCTGATTACAACTATAAACAGCATGGGGAGCACGCCATAATAGATTCCCTTGCCCAGGGAATGCAGCCCCATCGAAACATAATCGTACAGGAACATCTTTCCGGTGTCTATGAAGAAAACCTCCCGCGCCATCCCAATTCCATCCAGCGCAACCCAGAACACCGCAAGCCCCAGGGGCACCGCGAGCAGGGATGCGAGGAATACAGGGTTTGCGATATTCTTCCTCTCAAACTGCAACACGTACGCAACCGCAAGCACCGGAACCATCAGCGCAATCACGGATTTCGTGAGCGCGGCCGCAAGCGCAAAAGCCCCGGCAGCTGCGAAATTGAGATTTCTGCTCCCCTCTTTTCTCACATAGAAATAGAGGGAAAGGAGCACCATCGCCATCATGAACGGCTCCATCAGCAGCCTTCCTTCCGTGAATATCGCCACGAAAGACGCGTAGAAGAAAAATGCGGTTGCAAGCGCAGTGGCCCTGTCCTCGAACCTCCTTGCAATAAGATAAACCAGATATGCGTTCATAAGCCCGAAAATGAGGTTCGGGAACCGGTAGATGTATTCCAGTGAGCCAAATATTGCAGAACCAGGCGGGACGAAAAAAGAGTATGCAATGAAGTAAAGCCCCGGCTTCCATGGTGCGGGATATCCAAGGTAATCCGGGAGGAAAGAGATATGGTTCCCCTCCTCCGCAATCATCTCTGCGTAGAGCGTCTCATCCGCAAGGAAGGGGGCCATTCCCAGCGTAGCAAACTTATACAGGAAGACTATGAGAAAAAGAAGGAGTATCCCCTGGTCCTTCATGATACCAAGTCTGAAAATAAATTATGGAATAAAAGAAAAAAAGCCGGTTTGCCGGCTCATATCGATTGCGTGCAGCTGGTCAGCGGGCTGCCGGTGAGCATGTAACCGAGTATTGTCGGCAGCAGCACGTAGATTATAATCCCTATTACCGCGCCCACAACCATCGAGGTCGCCCACACGGATGCACGAGCCCTGGTCTCCGCGCCCATCACCTGGCCGGCCGCGTAGGTAACCGCAGCGAGCACGATGAGCACGAATATGACCCCGGCAAGGATGGTATTTACCATCGTATACAGCGAGCATATGCCCGTCTGTATGGTCGTAATGGTTCCAGTTGCAAATCCAAGGCCCGCAAGCACCGTAAGCAGGCCAATCGCGCCCAGTATCTTCCTGAACATATCCATTTCACCTTTTTCCATTTCTTGTTTGCGAATGTTTTTAAACTAACCGCAGCCGAGCTCCTGAAGCATGTTCGCATCCCCGTAGAGCATGGTGCTCAGTATCGGCGGCAGCAGCACGTATATCAGGATGCCCATTACCGCGCCCACAACCATCGCGGTCGCCCACACGGACGCCCTCGCCCTGGTCTCCGCGCCGAGCACCTGGCCCGCCGCATACACTATCGCCGCCATTATCACGAGCGCGAAAACCACGGACGCCATCAGCCCCTTCGCGAAATCCGCGACCATGCACACGCTCTCCTTTATCGTCTCCCCCGCATCCGCCGTGGCGGACAGCACGCCGAGCAGCATCAAAGTCACCAGTATCCGGTTTCCTGTTCCCAGCACCAAATCACCTGGTAGTATTCCTCTACAATATCTTTTTTAAGCCGCATGGGGGCAATCTTCCGAGCCTGTTGCAAATTACGAATGCGGCATAATCTCTGTGGTCTCCAGGTCTTGGAGGTCCTGGAGTCTGGTGAACCTCCACGGCGTGAAGTCTTGAGTTGTCCTGAGGGTCCTGAAAGTCACACAAGACCTGAAGACCATGCAAGACATGGAGACAACTGCAAGACATGGAGACAACAGCAAGACATGGAGACAACTGCAAGACATGAAGACAACTGCAAGACATGGAGACAACTGCAAGACATGGAGACGACAGTTAACGGGCATCGGTTTTAAATTTGCAACACCCTGAATCTTCCGCATGGACGGAAAGGCGAAAGCAATCCTCCAGATACTCCTCGGGCTCGCAATAGCCGCCGCAGTGATATTCCTAAACGACAGGATAGCCGCCCTCGGGGCTTACGGCTACCTCGGCGTCTTCATAATTTCCGCCCTCTCCTCCGCGACAATCTTCATCCCGGCTCCCGGCTGGGCGGCGGTCATCGGGATGGCAGCAATCCTTGACCCAGTATTGGTGGGATTGGCTGCGGGAACCGGCTCAGCCCTGGGAGAGCTCACAGGCTACATGGTAGGAGATGGAGCATTAGATATTGCAGGAAGGAAAAAGTACGAGAAATTCCTCACCTTGATTAAGAAGAACGATGCCCTCGCCATCCTGGCCTTCTCCTTCCTCCCGAACCCCTTCTTCGATATAGCGGGAATCGCGGCAGGGGCGGCGAAAGTCCCTGTCTGGAGATACATCCTCTTCTGTGCAATAGGCCGCAGCCTCCGCTACGTTATCCTGGCGATGCTCACCGCGCAATTTTTCCCATAGACAGAATGTGGCGAAACGCCTACGTTATCTATAAAAACCATCCCACAGGAATAACCGCATGAGAGAAGAAATAATGTGGTGGCTGAAGCAGGCGGAGGCGGATTTCCATTCAGCCAACAATTCATTTGCGAGCAAGGATTACCATACAAGCGTTTTTTCCGCCCATCAGGCGGTTGAGAAATCGCTTAAGGCGGTTTACATACTGAAAGAAGGCACAACCACGCTCAAAACCCACAACCTCATCGAGCTGGGGAAGCATCTGAGAGTGCCTCCGCTGATGCTGAATTTCCTTGCAAAAATCTCTCCGGAGTATGCGCTTTCCCGCTACCCGGATGCCTCTTATGGGATTCCTGCAGAGAGGTACACCTCGCAGATGGTGGAGGAATACCTGAAGGAGGCGGAAAAGGTGCTTACATGGGCCAAATCGCAGATAAAAGGGTAAGTTCCTACATTTCGCGGGTAAAGAAGCTTTTCAGTGCAAAAGTGATACTCTTTGGCTCTCGGGCCCGTGGCGAATCCCTCAAGGAAAGCGACTACGACCTGCTTGTAATTTCTGAAAAGTTTGAAGGGATGCCTTTGCGGGAGAGGCTGCAGAAGCTCTATGAGCTGATGATAAAAGCGCCCTTCAACGCGGACATACTCGCGCTCACCCCTAAAGAATTCGAGGAACTTTCCCACAAATTGACTATTTATAGCGAGATAAGGAAGACTGGGGTTTATGCTTAGGCCGCCCTCAATTTTTTCTTTATCTCATCAAAAGTAACAGTTCTTCCATTTCTATAATCCGAAAGTGATTGGCGCAGTGAAGCCATGAACTCTTTTGAGTATTTTCCTTCATCATCTCCGGAAGGTACGGAACCTCGTTTTCTGTTTTTCATACATCCCCTGTTTCTGCATACGCTGTAAAATATCTTTCCATTCGCCTTTTAGTCCCCTACTTTTTGAGTTCTTCGCCCAGTATTTCCTTCAGCGCCTTCCGGATTTTTTCTATCACATGCGCGGCGTATGCCTCCTTCACCATGCTCTGGTCAAAGAAGATGGCGCGCTCCTCGGGCCCTATCCCCACGCCGGCCGTGCTGGCGAGGAATCCTTTGAATTTTTCCCAGTAGCCGGTTTCCTCCACCGCCAAAAATTTCTTCCTGATGCATCGCCTGTATTCTTCCGAAGCCAGCACTTTGTCCAGTATGCCCTGTTTGTCCATCACGTACAGGTCGACCGCGTCGCGCAAAACGAGCCCCCATTCCCCGGTCGCACCTCTTGTCGCAAGAGCCCTTATCTTTTCTGCACAAAGCTCTTCCATTTCCAGCACTTTCACTTCCACGTTATTCAGCCCCGGGAGCAGGTCCGGATAAAGGAGCCCAAATGTTTCTTCCGGGATTTTAACCACCGGCTGGAACTGCTTCTTGGTGGGATTGAAACATGGGCATTCATCCATAGAGCTTATCGAGAGCTTTACCGTTTTTTCCAGGAATCCCGGCCCGTCCATGAGCTTGAGTATGAATATCCTGCCGCCTTCCCTGTGCTTATCGCTTTCCTCGTTGGCTGCCTTGAAGCCAAGCGCCCCGACCAGCTCAAGCAGCTTCTTTTCATACATGCGGTAGTGCTTCCTCGGGCTTGATCCGGAATAGTAAAAGGAAAAGTCAAGGTCGTTGCTGAACCTGTAGGGAGTGCCCCATGCCTTTATTATCGCTGTGCCTCCCTTCAGGACAAAATCAAAATTATCCTGGATTTCCTTTATGGTCGCGGTCAGGAGAAGGTCGACATAAATGTTGTCCGCGGTAAACGGCGGCTTCTCCGAGAGCCTGAGCGCGATGTCACGTAGGCCTTCAAAATTGATTCTTCTGGTCACAGTGCCACCTTTCTGAAGAACGACCTCATTTTTATCGCCGAATTCCTCGGGTAGCACTTTATGATTATATCCTCCACTTTTGCCTTGTCCGGTGGATAGTTCATGAGCAGGTTGGTTACATAACCTCCTTCGGAATGGCCATGTACATATAGGTATATGTAATCGGCTATGTTCCTCTCAAGGCTGCAAATCCTGTACGTCTTATTTCCGTATTTCCTTTCTATGATGCCGCATGCGCCGGCCATTTTCGCAGACGCTTTTACCAGCACCACCTTGCCGAATATCTTTGACTCGAACGACCTGCTGAACTTTTGGTTTATTACGTAATATGTCGAAACCGGCTGGTGCATGAGCCCGGACAGGCTTATCGCCGTTATCCTTCCGAAATACCAGTTGTCCCCCAGAACCCGGTTAAGGGTGGCGATAAGAATGCCGAAGCTGTTCATCCTGAAGAAGCGCCGTTGCCGCTCCTCGGGGTCGGAGACGTAATAAACCCCCCTAAAACCTCCTACCGGAGTTATCCATCGCGTATTTATCATGCCTGAGATAGTGCCAAGATAATCCTTCGGAGCTATTGCAGCTATGTCTTTTGAAGTGCAGATTGCCTTGCCCTGCTTTCTCAGGATTTCCGATATTGCCGCATTTTCCGTAAAACCACCAAACGTTTGCTTTAAGATTTATTAAAGTTAGAACATTGGTTATTTTAAAGCTATCTTTTGGGAAAAGACCTGGATATGTCTTATAATAACCAAACGTTTGCTTTAAGATTTATTAAAATTAACTAATTGGTTATTTCACTTCACTTCGAAACGCTTTGAACGCACTCCTTATGCTCGTCTGCCCTTTCTGTTCCTCGCCAGCACCCAGAACTGCTTCTCGCCACCGAGTTCCAGTATCCTACTCCACAATATTTCAAAACCAGCATCCATTATCATTCTTGAGGTTCTCTCCGGCCCGTAGAAACTCCAGAACATCGGCACGCCCATGTAGTCTTTTTCGTAGCCCTCCCACCCATTCCTGTCCGACCCCCCGGCATTTACAAGAATTATACCGCCCGGCTTCAGTATCCGATGGAGTTTCCTATAAATCCCGGCGTGCTTCTCCCGCGGAACATGGATCATGGCATAGAACGAAACCGCGCCGTCAAAGGAGTCTGACCCGAATCTCATTTTCGTCATGTCCATCCTTATGAATTTGGCCTTTGGGACGTTTTTTCTCGCCAGCCTGAGCATCTCCTTGGAGAAATCTATCCCGGTGACCTTGTAGCCTTTGCCCGCAAGAAATTTTGCAACAGGGACCCCCGCACCGCATCCCAGGTCAATAATCCACGAGCCTTTCGGAAGGTTTTTCCGGAATTTTTCCAGCAAAATAGTGTTTTTGTATCTGTCCCGCCGCTTATGGTACTCCTTCGCAATCTTTTCGTACCCTTCCCGGACAGATTTGGACTTTGGCATTCTGCATCTCCATCAGCCATTTGAGGCATTACTGCCTAAAACCTTCCTCCCCCCCGTTTCGTTCATTTCCCGCGCGTTCGTGCAGTAATTCGCGGTTTTCCGCAAACTGCATGCCTTTTCGCCGTCGGAACGGGAAAACCTTTATAAATACCTCTATCGTTAATACTTGACCTCCGTTAGGGGGAGTGCTCTTTTGAGCGCCCGCTTGCTTCGGCAATGGCGCGTTGAAAAATAGCATTAGACTTTCCCTTCTCTGAAGGGAGGTCGGATAGTCCGTTTCCGGTTTCCGAAAGGTTTCCGGTACCGGTGGAAAAGGCCTCATCTACTCTGGTCTTGCCGCCGTTTGGGCGTATCCATCATGAGTATGAAAGGATAGTCCAATAATAATTTGGATATGTTGCAATCCATGTAGTGGATGGCTAGGCTGGTGCCCGCAGAGCCCCGCGGTAAGCTGCGATAAGCCCAGGGTAGGTGCACGCAACCCGTGAACCTGGGATCGGGCCGCGTACCCCTCGGGAAACTGAGGCGTACAGCAACCCCGGGAATTGAAATATCTTAGTACCGGGTGGAAAAGAAGCCAATGGGATCCGGTCAGTAAGGTGACTGAACGCCGGCAAGGCCGAGCCGAATTCCTCGTAGCAATACGAGGTAGATGTGGCGGGGAGCATCCCCTCTTCGAGCAGAAGTTGGCTGGAAAGCCGCACCACAGCGGGTGACAGTCCCGTATGCGTAGCGGAGGGGAGTGATCCATGAAGAGTAGCGTCCTCCGGATAGAGGGCGTGAATATGGGGGGACCAACCCCCAAGCCTAAATATGTGGCGCCAGACCGATAGCGGATTAGTAGCGCGAGCGAACGCTGAAAAGGACCCCGGAAGGGGAGTGAAAAGAACCTGAAACTACATGGAGACAGGCAGGCAGGGCATGGAAGGGTCCAGGTCCGCCGAAGTGAATTCCCGCAAGGGTTGGATCGAGGCGGATTAACCGGTGTCCTGTCTTTCTTCTCGAAGCAAGAGCCAGGGAGTTGGGATGCGTGGCGAAGCGAAAACTGAAGCGAAAGCGAGTGCCCGCAGGAAACGAGGGGCGACCTCGGAAACGGGGTTCAGTCACCCATCCCAGACCTGAAGTCGAGTGATCTACACCCGGGCAGGGCGAAGCCGGCTTGACCGCCGGTGGAGGCCCGCAACCAGTGGTGGTATATTCCCCTTGGGTGACCCGGGCGTAGGGGTGATAGTCCAGTCGAACTCGGCAATAGCGGGTTCCCTCCGAAATGTCCCTCAGGACAGCGTCGCCGGAGGACGAGTGCGGGGTAGAGCACTGAATGGGAAGAGCGGCTCCGAAAGGAGTCACTTCCCTATCAAACTCCGAATCCACACTCTCCGCAGAAGGCGGCAGCCGGGTTTCACGGGGTAAGCCCGTGAGCCCTTTCGGGAACGACCGTACGCGGGGTTAAGGGCCCTAAATCCTGGTTAAGTGTAAATCTCAAAGGCGCCTCTATCCTCAGACAGCTGGAAGGTAGGCTTAGAAGCAGCCATCCTTTAAACAACGCGTAATAGCGGACCAGCCGAGGGTGCAGGTTCCGAAAATATACGGGGCTAAACCAGGTCCCGATACCCCGCCCGAGCCAAAAGCTCGTGGAGTAGGGGGGCGGCCGGGGCGGGCAGAAGCGGGGGCGTGAGTTCCCGTAGACCGCCCTGGCATGAATATCCTGGCGCTAGTAGCAGCATATCCAGGTGAGAATCCTGGACACCTGATAGGGCACGGATTCCTCAGCCATGTTTGTCAGCTGAGGGTTAGGCGGTCCTAAATGCACAGGCAATTCCGAATGCATGAAAGGGAAGCGGGTCAATATTCCCGCCCCATGAAAGTAGACGCGGCAACGCAAGTTCCGTTTCTGACGCCTTGGGATAAGCCGGGCAGGGGAGACCCTGCTTAACAGCCATAAATCAATGGAGTCTTATCATGAGGAGAAGTTGATTAAAGGCTGGAATGGGAGCAATCTCCGGCCGATTCCGGAGGCCCATGAAAAGGAAACGGTTCCGATCTTTCATGCCCGTACCCAGAACTAATACAGGTGCCCCTAGCTGAAAAGGCTCAGGTGTGTCGGGATAACCCAGGCAAGGGAATTCGGCAAGTTAGTCCCGTAACTTAGGAAGAAGGGATGCCTGCCCGTGCTGAACGGGCAGGTGGCACTGACCAGGGGAGAGCGACTGTTTACCAAAAACACAGATCGCCGCAAAGTCGAGAGGCTTAGTATGGCGGTCGACGCCTGCTCACTGCCAGTACCCGAACACCCCATTCAAGGGGAAAAAGGGCTGGTAAAGAGCGGGGGTAATCGGTGTTCCGAGTTTTCAGTTTCCGGTTTCGGAGCATTGACCCTAGACTCTGACCCTCTTATTGAGGAGCTCAGAAGCTCTTTAGGAGACAGGTAGCGTAAACAAGGTCATACATCTTTTATGATAAGAGAAGAGGATGACCTTAGGAGCGCGGTAGAGTTGCTCTTGGCAAGCGCCATTAGTTGATTAAGTGGTGAGAAATCCTCGGTAATACTCATTCGAGTATGGCCTTGGCGCAATACCTCGCCGCTTAATTGGCGGCTTAGGAGTCTGCTTTAAGCATGAAGCATTCTCCGCCGATGCATGAATGGCGTAACGCCTCTCCCACTGTCCCTGCCTGGGACCCGGTGAAGTCACTTCCCGGTGAAGATGCCGGGGACTTCCAGAGGGAAACGAAGACTCCATGGAGCTTTACTATAGCCTGTTGTTGTGGTAGCGGTGCGGTTACCTAGCGTAAGTGGGAGCCGTCGAGGCCGCCCTTCCGGGGGCGGCGGAGGCAAAAGTGAAACACCACTTAATCGTTCTGTTATTGCTTACCCGCAAGGGAACAGCATCAGGTGGATAGTTTGGCTGGGGCGGTACGCCTTCGATAAGGAAACAAAGGCGCCCAATGCTCTGCTCAGTCCGGTCAGAAATCGGATGTAGAGGGTTAAAGACAAATGCAGGGCTGACTGTATCCCTAAAAGCGTGGGATGCAGAGGCGAAAGCCGGGCTTAACGAACATTAGAAGCTTATCGGTAGGGCTCTAATCTGTCAGACAAGCTACCCTGGAGGTAACAGGCTCGTCGCGGGCGAGAGTACACATCGACCCCGCGGCTTGGTACATCGCTGTCGGCTTGGGACATCCTGGCTGTGTAGGAGCAGCCAAGGGTTGGGTTGTACATCCATTAAAGTCCCACATGAGCTGGGTTCACGAATCCACACGAGCTGGGTAAACTTATATAGTTTACGTCTTCAATTATTCCTCTATGATACCGGGAGAACCAACAATAAAAATCCGGATTGCGCAAAGGTTCCCGCCGGAAACGAAAGTGATGGCTGATGCGGAAGGAATTTCCTCCCTCCTGAAGCCAAATCTCTCGGTTTCCGCGCTGGCAACTGAGCTTGGAATACACCATAATGCAATCTACAATTACATTTGCGGCGCACGGTACCCGCCTCTCTCCTTTCTTCTTTCAATCGCGACGGAAGAAGCTTTGGAGAAGGCGCTCAGAAAATACCGTGTGCGTTTTGGGAACGGCGGCAATGCCGCTTCTGCGAAGCTCCCGCTCCCAAACCCGCAGGTTGCATACCTCGTTGGTGCGCTGAGGGACGGAACCCTGAACTATAGCGGAAAATACGAAGTCTGCTATTACCAAAAGAATACGAAATGGTTACGGTTCCTTAGTGAGCTCATCGAGACCACCTTTGCCCCATCCAACAAACCCCGATTGGTTGCGAGGGAGGGTTACATACCCAAACTGACCTTCAGCAACCGTCCTGTCTTCGAATATTTCACAAGGATATTCGATATTCCTATGGGCAGGAAGGTAGACTGGCCCACCCCCAGGATAATCCTGGATGGGCCGAAAGAAATCCAAAAGTTCTACATTCGCGGGTTTTTTGATGCGGACGGCGTTTCCGGTCAGAACCTCGGGTTTTGCCAGGCTAACCTGCAGTCTCTACTTGAGATAAAATCCATGCTGAAGAGATTCGGCGTGGAATGCAGGCCCAAGATTGAGGAGCGCAAAACCAGGAAAGGCAGGGATTTCTATTACCTTTACATAAGGGAGAAATCCAAAGCAGCCTTTTTGAGGGAAATTGGTTCTTCCAACAAGCTCGTTTCAGAGCCCTAGGGCTCTGGATTCGGCCTAAAGTACGTCGCGAGACAGTACGGTAGTATCTTCTGGAAGTGTTGCTTCTTGAGAGGAAGGGTCTTTGAGTACGAGAGGAACGGAGACCCGGGGCCTCTGGTATACCAGTTGTGTCAATGCATCGCTGGGCAGCTACGCCCCACGCCGATAAGACCTGAAAGCATCTAAGGTCGAAGCGGCTCTCAAAACTAGGAAGCAAGGCCGCCCGTAATAGACGGGTTTGATAGGGCCGTGGTGTAAGACTCTAGCTAACGCGAGGGTTTCAGCCAGCGGCTACTAAAGGCTTATTCCATATCCAATCTTTATTGGACTATTCTTTCCTCTGCTTATGTTTTATTCTCCTTACTGCCAATTGGCAAATTTGCCAACCGGCACATTTACTTTAATTTACTTGAAGATACTATAATTTAGAGTTATTTACTGTTTTTTGATAAGTTCATAGTAGGCTCCCCTAAACTTGCCTATCTTCCTGATTTTTCCCTGTTTCACCAGCTCATTCAAGTCTTTTACTGCAGTAGGCTGCGATACACCCGTCATTTTAGCGTATTCGGCAGCCTTTATCATCGGCTTCTTCTGGAGGTAAGCCAGCGCCTGCTTCTGCCTTACGTTTACGAACTCCACCGGATAGCGTTTTTTTGCGCTCCTCGAATTGTAGAATACAACCTGGAATGCGTTTCCGATTTCAAAAAACTCCGGGTCAGGAAGCTTTGCCTGCCTGAACTGTTTCCGTATCAGGCGTATCCCAAGGCCCAGCCCCTCACCAAGCCCGAGGTCGTGGAGCAGGCGGTAAACGATCGGATTCCTGTGCCTGGGCGTTTTATCAAAATTGCTGAGATTTTGCCCCGGAAGAAGCCCTCCCGGATTTGTAATCTGGAGCCTGTCTTCGAAAATTTCCGCAAGGACCTCCTTGGGTTCGAAATAGTCCCTGTGCCCAAAAGCGTTGGTGATTACCTCTCTTAGGGATTCTCTGGGATAATCAAGAACTTCCTCCCGCTTGGGGCCAACCAGGATGTAGGTTTTCCCGATATTCTCCGCGATGAGCTTTAGCGTGTTTTCAATAAGTTCTGGCAGGGTCCCATACAGCCTTTTGTCCAGCACTATCGCCCCAAGCTCCGGCTCTGTCCCGCTATACTTCACAATCCTTGCTTCGAGGTTCGAGAGGAAACGCTGGGGCTCTCTGGCAAAGAAAAGGATTGCCGCATTTTTCAGAAAGAAGTCGCCATTATAGTTTGCGACATTCAGCCCGGCAAGAATGGGTTTTAGTTCTTCATCTGCAAGTCCTTCGGCCTTCACTCCCCTTCTTTTCAGCAGCAAGCTTATCTTTTCCATGTCAAGATCCTGCAATGCCAGCCTGCATCTGGACTCTTCGAAATTCAGAACAGCGCGTCTTTTCAGGAGGTCAACAAGCTCAGGGCCGGAGAGTTCTAGGTTCGTTGTCCCCTGCCTGATATAGCAACGCCCGCGATAAAAGCATGGGCTTTGGGAGTATGGAAAAGCCTCAATCTTCAGGACTATGAACGTTTTGCCCTCGTTGCGGACAAACTCCTGCTCAGGCTTTGGATTCGGCTTGCATTCGTCAAGGATTTGCCTGATTCGCTGGGATTCCTCATCAGGGTTAGCCAGCCCCACGAGTTCCTTCTTCCTGGGTTCGACTCCGAAAACGATCATTCCTCCATATGAGTTGGCAAATGCAGATATCGTCTGCCCGGCTTCCTTGGAAACACCTGACTTGAACTCCATGGCCGGGCCTTCCCATTCCAAGACCCATTTTTGCAGATTCGCATAGGTGTATCCGGACAAGCCAAGCACCGCGAGAATTACTTTAAGTAACTTTAAATAACTTTGCTTGAGCAGGCTTATAGTAAATTAAAGTAGACTGCCCGTAATAGACGGGTTTGATAGAGCCGTGGTGTAAGACTCTAGCTAACGCGAGGGTTTCAGCCAGCGGCTACTAAAGGCTTATTACATATCCAGTAATTATTGGACTATCCTTTCCTCTGCTTATGTTTATTTCCGGTTTAGTGTTAGATTTTCACTATTTTACACAACATGCCACTTTATAAAACTTATCATCGTAATAATACTTATGCAAAAGATAACCATTCAGCCAGAAGCAGGAGCAAAGCAAATCAGGACAGCCTCCGGCCTGGCGGTCGCCATACGCAAATTCAAGATTGATGACTACGAAAGGGTAATCGGGCTCTTTACAGAAACAAGGGTTCCGCACAACGCCCAGAGATGGGAAAGCAGGGAAAGCGTCGAAAGACAGATTTCCCAGCCTAATGCGGTTTATTTAGTAGCAGAGGTTGGCGGGCGAATTGCAGGCTCCATCTTCGCGACCCACGACTGGAGAACCGGCTGGATAAACCAGGTTGTGGTCTCTCCAGAACTCCAGCGCAGGGGAATCGGGAAAGCCCTTATGGAGGAAGCCGAGAACGGGATAAGAGAATTCGGGATAATTTGGAATTTCGGGCTGATTCTCCCAGGAAACGAGCATGCGGAAGGGTTCCTGAAGGCATGCGGCTACTCGATGGACCCGAAATACAATCCGATGATTTACTTCCTCAAGCAAAGGGAGCAGGGCGTACAGAAAAAGGAGTATGATCCAGCCATTACGGCAAGGCAATATACCACAGAGGACTACGAGCGGGTGCTTGAGGTCTGGAAGCAGGCGGGCACGGGCTGCCCCGATGGCACAGACAGGAAGGACAGGCTCGAGCTCCAGTTCTCCAAGCCAGGCAACCTTGCACTTGTGGCAGAAGCCGGGGGCTGCATAGTCGGCGTGCAACTGAAGGTTCAGGACGGCAGGAGGGGCTACATGACGAGGAACTGCGTGCTTCCGGAGATGCGCAGGCACGGAGTCAGCAGGATGCTCAAGGATATTGCGGAGGAGGCCACATTTGCCCTAGGGCTGGATATGTGCGCCATGACCAGCGAATGGACGAAAAACGCCCCGCACTTCAGAGCCCGGGGTTACTCCGAGCAGCCAGCCACCCTTTACGAGAAAGGGCTCTAACCTAACACAACTAACACCGGTGTCATATAAGACAAGTGTTATATCACTTCACGGCCCTCGCCATCCGGTACAGATTATCTTTGATTATGCCCGCAAGAAAGGCATTCAGCTTCCCATCATCCCTTTCCCGCGCCATTTTCGTAAGGGAAAGGTACTCCGCCTTCGCATTCGAATAGATGTTAATAAGGGGAAACCCGTTTCTCATCAGCACGTAATCCCAGAGCAGCCGCGTAACCCTGCTGTTCCCGTCCTCAAACGGATGTATGTGCTGGAATTCGTTATGCACATAAGTCGCAAACTCTATGGTCTCATCCGCGCCCCTCTTCTTCGAGCAGAACTCATTCACCTTTTCGCAAAGCCCCTGCAGCTTGGGCAATATTTCCGAGAAGTGCGCCACCTTATAAAAGGGGTTTCCCTTTATGGAAACATTCACCGCCCTTATCCCCTCGCGCACCCCGAGGTTGAAAACCACCATCCTGTGCAAATCCAGGATGTAGTCTATGCTCATGGGCTCGGAAAGATGCGCAAGCAGATGATTCACCGCGGAGAAGTAATTCTTCACCTCGTTCGCCTCCTTCAATTTCTTGTCAGGCGGCACTATGTCGTGCAATATGAGCTCCTTGGATTCCTCCAGCGTAAAGGTGTTCCCCTCCAGCTGCGTGGAGGCCGAAGTGAATTCTATCTTCTGCTCCTCCTCGAAATCGGCGAGTGGCAAATCCCGCCTGTGCCGCCTTATCTCCGCAAGCAGGCTTTCTATCTCTCCGTATTCTGCGGATACCCGTTTCTCCGCCCGCTTTCCAGTTTCCAGTTTCCTGCAAACCGAACGCCCGCTCTCTTTGCCCAATCGCTGCTCTGGGCGTTCGGTTTGGTCCCCCGTTTCCATCCCGAAAAATGCCAGCACGTGCGCAAACACCGGGTCCGATACGAGCTTCATCCTAAGCGGCTTCTTGGAAAGGACCAGCAGCAGGTTTATCCTTGATAGGCAGGAGAGGTACTTGCGGGCAGTCTTCACGTTCATCCCTTTGAGGTCCCCGAGCACGAACTCGCCTTTTGCCGATGCAACCGCTATTACTTTCGCAAACTCCTCCCTGAGCATAAGGTTGTAGTTAATCCTCCTGCCCATGCAGAATTTCATTATCTCAAATGCTTCCCAGGTTTTAGCATTGCCTTTGTTTGGCTCATAAACGCCATCTTTCCTGACGGCCATTCCGTCTTTCATAAGTGCCTCTAGCCGCTGCCATGCGGCCGAAGGATGGGCGCCGCTTTTCCTTGCTATCTCCGCCAGCCCGCCTTTCTTCAGTTCAAACAATGCGAACAGGACATCCCATTTGGTCTTCATATGTATCTAATGGATAATATGTATTTATATTTCTTACCATTATCCACTAAACATAAACAAAACGTTAACATTTGATGGATAATGGTAGAAAACATAAATAAATCGGCGATGCAGGTGCTGGCAATTCCGTCTCAGCGGAAAAAATGAGGCAAAAATTTCCGCCCGGGCGGAATCCTTATAAACGGATTTTCCCATCTTATCTCCCGGTGTAAAGATGAAATCCATACTAGCATTATTCCTGGCCACCCTCCTCCTTTTCGGCTGCACGCAGCAACCCGGTTCCCAGCCCCCGGTTTCCGGTTCCCAGAATGGCGCATCCGGCACACAGCAACCGGCACCCGGCTCCCAGCCATCATCCGGCGGAGGCACCCAAACCCCGTCCACTATCTCTCCACCCGCGCCCCAATTCCTCAAAGGCGTCTCACTTTCCCCCAGGAGCTTCAGTTCTTCGGATTTCACCGATTTCTTCTCAAAGGCGCAGGAAGCCGGAGATGCGGTCATGTGGGCAGGCGACTGGAACGAGCTTTCAAATACACAGGGCGGCGGTCCCGTAGTAATCGCTTCCCTCTCTTCCCAATACAATTACGTTCCGGTAATAGAAGCACAGTTCTTCACCCAGTCCGCCGGCCAGCTTGTGAGGCCGCTAGATGAAGCAAACAGGCGGGCATACAAGGATGCGGCAGTAGCCTTCGCGGAAGAATATAAGCCGGAATACCTGGGCCTTGGAATAGAAGTAAATATCCTCTACGAAAAATCCCCTTCCGATTTCGATTCATTCGTTTCCCTATACGATGAAACATACGATGCGGTAAAGGCCGTCTCCCCCAACACAAAAATCTTCACCGTCTTCCAATTGGAAAAAATGAAGGGCCTGGACGGAGGATTATTCGGAGGAGAAAATAATCCCGCAGATGCGCAATGGGAACTCCTCTCCCGCTTCCCCAAATCCGATTTAATCGCATTCACCACCTACCCGGATTTGATTTACAAAAATCCATCCGAAATCCCATCCGATTACTATTCCGAAATCCCAACCCATACGGACAAGCCAATCGCATTCACGGAAATTGGCTGGCACAGCGCAGCCAGCCCCGCGGGCTGGGAAAGCAGCGAGGATGAGCAGGCGGAATTTGTAACTAGGTTTTTTGACCTAACCAGCGGCTTAGACATGAAACTTGCAGTCTGGAGCTTCCTATACGGCCAGGATACGGTTGAGCCCTTCAACAGCATGGGCCTGCTCCGCGGCGACGGGACTTCAAGGCCCGCATGGGACGCATGGAGAGCCGGCTGAGCGCACCTCTTTTATATTTTCCCGTTGATTTTCCGCACGGTGAAAAGATGAAATACATATTCGCGATATTGCTTGCGGCTATTTTATTATTCGGCTGTGCGCAGCAGCAGGCAGGAGCGCCGCAGGGCGGGGCGCCGTCCGGAGGCGCGCCAACAGGGGCGCCCGCAGAAGGAGCCGCGGCAGGCGCAGGTGCAGCAGCGGGCGCTGAAACCGGCGCAGGCGCGGGAGCGGCGGCTGGAGCAGGGGCCGGTGCCGCAACAGGAGGGGCAACGGGCGGAGGCCCGCTCGACCTCGGCGCATGGAGCATGGAGGCCCTCATCGCGATGGGCACGCCGGTCCACTGCACCGTCACCTATGGTGGAGACCTTCCAGGAACCTTCGACATGTACGTCCTGGGCGAGAAGATAATGATAACCGGGGAAACTGTCGTGGAGGGAGGGGCCCAGCAATTCACAGAAGTGATAAAGCCGGTGGGCGCAAAGAAGATGATGTACTTCACCGTTTCCGGAGCAGGAGGCACCGGGCTGGAGAACTGCGACTGGCTGTCCTTCGACATAACCGAAACTGGAGAGGAGGGGGGCACCGAGTCAGAGCCCGGCAGCGTCGAAACCACGACCCTGGACTACGCGCAGCCCCCGGTCTCATACGAGTGCTTCCCGGAGGCCTTCGGGGACGAAAAGTTCGCGACACCCGGAGAGATTTGCGACTTCAGCAATATTATGCAGGACCCCTCGGCAATCTGCTATACCTACACCGGGGACGAGAGGGAGCAGTGCCTCGCGGCGATGGGATAATCCCTACCTTTCTTATTCTTTTTTATTCACTCTATAGTCACTGATATTCATGCAGGAGAAAGACATAGGCAGGCTCATAGACAAGACGGTAAAGGACGGCGGCGTCCTCGCCCTGCTCTACTTCGATCTGCACGGCACCCCGAAGGACGCGCTCCAGAAGCTCGGGGTCGGCTTCGTGCAGAAGGTCCTGCGGGAGCAGGGGGTCCTGTACGCCAGCGGCGAGATAGACGAGCCGATGGAAAGGGAAGGGATTTTCTCCACAACAGTGGAGATAAAGGTGCTCACAAAGGACCTGCTCTCTCTCGCGCGCCTCTGTGCGCAGCACAGCCCCTTCTCGGTCGAGGTGCTCAGGCCGGAGGAGTTCGCCCTTTCCGTCCCGGAGCTGCACGAGCTCCTCATGTTCATAGGGGCGACAACCCACGACTACAGGAAGTACATAATGGAGAAGGTCGCCTCCCTAGAAGAGAAGGAAAGGTATAAAAAAAGCCTCGAGCAGAGGATGAGGATGGGGGAAAAGCTGATGGAAAAGAAGGGGGCCGGATGAGCATGAAAAACAGCAGCGAACTCGTGAAGACCGGCATTCCGGGCCTGGACAAGCTTCTCGGCGGGGGCCTTCCGCCGGGTTCCATAACGCTTGTGAGCGGGCCGACCGGCTCCGGCCGCAGCACCCTCGCGCTCCAGTTCCTGGTAAAGGGCGCAAAACTCTACAGCGAGCCAGGCCTTTATGTCGTTATAGAGGAAAGCCGCGAATCCACCTACAGGCACATGGACTACAAGGGATGGGACCTCGCCGGGCTCGAGAATTCCAAGCAGCTCATCTTCCTCGACTACCCGCCCTACGAAGTGGACCAGTTCCTGAGCCAGAGGTCCGCCGTGGGGGAGATAATAGACACGATGGGGGTCGAGCGGCTCGTGATCGATTCCATAATGCCAATCGCCCTCCTCTTCCCGGACCAGGATGCGCGCAAGAAGGGCTTCCTCGAAGTAATACAGAACCTGCGGAAATGGAAAACCACAACCCTGATCGTTGCAGAGGAGGAGCCGGCGGCGGAGGGCGAGAGGCCGCGCACCCCCTACGGCATAGAGAACCTCGTGGACGGCTGGATACGCCTCGATTACGTGTATGCGAAGGAAAAGAGGCAGAGGCGCATAGAGGTCGTGAAGATGAAGGGTAGGACGCACCTCATGCAGCGCTTCCCGGTGGAGATAGGCGAGAGCGGGATTTCGGTAGAGGTGTGAGCCGGATGCTCCGCGCGCACCTCCTCGTCCACGGGGACGTGCAGGGCGTGAATTACCGCTGGCTCGTGCAGTCCGCCGCGCGGGAGCTCGGGCTCCGCGGCTGGGTGAAAAACCTCCCTGGCGGGGATGTGGAAATCCTCTGCGAGAGCGATACGGAAAAGGCCTACCGTGAATTTCTGGAGAGGATAAGCGTGAATGACGCCATGCGCCGTGTCGAAAAGATAGATGTCCTCGGATTTGAAAAGGGCGCGGAGAAGAGGTTTGATTCTTTCCGGATTGAGCATTGAGCGGTTTCGCAAGTGTTTTAACTATAATAGTAAAATAACAATCCCATGAGAGCATTGCTTCTGTCAGTTCTTCTTGTTGCCCTTGTATTCCCGGCCCAGATGCTGGAGCCGCTCACCCAGGAGATAAGGGGCGGTGACCGCATATTTTTGGGGACAATCGGGCCGGGGCAGACGATGCCCATCACCATACATAATGAAGTCTATACCGGGGGGATACACGGAATCGGCGGGAACTACGACCTCGCGACCGTGGATTATGTCCCGGAAGGGTGGAGCTTCCGCAACAGCCTCCTGTACGGAAGGCCCCTGCAGGTCACAATCACTTCCGCAAGGGATGCCCCGGAAGGAAGGTACTCCATTCCAATAACGGTAAGGGACGAGGACGATGCGGAGCAGCTGGGGAACGTCTCCTTCATAGCGGAAATTGAAATAAGCAACGATGTGATGGACATGGGGGTGCGGCCGGACGCGAGGAGGGTCGGGCTCGGCCAGCCCGCGGTCTTCGAGGTGACGATAAACAACAAGGGGGCCGCCGGGGACCTTTTCCAGGTCTCCGCGGCAGGAGTGCCCAAATGGTCCTTCACCAAAACCGTCTATGTGGCAGGGGGAGGGAGCAAGACCATACTCTACGAGGTCGCGGGCTTTGAGGAGGAGGAATACCGCCCCACCATAATCGTCCAGTCCGCAAACGCCCCCGCGGTGCGGGAGGAATCGGGGATAACCGTGCGCGCGGTCCCGGACGTCCTTTCCGATTACAAGGCAACGATAAACGGGGCGCTGCTCTTCCCGGTCTTTGAAGTCCCTGTTTATGCGCTGGTTGGCATAATCTCCGGCCTCTGGTAGGTAAGCGGGATGCGCGGTGCTGTTGGATACATAATCTCAGAGCTGCTTTCCGGCAGGAGGGACCTGGAAAGGATAAAGATGGAAGCGGCCCGCAGATTCCCCCTCGCCTCCTTCCCGAGGAATTCCGAAATCCTCTCCTCTTTCCCGAAGGGGAAGCTCACGCGCGAACTTCTTTCTGTCCTGAAAAAGCGCCCGATGCGCACCCTTTCCGGAGTTACGCCGGTTGCGGTGATGGTGCGCCCCGAGGGCTCCTGCAGGTGGTCCTGCATCTACTGCCCTTTTACGGGGAAAGCGCCCAGGAGCTACACAGGAGAGGAGCCGGCGGCGCTCCGCGCGCGCCAGTCGGGCTTCGACCCAGCGGTCCAGGTGCGCACCCGCCTCCGCCATTTCCGCGAGACAGGCCACCCCACAGGCAAATGCGAGCTCATACTCATGGGCGGCACCTTCCTGTCCATGCCGGAATCCTACAAGCGCCCTTTCGTAAAAAGCGTGTACGACGCATTTAACGGGAGGAAATCCCCCTCCCTCCCCGCAGCCAAAAGGCTCAACGAAAATGCACACAGCCGCGTAGTCGGCTTCACGCTGGAAACCCGCCCCGATATGTGCGGGAAGAGGGAAATAGACGAGATGCTGGGATACGGTGCCACGAGGGTGGAGCTCGGGGTCCAGCATCCCGATGACAGGATTTACAGGACGATTAACCGCGGCCACGCAGTGAAGGATGTGGAGGTCGCGACCGCCCTCCTCAAGGATTCCGCATTCAAGGTCTGCTACCACATGATGCCGGGCCTTCCGGGCTCGGATGAGAGAAAGGACATCCGGATGTTCAAAATGCTCTTCTCGGACCCCCGCTTCAGGCCGGACATGCTCAAGATATACCCCACGCTGGTGATTCCCGGGACAAAACTATATGAAATCTGGAAGCGCGGGGAATACGAGCCGTACTCTTCGGAAAAGGCCGCCCGCGTAATCTCGCAGGCCTACAAATACATCCCGCCATATGTGCGCGTGATGCGCATCCAGCGCGACATCCCCCTGCCACTCATAGGGGCCGGCGTGGAGAAGAGCAACCTGCGCGAGCTGGTCGAGCGCGAAATAAGGAAGGAATGTATTCCGCAGAAAGAGATGCGCGCCCGCGAAATAAAAGAAGCCCTCTTCCCTGCGGAAGAGGCGGAGCTGAAGAGCATGGAATACGAGGCAAGCGGCGGAGAGGAGTTCTTCCTTTCATACGAATTCAGCGACAAGCTCATCGGCTTCGCCCGGCTCCGCATCCCGGGGAACCCGTTCAGGAAAGAGATAACAGGGAAAACCGCCCTCATCCGCGAGCTGCACGTTTACGGCTCCGAAACTCCGCTTGGGAAAGAGGGCAACGCCCAGCACAGGAATTTCGGAACCCTCCTGCTCAGGGAAGCGGAAAGGATTGCGGGAGAAGACTTCTCATGCAGAAAGATGGTTGTGATAAGCGGAACCGGAGTAAAGCCCTACTACTTCTCGCGCGGCTACAGGCGGGACGGCCCCTACGTTTCAAGACAGCTCTAGCCCCGCGAACTCCTTCTCATAAACATCAGTAATGTCCTTCCTCACTTTCAGCAGGTCTATATACTTCGCCTGCAGGCCTTCGAATGCCTTCATCTCCGCTTCATCGAACGCCTTCACCTGCTTCTCGGCGTTCTTCACCTGCAGCTTTATCCCCACCAGCTCCATCTCCGCCTCGTTCTGCACGAACCTGTCAAGGTTCTCCCGCGGAATCCATATGTGGACGTTGTTCAGCAGCACTTTCGCCTCGTTCCACGCCTCTTCCGAAGGCGCAATCTTCCCCTCCCTCACCCGGCAGCTTATCCCCATCCTGTTGAGGGACGCAACGATCTTCCCTTCCTTGCCGGCAAGCTCCGCCACTTCCATCTCCGGGGCCCTGCCCTCCTTCACCGCATCCGCAACCTTCGCGCGCAGCGCGGGATAAACGGTCTGCACGATTATGACGAGCTTCCCTATCTCGTTGCGCGCCTCCATGTTCCTTTTCAGTATCGCGCCCTTCTCCCTGAGCATCCCGTACAGCTCACCTTCCTTCGCCCTCATCGCCGCGGCCACATCCTCCTCATCATGCCCGGATATCTTCGCCTGCAGCTCGTCCAGCCTCTTCTGGGAGGGGATGAATATCTCTATCCCTTCGGCTTTCTTCTCAAGCGCAGCCTTCCTCTCCCCGAGGCGGCCCAGCTCGTCCTCAACCTCCTTCAGTTCCCTTGGGTTCCCGGAGCCCGTCAGGCGGCCCTTCTTATAATTAAGCTCGGCAATCCTCTTCCTCACTTCTATAAGCGCGCCTATGTCACGGGGCGTGAGTTTAGCCATCCACGATCGCCGCCCATATCTCTACCTTACATTTTTTATTATTTTTCGCAAACTGCAACAAATGCAACAACAAGCAAAAAGAATGCAGGCATGCATAGATTTTCTGTTTCCAGTTGCCGGTTTCCGGTTTCCGTATCGCTTCCGGCTGCGGTTGCATTCACTGCGCCGACTTCCGCAGCCACACCGTCCATGTTCCTTGCAAAGACAATCATCCTGTATGCGTCCTCGTTCTCGCCCTGCTGCATCAGGTACAGCGAATGCGCCCTGAACACCATCCCCCATGCGCTGGCGCTCTCATTTTCAGCCAGCAGCGCATAATCGGCTCCGGTAACCCCCTCCTCCAGCGCTTCGTCCCCCTCAACCATGCTCCTTGCAAACATAAGCTCGTACACAGCGCCCGCGTACATTCCTTCTTCGTAAAGCTGCTTCCCGGTATCCGCGTACTCCTGCCATTCGCCATAGTCGTCCGTATAGTTCAGCAGCCCTTCCGCAATCCCCTCCAGCTCCGCCTCATCAATGGCGGCCCCCCCGGCGCTTCCGGTTGCATACATCGCCGCGGCCGCATCGCACCAGGCCTTGCTGTAGCCCATCTGGTACACGAGCAGGTACTCCTCGTCCTTCGTTTCCGGTTCCAGGCCCGAGTATTTCCCGTAATTCCTGCGCGCACGCATCTCGCGCGCCTCCCCGCCCATCAGCCATTCGTAATTCCCGATGGTGATGGCCGGCTTTTGCAGGGCGCCCAGGCATTCCTGCACCTCCATCTTCTTCGCCTCTATGTCCGGCCTGCTGACCTCGGCGATTGCGGACGCGGAAATCTGCGTGAGGAAGGCGCCGTTCGCCGCAGCGTAATCATACCCCAGCCCGTACAACTGCTCGTGCTGCACCGCCTTCCCCCCGAAATATCCGCGCACCGCATTGTCTTCTATGCCGCTTATCACGGCCCTCTCCTCCCCTATGAGGGTGCGCACTATGCTTTCCATCCCGGGCACCCGCGCGCCTTCGTACGGGGTGAGGTTCCCCAGCGGCTCCACCTCCAGCTCAAGGGGCCTCTCCGGGGGCACCTTATCCTCAAGGAAGAATTCCACCGCCTCATGCGCATCTTCCACCTCATGTATGTTTATGCCGGTGATTGCGCGCAGCATCAGCTTCTCCTCCACGCTCTGGATGGGCGTCACAAAATGCCGCATGCCCGCAATCTTCGCGCTCAGCGCCTTCTCGTACAGCCCGCCGACCGGCAGCACCAGTCCGCCATCCGAGATTGCGCCGGTGATGGCCGCATCCTCCCTCATCCCCTCCCCCGTGAAAAGCGAGTATGCCATCACCGCAAACGCGGCACCGGCGGAAGGGCCCTCCACGCCCCCCGGGCTGTCCGCCTCGTCCACCCTCAAGAGCAGGTCGCAGTCGTACCCTCCCTGCGCGAGCTCCCTTGCAACATCCGCCGCGGTCGAGAGGGATTCCTGCGTCGCGGTACCAACGGACGGCTCCGCGCCGACGTATTCCATTCCTTCCCCGGGCACGCTCTTCATCACCATGTTCACGAGGAGCCCTTCCCCGCCGCTCACGGCCGGCAGGCCCATCTCCACCTCCCCCCCGCATGCGGCGAAGGAGAAAGAAAGCAGCAATAGCAGTATAACTAATGTCCGCATGCCTGCCTTTTTCACCTACTCATTAAAATTAGTTTTCTTTTCCTGCCAGAATTTCCGCATATAAGGAACCGGGTCCTCAGCCACCGCATACCTCTCATCCGGCAACAGTCCCCTGTAATTCTTCCACCTGAACCTCTCATCCATATACACGACAACCGCCCTGTCCTCCTCCTTCCTTATCGCCCTTCCTGCCGCCTGCACTGCGCGTATCACGCCGGGATACAGATACCCGTAATCCCACCCCCTTCCAAATTTTTCATCATAGTATTCTATGAGCGCCTCGACCTCCATGCTCATCTCCTCCAGCGCAACCCCTACAACCACGGCGCATTTTATTTCCCCGTTGCACAGGTCTATCCCCTCCGCGGCGCTCCCTCCCTGGACCGCGCACAGAACCCCTCCCTTCGCGAAATCCCTGAGCATCGCCCCGACCTCCGAGGGCCTCATCCTCTCCTTCTGCACGAGCATCCTTCCGCTTCTCATGAGCGGCACGACTCCCTGCAATACATTATAAGACGGAAAGAATACCGCCGCCCCTCCCGGGGTTTCCGCCGCAATCCTGTCAATCATCCTTGCCATCCTCAAATACTCATCCGCGCTCCGCTTCGAATACCGCGTAGTAAATCCCTCCAAAAGGATATTCATCCTGTTCTTCTCAGGGAAAGGCGAGGGATAACTCTTCAACACGCATCTCACATGCTCCAGCCCAAGCACATCCCTGTGCATCTCCAGCGGCAGGAGGGTCCCGCTCATCAAAACCGCGGAATGCGCTTCGTTCAGTTTGGAAGTGGAAACGCTCGGGTCCAGGAATTTTTTGGAGAGCAAGTATCCCCGCGACGTCTTCCTCAGAATCCTTGCCGTCTCCCTCCTGTCCTTCTCATTCCACCTCTCCAGGAATTTCGCGAAGCGTAGCGCGTGGCTCTTCCTTCCCGTGCGCTCCACGAACTGGAAGCCAAGCTCCGAAAATACATCAACCAGTTCCTCCGGCGTCCCCTCAAGCTCCCCAAGCACCGCAAAAAAGCCATCCCGCCCCACCAGCTTCTCCCGCGCATCCCCCAGCTCTCCTCCCGCCCATCTCACAAACGCGCTTTCCAGACTGGTTTTCAGCCCGAGCGCCCGCATCTCCTTATCCAGTTTTCCAAGGTAAAAATTATTCGTGGAAGAAGAAAGGTGGTCCCTCACCCTCTTCGCAAGATTGTGCGCCTCATCCACAATCACTATAGAATCTTCCAGCTTCTTCCGCGTCTTAAGCAGAAGCAGGTCCCTTATCTGCGGGAGCATAAGGTGGAAATAGTCCGCAATTATTACATCAGCATTCCCCGCCAGCCTCATGAGCCACTCATACGGGCACGCCTCGCACTCCCTCCCCAGCGCTAGCAGCTCCTCATGCGACGGGCAGGGCCCCGCCTTCTCGCTGATTTTCCTGAAAAGCAAATCCGCCTTCGCCTCCCCCAATTTCCCGTACCCTTTCGAATTCCCATAGAACAGGCACTCCTCCTTCTTCCTCCGCCGCTCGCAGGACTGGTAGAAACCCTCCTGGTCCAAATCCGAGAGCACCGGGTCCACGCATGCGTACCTCCTCCCTATCAGGTCCACCGCGCGCAAATCCAGCCCGTACTTCTCCCGCATCCCCCGCACAACCGAAAGCGCAATCTTATGCTGCGAAATTTTGGGGGTGAGAAAGAACACCGTCTTCCCGTGCTTCAGCGC
Source organism: Microcaldota archaeon (assembly GCA_040753215.1). Classification (GTDB taxonomy): domain Archaea; phylum Micrarchaeota; class Micrarchaeia; order Anstonellales; family Bilamarchaeaceae; genus CAIXOA01. The sequence goes on along the minus strand of JBFMEZ010000001.1, from coordinate 12,426 downwards.
ATAGGTGACTGCGGGCGCGAGCACCGCATCCGTCTTCCCCAGCCCCACCGGCGCGTTCGCAAGGAGAAGTTTCCTCCCTTCTATTGCCTCGTTCGCATCCCGGATGAGCGCATCCTGGTGCCTCCTTATCGCAGGATGCCTGAAATAGATTTCCACGAATGCATTTCGCATTTGAGAATAAAAAGATTCGCGGAGCGGAGTTCCAGCAATCATATTCCTAGTTCGGTGAGAAGTTGTTTGGTTGTTAGGCCCCTGCCTTCCTTTATTTGTTTTCTCGCAATCTGGATATCATGCTTCGTTTCTTCGTTCAGTTCTCCTTATGGATCTTCCTTACGTATGTTATTTGCATTGCAGGAAAGCCATAAAAAAGATTCCGTGCGATATTCCCACACTATCCCTATTTGCTTGAGGTTTTTGGGCTCATTTTTGCTTCCTTGCGAAGCAAGGATACCCAACTGCAGAAAGCAAAAAGGAGAGCGGCTATAGTCTAGTGGCAGGATTCCAGATTCCCAATCTGGCGACCCGGGTTCGAGCCCCGGTAGCCGCAAGTTTCCGGTCACACCGTGAAGCCCTGGGAAAACAGGGAAACGAAAGGGCAGCTTCACGGTGTGAGTTCCCAGTTTTCCGTTTCCCGCCGTCCGCTTTTTAAAATGCACAGCGCTAATTCTTCCCGGGGTCGTATTCATGTCTCTAATAATCGGTCTCACGGGCGAGAACTGCGGCGGGAAGGGAATAAGCGCGGAATACCTGAAGAAGCGCGGCTTCTATTATCTCTCATTATCGGATTTCATCCGGGAAGAATTGGCAGAGGAAAATGCGGAAATCACCCGCGAGTCCATGATTGCGAAGGGGAATGATTTGCGCGCACGCTTCGGGCAGGGCATCCTCGCACAGCGCGCAGTCCATAAGATGGAGAAGGACCGGAATTACATAGTGGATTCCATCCGCAACCCCGGAGAAGTGAAAGAGCTGAAGAAGCTCAGGAATTTCGTGCTCGTCCACGTATACGCTTCTCCTGAAATCCGCTTCGCAAGGATGAAGGCGCGGGGAAGGGAGAGCGACCCCCAGACCTTCGAGGCGTTCCAGGTGATAGAGGAAGCGGAGATGAAGAAGGAGGGCCAGAACCTCGGGGAAACAATCCGCATGGCGGACAGGAAAATAGAGAACGATGCGGAAGTTCCAGAACTCCATGATAAGTGGGACCTGCTCCTCTCCCAGCTCTCCAAGGAATTCCGCTCCGACCGCCCATCCTGGGACGACTATTTCATGGCAATCGCGAGGCAGGTCGCCTCCCGCAGCAACTGCATAAAACGAAAAGTGGCAGCGGTTATTGTGCGGGATAAAAGAATAATCTCTACGGGGTATAATGGAACCCCCCGCGGAACGAAGAACTGCAATGAGGGGGGATGCCCGCGCTGCAACAATTTCGCGGAGAGCGGCGCAAAGCTTGATGAGTGCTTCTGCTCCCACGGGGAGGAGAACGCAATCGTGCAGGCCGCCTACCACGGGATAAGCGTGAAGGACTCCACCCTCTATTCCACTTTCTGCCCGTGCCTCTACTGCACAAAGATGATAATCAATGCAGGCGTGAAGGAAGTTGTCTACAACGCGGACTATCCCCTGCACGAGAGCGCATTGAAACTATTGGGGGAAGCAGGCGTAACCGTGAGGAAGATGAAGCTCTGATCATGTCCTTTCAGTCCTTAATTCTTCAACCGCATTTACGAGCCTTTCTAGTGCCGTGGCAATTCTATCCAACGCGGCGACTGTCCGGCTTTCTTCTTGCATATGCCCACTTATTTGACCCTCTCATCCAAAAGTCTGTTCAGCCCTTCAATTGTATTTTCGAGCTTGCCGTAAGCCTTTGAATTTTCCCTAATCGCTTGCATCAGATTATAATAAACATCAACGCCCTTCTCCAGCTGGTTCATCTCTAGGGAATGGCTGAAAAGTCCCACATCCAAAACAAGAAGCCCACTTTTTAATTCCAGGGTGGAAACAGCTATTCCCGGGTTACCGATCATCTGCCTCAATCTCTCTTTATTATCCGTCTTCTCCTCCAGCCATCTGACAAGGTTTTCTTTTACTTCACTATAGAAAGTCTCAATGTCCTTCCTGTTCCCCTCTATCAGCACCTCCACACGCCCATCTGGAAGGTTGAACACCCATCCTTTCTTAAATCCGGCATGAATCATTTTTTCGGTCAGCACAAGGCGGCAGCCTATGTGCTGCACCCGGTTGTGCTGCGTTTTGGGCTCTATGTAAAAGAGAGCCTGTACCGTTTCCTCTCTTGCCATTCTATCTCCGTTGTTGGTTATGACGGCAGCATTTATATATTTTATCCTGCCTCCCTTCCGCTAATCCATGCCCCTTGCCCTTGAAGCCCCCCACCAGGCGCTTACCGCAACCACTATGAATATTATCGCCAGCGCGCTCGAAGGAAGAAGTACCTGGTTGAGCAGTTGCGGCGGGGCGGCATATTCCGGCCTCGCATAATAAACAGTCTGGTTATTCACAACTGCGGAGGCATCTTCCTCCCTTGCCTCTGCTTCGCTCAGAGCCCTGCTCAGCAAGGTCCTGTTGTAAGTGTAATTGTGCAGAAAGTGGTCCGTAACAACAATAGTGAGATTATGGTATCCCGCCCCTTCATACGTGTAATTCTCTTCATACAGGTACCTGAAGGTTTCATTCTCATGGATAAGCGGAACCGGAGTATAGATTAACCCGTATTCCTCCAGCGTTGAATCCGTATAATTGTTCTCCCTGCTTGAATTTATGAACATCGTCCCAAGCGAATCTGTATAGATGCTGAAATTGTAGATTCTCGCCTCCCCGCTTTCATTTCCATCCAGAAATATTTCGCTTTTGTAGAACTTTCTCTTGCTGAAAATTAAATTGTCAAAATGGTTGTTCCTGAACCACTGCTCCCCAAGCACAGGCCGCGCAGTGAAGAATATCACGTTTCCGTTTTCCACATAATAGTAGAGCTCGGAATGGCCGCCCACCTCTATCAGCACCTGCAGCTCAACCGGCTCGCTGCTGCATACCCTGGCAGCAGTGTATGTGTATGAACCGGCATACTCAAGCCGCACCTCCATCCTTTCCGTTGCGTTTATTCCCTCAAGCTGCGCAGGGGAAAGCGGGAAATCGAACGCGCCTATTTCGGATGGGGGATTATCATAGGTTGCGGCGGTCTGGTTGTTCACCCTTATCGCAAAGAAATACTCGGTCTTTTCCATATCTATTGCAAGCGTAACCCCATCGAATTCACAGGTTGAGTTCCCCACGGTTGCCTCAAGGTCGTCCCTTATTATGTACCAGGTGTAGTTCTCGCCCCAGGTCCAGAGGATTTTGTGGGAATATGGGCTGGGGTCCGCGGGAATCCTGTCGTCCACAGAAGGGAATACTCCTATCAGGGTTGCATTGAAATAAACTGCATTCTCCCCCTCCTCCGGCCCTAACACTATCCCTTCCGGGGTCCTGTTCATGAGCGAGTCCAGGAACGCGGGGTCCAGGTTGTGGCCCATCACCTCAGCGATTGGAGGGTCTGTGTAGGCAAAGGAGAGCGCAAGCACGCACAAGAGGAGCAAAACCCTTTTCACGCTTCATTTTTTACACCCAGGATTTAAAACCTCTCCAAGTGCAATAATTCTTACTTCCTCCACCTGCTTTTCTAGAATTTCCAACACCCCTCTCAACCCGCGTGTGTGCGCGTTCGGAGAGCCGGGAATACCCTTATAAATGTTATATACGTGTAGTGGCACAAAATAAATTTGAGGTGAATGAATGAAAAAAGGATTGATGCTGGCCGCATTTGCGTTGCTCTTCGGCGGCGTGTTTGCTATGTCAAACACCACCGGGGTCAACGGATCAACGGCTAAGTACGGCGGTTTGACCGGTAACGCCAACTACCTGACGGAAGGCGGCAACGTTACCGACGTCAACCTGACGGCAAACGAGTCCACTGAGAAGTGGGCAGGGTTCTACGGGAACGTGACGGGCAGCCTTACCCTCCAGAAGGGCACCACAACCATACCGCTCTACACATGGAGCTGGAGCATGTCCAATGGCGGAGAGGTTTGCGCATCCACGGCGAGCAACTTCCCATGGGCCAGTGCAACTGCGGCGGTGAGGGCGGGCATAGACACCGCATGGAGCTTTGCGACGGGAGACACCGACAGTGCGACGAGCACTTTCACGGATACTTCCTGTAGCATAAGCATAAACCCCGTGGGTGCCCTGAGCACGACCGGAGTGTTCACGAAAAACTCCACGAACTCCGGCGTTTGGCAGACCTGCGCCGTGGATGACGGAGGGGCGGGCGAATCCAACTTCGCGTTCTGCGTGAACATGTCCTCAACCAACACATTCGCTGTTGGCGGCACCGGAGCATACCAGCTCATGGTACCGACCACGGAGACCGCGGGCGCGACCGAGCTCTACTACTTCTACGCAGAGCTGACCTGAAGGGAGAGATCCCTTCTTTTTTCTTTTTCATTTTTGCATTTCCAGTGCATTTTTCCGCCATGAAATCCAGAAGTTTTATATTCCTTTTCAGAAAAATAGCCGCCATGGGGGCCAAGAGACTGCTGCTTGCATGCCTATTGCTGGCCATTTCCTATCCTTTTGTGGTCGTGAATTCGCAGGACCCGTCAGACGTTTCTTCTGCACTTTTTTATGCGAATGCGAAGGGCGAGGATTTTTACCTGGTCTACCCCGGCTCCAGCCCGTTCATCACGGTGGCCCAGGTCGGGCGGCAGGGCAGCATTCTGCTGGTCGAATCGCCGAACAGGCAGGTAATCGCCGGCCTTAAGGAAGGCCTGGAGGCGAACGGAAATGCCGTGGAAGTGGTTTCTTCAACAGGCACAGACATGAACCTCGAACTTGCCGGGCGCTCCGGCTCGCGCAGCTTCATCCTGTCAGACCCGGTTTACGGCTACAATGTCGTTTCTGCGGTTGCATATGCAAAACACACCGGCTCCTACCTCATTTTTGCAAATAAGAGCAGCATTAGTGAAGTTTCTTCTTTCCTCGGCCAGAACCGCCCTGATTCCATTCTTTTGTATGGAACCCTTGATGACGAGGTGCCGGTAGCCATAAACGGCCTTGGCTTAACCGCCGAAACAATAAATAACGGCGACAAATACGAGGACAACATAGCGATGCTGGATAAATATTTTGCCTTGCGCCCCGAAATAAGGGATGTCCTTTTTACCGATGGCTCGGTGCTTGAAGAGTCGATAAATGAAGGCGATTTTCCAGCCGTTCTTGTTTCTGATGTAATCCCGGGCAGTACATATGGTTATCTATTCAGTGAAGTAAGCAGCGGGCAGATAGTGGTCGGGACCCTGATAGGGAACGCGCATCTGGATGCAGTGTATGACATGATGAAGAGGATAAACAGCAATTTTGAAGAGAAAAAACTGAACGTGTTCGTCAAATTCGGCCAGGCAACTGGCGCGGGCGGAGAGCCCGGCCCGCTCAGCATGTTCCCCCTCCCCTCTCCTCATGCAGACGTTTCCCTTGATGAAGCATCTTACAACCCTGCCCTTGGCGCATTTGAACTAGTATACACAAACAAAGGAAATGCCCCCGCATACGTAAAATCAAGCATCGCGGTTCTTCTTGACGGCAACCAAATAGGAACAATCGGAGATGAGCAGTCCTACGTAATAAAAAGGGGCGAGAAAAAAGGGATGCGCTACCCGTTCCCCAACCCGGGGGAGGGCCAGCTTAGCATAAACGACACCACCTACTACGGGCTGTCCAGGTATTCCTTTGACAAGGGCTTCATAAAATACATGGACGTTGGAAGAATCTCCTTCGTGGACCGCAGCAGCCTTTCTCTCCCGGACGCTTCCTACTCCCCGCTGGAAGACAGGCTGACCGTCCGCGTGCGCAACAATGGAACTGAGGATGCATTCTATCGCCTCTCAGTTTCTTATGTGAACGATGAGGGTTTCACATTCTATGAGGAGGAGCAGGTCCGCAACATAAGCGCGGGAAGGACCGAAATCATCGCGCTCAGCGGAGTAATCCAGCTCCCAATGGAGAAGGCGGATAAAACAGCCATGAACGTAACCGCAACCTACGGCGCAAGGGAGGCTTTCCTGGAAAAGGAAGCATCCGCCCCCGTAAAGATAGAAGGGTTCCCGTGGTGGATACTGCTCCTGCTGCTACTGCTGTTGCTCATACTGTTCTGGTATTACAGGAAGAAAAAGAAAGAAAAGGAGGCAGCCGCGGAAGAAGCCCCCAAGAAGAAAAAATAGACGTGGAGGAAAAGTAGCGTTTATAAACCTCACTTCCCTATTTTGCCCATGAAAAAGGCGCTCCTGCCGGTGCTCCTATTCTTATTTATCACCTCCATGCCCGGCGCAGGAAATTACACCACAGAGGGCGGCAACGTAACCGAAATCAACCTCACCTCAAACGCAACCACGGAGTACTGGGCAGGCATAGTCGGCTGGATGCAGAACAATTCCGCAAACCCTGCCTTCCCCATCTCATACGAAGACGTGGGCGGGGTTGACATCTACACAAACTATCCAAACGGCACCTTCCGGGGCATCTCCATGGTTGTCACCAGGCTGCCTTCTAAGCCGAACCTTTCAGACATCTACAGCCCGGTGCTTGCGGATTTCGATACTGGCGGAATGTTCTCAAATTTCAGCGTCTTTGCGGGCCTCAATTTCAGCCTTTTCATAGACAGCCCATTCTATACTTTTCTTCCTGCGCTTACCATGAACTGCACGCTGGGCACCACAATACTCCCATGCCCGTACATAACGCTTCTTCCCAACGTATCCATGGCCGTGCTGAAATTCTCAAACGGTACCAATGAAGAACCTCTCTTCATTACAATCATACAAAACCAGCCCGGCTTCAACGGCTCCTATTTTGATTTTGAGTACATGGTTCCAATCAACGAAACCTACTATTTCTACGTGTACCCGGGGGACTGCAACATCACCGTATGGATAGACGGAACCCAGACCACGGCCTTCCCGAAAACCGGAGTCCCCTACGATGTGCAATTCCTCGTGACCTACATCGGCTCGGCCAGCCCCATCCAGGGCGCAACCCTCCGCGTAATAGAGGAGAACGGCCGCAGCATCCTTTACCCCAACCTCTACCCCGGGAGAATCTATTCAGCCCAGGGCTTCATGACCACCAACTCCAGCGGAAATGCGGTGTTCGCCCTCTCCCCCACCCGCTACAACCTCCCGGACTCCTACGGCTACATTGCATATGTGGAAGTGCTCAGCCCCGTGTACTGCAGGCAGAACCTCTCCATCGCGATGTACAATGCGCTGGACCCCACCTACCGCACCTCATTGGTGGATGCAGCATACGGAAGCCAGGTAAAATCCTCGGTCCAGAACATGAATTCCCTTGCCAGCACCGCGACCAGATGGATATATGCGAGGAAGATGAGGAACGCATCCGTAACCGTAAACACAACGGGGGAGGTGAGCGCGCTCCCAACCCTGAAGGCAGGCGCCCCCAATTACCTTAATATTACTGTATTGGATGCAGGCACTCCGGTCGCAGCCAACCTCTCAATACAGGAAACCGATGGCCACATAATATTCGTCCCCGCCCAGCCGGACAAGGACCTCTACAACAACACCGGCCCCTTCTATTCCAATGAGACCTTCATCCTCATCCCAACCCGCTACAACAACAACGCAAACCTCACCCTTTTCGTATACTACAACGATTCGAATGTCGCAAACCTCACCTTTACTGTGGATTCCGTGCTTGAGCCCCCATCCTCTTCAGAAATGGACATGGACGATTATACGAACGCTTTAATAGGTTCTGCTCTACAGAACATCAATCTTGTGCTTTCCAACATTGGAAAGTCAATATCGACGGTGTAATGATGAAAAGGCTGCTCGCGCTCCTGTTGCTTTTTGCCCTTTCCTTTTCCCAGAGCGCACAGATAGTTGATATAAACAACGCGACGCAGAACGTTACGGCTTCCGCAGCCTACAAGGTGTATGTTGATACATTCGGAACAAACCCTGATTTCGGCATGCGCCTCTGCAACGTGGGGCAGAAATATGTGGCTGCAGTTTATTCTGCAAACGTGAGCGGCACCCCGGCATATGTGGCCGTGAGCAAAAACCTCACCACAGGCTCAACAGATACACTCGTCTACACTTCAATAGGCTCCGGCCCCTGCTATTATACTCCCGTGGACGCATTCGCATTCTCCCAATTCAGGGATTTCACAAGAACCCCAATAGTATTCGTTTCCGCCTTCCCCGGGAGGGTCCATGCCCTCTTCTCGGATAGCGCGGACGGCTCTTCCCCGGGCTTTGTTCTTCTCAACTATTCGGATGGCTGGCTCATGGGCGGCTACACCCTCTCCGCCCTCTCCTTCAGCCAGGGAACGGGGCTTGTAACCGCGAACATAGGCACAATAACTTTTGAAACGGATTTGGGAAGCATCTCCCGCTCCCCAGGCGACTCCGAATGGGGCCTCAACTCCTCCACGGGAAGGAGCATCCTCATGGCTTTATGCTCGGATGATTATGGAAGGAACTGCTCGGATGCAAGGATAGTCAATTCCACCGCGGACCTTCCTGCGCTCCTTGCGCTCGGCAGCCCGACCTCAGACCAGGCGGTATACAACCGCTATGCAGTGGTAAATGGGCTGGGCTTCCCGATCTGCATAGGCTCGGACCTCAGCACGGGAATATCCGCGAGCCCGGGCAGCATAACCTACGGCCAGGGCAGCAACATCACCATCACCATAACCAATAATGGGAATGTAGGAGTAACCACGGATTTCAACCTCACCCTCAACATCTCGGGCCCGGGAGGCTATGATGTGCGCACCTCCTGGATAATTACCGAAAACCTGAACCCAAGCGCCTCCACCACAAGAAATTACACATTCAACGCCACGGGCTTAAGCGGCGTATACACATTCACCGCAATGGCAGATGCAAACAATACGATTGCAGAATGCAACGAGAACAACATTGCAACCACAACCGTTACGGTATCGCCCGCCTACTACCTCCATGTATGGATAGATGAGAATTACACAGACATCTTTCCTTACTGGGGAAGGCCATATAATATTACGTTATACATAAACGATTCCAACGGGAATTACGTTGCGAATGCATGCTACAGGATTGTTGAAACGAACGGCCTCAACCCATTCGTACCCACGCAGGTGTGGAACAATTCCGGAACGCTGCGCGGAGTGAAGAGCTACTCAACCGGAATCGCATACGGAAATGGAACAGGCCATGTGCAGTTCACCGCGGTCCCCACCTGCAACCTCCTCTACACCGTTTATTCTTCTGAGGGGGTGGATGCATACGTAGGGAACTATTCCATAGTAATAAACGGCTACACCTCCTCCACCTGCAGCGGCTCGCCGCTCACTTTCGCGTACAACAATACCCTCACTTCCGATTATCCGCTCCTTGTGGGGGACTGGACATGCGCGGATCCCGGATGGGTGAACAGCAAGGAATTAATAAACAAGAACAGGTATGTTCTCCAAATCTATGATTGGCTGTACCAGGTTTATGCAATCACAAAGAAACTGGTGGTGCCATAAATGCGGAAGCTCATACTTCTGCTCCTTCTCCTTCCCCTCTCCTTTACGCAATACCAGGTTTACATAGTGAGGGCAAACGATTCCGCAATCACGAACCTGGTTTACGATGACCAGATCACAGTGGGCAGCATAACCTACAATGGTTCCTACTCCTACAAGGATAATTCCCTTGAGAACCCTGATGCGCTCCTCCGCATATGCGCAATGACTGCGGCAGAACTGCAGAACAAATACGTATCCCTCATGTATGCGGACGGAACAAACCCCGGCGATTACATGGAGATTACGCATTTCCCGGTCCAGATAACCTACGTCCCCCCGAACAACTGCGTCTATCTCCAATTGGAAATCTCCAGCTTCAGGGCCTGGTATCCCTCCATCCCGTTTGTTTTCATCTCAAATACGCCAGACATGTCCGCAGCAACCAGGGTGAAGCTCCTGGAGCTGAACGGCTGGCTCGTAGGAAACTACACGGTAAATTACACACAGACCGGAAACCTGGTGAATGTAACAGTGACCGATGCGCTTGACGATACGGGCGCATCCATAATCCCCGACGTAAACTACCTGGTAGTGGGCCTCATGGAGGGAAGCACCCTCACCACTACGGATACCGCAATCACTTCCCTAAACGATTCGGTGGTCCTCTCCCTGGGCTCCTACACGGGCCCCTACTACATCCACATCAATGGGATAGGGCCCGGCCTGTTTCCCCCGGTTGTAAATATAATCTCCCCCGAGCCCATCACCTACACAACCGCCTCCATCCCCCTCGTCTACACCATAACCACCTACCAGGGCCCGGTGGACTCCTGCTGGTACATCCTTGATTCCACAACAGTTGTGCTGCCGGACTGCACAATCTCCTACATACTGGACGTCCCTGATGGTGTACATACCCTCACCCTTTATGCAAACGATACTGCGGGCAACGTGGGCTACGACAGCGTCGTTTTCTCGGTGGCCACCGCTCCGCCCCCTCCCCCCGGCCCGTTCGGAGGCCCGGGAGCTCCGCACGTGGGCCAGCCTCCCATCCCCCCTGCATACGAACAGTTTGAAATAAGGCCCGAGAACATACGCATAACAATCGATTATCCGCTGGAAGGGAGCGCGAACTTCTCCCTCTATTCCCTGAGCGGGCTTACGGGTGTTTACTGTTTTGTGAGAGCGGATTTCGAAGAGTACACAACAATAGAGCTGGAATCGGATTCCATACCTGCAGGAGGGACGATCCGCGGGACCATAACCGTAGATATGCCCCCCACAACAATCCTTGATTATTCCGGAAGCACCGAGGGCCTGCTGCAGTGCGTGGGAAGAAAGGAGGCCAACTCCACCCTTCTCCTCTCCACCTCCGCAAACATTTACCTCACAATAAACAAGCCGCTTATTTCAGTTGAAAACATCACAATGGAACTCCTGCGCGGCGAAGAAAAGGCAGCAAACCTCACGCTCACAAACATAGGGAACGGGAGCGCATACGCGTACAACCTCAGCGTGGAATTCGGTGGACCCTACGGAAACCTCATCCGCCTTGTTAATATTCCGGAGATTTTATACAGCCAGGAAAGCGGCTTCCTGAGTTTTGTTGTTTCAATCCCGCGCGACATGGAGCCGGGAGTTTACAGGATTCCTGTTTTAATCTATGAAAACGGGAGGCTCGTGGGGAAGGGCCACCTCACTTTATTCGTGAAGCCTGAATTCGTAATCAAAAGATGCATTTTCCCGGATTTGCGCTGGACCGTGATAATACTGGTTCTCGGGGCGGCAGCCGCGGTATTGATTTTCAAGAGAGAAAAGGAGAAGCAGGAAAAAGGCGAGAGGATAAAGAGGGCGCACATGAAAGCCGGGCACAAAGAAGAGGAGAAGAATAAATGGGACCCCTGGTTGCGGGCGTTTTTCACGGCCCTCCTTTTCCTTGCAATCTGGGCACTGGTGGTCTGGCTGCTCGCGAGATGCACCTACATAACCATATAACTATGGCGGATTAAGCGAAAGCTTCCACAACTTTTCAGCCGAATCGGCCGGGTCCGTATGGACATCCATATGGAATACGAAAGGCAGCCCGTCGGTTGTCCTGGTTCTCCCCTCGCCGTCGCATATCCTGCCGCCTGCCGCCTCCAGCACATCGGTGCGCGCCGATGGGACCGCAGTGTCCACTCCGGTGGGCATAAGCTTCCTGCCATCCGGCACTGGAAATAGCACCGCTTCATCAACCCTCGGGTTTCCCACCAGGTTGTAATCCCTGTCGAGAATCTCGTAATCCACCCACTCCACAATCGTTCCGCCCCTGTCCTCCCCTGCTGCGAACACAAATGAGATTATGTATATGCCAGCAGCAAGAACCCTGTTGGAAGGGCTAAGCACATCCCCGGCCACAATCTTTGCGGTTTCCAGGCAGCCCCCTGCGATATCGAAGGAAAGAACCTTCTGGTCCGGGTCAAAAAGCGGCGTGATGGCCCCCTGCCCCACAACATTCCGGAGGCTTTCGGCAGAGGTTTCAATCGGCGGCGTAAACGTATAATCTATCCCCGCAAGAGTCCTTCCGGTTGATGTGGTTTCGCATTCGCTCCCGGCCCATTCCGTGGTCTCGTAGCGGAGCACTTCCATCTGCCTGCTGCCGCCAAAATCGGGCATCGGGTTCTCTATCCATTCGTAAATAGTACTCGGCGAGCAGCCCGCGTCCGCATCGGCATCCGCGGTTTCGGTTGCCTCTGCCTCCGCATCGCCCGCATCCTCACCAGGTGTTTCAGCATCCGCCTCTTCCACAGCTTCCCCATCCGCCCCAGGGTCCGCAACATCGGAATCGCCATCAGCGCCCGCATCCTCGCCCCTTCCCT